>CAYRSS010000004.1:0-162117 GCA_964426945.1 uncultured Phycisphaeraceae bacterium
TCCGCAATCCGCAATCCGCAATCCGCAATTCCCCACGTGCTTCATCCCGCACCACACCGCCGCCAGCATCAGCACCGCCCCCGGCAGGTGCGGCTTGCCTTCGTGGGCCATGCAGATGACCACGGGCATGAGCGTAAACAGCAGCGCGGCGATGAGGCCGGCGCGGTCGCCGCCCAGGCGACGGCCGATGGCGAAAACCACGACGACGCCAAGCAGGCCCCACGCGGCCGAGTAGGCCCGCGACACGAGGTAGAACTTGCCGAACTCGTCCGGGTGGTCGAGGTACCACGCCACGTCGCTGCGCACGTCGATCAGGCCGAGCATGCCGCAGAGCTTGAGGGCCGCGCCGATGGGGTAGATGAACAGGCCGCCGTACTGGTAGAGCTTCGGATCAAGCTCGAGCTGCGAGGGGCGCATGCCGGCCAGCGCCATCATCGTGATCATCTCGTCGGGCTGGTGGGTGTAGAGGCGATAGCGCAGGTAGATGCGGGCGATGTCCTCGTCGCTGCCGGTGAGCAGGATCGGCTCGTCCGAGGACTTGTCGAGCGGGTCGGGATCGACATCCGCCCCGCGGCCGGCGCCGCCAAGCTTCTCGCCCGCCTTCGCGAGGCGGTAGATCTTCTCGCCGGGCCACGGGGCCTCGCCGGAGAAAAGGTAGCGGTCGTTGCGTGCGGTGGGCAGGCCCCAATTGATGCCGCAGATCGAAATCGCCGCGAACAACACGACAATGGCCACAAGCCATGCGCGGCAGGAAACACGGCTGGGGCTGGCCGGCGGGCGGTCCATGGGGGGCAGTGTAGGCGAAAGGTGCGGGCAAATCAGCGGAGGGTGATGACTGGCTGCGCGTAACCGGCTGGAAGCCGGTTGCACAACACCGGCCGGAGGCCGGTGCCACACGAGTCGACGTGCTCCGGCCGGTGCCGCACACAACCTCGGCCGCGAGGCCGGTCGCATGCCGCTACGCGTCCAGAACCCTCCCGCCGCCGATCGGCGCAAACGTGGCTCGGAAGAACCGCAGGTGTTTGGGCTCCGTGGCGAAGGCCAGCCCGCGGATGTGGTCGCGCTTGTCCCACAGGTCGATGATGCTCTCGGCCGTGACGTCCATGTGGGCCTGCGTATAGACGCGCCGGGGGATCGTCAGGCGCACGAGCTCCAGCCGGGGCATGCGGTTCTGGCCGGTCTTGGGATCGCGGCCGGAGGAGACGACGCCGCGTTCCATGCCGCGGACGCCGCTGTCGACGTACAGGGCCGCGGCCAGCGCCTGGGCCGGGAGCTGTTCCTGCGGAATATGCGGCAGGAACCGCCGGGCATCCACAAACACGCCGTGGCCGCCCACTGGCACGACGATCGGCACGCCGGCCTCCTGCAGGTGCTCGCCGAGATACTCGACCTGGCCGATGCGGGCGTGCATGTGGTCGAACTCGACCGATTCCGCGATGCCGCGGGCCATGGCCTCCATATCGCGGCCGGCCATCCCGCCGTAGGTGTGCAGGCCCTCGTAGATGACCACCATGTCGCTGGCCCGCTCGGCCATGTCGTCATCGTTCACCGCCAGAAACCCGCCGATGTTCACGAGGCAGTCCTTCTTGCCCGACATGGTGCAGCCGTCGGTGTAGCCGCACATCTCCCGGAGGATCTCGGCGATGGTCCGGTCGCCATAGCCCGGCTCGCGCAGCTTGACGAAATACGCGTTTTCGACCGCGCGGGTCGCATCGAGGAAGACCTTGATGCCATGCTCGTGGCACAGGGCCGAGGCCTCGCGGGCGCTGCGCATGGAGATCGGCTGGCCGCCGGCCATGTTCACCGTCGCCTGCATGCACAGGTAGGGAATCCGCGCGGGCCCGACCTCGGCGATGAGCTTCTGCAGCTTGGCCAGGTCGATGTCGCCCTTGAAGGGATGCTCGCTGCCGGGGTTGTGGGCTTCGTCGATGATGACGTCGACGAAGGTCGCCCCGGCCAGCTCCTGGTGCAGCCGGGTGGTGGTGAAGTACATGTTGCCGGGCACGAAGTCGCCGGGCTTGATCGCCAGGCGGCTGAGGATGTGCTCGGCCCCGCGGCCCTGGTGGGTGGGAATCGTGTGCTTGTAGCCGTAGTGCTTGCGCACGGCCTCGGACAGGTTGTAGTAGTTCTTCGAGCCGGCGTAGGCCTCATCGCCGAGCATCATGCCCGCCCACTGGTTGTCGCTCATGGCGCCGGTGCCGCTGTCGGTCAGCAGGTCGATGTACACGTCCTCGCTTCGCAGCAGGAAGGTGTTGAACCCCGCCTCGGCGATGGCCCGTTCGCGCTGGTCGCGGGTGGTCATCCGGATGGGCTCGACCATCTTGATCTTGAAGGGCTCTGCCCAGCTTCGGCGAGCGCGGCGCGGCTTGTCCGGTGACTGACTCATACGCGAATCCCCGCAGGTTCGTGTGGATTTCTGCGCGGTCGCGACCCCGAGGCCCCGACCGGCCGGGCGCCGCGGCGCGGGCGCCCCTGTGCCGGGGAAGTACTCGCACGCCGCATGCCAGCGAGAGGCAGGCCGGGCCGCGCTTCAGATTGACACCGTGCGGGGCGATGGCTACGGTAGGCCGGCCTCGAAGGCCAGGACGGCTGAGGCCCCGGGAGCGAGGGTGCGATGGCGATCGAGAAGTGGTCCGACAGTATCGTGGTGGCCGAGCTTCAGGACGAGCCGGCCTTTACGGACGACGTCGTCGCGCTCATCGAGGAGTTCGGCGCCAAGCCCGACGTGGACATCGTGCTGAACTTCGGGGCCGTCCATCACCTTAACTCGGGCAACATCGCGAAGCTGCTCAAGCTCCGCAAACAGGTCACCTCGGCAAAGCGGCGGCTGGTCATTGCGGCCGTGCGAACGAACGTCTGGGGGGTGTTCCTCACGACCGGGCTGGACAAGATCTTCGACTTCACCGACAGCGTCGCCACGGCGCTGGCCTCGGTACAGCTCGGCGAGAGTGCCTAACCGCGCCCCCTGTCGCGGAGCGAGCCGCCGCGGCTATCTCCCCGAAAAACCCATGCTCCGGCAATGGCTATGGAACCGGTCTGCGCCCCCGATCCTCCGCCCGGCGCCGGGCCTACCGGAGGCTGGCGGCGGCCGCGGGAAGCGTGCCCGTCACGGGCTTGGGCGGGCCCATATCGTCGTCCTTGGTGATGAAGAGCGACTCGACCTTGTAGGGCCCCTCCTGCTTCACCTCGGGCAGGCCATAGCTGCGGCGGATCGGGTGGCGGAGCTTCGAATCGCGGACGACGACGCCCTCCCCGGAGAGGATCTCTACCGACGTGATGGCGGTCTTGCCTTCGATGCGGCTGCCGGACTCGACGCAGAGGTTGCGCGGCGCCCGGCGGGCGCGCTCGGCGGGGAAGTCGACCCCTTCGCAGCGGATGCCGACCCGGGCGCTGACGGCTTCGATGTATAGATGCTCAAAGCGGGCGTCGAGGATGTTGCCGCGCAGCAGGATCTCGGCGTCGTCGAGCTTGTCGCGCTGGTTCCCCTGGCACGTGAAGTCCCGCACCATCAGGTCAGGCAGGTAAGCATGGGGACTGCCCACGGTCTCGCATCGCAGGCCGTAGCCGAAGTTCCCCTGCGCATTGCAATGGTCGAGGATGAGGCCGTTGTTGACGAGGTCGGTGACGATCACGAACCCCTCGCCGCTGTTCCAGGCGATGCAGTCACGCATCAGGAAACGGTCGCCCGGCCCCTCGATGTGAAAGGCCGCCGCGGGGGCTTCAATCACCCAGACCGATTCCATGAGACAGTGCTGCCCGGACCGCTGCACGCGGACACCGCCGCCGCGAATGGCGAGGTCCCGGACGTAGGTGGCGTAGATCGCCTTGTCTGGGTCGGCCTCGCCGAAGTAGAGCGCCGTGTCTCCTTCACCCTGGTACTCAAGCACCGTCGAGAAGCCCGTGCCGGCAAGCGTCATGCCTGCGCGCAGCTGGAGCGGGGCGTCGAGCAGATAGGTGCGGCCGGGCTCGAGCTGGTAGGTCCGGCGTGCGTCGAGTGCAGCCTGAATCTCGACCTCGTCGCCGGCGCGAGCGACGGCGGTCACGGCGAGCACGACGGCGGCGCAGAAAATCATCCGAAGCGAGCGGTGACGGCGATTCATGGCGGCGGTCTCCGGGGCGTGTGGTCCGGCTCTCTTTCGGCAAACGCCGGAAAAGGCCGAACCTCGGATCGCCGAATCGCGCGACGGTGGCGCTTATCGGACAGGATTGCAGCGACGTGCGAACTGCGACGGTGCAGGCGCACGGCTGCGCAGAGGCCCCGGGTAGATAACGCGCGGCGCGCAGCCTCAGGAGGCGGACGGCGTGGACGGGCCGGATTCGAAGCGGTCGACGATCCTCGCCCCGACCGCGTCGCCCCAGACGTTTACGCAGGTGCGGAACATGTCCAGAATGCGATCGACGCCGACGATCAGGCCGATGGCAGCCACGGGCAGCGCCGGCACGCCGGGGATGGCGTCGAGCGTGCCGTTCACCGCGTCGATCACGATGACCATCGTCACCAGGCCGGCGGAGGGAATGCCCGCGGCGCCGATGGCCGCAAGCGTGGCCGTGATGGCGACGAGCGCGAGGGTGGTGAGCGTGATTTCGATGTTGGGCATGTAGGCCTGCATCAGGAAGATCACCGCGACGGCCTCATAGAGTGCCGTGCCGTCCATGTTGATCGTCGAGCCCAGCGGCAGCACGAACCCGGCCGATCGCTTGCTGACGCCGGCGACCTCCGTGGCGCACTCGATCGTGACGGGAAGCGTGGCGGAGGAGGAGTCCGTGCCCAGCGCCGTCAGCATCGCCTGCCGCATGTGGTGCATGAAGCGGAACGGATTGCATCGGGCGAAGATCCAGCAGGCCAGCGGAAGCACAACGAGGCCGTGAATGCCGAGGCCGAGCAGCACGGTGAACATGTACGTGCCGATCGCCTCGCTGAAGACGCCGAGCCCGATGCGCGCGACGGTCCAGGCGAGCAGCGCGAACACCCCGATCGGCGTAAGCCAGATGATCCAGTGCACGAGGATCATGATGGCGTCGTAGGCGACGTTGATCACATCGATCAGGTGGCGGCCGCGCTCGCCGAGTGTGGTCAGGGCGATGGCCAGCAGGATCGAGAAGAAGATCACGGGGAGGGCCTGACCCTCTGCGGCGGCGCCGATGATGTTGGACGGAATGATCTGCTTGACGAGATTCTCGAGCGCGCCCACCAGCCCGCGCGGTCCGGCGGCGATGTTCTGCTTCGTCGAAGCGTCCGCCTCGAAAACCTCTGTGGCGGCGGCGACGTCCTCCTGGGGGATGCGCTCGCCGGGGCGGATCGTGGTGACGAGGATAAGCCCTAGCACCGCGGCCAGAAACATGGTGGACACGAAGTAGGTCAGCGTCATGACGCCGATGCGGCCCAGGTGTCGGAAGTCGCCGATGCTCGTCACACCGACAAGCACGCTGGTGGCGATCAGCGGGATGACGATCATCTTCAACAGGCCGAGGAAGATCGTGTTGCCGACGAAGTAGAACGCCGTGACGGCCGTCGGATAGGCGTGCTGGCTGTCACTCATCGTGATGCGGAAGTTCGGATCGTGGAGGAAGTGTCCGACGATCGCGCCGAGGACCATGCCGCCGAGGATGAGAAAAGTGAGGAGGTTCTTGCTCTTCATGGCGCGCCCCGCGTAATGACAGGAATCAGCCGGGGCGGAGCCGTGCGCGGCGAATACGCTGGTTCGGCGGCACGATCGCGGTCCGGCCCGACCGGCGGGATGATCGTGCATCCTCCGCCGCGTGGCAATCCCCTGCCCGGATCCGCGCGACTCACGGTGGCACGGCGCGCTGGCGCGCCGCCGTTTTCGCCGAGGGTGCGCGGCGGTACGATAGCCGCATGAACGCGGGCGATACGACGATCGCGGCGCAGGCGTTGCTCGACGGACCACGGCCGGGCTGGCGCGTCACCATGCTGCCCGCGGCGAGCGACGGCCCCGATGCACCGTCGCCGGCTGCGTGGGCGGCGCTGATCGACGAGCTGCTTCGCGACCCGTCGTCGCTGGCGGGATATGCCGTGCTGAAGTACTCCGGCGGCGTGCAGGTGTGCCGGGCGCGAGTGGGCAACGGCGCGGCCACGCGGGAAGTAATCTGCAAGCAGAGCCGCGTCGACGGATTCCTGCGCCGGCGGCTGGCGGCCTTTCGCCCAAGCCGGGCGAGACAGGCCGCCCAGCGCGCCGGGATGCTGCGCAGCGCGGGCATCGCGACCGCAGAGCCGTTGGTCATCCTTGAATCGAACCGCGCCGACCGCGAGTCGTGGCTGATCACGTCTGCGCTCGAAGCGGTGGCGGACCTGGACCATGTGGCCATGGCGCTGCTGCCGCGTACGCCGGCGGGCGAGTCGCCGCGGATCCGGCGGGCATTGTCGCAGACGGTGGCGGAGTTGCTGGCGAGGTTCGGACCGGCGGGGCTGCACCATCGGGATCTGAAGGCCTCGAACATCCTGCTCACGCGGTGGAACCACGCGCCGACGGCCTGGATCGTCGACGTCGACGGTGTGAGCCGCTGCGGCGCCGGGGCGGTCTCGAAGGAGCGACAGCGGCTGGTCCGGCTGGGCGCGAGCCTGGTTGCGACCGGCGGGCTCGGCGTGACCGACGCGGCGCGTATGATGACGCGGTATGCTGCGGCCACGGGTCGGCCGCGGAAGGCGTGGAAGACGCTCTTTCGCGAGTGCGGGCCGCTGGTCGCCGCTTACAACCGCCGGGCCGCGGGCCGCAAGACGACGAAGATCGACGGATACGGCGGCTGAGCAGCCGACGTGGGAGCATGCGCCGCGGGGTGATCCCCGCCGGCGAGGGAAAGCAGCAGGGACACGAAGGAGCTATCGATGATCGATCCGCGGATGACCAGGCTGGCCGAGGTGCTTGTCAACTATGCGACGGCGATCAAGCCGGGGGACAAGCTGCTGATCGAAGCGATCGACATACCCACCGAGATGACCTGCGAACTGATCCGCGTCGCGCGAGCGGCGGGCGGGCATCCGCTGGTGACGCTGAAGAACAACCAGGTGATGCGGGCGCTGATGCACCACGCCTCGGCCGAACAGATGAACCTGTGGGCCGACGTCGAAGCGAAGCGCATGGAGAATGTGCAGGCCTACATCGGCATGCGCGGCAACCACAACATCGCCGAGCTGTCGGACGTCCCGCCGGAGCATCACAAACTCTACCAGAGCACGGTGTGGAGCCGCGTCCACCAGCAGATCCGCGTGCCCAAGACGCGCTGGGTCGTGCTGCGCTGGCCGCACCCGGCGATGGCCCAGCAGGCCGGGCGCAGCAGCGAGGCCTTCGAGAAGTTCTACTTCGACGTGTGCACGATGGACTACGCCCGGATGTCGAAGGCCATGCAGCCCCTCAAGCAGCTCATGGAGGCGACGGATCGCGTGCGCGTCGTCGGACCGGGCACGGAGCTGACGTTCTCGATCAAAGGACAGAAGGCGATCTGCTGCGACGGCAAGGTGAACATCCCCGACGGCGAGGTGTTCACCTCGCCGGTGCGCGAAAGCGTGAACGGGACGATTCAGTACAACGCGCGGACGCTCTACCAGGGGGTCTTCCACGACAACGTGCGCTTCGAGTTCACGGACGGCAAGATCGTCAAAGCGACGAGCAGTGCGACGGAGCACCTCAACAAGGTGCTCGACACCGACGCGGGGGCCCGCTACATCGGTGAGTTCGCGATCGGATTCAACCCGTTCATCACGGAGCCGATGCTCGACATTCTGTTCGACGAGAAGATCGCCGGGAGCTTCCACTTCACCCCCGGCCAGGCGTACGAAGACGCCGACAACGGCAACCGCAGCAGCGTGCACTGGGACATCGTGTGCATGCAGGACGGCCCGCGCGGCGGCGGCGAAATCTGGTTCGACGACAAGCTGATCCGCAAGGACGGGCTGTTCGTCGTGAAAGAGCTGGAAGGGCTGAATCCGGACAAGCTGAAGTAGGCGCTTGACGCATCCGAGCCCCGTGGGGCGTCTTCGTGCTGAGAGACAGCCTTGCTAAGCCGTCATCATGAATACCGGCATATTTGCGCCACGCTGAAGGCAGATGCCGATCCGCCCGCGGCGGAGGTCCGGCCACTGCGTGGCCTGCTGGACGACTGGCTGCTGTGGGCGCCGTCCGTGCCGTACCGTGACCACTTTGAGGGATGGGAGGGCACTTTCCCGCATTGGGAAGCCCTCATCCAGACGGCCGGCGAGGTCATGTGCCTCAATCCGCTGCCCGTCGATGCCGTCCCGCTCCTCGAGGCGTGCTGGATCCTGTCGGATGAGTGTCAGGAGATGCAGAACTGGGCAAAGGCCCACATTCAGGCCTGTTTCCATTCGCTGATCGTACTGACGAAGTCACGCTATCCCACGGTGCGGTGGCAGGTGTACGTGACGATGGCGTGCCTGCGTGCTGGCGGAATGGGGCACCTCCGTGATGCCCTGGAAGATCCGGACGCTTACTGTCGCCGTCGAGCTGCGAGCGAGTTGGTTGACCTGTGTCCCGTAGATCACGTCGAGCTCTCGAAGAGGATCATCGACGATCCCGACGAGTGGACACGTCGACTCGCCGTGCAGCTGAGGGATTGTGTGCCTGGCACATGATCTGAGAGATGCCGAATCGCCTGCAGCCACCCCCAAGGCGGGCAGCGGTCGCTACTCTCCCGGCCCGCCCATCGCGGCGGCGAAGAGGGCCGCATCATCGAGGTCGACATCCTCGTCGCCGTCGAGGCGCATGGCGCCGCAGCCGACGGCGGCGCGGATCCCCTCGCCGGTGTAGCAGGCCTGAAGCCCCGCCGCATCGCGCAGGTCGACGTCGCCGTCGCAGTCGGCGTCGCCGGGGCAGACCACCTCGAAGGAGTAGGCGAACTGGCCGCCCTGCAGGCCGTTGCCCGAGGGCAGGGCCTCTGGGGAGAAGGGATCGGTCATCTCGCCGTCCAGCAGGAGCGTCGTGCCCGTGGTGCGCAGGTTCGACGCGAAGATCGTGTACACGTCGGGCGGCAGCGGCTCGGCGAAGGTCAGCTGGGTCGTGAAAGTCGGCGCGTCGTAGGCGAAGGTGAACGCGCGCGGGCCGGTCGCCTCGCCGGTGACCACGTAGTCACCCGCCACCGTCGTGACGTCGGTGTGGAAGGTGAGCGTCGCGCTGCCGGCCTCGGCGGTCGCGACGGCGGCTCCGGGGGCGGGGATGGTATCGACAACCTTCGGCGGGCCGACGGCGTAGGGGATCGTCGCCAGCGAGCTCCACAACACCCAGAGATCACGATCGAGCAGCACCTCCGCCGCGGGGGCCTCCACCGGGATCAGGAAGTGCTCGCGGTCTGCGTCGTTCCAGATGACGTGGAGGTCGCCGTCGATGTGCACGTCGAGCGGCATGGTGAAGCGCTGGTACGCCGAGTTCTGCACCTGGTCGATAAGCAGCGCGACGTAGTGCCTACCCCCCGCCTCGACGGGCTCCCAGCCGTAGCGGTACGCCGGGGCGCGCTCGCCGTAGACCCACTGATCGAAGAACCAGTCGAGGCTCCCGCCGTAGATCTCTTCGCACACGGCCTGAAAGTCGCCGGTGGTGACGGCCGATCCGTCGTAGGTGCTGCGATACAGGGCGATCATGTCGAAGAAGGCGTCGCTGCCCAGCACGTGGCGCAGCATGTGCAGCACCCACGCGGCCTTGTTGTAGGTCGTGTTGCTGTTGAAGATCTGGCTCATGCTGTCCAGTTCGTTGTCGTAGATGAACACGCTGCCGCCGCCGGTGTACCGCCGGTTGGCCATGTTGGCCTGCAGGGCGGGCAGGCCGCTGCTGCCGGGCTTGAACTCGCGCCAGAGCGCCTCCGAGTAGGTCGCGAACCCCTCGTTGAGCCACAGGTCGTTCCATCGCTTGCAGGTGATGGCGTCGCCGAACCATTGGTGAGCCAGCTCATGCGCGGTCAGCCCCTCGGAGAAGCTGCCCTGCCCGCTGAGGGTCTGGTGTTCCATGCCGCCGCCGAAGCCGAACTGGTAGATGCCGCAGCGCTCCTCGACGAAGGGGTATTCGCCGAACAACGAGGCGAACGTCGGCAGCATGGGCAGCAGCAGCTCCCACGCGTTGCGGTAGGCGGCCTGGTTGTACAGCGGATAGATGTAAAACTCGACCGGCATCGAGCCGCCGTCCATCGTGGCGTAGCTCTGCGTCCACGAGACGTAATTCGTCGACGAGAGGAACACGAGGTAGGTGGCCAGTTCGTAGTCGGTTGACCAGGAGTATTGCGTGCGTCCACCGGAGATCGGCAGGGTGCCCGTGAGCATGCCATTGGACAGGCTCACCATGTCGGACGGGGCGGTGATGGCGACGTCGATGGTGAACTTGTCGCTGTTGTCCCCCGGCTGGGCGACATCGCCATCCTTCACCGGCCACCAGGTGTAGGCGAAGTAAGGTTCGCTGAGGGTGTACACGAGCGGCATGCTGGACTGCGTGGTGAAGTTGATTGCACCCGGGGTCTGGTCCGGGATGCCGCTGTAGTTCACCGTGAGCGTGAACACCTCGTCCTCGTCGTAAGGACGGTCGAGGTACGCGACGCGCGTCGTGTCCGAAAGCGTGGCGAGGATCGCGGGGGTCGAGCCGTTGATGACGGCGCTGCTGACATCGAAGGTGTCGTCGAGCCGGAAGGTGAAGGTCAGCAGGTCTTCCTGGCGCGAGGCGACGGTGAAGGTGTTGCTGCCGATGATCGAGGGCTCGTCGGGTAGCGGGTCGGGGACGAGTTCGATGTCGAGCTGGCAGTGCAGCAGGTCGGTGGCTTCGAGCGCCTCGCGCAGGCCCGCGTCGCGGAGCGACTCGTACTCGCGGCGGATGGCGTCGCGACGGGGAATGTGCCGCTGGCGGCGGGCGAAGGCCTCAGCCTTGCCGCAGCCGACCTCCGGCGGAGCGGCCGCGTGGGCCGGGGCCACCCAGAGGGCGAGCGCGGCAGTCGCCGACAGCGCGGCGATGGCCGACGCGCAGCGAAGCGGCCGTTGGTCGGCGCGCCCTCGGCCGTGGGCCCGGTGCCCGGCGTAGCACGTAACTGGCATCAGGCCTTCCCCCCTGCTTCCTCACCGATCCCCGGGCGCGCACCCCGAGGTCCGGCCCCCCCACCGGCCCGAGGCCGGTGCCGAACGTCCAAGCGGATCAGGGCTGTCTGGCTGAAAGCTGGTGGCTGACAGCCGACAGCATCCCCCGCCCCCCATCATATCGTCTCCGCCGCCCCGATTCCCACCCAATTACGGCTGGGTGGCCACGATCTGGCGCCCTGCCGCCTCGTCGGACAATTCCTGGACCGCCCCCCCGGGCCAAAGAATCCGCACGGCATCCACCTTCTTCGCGGCGCCGAGTCCGAAGGTCACGGGCAGTTCCGACTGGGACAGGTAGCTTCGCGTGGGCATGACCTGCTGACGCTGGGTGATGCCGCCGGCCTGCAGTTCGACGATCGCGCCGATGGCATCGCGGTTGGCCTTCGTGCCGACGAGTTTCACGCGGACCCACTCGTGGCCCAGTTCCTGATCGTTACGCAGCAGGACCGGACGACGGCCGACCTGCGTGATTACGAGGTCGAGGTCGCCGTCGGCGTCGATGTCTGCGAACGCGGAGCCCCGACCGACGAGGGCCTTGCCCAGGTCGCCCGCGGCAGTCGGATCGACCGGGGCGAAGCAGGCTTTGGCCTTCGGGCCGCAGTTCCAGAAGAGCTGCGACGGTTGCTCGTAGTGCTGGCTGGGCTGGACGGTGTTGATCTCGTCCTCGATGTGGCCGTTGGCGTGGAAAAGATCGAGGCGGCCGTCGAGGTCGTAGTCGAGGAACATGACACCGAAGGTGAGCATCCGCCGCGTGGGCGCGCCGAGCCCCTCGGTGATGGCCTCGTCGGCAAAGAGGCGGCGATCGCCCTGCGAGACGTAGAGCGAGCTCATTTCGTTGGCGAAGTTGCCGATGGCAAAGCCGATCGAGACCCCGTCGTTGCGGTAGTACGCGGTGTCGATGCCCATCGCGCCGGTGGCCGACCCATTGCGGTCATAGGCCACGCCGGCGGGCGCACCCTCCTCGACGAAGCCGGTCGTGCCGCTTGCCCCCTGGTTGATGAACAGGAAGTTCGCGACGGTATCATTGGCGACCAGCAGGTCCATCCAGCCGTCACGATCAATGTCTACCATCGACACGCCGAGGGCCTTGCCGGCGGGCTGGCCCGTGGCGGGGTTGTTGACCTGGATGCCCGCGGCGGCGCTGACATCTTCGAAGGAGCCGTCGCCGCGGTTGCGATACAGGTAGGAGTGCGTGCCCTCGAAGTTCATCGGAGGGCCGTACGCGCGGCCCACGCCGGTCAGGCGGTAGTCGACGGCGAAGTCGATGTCGCGCGTCCAGCGGATGTAGTTGCCGACGAACAAATCGAGACGGCCGTCGTTGTCATAGTCGAAGAAACCGGCGCTGGTGCTCCACATGCCCTCGTCGCCGGCCACGCCCGCCCCGGCGGTGACGTCGGTAAAGCGGCCGCCACCGTCGTTGCGGAACAGGCGGTTGGGGCCCACGGCCGTGACAAACACATCGACATCGCCGTCGTTGTCATAGTCACCGGTGGCGACGCCCACGCCGTAAAAGCTGACGTCCAGTCCGCTGCCGCTGGTGACGTTCGTGAATGCGCCGCGGCCGTCGTTGCGGTAGAGGGCCGCGGTCGGCGCGGGCGCTGGGCGCTGCGATTCGGGGGTCCAGGGCCAGGGTGCGCCGTTGACCAGCAGCAGGTCCTGGTCGCCGTCGCTGTCGAAGTCGAAGAAGGCTGCCCCGCTGCCCATCGTTTCGGGCATCAGCTTCTCCCCGGTGGCGCCGCTCGTGTGCACGAAGTCGATCCCGGCCTGCGCGGTGATGTCGGTGAATCCGACGGTCGGCGGATCGGCGGCGGCGGTCACCTCCTGCGCGGGGATGACGGTCGGCACGACGACGGGCAGCACTTCCGGCGCGCGCTTCATGTACCACAGCATCGCGGCGACAGCGGCGCCGACGACTACCACGGCGACGGCCGACCAGCGCAGGGCGCGGCCGATGACCGCATCATCCGCGGCGACCAGTTCGCCATGCTCAAGCTCGTCGGGCGCGACAGCGGGCCCGGGCGGCGCTTTGGCGGCCGGATCACTCATGGCGGGCAAGCTCCTTGCCGTCGGGCGGCAGCTCGTAGGCGCCGGGGCGGCGCAGGTCGTAAATGACGATCGCCTCGGCAGCGTGATTCGCCGGGGCGGACTTCATGCGCGCGGCGGCGACTGCCCGATCGGCGGCATTGTCGTCCACACGGTACTTCGCGTGCTCCGCCTGGTGGTGGGCGGTCTTCTCCTCGTCGCCGAGCAGGGCATAGATCTGGGCGAGGTTGTAATGCGCCGCGGCGTTTTCGGAATCGATGGCGAGCGTCTTGTCGAACCATTCGCGCGCCTCGGCCAGCAGCGCATCGCGTGCGGCGAGGCGATCTTCACCGCGCTCGGCGCGGCTGCGCTCGATCAGCGTCTGGCCGAGTTCGTTGAGCAGCGTGTAGTCCTTCGAGAAGTTGAAGCCGCGGGCGCGGGTCTCCTCGGTGTCCATGGTGACGAGCGAGCGGAAATTGTCGATCGCCTCGTCGAGGAAGCCGTTCTGCTTGTTGACCAGGCCGGTCCACCACAGCACCGACCACGGCGGCGCAGGCGGGTTGTGTTCGGCGGCCTTGCGCAGCGCGACCACGGCGTCGTCGAGCCGGCCCTCCTTGATGTACACGCGGGCCAGGTTCAGCGGGCCATCAGGCCGGCCGAGCGATTCGACCGCCTTGAACGCCGTCTCCGCCTGGCGCAGCTCACCCCTGTTGGCGCCGACATCCCCCTTGCGGAGCAGGCCGATGCCGTAGTCGTTCCAGCGCTCCCACTCGGCGAGCTTCATCTCGACGCCGGTGGCTGCGGCAGCGTTGCCCACGGGGAACGTCAGCGAGTCGGTCGCAAGCGTCATGATCGGCAGGTCGTTGCGGACGAACTTGTCTTTCTGGAAGTAGCGCATGTAGGTCGTGTCGAATTTGCGGTAGCGCAGCGCGACGTCGACGCGGACGGGCTCGGTGACATCCGGCGGCAGGTCGAGGCGGTAGTGCACCACGTCTGCGGCGCCGGGGGGAATCTGGTGGCTGTAGAGCGGGATGAAGATATCCTGCGGGTTGCGGCGATCGATGCGGTTGCCTTCGCGGTCGATGACGTAGGCGTTGACGAAGTGTGACCACGGGTCCACCTCGCCGTCTTCGTTGTTCAGGCCGCCGCTGCGGCCGATGATGCGGTCGCCGCTGGTGACGGTTACGTCAAGCCATACCTCGTTGGAGTCGGCCGTGCCCTGGGTGAAGATGTGGCCCATCTTGACCGTGCGGATGACCGTTTCGAGCAGGTAGCTCTCGCCCGGCGTCAGCACCGGAACCTGCGGACGCAGAGGTGCGGCGAGTTCGCCGTCGATCGTGCCCCCCTTCTTCACGCCGAACAGGTCGACGCGCATCACGCCTTCGTTGAATTCGACGTGCCGCTGGTTGACCCACTCGGGCATGCCCAGCAGGTGCGGGATGGCGGTGTTGGCAGAGGGGAACTGGTGATCGTGAATCTTGGTGACGCCCGATCCGTCAAAGTCGCGGGCGGCGAAGTCAGCCGAGGGATGCAGCGGCATGTGACAGCCATTGCAGTTGGTCTGGGCCTTCGGCGGGTAGTAAAAGCTCTGCACCCCGTGGCCCGAGACGCCCGAGAGCAGGAACGCGTCGTAGTGATTCTGGCCGCGGAGCCACTTGTAGTCGTTGAATTCTTCGGGCAGGTGCACCTTGTGGCACGAGCCGCAGAACTCCGCCGACTTGTGCAGCGGCTTGAGAAAGGTCTTCTTGTGGAACTCGGGCTTGGCCTTCACGAGTTGACGGTTGACCCATTGGAGCACGGCGTTGTCGCTGTAGGCGAAGGGGTAGTGCAGCGGCTCCTCGATCGTGAAGTCCGCGTTGCCGCGCGGGCTGTTGATGTTGGTGATGGCGTGACAGACGGTGCAGGTGATGCCCGCCTGGGCCATACGGTCGGAGGCCAGGTCGTAGTCGGGGTCATCAAACTTCGGGTCGTCGAACGCGCCGGAGAAGAATGGCACCGGATCGTGGCAACCGGCGCAGAACCGGCTGGCGCGGACGTGCCCGTCGCGCTCGAACACGACCTTGCGCGTCTCCAGCACGCTGAACAGATACGCCGGGTTGTTGAACGAGCTGAACCGGTGTGCGCTGTGCGCCCACTGCCGGTGGGCGTCCTCGTGGCACTGGAGGCAGTACTTGTCGTTGGTCATGGCCGTGTCGGGGATGAACGCGCCGGTGGCCGTGCGGGCCAGAGAAGGAAAGAAGTACTGCTCGCCCGACTTGGGGCCGACTTCGTTCCATTTGCGCGGGTCCTGCGACTGGAGCACCACCATCACCCCGGCGAATGCCGTCGCGAAGGCGAGCCAGAGACCGCCGACCTTCCATTTGATGCGCGGCCCCGCCAGCCGGTGAATAATGAACAGCCAGATGCAGGCGATGGGCGTCAGCACGTGCAGCCAGTAGGCCACACGTCGCACGAGCGCGCTCTTGATCTCCAACACGTTCTCGATCCGCGTCAGCACCAGTCCGCTGCCCAGCAGCACGAGGGAGACCGCGAACAGCGCGTAGCCGACCCGCACCGCCCGGCGGTTCGGCCGGTTCCACGCGTTGCGGATGTGCACCGCGCCGAAGATCACCACCGGCAGAATGATGGCCAGCCCCAGCACGAGGTGCAGGCCGAACATCACCTGGTAAAAGAAGTCCTGGTAGGTCCGGGCCGTGAACCACTCCAGCACCGTGACGCTGACGAGGTAGAGTCCGTTCGCCCCAAGCAGGGCGAAGAGCGCGAAGATCAGCACCAGCAGCTTCTTGAGCCGCGGCGTGACGGCCGGGACGTACCGCCGCTTCGCCCGGGTGGCGGGCGCGGCGACAGCGGCCGGCGTGGAACTGCTCAGCGTGGTCATGCTCCCTCTCCGACGACCAGATGTGCGGGGCGGTGGCGCGCGGGCAACCGCCCGCAAGCTCTTACGGCGTCGCGTCTTGCGATGAGAGTCGCCGGGCCGTCCCTGCCACTATCATACCGGAATTCTCGTGCCGCTCCACCGGTACGGCGGCCTGCAACGGGTCCGGATACCCTTCTGAACGGATCGAATCGGGCGAGGTCACGCACGGCACGGCGATTGGCGGACCCGAGCGACCGGATCGGCTGGGGTTATAAGGCCCCCTGAAATCTGTAATGGCGTCGGCCGCCGGGACGAACGATGCTGAGGATTCGCCGGGCGCCGGCGAAGCACGGAGACACGATGGCCCGATCCCGACGAAAACCGCCGCGCTCGCCCCTGGCCCCGCCCCCGCGGGCGGCGGGCGTGTCGGCGCGGCTGGTCGCCCTGTTCGGAGGCGGCACGCAGTTCCTCGGCTGGATGTTCGCCAGTCTGGGCACCATCTGCGTGCTCGTGTTCAGCATGAACGCCGACTGGGCGTACTGGCGCTTCGCGCTCGCCAAAACAGAGCGGGCCACCGCGCTTGTCGATCGCGTGGAGATGACGGCCTTCTCCACGGCACGGGATCCGGGGCTCGACGGTCCGGGATCAGCACACACGCATCGGCGCGGCGAGCGACGTGTGTACGCCGTGCACTACACCTACTCCACCGCAGATGGCAGCGAGCACCGCGGTGTCTCCTACGGCGAGAATCCGCGCTGGGCGCCGAACACCGAGGCGCCGGTGCGATACCTCGCCGGCGAGCCGGGCGTGTCGCGCCTATCCGGCCTGCGCGGCGCGCCGGTGGTGTGGTGGCTCGGGGCGATCCCCCCGCTGTTCGCGGCGGTCGGCGCCTACTTTCTGATCCCGGCGTTGCGGGGCGGCTGGTGGGCGAGTTCGCTGCTGCGTCACGGTGCCGTGGCCCAGGGCACGCTCGTCGAGAAGCACAAGACCAACGTCACCAACAACAACCGCCGCGTGTGGCGGTTCACCTACGAGTTCGCCGATGAGACCGGCGCGCGTCACCGCGTCTCCGCCCGGACCAACCGCACCCGGCAGATGAAGGACGAGCCCACCGAAACGATCCTCTACCGCCCATCGAACCCGTCCCAGGCGGTCGTGCTTGACGCGCTGCCCGAGTCGATCGGGGTCGACGAAACGGGCCGACCCTGGGCGCCGGCCCGGGCTGCCGTCGCCGCGATGCTGGCCCCGGGGCTGTTCGCCGCCGTCGCTGCAGCCTGGCTGGCCTTTCGGGCCGCCGGGTGAGGTGACACCCGCCGCCTTTGACGGTCCAAGCCCGCCCCGCTACATTCTCTGGCCCGACAGCCCCCCACGCCGCGGTGGCGGGACTGGCGGAACTACCTGGCCCCCATCGTCTAGAGGCCTAGGACACCGGCTTTTCAAGCCGGCGACCGGGGTTCGAATCCCCGTGGGGGTAGTGTGCGTACAATATCCTGATGACTGTTCCTCACGACTTCGTCGCGGAGCCTCCTGTCCGCTCGGCTTCGCCGATGCGAAAACGCGCGGGGCTAGGCCTGCTGCTGACCGCCTGCGCGGCCGGTGCCTGGTACGGGGCCGTCCTGTTCGCGATTCCCCGGCTGACACTCTGCGGAACCCCTACGGAAGTCGTACTCGTCCGCGCGCGGCTCTACACGCATCATCGCGACGTGTGCGAAGCACGCGCCACGTTCGGCGCGTTGGCCGCCCCCGCAACTCCTGGCACGCCAGCGAGCGGCTACACGATCCTGCCCGTCGCGGGCGCCGATGGGGCAGTGACCGCCCTGGTCGCAGTTCCAACGCATCCATGGCGCTACCATAAGGGTCTGATCGGACGATTCTTATGGCTTGACTGGCGTCGTAAGGACTTCCCCCTCATGGTGCTCGCGCGGGACGGCGAATACACCGAGCAGGCCAGATCGCCCTACTCATCTGAGAAGCCTCCCACCTCGACCGATCTGGAAGCGCTCCGGCAGCAGGCGATCGCCGGGGGCCGCCGTTTCGACTGTCCGGCGCCGCGGGAGCCGTTAGGATTGTCTCCGGGGGCCATCGACCCCGGAGAGTTCATTCCATGAAAAACCCCGAAGTCGCGGCCGTGCTGGAGCGCATCGCCGATCTGCTCGAGATCGACGGGGCCGACCGCTTCCGCGTCAACTCGTATCGCAAGGCCGCCCGCAACGTGGACGACTGCGCCGAAGACGTGGCCGTCCTGGCGGCCGAGGGGCGGCTGGGCGAGATCGACGGCGTCGGCAAGGGCACGGCCGACCGCATCAAGAGCTACCTCGACAGCGGGACCATCGACGTGCTGGCCGAGCTGGAGGCGAAGATGCCCCCCGGCCTGCCCGCCCTGCTCGGCATCCCGGGCATCGGCCCCAAGAAAGTCTCGCTGGCGTGGAAGGAGCTGGGCGTCGGGTCGATCGACGACCTCAGGGCTGTCATCGCCGACGGGCGGCTGGCCGGGCTGCAGGGCATGGGCAAGGCCAGCGTCGCGAAGATCGCCGAGGGGCTGGCGTTTCTCGAATCCAGCGGCGGGCGGACGCCCCTCGGCGTGGCCATGCCCATCGCGGAGGCCTTCGCCGAACTGGTCCGCGGCATCCCCGGCGTGTCGCGGGTCGAACTCGCCGGGTCGCTGCGGCGCGGACAAGAGACCATCGGCGATATCGACATCCTCTGCATCGCGAAGGACGCGGAGTCGGCGGTCAGGGAGTTCACCAGCTCGCCGCAGGCGAAGCGCGTCCTGGCCAGCGGCGAGACGAAGGGCTCGATCACGGTCGACGGCGGCGGCGGCAAGGAACTGCAGATCGACCTGCGGGCCGTGCCGCCGGAATCGTTCGGGGCCGCGTGGCAATACTTCACCGGCAGCAAGGACCACAACGTCCGCATCCGCGAGATGGCCGTGAAGAAGAAGTGGCGGCTGAACGAGTACGGCCTGTTCGACGGCGACAAGCAGATCGCGGGCGAGACGGAGGAGAGCATCTACAAGCGGCTCGGGCTGCGCTGCCCGCCGCCCGAGATGCGCCAGGATCGCCACGAGTTCGACTTCGAAGGGGAATTCGACGAACTCGTGACCATCGACGACATCGTGTCCGACCTGCACATGCACACGACCGCCAGCGACGGGCGGCATTCCATCGAAGAAATGGCCGAAGCGGCGAAAGCCCGCGGCTACACCCACATCGCCATCTGCGACCACAGCGTCAGCGCCACCATCGCCAACGGCCTGTCCATCGAGCGGATGGAGGCCCACATCGACGCCATCCGCACCGCCAACGGCAAGGTCAAGGGCATCGAAATCCTCGTCGGCACCGAGTGCGACATCCTGCCCGACGCCCGGATGGACTATCCCGACAAGATCCTCAAGCAGTGCGACTGGGTGGTTGCGAGCATTCATTCGGCCATGGGTAAGGCGACCGGCAAGGGCAAGAAGACCCCCACCGAGCGGACGCTGGCGGCCATCGAGAACCGGTGGGTGTGCTGCATCGGCCATCCGACCGGGCGGCTGATCAACCAGCGCGAGGCGATGGAGATGGATATGGCTGCGGTGATCGCCGCGGCGGCGGAAAACGGCACAATGCTGGAGATCAACGCCCACCACGCCCGGCTCGACCTGAAAGACCTCCACGCCCACCAGGCGATCGCGGCGGGCGTGATGCTGTCGATCAACACCGACGCACACTCCGTGGACGGATTCAACCAGCTCCGCTACGGCATTCTGACCGCCCGCCGGGCGGGCGCGCGAAAGCGCGACGTGGCGAACTGCCTGAGCCTCGCGGCGCTGCGGGAGCGGGTTGCGCACAAGCGGGGTTGAAGGAAGAGGGAACCACAGAGGGCACAGAGGACGCACGGAGGGCACGGAGCCGTCGCACGGCAGCGGCCGTCAATCATCGAGACATGGCGCCCTCATGACCCCCGAGTATTAGACAAGCGCGGAAGCGGCCGGGGAGGCTCCGTGTGCTCTGTTGCCCTCTGTGTCCTCTGTGGTTCCTCCCCAGCGCTGCCGGCGGTCAGTGCAACGGGCCCAGCGGAGCCGAACCGGCTACGGTTGGGGCGACCGCCCGTGTGCGGCAGTCGATGAGCAGCCAGACGTACATCAGGCCGGCGAGCGCGGGAACCGCGTAGGCCAGGAGCAGACCCTTCAAGCCAGTCTCCGTCGGCATGGGGATCATGGTGAACATGCCGGGGTCCGCCATGATCTTGCCTGAGGCCAGCAGCCCGGTGCCCATTTGATGGCTGATGATCCAAGCCGCGGGCATCACCAGCATGAACAACTGGCAGACGACACCAAGCCCGATTCGCCCGTTCTCCTTCGCGGCCCGGCCCAGCATCATCAGGACCACCATCACGGCCGCCGTACGAATCCCTGGCACTGTGGCCGGGAACACCCCTGCATCCGCGGCTGACCCGCCGGCGATCTGAGCCCACGCCTGCGTCGCTGCGGGAACCACGATGAGCAGCGCCGGCAGGAAAACGCACAAGACACGACCCAGCCGATGAAGAGTGTCATCGCGCTCGAGCCGGAATGCCCGCGCCATGTAGAGGCCGCTGACGAGGAACAGCCCGCCGCTGAGCACCGCGGTGACATCCGCACGACGATGGGCGTCCATCAACTCCGGCCCCGTCAAGACAAAGCAGGACGGCGCCCCGAACACCACGGCCGCCAGCACCGCCGTCACCTGCCAGGCAAGCCCCGTGTTCAGCGCATGATTCGCGGCCCGGCCCTGCACGAGCGGTGCGTAGCGCGGAACCACCGGCGCGCAGGCGGGACACGGGTCGGCCGCGCGGCGACCGCGGAGGTTGAACCCGCAGCGCGCACACTGCCAGTCGGTGATGTACACGCCCGCAGCATCAATGGGCGGCGGCGAAGTCGGCGGGCGTGGTGGCGTGTTTGTCATGGCAGGGTCGGGCCTCGCTCAAGGCTGTCTCCCGGGGGCATCGGCACCTGCACGCGACAGGCCATGAGGAACCGAATATACCCCACTCCGACAATGGCAGGGAAACCGTAGGCAAGGAGAAAGCCGACGACCCCCCGGAGCGTCGGGGACGGCGGCATCACCATCAACATGCCTGGTTCGCTCATGAGGCGGCCGCCAGCCAGGATCCAAAGCCCGAACAGATGGCTGCAGAGCCAACTCGTCGGGATCAGCCCCAACAAGATCCTTCCGCCTCTGACGAGATCCCGGCGACCGACCGAGGCGCCGGCCGAAACAATCAGGCCGAGAACGCAGCAGACGGTCGCCGTGCGGAGCCACAAACCAGCCGCCTGCATCGAGGACGCCAATGGACCGGGATCGTCAACCTCTGCCGCCCAGAAGAGCCCACCGGCAGGAACGACCATGATCAGGATGGCGAGCAGGAGACAGCCCGTCCGACCAATCCTCCGAGCGCGGGGCTCGTCGGCGTGGCGTAACCCCTGGTTCAGATACAACGCGCTCGCCAGGAAAAGGAATCCGCCCATCGCCTCAAAAACAGCCTCGCCCGCGTCGAGGCCCTCTCGGTTGTTGCGAAACACCAAGCAGCAAAGTCTGAACTGAGTCACGATCCAGAGGATGACAGCCCCGGCTTGCCAGGCCAGACCGACATTCAGGGCCTTCGCAGCGACCTGCCCCTGCGCAAGCGGTGCAATAGGTATTGCACGCAATGTGCACTTTGGACACGGATCGGCGGCGCGGCGACCGCGAAGGTTGGACCCGCAGCGGGTGCAATACCAGTCGGCGATGAGCACGCCTGCGGCGTCGATGGGAGGTGGTGAGGGCTTCGGCGGGGGCGGTTGATCAGCCATGACTGTCAGTCAGCCGCATCGGAGGCGAACCCGGCAGAGCTGCCATCGGGCAACTTCCAGGCGAGCAGTATGGCAAATTGGAGTGGGCGTGCAACCTGGGAGGGAGTTTGGGAAGACGGAACCACCGAGGACACAGAGGAATCACGGAGGGCACGGAGCGGTGGCACCGCAGCCACTGTCCATCACCTAGCCACGCCGCCCCATTCGCCCCCCGCGTGAAACAAGCGCGGAAGCGGCCTGTGAGGCTCTGTGTCCTCTGTTGCCCTCTGTGTCCTCCGTGGTTCCTCTCCGAACGAGGGCGCGGCTAGGCCGGCGCGAGTTGCAGCAGATCCAGCACCCGCGGCTCGGCCTGGCGGGTGACTTCGTAGATGCGGAACGGGCCGAGCGTTCGTTCGAAGTGATTCAGGTGACAGCGGCGGGCTTCCGCCTCGCCGGCGGGGGAGAAGCCGTGGCCCGAGTCCTCGGCGGCGAGGTCGACGAAGACCAGCGCAGGCTCACCGTCGACCCGGGCAAGGATGTACGCCGTGTTGGTGGACATGGTGCGGGCGTAGGACCAGCCGAGGACCTCGACGCCGGGGGGCAGGGCGGCCATGACCAGCGGCGTGCCGAAGCGCTCGCCGGTGAACTGGATGAACTCGGCGTTGTCCCTGCAGATCCACGTCGGGGCGTAGACGCCGGTGGATTCCTGGCGATAGACCTCGGCGAAGGAGCGCCAGCCGTAGACATCGGGCGGTGGCGGCGGGAAGAGAAAATCGTACAGCCGCCAGCCGGAGAAGCTGATCACGCCGATGAGCGCGGCGACCGCCAGAAGCCGGCGGCGGCCGGTGAGGTTCCCGTCGGCTCGCGGCGCCGCCGGCGTCGAGGCGGACGCCGCAAGCCGAGCCGTCGGATCGAGTTGAACCGGCGGCGGAACGGGAAAGAGATCGCGCAGCGCGCCGTCCACGGCGGCCTGGCGGGCGAGCAGGTCGCGCAGCTCGGGATCGGCGGCGGCCTCGCGCTCGAACGCGGCGGCCTCGCCAGGCGGCAGGCAGCCGTCGAGGTACGCTTCCAGCCGGTCGTGGCGGGATCGGTCGGTCACCGTCCCCCCTTTCGGCCGTGGTCCGCGGCGGGATTCGACGAGGCGAGCCGGTCGCGAAGGAACTGGCGCGTCCGGTGGACGTGGCTCATCGCGGTGCCCTCGGGAATGCCGAGGAGGGTGGAGATCTGCGAGTATTCCAGCCCGTCGAGCGTGCGCAGGAGCAGGCAGGCGCGTGCCATCGGGCTGACACCTTCGAGGGCCTGACGGACGCGACCGGCGAACTCGCCGTCGCCGGCCGAGGCCCGCGGCGCGGCGTCCTGCCCCGGACGGGCGGGGAGCACCGGCCCGCGGCCGTTGTGGTCGGGAGAGCTGTCGTCGAGGCTGATGGCGGCGCGGCGATGCTCGCGGCGGGCCTCGTTGAGCGCGACGAAGCGGACAGTCTGGGCCATCCAGGCGGCGAAGTTCGTGCCGGGGGTGAACTGGTCGAACTTGCGGAAGGCGACCACGGCGGCCTCCTGAACGACGTCGTCGGCGAGGGTGGCGTCTCCCACGATACCGACAGCCACGAGCCAGAGCACGCGGGAGGATTGCCGGAAGAGCGCAGCGAATTCCTCGGAACGGTCCGCGCGCGGACCTTTCGGTGAGGTCGCTCCGTCTTTTCGGGAGGGTCCGCTCACACCCGCCACCCGGCTCCCCTTCTCTGCCGTATCATGTGTGGCGCACGGCGTTTTCTTGCACTTCGCCCTCGATAGACGCGGCGGTGCCCCGTGCCCGCCGCGGCCAGCCGCCCGCGGCACGGCGCTATCTGACCCACCGGCCGGTCTTGCGGTAGACTATCGGACATGCACCGCCCCCGGTGGCTCAAGACGTCGCTCGCGCGGAAGGTGAGCCTCCTGCTGGGCTCTGCGGTGCTGCTTACCATCGTAGCCACCCTGCTGTTCCCGTCGCTGCAGATGTCGGCACTGAGCGGCCAGGTTTTCGCCCTGCGCGCCCAGGCAATCGCCCAGGCGGTGGCCAACACCGTGGACCTGCAGGATTCCGACTGGGGCCGGGCACGGCACGAATTACAGGCCCGCTGGCCGGACGTGTCGCGCCGGCTCGGGCTCTCGCCGACGCCCCCGGCGCTGGTGCAGGTGGACGACGGCCGCGCCCTCGACGAGCCGCCCCCGGCCGAGACGGGAACGGGCGGGTCGCCCTACCGCTTCCGCCTGATTGCCATCGAGCACTTCCGGCGCGACCCGACGCTGCGGTGGTATTGGCGGCCGCAGGCTGACGGCGAAGTATTCCGATTCGCGATGGCCGTCCGCGGATCGGTCACCGACAACTACCCGCACGTGCTCCGCGGCATTATCGACGTCTCGCTGCCCACGCGGGGCGATTTTTCGCGCACGTGGAACTGGATCGTGACCGTCCTGTCAGGCGCGACCGGCGCGGTGCTGGCCATTCTCGTATTCTACCTGGTCACGCAGCGGCTGGTGCTGTCGAAAGTGGCGACGCTGCGAGAGGTGGCCCAGAAGGTCGCCACGGGCGACATGACCGCCCAGTCGCACATCACCAGCGGCGACGAGTTTCAGCAGCTTTCCGAGGCGTTCAACAACATGCTTACGCACCTGCGGACGGCCCAGACGTCGCTGAGCGTGCGCCTCGACGAGCTCAGCGCCCTGAACCGCAGTCTCGACGAGTCGAACCGGATCAAGACGGACTTCCTTTCGAACGTCAGCCATGAACTGCGCACGCCGCTGGTCTCGATCATCGGTTTCGCGGAGTTGCTGCGCGACGCGGCGCAGAACCCCAGCGCCGACACCAGGCGCACGCTGCGCTTCGCGGAGAACATCCTGACCAGCGGCCGAAGCCTGCTGGAGCTGATCAACGACCTGCTCGACCTGGCCAAGATGGAAGCGGGCAAGATGAGCCTGCACGTCAGCGCCTTCTCGCTGGAGGAGGTCTGCGGCGCGCTGGTCGACCTGATGCGCCCCGAGTCGGACAAGCGGCGGCAGACGCTCACGCTCGACGTGCGCCCCGGCCTGCCGCCGTTTCACAGCGACTCGGGGAAGATCAAGCAGATCCTGTTTAACCTGTTGAGCAATGCGATCAAGTTCACTCCGCCCGAGGGGACGATCAGCCTCACCGTCGAACCGGCGGGCGACGCCGCCGCGACCATCACCGTGCGCGACAGCGGCCCCGGCATCCCGCCGGACAAGCAGGAAGTCATCTTCGAGAAGTTCATGCAGATCGACTCGTCGCGGACGCGCGAGTACGAGGGCACCGGGCTGGGGCTGGCGATCACGCGCAACCTGGCGACGATGCTGGGCGGGCGGATTCACCTGGAAAGCGAGCCGGGCCACGGGGCGACGTTCGTCGTGCGCCTGCCGGCGCGGATCGAGGTGGGTTGAGGGCCGCCGAGCGCGGCGGCGCTAACCAAGGCGCGAATACCGACACGCGGCTTTGTGGGGCAGCGCCCAGGCTCCGCGACGCTTAAACCGCTCGCACGCCTGTCACCATCGCACCCGGCAGCGAGCCTTCCAGCAGCCGCGGCGTGCGCTCCAGCCGGCGGGCGTACTCGCCCATGGCGGCGTTGATCGCGGATCGGGCGGCGGCGCCGGCGCGGGCGAAGACCACCACCACCCCGCCGCAGCCCGCCCCCGACACGCGGGCGCCGAGGATGCCCGCCGAGGGGCCCTGATCGCGCAGCAGGTTCACGAGGGCGTCGGTCTCGATCGACCCGATGCCGCAGCGCTGGCCGTAGCTCCAGTGCGAGGCGTACATCAGCTCGCCCGCCTCCAGGTACAGGTCCGGTCGGTTGAGCCGCACGGCGCGCGAGAGGCACTCGACGAACGTCGCGCTGCGGTCATGCTCGTAGATGTGGTGCTCGGTGCGCGAGCGGACCTTGTAGAGCTGGTCCGGCTCGACGCGCGTGAGCGTGTCGATCGCGTCGGGGTAGCGAGCCAGAAAATCGCGGCCGCGGACCTTGGTGGGCAGGCGGTCGCGGAAGTGCTCGACGTAGTCGGACACCTGCACATGCGAGAGACGCCCGTTCCAGTGCGGATGCAGGTGCGGCTCGTTGGCGACGATGACCTCGATGAGCTTGCGGCCCATCAGCGCCGTGGTCCGCACGGCGGCGGCCTTGCGTACGGCGTCCTCGGCGAGGTAGCCGCAGTCGATGCCGAAGAATGTGACGTCCTCGGGAAGCGTGACTGCGGCGTCGACCGCCAGCGCGTCGCCGCGAATCTGAAGCAGCGCATCCGCGCGGCCGGCCAGCGCCGCCACGGCGGCCGCGCCACCCCCGAAAGCGCCGGCCCAGAGATTTTCCACGGCGAGGCAGATCCGACCCGCCTCCGGCGCAGCGAGCGACGCGCCGCAGGCATCGGCCAGCGCCGTCAGCGCGGCGGCCGTCCACGCGGCGGCAACACCGTCGACACTGATGTTCAGCCCGCCGGCCGCGCCGGCGATGGTCAGGCCGCGAGCAAGATCAAGATCGGGGCGGGTGCGAAGCAGTTCGACCAGCGCGCCGAGCAGGCAGCGCGCCTCTGAGTCGTGTTCGCCCGCGTGGCCGAAGGGATCGGCCGGCGCGGCGGGCTGGCCGCGCCAGGCGAGAACGCTCGCGAGCGACACCGAAAGCTCTTCGCCATCGGCGGGGCTGAGAACCACGCGGTCGTCGTCGCGCGGCTGGACGGCGACGCACACGTGCTCGCCGCAGGGCATCGCCAGCAGAAGGCCGCCGCTGTAGTCGGCGATGCCGCCCATGGCATCCAGACGAACCGGGGCGCGAGCAACGTGACGCTCAGCGGCGCCGGGGCATCGCCCCAGCGCCTCTGCAGCAGGCCCGCTGTCGTGCCACCCGGCGTCGACGGGGGTACCTGCGGCAGCGATGGTCGCCTCGTGCAGCGCAACAGCGTTTCGGTTCATCACAACTCCCTGAACGCCGGCGATGCGGCGGCTAGCAGACTTCGTTGAGGACGGCTTCTTCCACGAAGATGGGCGTCTCGGTGCCCGCGCTGATCGCGAGAGCGTCGGACGGGCGGGAGTCGACCTCGACCAGTCGGCCATCCTGACGGATGAGCAGCTTGGCGTAAAAGGTGGACTCCCGCAAGTCGTGGATGACTACCTGTTCGAGCCGTCCGTCCAGCCCTTCCATGAGCGAATGAATCAGATCGTGCGTGAGCGGTCGGTGCATGACCTGGCCCTTCGTCCGCCGGTCGATCGCGTAGGCCTCGTTGACGCCGATCATGATGGGGAACTGTCGCTCCCCCTCCACCTCGCGGAGCACGACCATCGAGGCCTTTTCATCCTCCGAGTCGACGATGATGATCCGAATCAACTGAACACGAACCAGCATCGCATCGACGCCTGGAGGACTACCGACCACTGCAGCACGAGACCCGGCGCGCGCCCGCGCAGGCTCATCGGACACCACTCCGCCCGGCCCGCGATCGGGCGGGCGGGGGAGTATACCGCCGGCCCCATTCTACTCCAACCGACTGGCGCGAGCCACGAGCTCTTTTACGCTGTCGTGTCGGCGGAGGATGCGCCGCGCGACAGCGCGGCGCGCAGCGCGGCAAGCTCGTCGGGCGCCATCGCCGTGCTGTGCTCGGTCGCGGGGAACACACCGCTCGCCACTTCGTTCGCGTAGGATCGAAACGCATCGACAAGCGGCGCGTGAAGATGGGCATACACCTTGATGGACTTCGGAGGATGCCCGGACGAATAGCCGAGCATGTCGTGCATCACCGCAACCTGGCCGTCACACTGCGGGCCGCACGCGATGCCGATCACCGGGCCGGCGGAGTTCGCGGTGATAACCCCAGCGACCTCGGCAGGCACAGCCTCTAGAAGTAGTGCTACCGCGCCGGCGCGCTCCATCATCTTGGCGTCCTCGATCATCCGCAGCGCATCATCCGCCTTGCGGCCCTGCGTGAGGTAGCCGCCGATCGAGTTCACCCACTGCGGCCGCAGACCGAGGTGGGCCATGACGGGAATCCCTGCCGTGACCATGGCCTCCACGGTCGGCAGGAGCCGCCGGTCAACCTCCACTTTGACACAGTCACACCCCGCCTCCGCCATGAACCGGCCGGCGTTGCGGATCGCCTCGGCGTGGGAGACCTGGTAGCTCAGATACGGCATATCCCCTACGAGAAAACACGTGGGCGCCCCGCGACGCACCCCTGCGGCGACCGTCACCATGTGGTCGAGCTTGACCGGCAGGGTCGAGCTGTGGCCGAGGCAGACCTCGCCGTAGGTGTCCCCCACCAGCAGGGAATCAACCTGGGCCTCCTCCATCAGCCGGGCCGTGGAGTAGTCGTAGCAGGTCAGCATCGAGATTTTTCGCCCTTCCCGCTTGCGGGCGAGGAGCGTGCGGATCGTCACTTTCTGGCGGGGATCCATGAGCCGGAGAATAGACCGCCCCCTGTGAGATGACAAGGACCGCGGCCCCGCCCGCGCCGGGGGAAAGGGCCTGGCGGGTGGAAAAGCCGCATCGGCCTGCGAACGATAATGTACTGGACGCAGGCGTGTTGGGGGGATCGGCAGCGCTGCAGGGGGCAGCGGGCCGGGCCACGCCGGCGACGGGCGGATCGCATCACCGCGATACCGTGCAGGAAACGGGGTCATGTTCTACCTGGTCAAACTGACGCCTCCGAGGCCGTGCGCCAAGCGGACCCGGCGCGGCCGCGCGGCCACGTGGGCGCTCTCGATCGCCGCGCTGGCCGTCGTGGCGTTCGCTGCGTCGCGGGCCGCGATCCCCGTATCGGGGCTGGCGGCGCCGTCGAAGGACGTGGCCATCGCGGTCGTCGGCGCGGGAGAGGATGACCCGCTGTGGCCGGTGATCCGCGCCGTTTCAGCGGCGCGGCAGGCGCAGGTCCCGCAGTACCGGATTCGCGTCGAGGCGCCGCCGATGACCTCGATCAACGCGCAGCACGCTCTGCTGCGACGGCTGCGCGACGAGGCGGCGGCGGTGTGCGTGCAGGTGATCGAACCGGCGGCGACGCGGCCGGTGCTCGAAGAACTGCGGCGCGCGGGGCTGATCGTCGTGACGATGGGCCGGCCGGTGGAGGCGGAGGTACCCTTCCTGCACGTCGGCTGGAGCGAAGGGCTCGTCGGTGAGCAACTGGCCCGAACGCTGGTTGATCAACTGCCCGACGGCGGCATGATTGCGCTGCTCACGCGCCGCAGCGATGCGGGCGACGATGACCGCGCGCTGGCGATGCGCAGCGAGCTGCGCCGCTTCGTGGGGCTGCGGATCATCGCCGAGTATCCCTGCCGCACCTCATCCGACGCGCAGGCGGCGATGGCTGCGGCGCACGAAAACTTCCCGGCGCTCGCCGGATGGCTCTCGCTGGGCGACTGGCCGTTGCACATCGACGCGGAGCGGGCGGAGGCGGCGCTCGGCGGGCGCATGCTGGTCGCAGCGGATGCGTCGCCCGCCACATGGCCGGTGCTGGAGCGCAATCTACCGATCACGGTCATCACGCCCGACTACGCGCGGCTGGCAGGCGCGGCAATCGATCGGGCGCGCGACGTCCTGATGGGCCGCGGTGACGCCCGCGACCGCAGCCAGCTTCCGATCCTGGCCATCACCCACGCGAACGTCGCCGGGTTCCGATCGGCCTGCCTGCCCGAACCGGCCGGCACGCCCGCGCCCGGCCGGTGAAGCCCGAGGTCGCGGTAGACCACGCCGGATTCCCGCCCTACACTCCCCTTCCGGGCCTCACACTCATCCTGCTGTTCATTCAGTGAATCGCCGCCGCGGCCGGGATGCGCGCGCGGCAGGCCCGGCGGATGCGCCTGCCATGAGTCACGATGCCCCGCGCTTTACCAACCGGCTCGCCCACGCGACAAGCCCCTACCTGCTTCAGCACGCGCACAATCCCGTAGACTGGTACGAATGGGGCAGCGACGCGCTGGAGCGCGCCCGCGCGGAGGATCGACCGATCTTCCTCTCCATCGGCTACGCGGCGTGCCACTGGTGCCACGTCATGGAGCACGAGTGCTTCGACGTCGAGGAGGTCGCGGCGATCCTCAACCGGCACTTCGTGTGCATCAAGGTCGACCGGGAGGAGCGTCCGGACATCGACGAGCTGTACATGACCTACACGGTCGAGGTCACCGGCCACGGCGGATGGCCGATGAGCGTCTGGCTCGCCCCGGACGGCACGCCGTTCTACGCCGGCACCTACTTCCCGAAGGAGAACTTCGTCGCCCTGCTGACGCGGATCGCTGAAGTGTGGGCGGGTGAGCGCGGGCAGCTCCTCGCGCAGCATGCCAACACGCAGCGGTTCTTCGAGCAATGGTCGCGAGGCGAGCCGCCGGCCGAGGGGGTGCCGCCGCAGGAACTGGTTGACTCGCTGGCCGATGGGCTCGCCCGGCACTTCGACCCGCAGTTCGGCGGCATGAGTGGCGGCGGCACCAACAAGTTCCCCCCCAGCCTCGCGATGGACGTGATGCTCCGCGCGAACCGCCGCAGCGCAAAACCTGAACTCGTCGACGCCGTGACGCGCACGCTCGACCACATGGCCCGCGGCGGCATCTACGACCAGATCGGCGGCGGCATCTGCCGCTACAGCACCGACGTGAAATGGCAGGTGCCGCACTTCGAGAAGATGCTCTACGACCAGGCGATCGTGAGCTCGATCTATCTCGACGCGTACCAGACGACGGGCCGCCGGCTCTACGCCGACACGGCGGCGGACATGTTCGACTACGTGCTCCGCGACCTGCGCTCACCGGAGGGCGCGCTCTATTCCTCGCGCGACGCGGACAGCGAAGGCCTCGAAGGGGCGTTCTACGTCTGGACAGTGGAACAAGTGAAGGCGGTCCTCGGCGAGAAGGACGGGGCGCTCTTCGCCGCGTACTACGACATCACGCCCTCCGGCAACTGGTTCGAGCGGATGGGCCACGCCCCGCCGGGGACGAAGAACATCCCGCGCATCCTCGTGCCGGCGGAGGAGTTCGCGCCGCGACACGGCTTGTCACTCGAAGCGTTCAACGCCCGCCTGGCCGACGCCCGGCAGAAGCTGTTCGCCGCGCGCGAGCAGCGCGTCGCACCGGGTCTCGACGACAAGATCCTGACCGCGTGGAACGGCCTGATGATCGCCGCGCTGGCGAAAGGGGCGATAGTGCTCGACCGGCCCGACTGCGCCGCCGCAGCAGCCAGAGCGGCGGACTTCGTGTTGACCGCCCTTCGCCGCGACGGGCGACTGCTGCGCACCTGCCGCCGCGGCGAGGCTCGCCTCACCGCTTATCTCGAAGACTACGCCTTCCTTATCGAAGGGCTCATCAATCTCTACGAGGCGACGCATGAACTGCGCTGGCTGACGGAGGCGGAAGGGCTGCAGACGGTGCAGGAGCGGCACTACTGGGACGCCGACCGCGGCGGGTTCTTCTTCACGGCCGACGATGCCGAGGCCCTGCTCTCCCGATCGAAGAGCCCCCGCGACGGCGCGATCCCCGCGGGCAACAGCGTGGCGGCGATGAACCTGCTGCGCCTGGCCGTGCTGCTGGATCGCCCGGCGTATCGCGACCGGGCCAGGGCGGTGTTCCGCGCGTTCGGCGCACTGATGCAATCATCGCCGTGGAGCTTCGAGCGAATGCTGTGTGCGCTGGACTTCTACCACGACACCGTCGCACAGGTAGTGATCGTCGGCGACCCGGCCGTTGCAGCCGCGCAGGCTTTGCTGCGAGCGGCGCACCGTGGCTACAGGCCCAACAAGGTGGTGATCGCAGGCCGGCCGGATTCGACAGCGCCCCCGCTGTTGACGGGACGAATGCTCGTGGACGCGCGTCCGACGGCGTACGTCTGCCACGACCGGACCTGCCGACAGCCGGTGACGACACCCGAAGACTTGACCGCGGAGTTGTCAGCGCGGTGACCGCGAGCCACGCCCGTAGCACGGCCCTCGGTTGGCCGCGCCTTCAGTTTGCCTTCGGCACCAGCTTCATCGCCCCGAACAGAAAGAGGTCGATGTTCTCCGGCTCGATGCGGGCCTTGGCGCGCAGCTCGCCGAGGTGTTCGTTCACCAGGGCGAAGTAGCTGCGCCGGAAGTGCTCCTCCTTCAACTCGACCTGCACCTCCTCAAATTTCGGCTGGTGGCCGTCGGTCGCCTCGTCGCAGCGGACGAGGTAGAAGCTGTCGCCGTGTTCGATGATCGGGCTGAGCTCGCCGCGCCCGAGGCGGTAGAGCGCCTCCACCGCCGGGCGGTATCGGTCCTGCACGCCGTCGAGGGTGACCGCGCCCCAGCGGCCGCCGCCCGCGGCGAGGGGTCCATGGCTGTAGCGGCGGGCGACCTCGGCGAAGTCGCCGCCGCTACGCAGCTCGGCCTGGGCCTGTTCGATGCGGCGGCGGGCGGCGTCGCGGCGATCTTCGCCGGCGGAGCCCGGTTCGCCCGGCGGCATCTCGGCGACATTCACCACGATCAGCGACATTTCGCGGCGGGCCGGTTTGGCCCAGCGATCGCGGCTTTCCTCGAAGAGGCGGAAGAGCTCGTCGCGCGTCGGCTCGGTGACCTTGGGCTTAAGGTTGAATTCCAGGTAGCGCAGGACGATGAACTCGCGCCGGAGCTGTTCGCGGGCGTCTTCGACGCTGCGGCCCTGGGCGCGGAGGGCGTTTTCCCAGCGGCGCTGCACGCCCCCGTGCTCCCGGGTGATGCGGGCGCGCAGCTCGCTGTCCACCGCGGCGTCGATGGCACGGTTGTCTTCCTTGCCAAGGCGCAGCGAGGCTTCCTGGTAGAGCAGTACCTCGGAAAGCCGGTCGCCGATTGCGCGGACCAGCCGCTCTTCGCAGGTGTAGCGGTATTCCGATTCGGTCAGTCGCTGCGACGTCTCGCGCAGCTCTTCGCGCAGGGGGGCGACGATCTCCTCGGCCTCGATGACCTTCCCGTTCACGACCAGGCGCGAGACGCTGCCGTCGTCATCGGGCACGACCATCGCGGCGCTGGCCCGTGTGGGTGAGTGGGTTCCGGCGGGCTTGGGCTTCTCCTGCCCGTAGCGGAAGTTGCCCATCGTGCAGCCCGCGGTGAGCAGGCCGCAGGCGGCGGCGATCGTCAGGCAGCGCATGAGGACGGCATCTCCTTGCATGAGCGTCATCGGTCGCGCCACCCGACGGCGGGCGAGAATCAGCCGTCAGTCAGCGGGCCGCTGTAGTCACGAAACCTGGCGTGGCAGGACGCGCACGTTGCACCGATCCGATCCAGCGCCGCCTGCATGGCGTCGGCGTTGCCGATGAGGGCGGCCTGTTCGAGGCCGCGGGCCTGATCGTGCAGCGTCTCGACTTGGGCCTGGAAGCTCCGCCGGTCGACCTCCGGGATGTTAAGGCTGCTGACGGCCTGCGGAATCTCCCGCGCCGCTTCGGCCAAAGCCACCGCCAGTCGACACGCCTCGTCGAAGGCCGCCTGCCGGGCGGCCGGCCCGGGCGAAGCATACTCGCCATCGAGCTCCTGGGGCCAGTCCTGCGATGTGGCCAGTTGGATCCGCCGCATCACGTCGTACAGTCGCTGGCCGTGCACGGCGTGGCTTGCGCTGCCTTCCGCCGGCTCCGGGCTGCGATCCGCCGCACCACCTCGACACCCGCCCACGAGGCCGGCGGCCAGGACCGCCGCGGCCAACAACTTGAGCCCTGTCATGAGCGTCTCTCCGCGACCGGCGGCCCGGTCTCGATCGTAGGTGAAAACGCGAAGTCCGGCGCGCCGGCCGGCAGGAGGAGCCTGCATGCCGCGTGCCGACCAGCGACCCTCGACCGGGCTGGCATGCCGTTTGCTGCACCCGCATTAACGAATTGAGCGGCGCAGGCACTCCGCGGGAGGCGCGACGATGGTGCGAAGCTGGGTAGGAAGGTGGGCGGCCGCAGCCGCCCTGTTCCTCGGAAACGGTGCCGGGGCAATCGCGGCGGGCCCACCCCCGGGGCGAGCCCTGAGCCTGCATGCGGAGGATTGGCCCGCGTCATGGACCGCGTCCCGGCGCGAGCTGGCCAACGCGGGGCTGAGCGTGTCGCTCTTCGTCAACAACCAGTACGGCGGCGTGGTGAAGGGCGGGCTCGACACCAACGGCTCGGGGCGAAACTCGCTGAGCTACGATATCTTCCTCACCCTCGATCTCGAGCGGCTCGGCGTATTGCCTGAGGCGGAATTGCTGACGCATTTGCAGGCGAACCACGGGCACGGCGTGAACCTGCGCACCGGCGCGCTGGTGCAGGTAAACGATGACGCCGACGGCCACGACGCATTCCACGTCGCCCAGCTGTGGTTCAGGCGGCACCTGTTCGAGCGGAAGGTGGCGCTACAGGTGGGGTTTCTCGACTTTCAGACCACTTTCGATCGCAACGCCTTCGCCAACAGCGAGGACAAGCAGTTCATGAACCAGGCGCTGGACAACAACCCGTTGCTGCCGCTGGCCATCGGGCTGGGCGCCACGCTGACGGTCAGGCCCACGCCGTGGTGGACGGTGATCGTCGGCGCAGCGGATGCCGAATCGCAGTTGTACAAACCCGGATTCTCCACGGCACTGCACGACGGGGCGCGGTTCGTGGGGTTTCTCGAGAGCGGCTTCTCCTACGGCTTCGCGTCGAGTCGGGGCCGGCTGCCCGGTAACCTGCGGGTGGGGATGTTCTATGACCCGCGTCCGAGGGACCGGTTCGTCACTCAACGGGAGGACCCGCGACGCCGCAGCGGACAGCCCGGATGCTACGTCTCCGTCGATCAGATGATCTTCCGCGAAAGGCCCGAGGACGAGCAGGGACTGGGCGTGTTCGGACGGTTCGGCTACCGCGACCCGGAGACCTTCACGACCTCCCGATTCTGGTCGTGCGGGCTGGTGTACCGGGGGCTGCTGCCGGGGCGGGACCGCGACGAGTGCGGGCTGGGCTTCGCAACGCTCCGTTCCTCGCATCTGTACCGCGCCCGGGTCAACGACCGGTGGGCAAGCGAGTCGATCTACGAGCTATTCTACGCCATCGAGGTCAGCCCGCGGCTGACGATCACCCCGGACCTCCAGTACATCGACAACCCGGGCGCCGGCGGCGAAACGGGGCACGCGATCGTGGCGGGGATCCGGGCACGGTTGTCGCTATGAGCCGTCCCCGGCCGGAAGCCGCTTGAACGGCCGCCGCGGCGTCTTAAGATGGCGCTGCGGGGCCGGGGACGTCGCTCCGCGGGAGGCGCGACGGCTCATGTCTGAGCGACCACGCAAGAACTTCGAGATCCGCATCGAGCCGCTCTCAGAGCGCTACGTCGAAGACGCGGCGCGGATTCACGCCGTCTGCTTCCCCGACAAGATCGAGACGCTGCTCGGTCATGACTGCATCTGCGACGTGTACCATACTCGATTTCTCGGCCCGCAGCGCGACACGTTCTGCCTGATCGCGGTGCACCAGCCCGACGGGAAGCTGGCTGCCTACCTGTACGGCTCGGAGCCCATGAAGGACCCCGACATGCCGCACGGGTTCATCAACCAGCGGGTGTTCCGACGGCATCTGTTCCGTAAGATCTGGTTTCGACCGGACCTGTGGCGGTTCCTCGTCAAGTTCGCGTGGCGCAAATTCTTCGACAAGAGCTACAACGAAGGGGCGGACAAGCCAGTGCCCGAGTGGGCGAGCGTCGCCAAGATGCTCGGCATTCACCCCGACTTCCGCGGCGGCAACATCGGCGTGGACCTGATGCTCGCCATCGAGGACGAGGCGCGCAAACGCGGCGCGCGGCGGCTGATGGGGCTCGTCGAACAGACGAACATCAAGGCCGAGAAGCTCTACAAGTCGATCGGCTGGGTGCGGACATCACCCGACGCCGACAAGTACACCGTCTTCGCGATGCACAAGGACATCGACACCGACCGCCAGCCCAAGCCCCTGACCGACCCGTAAGCCCGGGGGACCTGCGACTGATGTTTTCGGACGCTTCGCGACCTCGCGTGCTGCCGCCCCGCCCCCCTGCCGATACACGCTTGACGTCCCCCGCCGGCGGGACCATAGTGCCCGGCTCCTCCCAGGCTTGAAGGCGGCGGAATGAAAGCGAGCACCGTGAGCGACCCGAAGAGCGGACCCGAGCCGCAGGACATCGAGTTCCCCCTCATCGACCTGAAGCACTGCACGACGGATGAGTACTGCCGCGCGCTGGTGGCCGAGGGAGATCTGCCCTTCTGGTGGCAGCACGAAACGCCCCCCGATCGCAACTACGCCGTTCCCTTTCAGGACACGCTGGGAACGTGGTGGTACCAGGTGCGGCCGGGCTATGCCTGGCCGGCGGACGCGGTTGAGGCGGTGCCGTCGCCCGGTCGCAAACTCCCTTACAAGAAGACCTATCTCGCGTATCAGCATGTCGTGCCCGAGGCCGAGCGCAGCAACGGCGCGCTGGTCGTGAACATGATCCTCGACCTGCCGGCCTATGGGGCGCGGTCGATCGGCGACAAGCGGCGGGCGGTACGCAAGGGGCTCAAGTGCTGCGAGGTGATTGCGGTCGAGACGATCGACGACCGCCGAATGCCCGGCGCGCTGAAGTGCTGGAACGACCTGGTCTCGCGCACGGGCTGGCGGACGCTTCGCGACGAGGCGTACATCCGACGTACGTGGGAGCGGATCATCGCCATGCCCGGAACGACGATCCTGCTGGCGATCGACCGGGAGAAGGACGACGTCGCCGGCTTCCTGATTATCCGCACCTTCGGCCGCACAAGCTACGTCGACACGATCGCGTCGAACTCCGACCTGCTCGACAGCCGGCCCAATGACATCCTCATGTGGACGATGCTGCGTAACGCGCAGCGGATCGACGGGGTGACCCGGGCGCACTATTCGATCAAGTCTGACGTGGAGGCGCTGGAGAAGTTCAAGCAGTCGATCGGGTTTGAGCCGGTGCGCTTCCCGGCGATGCTGCACGCGCGGCCGGGGATGATGACGGCGCTGCGATTGCTGAAGCCCGCGACCTATCGCCGGTTGACCGGCCGAAGCTGATCGCGCTGTAGACGATCCGGGCAGCGGTCAATCCGACGCCGCCTCCACCGACGGCTCAGCGCGACCCTTCAGCCCGACCACCCGCCACACCACGCCCTCCTGCTCAAGCTCGTACTCCTCCAGCAGCCATCGCGGCGCGTAGGGCACGCGCGGGGTTACCACGTAGAACCGGCTGTCGTCGAGCCAGGGCTGAAGCCTTGCACGCCCGAACCGGCCATCCTCTTCGTCGCGCGGATTCAGGGGCGGAAAAACCGTCACGTCGGGCCGCCGCTTCTGGGTGATCTTCAAATACTGCACCGGGCGCACAGCAGTTCCGTCGGCCCAGAGGAAGGCGTCGGGCGCAAGCGTCTTCAATACCTCGTCCGCAAACCTGCGCGGTCCGGCTTCCCCGAATTTCCATGGATGCAGAAAGTACGTGTAAGCGTCGCGATAAGGAACCTCCTGCGCACCACCCGGGCCGATGCCGAACTCGCGAGCCACCTGGGGCAGCGGGAGGTACACCGCGACAGGCAGCAGCGCCCCCGCCACCGCCCAGGCCATTCGGGTCCGCCCGCCCGCCCGGAGAAATCGCTCTACCCCGAACGCCAGAACGACCGCGAGCAGCACAATCGTCGGAATGAAGAAGGTGAACTGGTCGGGCACGTCGTAGCGCACCGCGAACACCAGATGGATGACCGCCAGACCCGCGACGACGGCGGCCGTAGGGTCGTGGCGCTTGCGCACGATGGCTGCCGCTCCGGGGATCATGAGCAGCGCCAGCGGGGTCGGGTAGTTCATGGCCAGACAGATAACGCTGTCGCGCAATTGGCGCAGGCCGGGCAGCGGGTTCAACGCCTTGGCCGCGTACCCGCCGCCGCCCGCGCCGCCGAACAGAGCAGAGCGAAGCACTTCACCGGCGCTGTCGCCGGCGGCGAGGCGATCGACGATCATGCCGAGGTAGATCGACGCGCCTAGGCACCAGGCGGCGAGCATGGCCACCAGCACAACGGCGGGAAGCCGGCGACGGCACAGCTCCGCGAGCACCAGCACCGCATACACCGCCAGGCTGAGCCCCGCGAACATGTGGTTGCTGATGCCCAGCCCATTCGCGAAGAACAGCAGCACGAGCCATCGCCCGCGGCGCGTGGCCGTGAAACGCTCCAGGCAGAGCAGCTCGGCCGTCAGCAACGCCGTGGTGACGGTGTAGACCTCGGCCAGGGCGCAGTGCTGCCAGAACGTATGCGCGACGGTCAGCGACGTAGCGCCGATGGCCGCGGCCCATGCGGCGGAGCGGCCCGGACCAATCACACGGCAAAGCAGGAGCCGCAGGAACAGGTGGAGATTGGCGATGGTGATCGCGCCGAAGACCGCAGAAACGAAGTTGGTTCGCCACGCCGGCTCGCCGACGGGTATCCACTGAAACGTGGTCGTGAATGCGTAGTAGAGCGGATGGGCCAGCGCAAGCCCCAGACCACCGTCAAAATCGCGGCGGAGCGTGCGGACCTGGGCCAGCCCGCTGTCCTGCCACAGGACGCCGGGGGCCATTGTGGCGACGTAGAGCACCCCCGATAACGCGAAGGCAGCGAGCCAGACGCGCGCGGGGCGAAACGACGACCCGCCGCCTGCGCCGGCTCGCCCCCCCGCCGCGTTGCCATCGCCGGGGTTCATCGCGGCTCCTGACCCGTCGGGCCGCCGCTCGCAGTACGCACGAGCTCCGCCGGGCCCGCGATCGTGAGGAACCGCAGCGGCAACGGCGCATCCACCCGGACGACGATCGTCGGCACGGGCGTCTTCTCGGCGTAGTAGAGTGACTCCCAGCCCTCGGGACGAGACCCCTCCACGCCGCGAGCCAGCGAAGCCTCGCTGCCCGCGGGTGAGATCACGCGGATGCTCCACGACTCGCCGGCGATCAACGCAGACCAGGTGTCGCCCTCGCGGCTCCACGACGCATCACACAGCCGCCAGCGCAGCGCAGCACGATGGGCGCCGGCGCCGCGGATCTCGTCATGGATCAGGTACAGATCACCGCGGCGCTCCACGCGCCGCCGGTGAATCGGCGCGCCCGGCAGGCGCGTGTAGCCGTAGTGCTCTCCCTCGAACGCGCCGCCCGAGCCGCAGTCTCCCTCCATCGCGACAAGCGCCGCCCGCGGCCAGCGGAACCAGAGAAACCGCGGACCTTTAACCATCTGGTCCTGTCCGTCGACTTCGACCACGTTGTGACCGGCGGACGACAGGAAGAAGCTCCACCACGGCTCGTCGCAGTAATACATGTAACTGCCGCCGTCGCGAAGCACGTTCACGCCGCGGTAGCGCAGGTCGAAGTGCAGCAGGTCGCTCTGCCCCGGCCGGTCGCGATAAGTGTGGCAGCGGATCATCCCTGCCGAGTTTGGACCGCGCAGGAAGTAGTAGCCGCCGTCGTCGAGGCTCGCATCGGCCGACTGTGCCAGCGGCTGCGTCGGCCCATCAAGCGAGGCCGGCCCGGAGAGCCAGAGCATCGTCTCATCCCACGGACCGGCCGGCAGACACCGCGTGCCGTGGACCAGCTGGTGCGCCGCCTGCGCCACGGGACGGAAATCGAGATAGCCGCAGGTGGACAGCGGCAGGATCAGCGCGCCGTCATTGCATCCATAGTTGGGCACCAGGCCGGTCTGCGGATCGATCATCTCGAGCAGCCAGTCCATGGCGCGCTCAAACCGATCGAGCACGACCGGAGGAAGGGTCACACCACTGAGGCGACAGAGCCGCACACCCCACAGCAGGTCGTCCATCATCACGCGGTGATAAAAGCAGGAGTGCTGCACGAACGAGCCGTCGTCGTAGACCTGTCGACCGATCTCCTCCGAAAGGACGGTAAGTCCCTTCTTCAGCCATGCTGAGCCGCTGCGAATCTCGGGGAAGAGCAGGCCAATGGTAATCAGGCCGACGGCTTCGCTGAGGGCGTGGTTGTTCTTCTGGCTGCGGGCGTAGTTGATGTTGCCGTCGATGTGCCGGCCGGTGTACCACACCAGTTCGGTGAGTCGAGCGTAGCGCTGCGCATCTGCAGGGTCGTCCTCGCCGATCATCGCGATCGCCGCGAACAGCCAGGCCATCATGCGGAACGTGCTCTCCTGGCCGCAGGCCCACTGCGCGGTCAGACCGTAGGGGTTCTGCCCGTTCCACGCGTCGAACATCTCCCAATACAGCTCGCGGGTCGCCGGGTCGCGCGTACGCACGTAGTGACGCGCGAGGGCGTAGGCCCAGGTGAAGCGCGACGGCTCCCACACGCATTTGATGTCCTTCAGCCGCCCGGCGAACTGGACGTAGTTCGACCAGTGCGCCCCGGTGGGCCAGTCGAGGCCGTGAAAGTGATCGCGGTTGAAGTTGATCGGCCGGCCGACATTTACAAGCGTGTGCGAAAAGAAGGGCATCCGGCCGTCGGCCAGGTTCTGCACCAGCTTGCCCGTGGATTCACCCCACACGTGGTCATCGACGGCGCGACGCAGCGCGGCGCCGAGCGCCGGGCCGTCGGTGGGGGCGAAGAAGAACTTCTTCGCCCTCTCGCGCCAGCGCGGCAGCGCCTCGCTCGCGTCGTAGTCGGCGGTGAACTGGCTGCGCAGCTCGGCGGGCGGCAGCTCGCCGCCGGGCAGCTTGCGCCGCAGCAGGCCTAGCCTGCCGCCGAGCATCTGCCACACGCGGCGGGGAATGTTGTCCACGCCGACGGCGCGGACCGTCCAGTATGCCCTGACGATTCGGTTCATGCAGAGCCCTTCGCGGCGGCGGGGCCACGATCACCCGCGGCTCTCTCCGGGAATCGGAAATCGCCCGCATCGACCAGCGTGATACCGCCACGCATCCTCAACCGCAGCACTTCCAGCATCGGTTCGGCCATGACGAAGAACTGCCGCCCCGCGGCGGGATCCTGCGGTGCAGGCTGAACCGTTCCGGCGGCGAGAGCGTCCACGGCCTCGAGCAGTGTCTCCACCGTCACGCGCGTGGCCACTCCCCGAAGGAGGCTGATGTTTCCCGTCTGCACCGCGTCCTCGGGAAGCGGCCGGGCCAGGAGGATCGGCCCGGTGTCGATGCCCTCGTCCATCAGCATGGCTGTCACAACCGGCCGCACGCCGTACCACAGGGCCCACTCAGCGGAGTTCATGCCGCGAAACGCCGGCAGCGGCCCGCCGTGTCCGTTGAGCACCCCCAGCCGCGGGATCGAGAGAAACTCACGCCGGACGATGCCGCCGCCGCCATAAACAACGAGGTCTGGCGACAAACCGCGCAGCGTCGCCAATGTCGCCGGATCGTTGAGCGAGCGAACGCCGGTCGCCCGTGCCCCTACCGCCCGGCACGCCTCCGCCACGTTGCGCGACGCCACGCCGCGCTCGCGCAGGTAGGTCAGCAGGGGGGCGACTTCATCGCCGGGGCCCCGGCCGCCGCCCCCGCCCAGGCGCTGCCACGCCCGGCGGAGCATGCGCCGCAGGCCGAGCTGCCGACGGTAGGCCCGCAGCCGCCCGGCGTCGAGCACACGGACCGTCAGGCACGCCGCGACCGTGTGGCCCCGTTCAACCAGCCCGTGTATCAAGCCGACGGCGTGAAGACTCCGGCCATATCCAGCCGTCACGACGACGCGCATGGAGACTCTCCGGGCGGCGTGCGCAGGATGGCGCACGCCAGCATCAGCGCGTCGACGAAGAACTTGGGCGCCCAGTTGGGATAGCGCAGCGTCAGGTAGCGTCCCCAGATCGGGCTTGAGCCGGCGATGGCGCCGTGATTCTGCCGATCGAGCGTGCGCAGCCTCTGTCGGTCCATCACAAACGACAACGCCTTGAGCGCGGCGCTGAGAAACCGCGCGTCGCCGGTCGCAACGTGGATCTTCATCCAGATGATCGCCATCTGGCAGTTGCCCGTGAGGCAGGTGTACCAGGTGACGCCGCGAAGCTCCTCGTCGTACGCCCCCGCCAGCCCGCCGCCGAGTTCCATTTTCCTGCGCAGGGCGTCCGCCGCCCGGTGTGCGCCGTCAAAGTAGCTACGTCCGCCGGGGCCGAGGAGTGCGGCACTCTCGAGGAACCCCCGGATCGTGTAGGCAATCGTATGCGTAAACGCGGGCCGGCCCGGGGCGAAGGCCCAGTTGCTGAACCCGCCGGAGGGCCGCTGCCACGATAATATCGCGCGTAGCGCACGCTCCACCGCAGCGGCGACCGCCGGATCGCTCCGGCGGGTGTGGACCAGCTGCATGGGCCAGCACACGCGGGTGTAGTAGGCCGGGCTGTGACCCTGCACGTAGGCGTGGGCGGCCCAGGTGCCCGAGGCGGGATCCACGCCGGCGGCAAGCCACACCGCGGCCCGACTCGCCGCGTCGAGGTACTTCGCGTCGCCGGATTGGTCGTAGGCGGCGACCAGGCCCAGAATCATCTGGCCGGTATTAAACACGCTCGGGCCGCGGCTGGCCCGGCCGCGGGCGATGTGCCCGCCCGGAAGACTGCCGTCGGGCATCTGCAGGCCCAGAATCCAATCAGCCTGCCGAAGGGCGATCGCGACCAGCTCGGGTCGATTCGCGAAGCGGGCGTAGTCGAGCAACGTCGGAATCAGGTAGCCCGTCGTCTCCGGATAGGGCCACGACCAGCCGCGGAGCGGCACGTACCAACGCGAATAGAACCGGGCTGAGCCCTGTCCGCCGCAGGCCTCGATCGAGCGCACGAGCCAGCCGACGGCGGCCGCAGCGGCGGACTCTGCACGGGTGATGAACGCGGTCTCGGCGTGCGGAGTGGCGGGCGTGCGGGTCATGACGATCACACCGCCGCGGCCGGCGGTGCCAGCCGGATGACACTTCCCTCGCGTGCGGCGCGAACCGCGGCGAAGCTCGCGACGGTAACCATGTCGAGCTCTTCGAAGGGAATCAGTGCCGGGCCGCCCGCGGCAACGCCGCGGAGGAAGCGGGCGATTTCTTCGCGGTGGCCCTTGTCGATACGCATCTTCATCGACGGCGCGCCAGGCCAGTCGTAAGCGGTGAGACGGCGCCAGTTGTCGATGACCACCACGCGGCCCTCGCTGAACACCTCGACCCGCTCCTTGGGGAACGACTTGGGGCCGTTCGCCCAATAGTGCACCGTGCCGATGGAGCCGTCGGCGAAGGTCAGACTGATGGTCATCTTATCCTCGCGGACGGCGACGCCGCCGGGGCCGAACATGTTCGCCTGCACGGAGGCGATCGGGCGGCCGACGAGGAACATCAGAAGGTCGATGAAGTGGCACCCTTCACCGACGATACGGCCGCCGCCGACCGCCGGATCCTGAATCCAGCTGTCCGGCGGAATGTCGCCCGCATTGACCATGATCGAAACCGCGACCGGTTGCGACCGGCCGGCGAGCATGGCGCGGACCTTTTCCGCATGCGGGGCGAAGCGGCGGTTGAAACCGACCATCAGCTGCCGATCGGGGTGCGCCGCGTGGGCCGCGCGCACGAGCTCAAGCCCTTCCTCGTCGATGGCGAGCGGCTTCTCGACGAAGACGTGCTTGCCGGCGGCGAGCGCCTCGGCGGTCATCCTCGCATGGGAGCTGTGGCGGGTCGTGATGAAGACTGCGTTGATCTCGGGATCGGCCAGGACGCCGCGATAGTCGGTGGTGGCTTCGTCTGCTTCGAATTTGCGCGCGGCGTGCAGGCCGCTGACGCCCCCGGCGCTGCCCACGGTGCGCAGGCGCCCGCCCGCGGCCTGGATAGCCGGCAGCAGCACGAGCTTGGTGAAGTTCCCCGCACCGATGACGCCCACAACCGGGGCGGAGGCTTTCGGGGAGGAAGCGGCGACTGGTCGTGCCAGCTTGATGACACCGGCCCGCGGCGCAGGCTGCTGCGGATAGGTCATCACCACGCCCAGCGCGCCGGGGTCGTTGATGATCGCGTCGTACGCCGTGCCCGCCTCGCCGTGGGCGATGTGGCGGCTGATGAGCGGCTTGACGTCGAGCCGCGCGGTGGCCATCGACCCGAGCACGGCCTCGAAGTTTCGCGCGACCGTCCAGCGCACGTAGGGCAAAGGATAGTCGCGCGCTTCGCCTTCATAGACCGGATCGTAGCGGCCCGGGCCGTACGCACAGGACACCTGGAAGCTGAGCTCCTTCTCGTAGAAATCGCTGCGCTTCAGATCAAGCCCGACCACGCCCACCAGCACGATGCGGCCGCGCTTGCGGCACATCTGCGCGGCTTCATGGATGATCGCATCGGTGCGGGCGGAGGCGGTGATGAGCACGCCGTCAACGCCGCGCCCGGCGCTGAAGGCGTGACCCGCCTTGACCGGATCGGCCCCGTCGCGCGCGACGAGCACCTCACAGCCGAACGAGCGGGCCAGCTCGCATCGCTGCGGGTTGGTGTCGATGCCAAGCACATGGCACCCATGCGCCCGGAGGATCTGCGCCGCCATCAGCCCCAGCAGGCCGAGGCCGACGACGACGAACCCCTCGCCCAGCGTCGGGTTCATCAGCCGGATGCCGTGCAGCGCGATCGACCCGAGCACCGTGAAGCTCGCCTGGTCGTCAGGGACGCTGTCGGGGATCTTCGCGGCGAGCGTCGTGGGCACGCACACCATCTCTGCATGCGGCCCATTGGAGGCGACACGGTCGCCCACGGCGAAGTGTTCGACGCCGCGCCCGACTTCCACGACACGCCCGACGTTGCAGTAGCCCAGCGGCAGCGGCTCGTCGAGGCGGGAGAAAACAGTCTCCAACGTCGGAAACAGGCCGTCGGTCCGGATCTTGGCCAGTACCTGCTTGACCTTCTCCGGCTGGGCGCGAGCCTTGGCGAGCAGGCCGGCGCGGCCGAACTCGACCAGCATGCGCTCGGTCCCCGCGGAGATGAGCGAGGCCGTGGTCTGGATCAGGAGGTGGCCGGGGCGCACAGCCGGGCAGGGGACGTCGGCGACCTCAATCTGCCCGGTGCGAAGATGTTGGAGAACCTGCTTCACGCGGTATCGATCTCTCGGGTGACGACGCTTCCGAAGGCGTCCGGACGATAGCGGAGGCCGGCGGCTTTGCCAATTGCGGCGGGCCGGGGCCTCGTTGCGGCTGCGCCCGGCCAGCACTACCATCGTCCGCCGATCGCCGGCAGTCCACGAGGCGCGGGCCCCGCCTCGCGCGGAGTCACCATGTCGCCGAACCGCACGCCAACGCCCTCATTATCGCCCGTACGCGGCGTGGTCTTCGACATGGACGGCGTGCTGGTCGATTCGGCGCCGGCACATTTCGAGAGCTGGCAGGCGCTGGGGCGCGAGAACGGGCGGACCATCACCGAGGCGCAGTTCGCTGCCACCTTCGGTCGCCACAACGGCGACATCGTGCCCATCCTGTTCGGCGAGGTCGGCCCGGAACGGCTGGCGGTGCTGGCCGATCGCAAGGAGGCGATCTACCGTGACCTGGTCCGCGGCCGCGTGCCGGTGATACCCGGCGCCGCCGCGCTCGTCCGCGAGTTGCACGCCGCCGGTCTGAAGCTGGCGGTCGGATCCTCCGGCCCGCCGGCGAACATCCGCCTCGTGCTCGAGGAACTCGGCGTGGTGAATCGCTTCAGCGCGATCAGCAGCGGCGACGACGTGACGCGAGGCAAGCCCGATCCCCAGGTGTTTCAGATCGCCTGCGAACGGCTGGGCCTTCCCCCGGGCGCGTGCGTCGTGATCGAGGATGCGCCCGCGGGCGTGGCCGCGGCAAAGGCGGCGGGCTGTCGCGCGGTGGCCGTGATGCTTCACCACGGGCGCGAGCGCTTCACCGAGGCGGACGTGGTGGTCGAGCGGCTGGCCGATCTCGTCGGACGCGACGACTGGCGATTGTGAGCCAAACAAAGAGGCGAGCCGATTTGATCCGGCTCGCCCCTGGCGATTCAATCCGAAACGGCGAAGGCCCGATCAGCCGCCGCCGCCCGTATCGCGGAACAGCGCGACGTACATGAGGCGGCGCTCCTCGGCCTCGTGCCGGCGAAGCGTGGCGACAAGTTCCCGCACGCGGAGGATGAATACGGTCTGATCCTCGGCCCCTTGCCCGGCGATCGACTTGGACGTGCGAATGATCCGATCCAGCAGGCCGAGCATCACGTAATGCTCGTGCATGAGCCGCTCTTCATCGCCGGTGAGTTCCGGCGCGTTCTTCGCGGGGTCGGTGCCGCCTTCGAGGATCGCCACCGCGTGGTGGATACGCACGCCGGCGTGGAGCTTCTCGAGCTCCGCCGAGAGCCGCACGAACCAGCGATCATCCGTCATCGATCGCGCTGAGTCGGCGAGCATCTCTTCGATCGCCGCGAGGGACTCGGAGACCTGGTCGGGCTTCTTGCGATCAAGCCTGTCATTATCCGGCGATTTCATGGCCATGCTCCTTCCGCGTAACCGGCCGGCGTGAGCCGGCCCGTCCGGGGCGCCCGCGACACGCGCAGCAGCCCCTTTCAGCCCGAACCGAACGCCCCTCAAGAGAGGATAGTCGACGCGCGGGCGATCCTCAAGGACGCTGTGGGGGGGACGGCCGGGTCGGTTCCGCGTTGGTCGCCGGGGCGTCGCGCTCGGTCTTCAACGCCTCGACGGCCTGCCGGAACTGCCCCAGCAGAGCGGCGGTCCACAAGACGGCACCGAGCAGGGCCAGCCCGGTAAACAACCCCACGGTCGGCACCAGCCGCAGGCCGACCGAGTCGTCGCCGCGCTCGGGAATCATGTCGACAAAGCAGACCAGCAGACCAGCGAAGCCGAGCAGAAACGCGCTCGACTGCAACCCCGTGGCCAGCCGGGTGTCCCGAAGGCGCAGGGCCAGGCCGCTGAGACGCATGAGCGCTAGCAGCACTGCGCAGGCCAGCGGCGCCGGCGCGCTCTGCAGAATAAGCAGCCCGGCGCCAGGCGCCTGACCGGACCAAACTACGACCCCCAGCGCCGCCCACACGACCGTCAGGACGGCGGCTGTCCGCCCCCATCGGCAAAGCTGCTGTCCGAGCGCGACGCCGGCCGATCGGGGCTCGCGCGAGAGGGTCAGCACGACGCCGACGACCAGCGGCAGGAGGACGACAAAGAGCGTGACCAGGCGAGCCGTCATCGGGGTGGCCCCTACCGCGCCCGATCCGACGGCCTCGTCGCGCCACAGGCTGATCAGCCCCGCCAGCGGCAGGATGCAGCCAGCCACCCCGGCCAGACCAAGCCCACCACGAAGCCACCGCACCCCACGGACCAGCCTCCGTCGCCACGCCGGATCGCTGGCGGTGAGCCGATACACCGCCTCGGTCTCGGATGCCGGCAGGCCGCAGCGCGGGCACGACTCTGTGATCGGGATCTGGTACAGCTCGCCGCCGCACCGCCGACAGGGCACGCCGTGAAGTCGCAGCGGCTCCTCTTCCGCCTCCGACGCGACTGTCGGCGTCGTGGTGATCGGCCGCGGCGCGTCGGACCGCGTGCCGAGCTTCGCCGTGGCAAGCTCGTTCAGGCGATCGAAGTATGACGAAGCCGAGCCCGAACCCGAGGCCGGATCGGCTGAGGCCGCCCCCGACGACCGCTCGATGATGGTCATCCGCCGCAGGTCGAGATCGGAAGCGAGCGGGACCTGGCACGACTCGATGGCCCGGATGAACTCACGGGCGGTCTTGAAGCGGAAGATGTCGCGCTTGTGCAGGGCGCGCTCGACCACCTCGCATACCGCCGCCGGCACGCCGCGGGTGTCGAGCGGCTCGGACGGCGGCGGGGCCTGCTCGTGCAGCCGGCGGAGCTCGTCGGTCGGACCGACGAAAGGCGGACGACCGGCGAGCAACTCATACAGCATCACGCCCAGGGCATACACATCGCTGCGCGGCGAGATGTGGCCGGCGAACATCTCCGGCGCCATGTAGGGCGGCGAGCCCGAGACGCGCCCCCCGCCGCCGTAAGCGTCGCGCGGGCGCGGACACGACAGGCCGAAGTCCGTGACATAGAGGCGGCCGTCGTGATCGAAAAGAATGTTTGACGGTTTGATGTCGCGGTGAATCACACCCTGGTCGTGCAGCGCCGCGACGGCGGCCGCCACGTCGCACATCACACGCAGCGCCACCGGCACCGGCAGCGCCCGGTGGTGGTGCAGCACGTCACGCAGCGTCGGCCCGTCCACGAATTCCATCAGCAGGTAAGGCACGCCGCCGACCAGATCGGCCTGATGAAGCGTGACAAGCTGCGCGTGACGAACGCCGGCGGCATGCCGCGCGCCGACAAGGAACTCCTCGAAGCGCGGGTCGTCCTCGCCGGCGACGGCGTGAAGGAGGAACTTGACCGCGACATCCCGGCCGAGCATCCGGTCGCGGCCGCGGTGCACGACGCCCATTCCACCCTGACCGATGCGCGGGCCGATCTCAATCGCCCCGATGGCCGCAGGCAGATCGGGGGCGGGAGGTGCGGGCCGTCCGCCGAGGGCGATGGTTCGCGTCGCTTCGACGGGCTCAGTGGCGTCGACGCCTTGCGCAGGCATTGGGCGGACCGTGTCGTCAACCGGCGGCGCGGTGGGAAGCGTCATCGAGCCGGGCGTCAGGCTGAACGACTGCGTCTGCTCGACGGCCGCGCGGCAGACGGCACAAAGCGCGATGTGCCCCGCGAGGCGGCCATCGGCGTCGTGCGCGGGGTCGGCAGCGTACTGGCGGAGATCATCGGGATGGGGACAACCAGTGCCCATGGATAGCCATCATGGTATCATCACCGGCAGATCACTGGAAATGGCCGTCGGCTGCGAGGAGGATGGTGCATGCGTTCGATGGTGGCGAATCCAGCCCCTTCTCGGAAGGCGGGCGATGTTCGGCGAGCCGGATTCGCCCGGACGGCGGGCGTTCGTAGCCGTGGATTTCAATCCACGGATGGCGGAGCCCTTTCCCCTGCGCGCCCGGAGGGCGCACGAAGCGTCCATGAATATCTCAGCGCTTCGTCCGCCCTCCGGGCGGAAGTCGATAGAGGCCGTCTTACCCGGGAGTGAACTCCCGGGCTACGATCGTGCGCCCTGCGGGCGGAAGACGGACTGATCGCGGCTGCTGCACGCCGAGGAGTAGGGTCTGCAGTGCGCCATCAGATAACGGATGCACTCCGATAAGCATGGCCAAGCGCGTAAACTGGTACTATCACCGGTCGGGATGTGAGACCTGCGCGAAGTCGCTTTCGTTTCTGGCTCGCCACGGAGTAACGCCGGCGGAGCAGGTCAGCGCGGCCACGAAATTCGGCCCGGCGGACGCCCTGCGCCTGGCGCGTTCTTCAGGCAGGGTGATCGCGGTGCGCGGGCGGAGCGTGGTGACGTTCGACATGAAGAGCAACGCGCCCGACGACGACATGCTGCTGAAGAAGCTGATCGGCCCCACGGGGAACCTGCGAGCGCCGGTGCTGCGTACGGGAAACACCCTTGTGGTCGGGTTCAGCGATGAGGTCTATGCCGATGCGCTGGGAACCAAGTGACAAGCGGGCGAGCCGCCTGACGGCCTTCATCGGCCTGATGACCATCGCCGCCGGATGCGGGCCGCGGGAGGCGACGGTGTCGCAGCCGGAGCCGCAGCCCGCTGCCGCCTCTCGGCAGGTCGCTTATGCGGATGCGAGCAGCATCTACGAACGGCCGCTGCGGCACATCAAGCAGGCGCGGTTCATCAAGCCGCCGGACGCGGGCGACGGCGAGCCGGAGCTGCACCTCGCGCTGGCGCCGATCATCGTGCAGGAGGTCATCGGGACGGATGAGGCGGCGGGCCGGCGGGATCGGTTCGGGGCCGTGCGCACTAAGCCGGGCGGCACAGAGGAGATCGATACGGCGGAGCCGACGGTCTACTGGGCGGAAGTCACCAAGATGATCGCCGGTAAGCTGCGCACGCAGTTCATCTACGCGTGGGCCTATGAGACGTCGGAGCCCGGCCAGTCGTGGGGCCCGAACGTCCTGGCGATCAGAGTAACGCTCGATGCGACAGGCATGCCGGCGATCTACGAAGTCTTCGACGTGGAAAAGGGAGCCAAGCGGATCTTCGTTTCGCAGCGGCTGGAGAACCTCGCGCTGGCCGCGCATGGCGGCCCTCTCCCCGGTCGTCGGCATGCGATTGAATCAACATGGCGCGATTGGCACCTCGAGGCCTTCGTCCCGCGCGTCCTGGCCGACGGCCCGATGCCGATGGGGCCGCTGGTTTACGTCGAAAGCCGGTGGCGGGAAATCAGTACGCTGCTGTGCCGCTGCTCCAGCTCCCAAGCTGAGGAGTTTGTGGAGACAAGCAACTATCAGCTCCAGCACCTGGCGGAACTGCATGGTTACTTCGATGTGGATGATCCTCCGTTCATCACGATCTTCCCCAGGCACTGTGGACTGACGATTTACCCGCTCTTGAATTCGGTCGAAGAACTCGAGATCGCGCTCCGCCTCCCCCCCGAGTGGTAACCCCCGAGCCGCCCCATGCTCATCAGCGAACTGTTCCACAGCATTCAGGGCGAAGGCAAGCTCGCGGGCGTGCCGAGTGCCTTCATCCGCACGAGCGGGTGCAACCTGCGCTGTACGTGGTGCGACACGCCGTACACCTCGTGGAACCCGACGGGCGACGCGATGACCATCGACGAGATCCTCGCGGCCATCCGGCCGTATCCCACGCGGTACGTCGTCGTCAGCGGCGGCGAGCCGATGATCGCACCGGAGATCGAGGCCCTGACCGCCGCCCTCGCGGCCGGGGGCTATCACATCACCATCGAAACGGCCGGGACGGTGTGGAGGGACGTCGCCTGCGACCTGGCCAGCGTCAGCCCGAAGCTGGCGAACTCGACGCCGCCGGACGCCGGGGCGTGGACCCAGCGGCACGAAGCGTCACGCATCAACCTCGACGTCATCCGCCGCTTCATGGCCTGCCGCGACCGCCAACTGAAGTTCGTGATCGATCGGCCCGAAGATCTGGATGAGGTGGACGCCCTGCTCGCGGCCCTCGGCGACGTCGATCCCGGCGACGTGCTGCTCATGCCCCAGGGCGTGTCGCAACCCGACCTCGACGCCCGCGGCCCGTGGGTCGCGGAGCTGTGCAAGGAGCGGGGGTTTCGGTTTTGTCCGCGGTTGCATATTGCGCTGTACGGGCATACGCGGGGGACGTAGTTGCAAGTGGCGAGTTGCGAGTGAAGAGCGGACAAGGATGCTTCCCTCTGGTCGTGACAAACCCAGCGCTGTTGCGAATGCCAGTTACGTTTGTAGCCATCTTCGCCCGGAGGGCGAGGGAAGGAATGATCGCGGCCGATTCAATCGCAACAGAATGGCCGGCAGCGCGCCACCAAAGCTCGGATGTACCCAATGAACAGCCCGGGTTCCGTCCTCCTCTTGGCGAGCTTTGCGCCCTTGCGTGAGACCCTTCGCGCGAAGCGTGAAGGACCGCCGGACGAGTCAATCCCAGCGGGAACCACCCCGCGGCGATGGAGCGGCGATGACTGTGCAGGCGCCGAAGCACGCTCCCTGACGATCGCGGCTCGGAGAGAGGCGGTCAGCCGCACGCAACCTCCGGCTTGCCACTCGCTACCCGCAACTTGCCACTTTTTTCAGCCGAAGATAGCATCGCGCCATGCTCCAGTTTCGACCATCGCTGGCCGAGTTCACGCCGCTGACCGCGCGGTACAACACCATTCCTGTGTACTGCACACTGCTGTCGGATCACCTGACACCGGTGGCGGCGTTTGACTGCCTCTCGGCCGGCGTGGAGCACGCGTTCCTGCTCGAAAGCGTCATCGGCGGCGAGAAGATCGCCCGGTATTCGTTCCTGAGCATCGACCCCATCGCCCGAGTCGAGGCCCGCGACGGGCGGACGACGATCACCCGCGACGGCCAGGTGGAGACGATCACCGAGGGCGATCCGCTGGCGCAGCTTGAGCGGGTTCTGTCGGGCTACCGCGCGATGCACACCCCCGGCCTGCCGCGATTTGTCGGGGGGGCCGTGGGCTACGCGGGCTATGACATCGCCCGACACTACGAAAAGCTCGGCACGCCGCCGCCGGACGACCTCAAACTGCCGGAGATGCAGTTCGGCATCTATGACCGCATGATCATCTTTGACCACGTGCGCAAGACCGTGCACGTGGTAGCCCACGCCGCGGTGAAGGAGGGCGTCAGCGCCGACGACGCCTACCGCGCCGCGTGTCGCCGGATCGAGGGGTTGGTGGATCAGCTCGGGCGCGTGGCCATCGGTTCGCTGCGGCCGATCAACGACGTCCCTGCGCAGCCGCGCGAGGCCTACGCGAGCAACTTCACGCCGGAGGCGTTCTCCCGGGCGGTCGACCGTTGCAAGGAGTACATCCGCGCGGGCGACATCTTCCAGGTGGTGATTTCGCAGCGGCTGTCGGCCACGACGGCGGCCGAACCGTTCGACATTTACCGCGCCCTGCGCGTCATCAATCCGTCGCCGTTCATGTTCTACTTCAAGACGCCGAGCGTGACGCTGGTGGGCAGTTCGCCGGAGATTCTCTGCCGCATCGAGGGGCGGACGGTGACGACGCGGCCGCTGGCGGGCACGCGGCCGCGCGGGCGCAACGAGGCGGAGGATCGCGGGCTGGAGGCGGAGCTGCTGGCCGACCCCAAGGAGCGTGCCGAGCACATCATGCTCGTGGACCTCGGCCGTAACGACCTCGGGCGGATCTGCGAAATCGGAAGCGTCCGCATCGAAGACCTGATGAGCGTCGAACGGTACAGCCACGTGATGCACATCTGCAGCAACGTGACGGGTACGCTGGCCGAGGGTCGCACGGCGTTCGACGCCATCCGCAGCGTCCTGCCCGTGGGCACGGTAAGTGGAGCGCCCAAGATTCGGGCGATGCAGATCATCGACGAGCTGGAAACCGTCCGCCGCGGGCCCTACGCCGGGGCGGTGGGCTACGTCGATTTCGACGGCAACATGGACACCTGCATCGCCCTGCGGACGCTGGTGATCACGCCCGGCGCCGACGGGCGGCGGCACGTGTACGCCCAGGTCGGGGCGGGCATCGTGGCCGACTCGGAGCCTTCACGCGAGTACCAGGAAACGCTCAACAAGGCGCAGAGCATGCTGCGGGCGCTCGACGTGGCCAACGCCTGGGTCGGGGGCTGACGCCTGGTTCGTTCAGCGCGGGCTGGGATGATGCGCGCTGCCCGGCTTGTTCAGCGCCGCCCGACTTGTTTAGCTCCGCCGCGTGCGGCGGCATGTCGAGAGGCGTCCGGACGCCAGCACCCACCCCTCCCCGACGACCCAGCGAGGCCATCACGTCGCACGCGACGTGGCTGAACTAGGCTGGCACGCGACGTGGCCGGACAATCTTCGGCCCGCCACTGCACCACCCCCTCGCTACAGCCGATAACCAATCCACGGCGCACAGTCCGCGCGCGTAACCTCGGACGCCCCGCGCCTCCGATTTGGACGTTTGGACTCTTGGACTTTTCGATGACCGTTTCGCGATCGCCCGTTTCCGTGGTGTGCACCGTGCTCAACGACACCGCGGGCCTGCGCGAGATGATCGACAGCCTGCGCTTCCAGACGCGCACGCCGGACGAGATCGTCATCGCCGACGGCGGCAGCGACCCGGAATCCCTCGAGGAGATCCGCGAGATCGCCCGATCGCACCCGCGGGCGAAGGTCGTGGCTGGAGCGCGGTGCACCATCGCCGACGGCCGCAACCGCGCGATCCGCGCGGCGCGGTACGACCTGATCGCCTGCATCGACGCCGGATGCCGCGCCGAGCCGGAGTGGCTGGAGCGCCTGACCGCCCCGTTCCGCGATGGACGGATCGACGTGGTCGGCGGCGCCTACCGCGTCGCCGGCTGCAATGCCTTTGAGCGGCTCGCGGGGATGACCACGATGCCCGGCGCGCTGCGCCCTATCGACCCGACACGATTCAACCCCAGCGCCCGTTCCATCGCGTTCCGCCGGCGAGCATGGGAGCGGGCCTACGGGTTTCCGCACTGGCTGCAGACGGCGGAAGACACGCTGTTCGACCTGAAGCTTCGCTCGCTGCTGCCGCGCGTCGGCTATGCATTCGCCGAGAGCGCGGTCGTCGAGTGGCGGCCGCGCACGGGGCCCATCGCCCTGTTGCGACAGTTTCGTGCTTACGAACGCGGCGAGGCCCACATCGGCCGCGGCGGTGCGGCGCAGCGCTATCGATCGGGGCGCTACCTCGCGCTGCTGCTGTGGTCTGCTGTCGCCCTGGGCTGGGCATCGCTCTACGGTGGATGGTCCGCGGCGGCGGTCGCGGCGATGCTGCTGGTGCTCTTCGCGCGACCTCATCACGAAACCGCCGCCCTCGCGGCGCGAAAGTTCGCCCGCCCCGCCGACAACGCTTCGGCGACGAGCGGCGGCCGGATCGCCGCGGCGGCACGCGGCGGCCTCACCGCCATCGCAGCGTACGCCGGCGCCCTCGCGCTGGGCGAACTGGTGCTGCTGGGGCGCTGGCTGGGGTACCGGCGGGGTCGACGCGACCGGCTGGCCGAGCCGAAGGTGTATGCGGACCGCCTCCGCGACTACCTCGGCCGCGACACGGCGGCGGACGACTTCCCGCCGTGGATGATGCACGCCGCGCCCGCCCCGCGCACGCTGATCGTCTCGTGGCACTGGCCCCCCGCGTCGCGGGCCTCGGCCAACGTGCTGGCGAGTCTCTTCGCCCCCGCTTCGGGGCAGGCCTATCGCGTGCTGACGCGGGCGACGCCCGAACCACCCGAGGCGGCGCAGACACCCACCCCACGCATCCCCGTCGAAACCGTTCCCTGGCCGATGCCGGACGATCGCCCCGTGCGCTTCCGGACGCTGGCGGCGGACCTGCTGACAACGTGGCGGATGATCCGCGCCGCCGGGCGACTGGCAGCCGGATGGCCGGTGGATCGGGTGCTGGCTGTGTATCCCTACCGCTTCGGCCTGCTGGCCGGGGCGATCATCGCCCGCCGGCTGGGCGTCCCGCTGGTCACCTACATGCACGACCTGTGCAGCGAGTCACTGCTGACGCGGTCGCGTCTGCGGCGTCTGCTGTGGCGGCTCATCGACGGGCGCCTGCTGCGGAGTGCGTGGCTGACGCTGGTGCCCACGCGCGAGTTTGCGGCGCACTACGCGGGCCGCGGCGTGACCCGGTTGGCCATCCTCCCGCATTGCGTGCCGCCGGACGCGCGACCACTGCCGCCGCGACCCGCGGACGACTCGCTGCAACTGGTATACAGCGGCGCGGTCTACGAGGCGCACGAGGACGCCGTCGCCGCGCTGATCCGCGCGTGTGCGGCGTACCCCGCGGCGAAACTTCGATTCCAGAGCCCGCCGCATCCGCTGCTGGTCGGCTGCGATCGCGCGTGGCTGCCGCGGGCCGAGGCGATCGCCGCACTCGCGGCGGCGGATGTGTGCGTTGTGGCCCTCGGCTTCGCAACCCCCTATCCGCAGGAAGTGCAGGGGTGTTTCCCCTCGAAGCTCGTCGACTACCTCGCGGCCGGGCGGCCGATTCTGGCCGTCGTGCCGGAGGGCTCCTTCGTGGCCCGGTTCGTGCGCGAGCGAGGCTGCGGCCTGGTGGTGACGTCGCGGGATCCCGCTGCGATTTGCGCGGCGCTGGAGGAGCTGTGCAGGCCGGCACGACGGGCGGAGCTCGCGGTCGCGGCGCTGCGCGCCGCGGCGACACTTGACGCCGACACATGGTTCGCGGAGCTGCGCCGCCACCTGGCGTTCGGGGCGGGCGCGCCGGGCAGTTGGCAAGAGGGGCCGGCCGAGCTCCGCGACGCGGACGCCGAACCGGTCATGCGGCCGCTTGTGACGGTCAAGCGGCCCGCGGCGGATTTCGACGTTACGACGATGTAGCCGCCCCGCCCGTCCGACGGCGACCGCCGCGGGTCCACCACATCGCTGCGCAGGTCGCCAGGATCCGCCACGTGGCCAGCACCACGCCGCGCAGGGTTCCGCTGATCTTGCTCCGCCCCACGCGCCGTCGGCGATAGGGCACGTCGATTTCGCGGATGCGCAGCCCCAGCTCGACCGCGCGAACCTGCATCTCGATGTTCCAGCCGAAGGTCTGATCGCGGAGGCCCATCGCCTCGATCGCCAACCGTCGCACGGCGCGAAACGGACCCATGTCGCGATAGGCATGCCCCCAGCCCAGCCGAATCAGCCACGGCACGAGCCGGTTACCGACCGCCTGGGGCAGGGTCATCGACCCCGGCTCGCGCAGCGCCGCCACCCGCGCGCCGAGGACGAAGTCCGCCTCGTTCGCGAGGATCGGGGCGACCAGCGCGGGCAACTGCGCCGGGTCGTCGCTCAGGTCCGCATCGAGGAACACCACGACCGCGATTCCCGCCGCGAGGCTGCGCAGCCCCGCCTGGCAGGCGGAGCCATAGCCCCGCCGCGGCTCGAGCACGCACGTCGCCCCCGCGGCGGCTGCGACCTGCGCCGTCTCGTCCGTCGAGCCGTTGTCGCACACCAGCACCTGGCCGAGGCCGAACGGCCGCAGCACCGGCAGCAGACGCTCAAGCGCCGCGGCTTCGTTCAGCGCGGGGACGATGACGGCAACGGCAGGCAGCGCATCGCCGACGGCTGCAGGCGGCGCAGCAGGCTCCGCCGTTGTCACAGGCCGTGTACCACGTAGGGATTCTGGCGCCGTTCGCGACCGATGGTGGTCTGCGGGCCGTGGCCGCTGTAGACGGTCGTATCATCAGGAAGGGTCATCAGGTTGGCGTGGATGTTGCGCATCAGTTGTTCGCCATTGCTGTGCGGAAAGTCGACGCGTCCGACGCTGTCCAGAAACAGCGCATCGCCGACGATGACCATCCCCAACTCGGCGCAGTAGAGCCCCCGTCCGCCGGGCGAATGGCCGGACACGTCGAGGGCGCGCCAGGTCGTGCCGTCGAGTGTCAGAGTGCCCTCGTGCGGCAGGTCTTTCGGATCCGTGCACCGCGTCACGAGCCCGGGGCCGAAGAGCCCCGAGAGGTTTTCCATCGGGTCGGTCAGGGCCGCCCACTCTTCGCGGGCAAGGTGCACCGGTACGCCGGGGAACGCCTCGCACACTTCGTCGAGCCCGCCGATGTGGTCGGCGTGGGCGTGCGTCAGCACGATGCGCTCCGGGGTGAGTCGATGCTCCCGGACGTGGGCGATGATCCGCGCGCCCTGCGGCGGAAGGCCCGGATCGATGATCCAGCACGGGCCGCCATCGCGCAGGTACAGCGTATAGCCGTTCTCCATGTAGTACGGGTCGTTGGTGACGTAGAGGCTCGGTTTCGGTGCGGTCATGAGCGTGGCGTCCGTTCTGCGGTCAGGTCGTCTGCAACGCGGAGACGATGTCGTTGCGGGCGGCGTATCGCGCGGGCCCCAGCCCCGCCACGAGGCACACCCCCAGCGTCAACCCGACCGCCAGCCCGATCGTCCCCAGCGGCACGACGAAGCCGATCTGCAGGCCGATCAACTCCTGAAGCAGGTTACCATCGGCCCACGCCTGATGCATCCCCATCACGACGCCCATGAGGCTGCCCAGCGCGCCGAGCGTGATGGCTTCCGTCAGCACGAGCCGCAGAATCTGAGAGCGCAGCGCGCCGACGGCCCGGAGGATGGCGAGCTGCCGGGTCCGGGCATGGACACTGACCATCATCAGGTTGGCAATGCCGATCCCCGCGACGAACAGCGACAGCGAGGGAATCAGCGACAGAATCGTCGTCGAGCGCTGCAGATCCTTCTCGAGATGCGCCTTGAGCCGCGCGACCGAGCCGATGATCGCGTCCGGGCGGTCCATCGCCTCGGCGACGGCCTGGAGGATCAACCGCTCCTGCAGCAACGCCCAGCTCTCCTCGCGCGGGCGGCGGTCGTAGTTCCACACCACCCGGCGCAGTGCCTGGCCGAAGTGGCGGATCTCCTCGGCCGCGGCGGCAGACAGTTCGGCATCGTCATGGAACCAGCGCAGGATGTCACCCTCGACGGCCTCGATGCGGCCGCGTTCGTAGGCCAGCGCGTCCTTCCACTCCAGCATCGCGCCGGCGACGGTGGCGTTGTCGGCGTAGGACATGGGGCCGAAGTTCCGTGCGGGCGGAATCCCGCTGCGCTCCAGGTCGCAGAGGAACATCGAGACGCCGTCGATGCCAAAGCGGTCGATCAGGTCCTGCCGCGTGCCCAGGATCGCGCTGGCCGCGGCAAACTGGAAGTAGCTGTCCGCCTGGAAAAACGTCACGGCGATGTCGAGGGCCGGCGACTGAACCACCCCCGCCACGGTGAACTCCGACGCACGGCGGTCGATGGTCACCCGAACGCGGTCGCCCAGATGCAGGTCGTGCCGCTTTGAGGCCTGCACGGGGATCAGCACATGTCCGCCCTGCCGCAGCTTCTCGATCGCCTCCTGCTCCGTCCCTTCCACCCAGGAGAGCTTCAGCAGCCGGGGGAGCTTGTCCGGTTCGCCCGCGACGAACGTCGGCGAGAGCACCTGGTCAAGCAGCCCCTCCAGCAGGCCCGCAATGGCCGACCCCCTCGCCGATACCGGCGCGAGTCGACAACGGACGTCGGTGACCACGGTGAACTCGCGGATGCCGGGAATCCGCCGGGCGCGCTCGATAGCGGCGCTGTCCACGGGCCGCGGCGACCACACGAACGCCTCCGGCAACTGGGCGGGGAACGACCAGATCGCGTCCATCGAGCCGCGCAGCACGACGGACAGGTACACGATCATGGAGAGCCCGACGATCAGCATCCAGCAGACGCCGGCGCTGCGCCACGGCGCACGCCCGAACTGGTCGACGGCAAGCTGACCACGGATGCCCAGCAGCGGCCCCACCAGGCGGGCCAGCGGCCGGCCGATCAGCAGTACCACCAGCGGCACGAGCAGCACGTACCCCGCGTAGAGCGAGACCGCATCGAGCGACTGGGTCGAGGCGGACAGCCACGCGTCGCGCCCCAGCGTGTGGCGCCGGATCATGAAGCTGGCGATCAGCGTCGCCCCGATCGCACCGGAGAGGACGACGACCCAGCCGCGGGCCGGGCGCGCATCCGAAGCGACGACCTGCAGCGGCGTGGCGCGACACACCTGCAGAATCAGAATCGCGGCGCAGGCCAGCGTGGTGAGGATGCCGCTGATCGCGGCGAGGCGGATCCCCCACTCGCTCAGGTAGACATGGGGAATGTGCACGTCGGGGAGTTCGGGCACCAATCGGGTCAGCGCGACGCCCAGCCCCACGCCGGCGGCTGTGCCCAGCAGGCCCAGCGGTGTCAGTTCGGCCAGGAGCATCGACGCGAGCTGGCCGCGCGTCGCCCCCACGCACCGCAGCACGCCAAGTTGCGACCGCCGCTCAACCAGGCTCGCGCTCATCGTGGTGAGGATGATGAAGAACGCCGTGAGCATGGTAATGCCCGCGAGCATGACCAGCAGCACGCGCGTCAGCCGCTCGGCCTCGCCAAGCAGTTGCTGCCGCGCCTCGGTCGACTCGACGCTGTAGGGCAGCCCGCGCGCAGCGAGCAGCTCTTCGATCCGCTGACGCACGGCGCGCACCTGCTCCGGCGCAGGATCGCGCAGCATCAGGTCGATCACCGTCGCCCCGCCGGGCTGATCCACGATGCGCTGCGCCTCGCCGAGGTCGGCGTACACCGTCGGCTTCTGAAACTCGGCCAGGCGCTGGCTGTCGAACAGGCCGACCACCGTGAGCGTCACGGCGTGCGTGCGGATCGCCGCCTGAACCTGGAAGGTGTCGCCGAGGGTCATGCCCCACGCCGCCGCGGCTTCCTTCTCAATGACGGCAGCGCCCGCCTCGCCGGGGTCGAACAGTCGCCCCTCCAGCCCCGGCAACGAGACGAAGGGCGCCCCGCCGACGGGATCAATCCCGACCAGATCGACGAAAGCCTCCGGCTGCGCGGTGAGCTGGTCGTCGGTGAACGTCGCCACTCGGAAGGCGCGGCGGTTGAGGCGGGCGGAGGCGTGGCGCACTTCCGGGAGCCGGGCGAGCTCCCCCGCGAGGCCCGCATCGAGCAGGCCGTGATGGGCGCCGGGGGGCTCGATGCTCAAGTGGGCCGCGCCGACCCAGTTCACCATCACCTCGTCGGTGATGACGCGGCGCGCAGTCTCGTAGAAGGCGGTCACGAAGACCACCGTGGCCACGCCCAGCGCGACCGACAGCAGGCACGCCGCCGTCCGGCCGGGCCTAGCCCAGTAGTTCCGTATACCGAGCCGCAACCAGCGCAGCATGACCCTCTCCACCCGGTTCCATCGAGCCGACCAGGCCGCCGTCTTTCAGGAAGATCACCCGATCCGCAAACGTCGCCCCCGCAGCCTCGTGGGTCACGGTGACCACCGTGCGCCCCTCCTCGCGGCAGAGGCGGCGGAGCAGCCGCCAGATGGACTCGGCGTGGCGGCTGTCGAGGTTGCCGGTCGGCTCGTCGGCCAGGATCAGCGCGGGGTCGTTCATCATCGCCCGGGCAATGGCCACGCGCTGCTGCTCGCCGCCGGACATCGCCTGCGGGCGGTGGTGGAGGCGATGGCCCAGATCGACCAGCCGCAGCAGATCGGCGGCGCGGTCTGCCCGGCCGTGCCCGCCGTTGCCTTCCATCAGCGAAGGGAGGGTCACGTTTTCGACCGCGGAAAGCGTGGGCAGCAGGTTGTACGACTGGAAGATGAACCCCAGGCGGCGGCGGCGGAACAGCGTGCGGCCGCGATCGCCCAGGGCGGCGAGGTCGCGACCCTCGACCAGCACCTGGCCCGAGGTCGGCCGGTCCAGCCCGCCGGTCAGGTGCAGGAGCGTGCTCTTACCCGACCCGCTGGCCCCCATGATGGCCACGAACTCGCCCTGGGCCACCGACAGGCTCACGCCCGCTAGCGCCACGACGGCCTCCCGGCCGGCGCGGTACTCCTTGCGGAGATTCACGATGTCGAGCACGGCGGGCATCGGGCGGGATTGTAGGGGGAGGCCCGGAGGTTCGCACGCAGGGCGGGTGATTGCGGATTTCGGATTGCGGATTGGCATCAAGCAGCAGACCGTCCGGACGGTGCCAACGGTCATGCACACGCGTGAGCCGATCAGCGCCACGCCTTTCTCCCAATCCCCAATCCGCAATCCGCAATTCCCCTTGAGTCCGTGAACCTCCGGCGCCAAAAAAATCCCGCCCGCGCCGGAGTTCCGACGCGGGCGGGGGATTTGCAGGACGTCAGTTCAGCCAGACCGAACTACGGGGCCGGGAGCACGTTGACCGTGTAGTCCTCGGCCTCGCCGAAGGTCGTGCTCGTGGGCGAGCACGCCGTCGCCGGGCTGGCGCTGAACTGCTCGATGACGCGCATCGTGGTCTCGCCCAACTCGGCATCCAGCGGGACCGTGATGTTCGCCGTCAGCGGCGGAGGCAGAGCCACGGCGCCAGTGCTGCCGAGGTCAGTCGCCTCGGAAGCCTCGAACGCGCAGTTCTGGTTCCAGTCGATCCAGACCTTGGCGAACTGGTTCCACGGACCGCTGCCGTCGCAGTTGTTGTTCACCTGCACCGAGATGGCATAGGTCTGGCCGCGCTCGACGTCGGTCGAGATGGCCGTGTAGTCGCCGTAGCTGCTCGGGCACGCTTCAGCCACCGTCGTGTTGTTGATGGTGTTGAAGGTGACGTTGTCCATGCAGTCGTCAGCGACACCCACGCCGCAGTTGGTGTAGGAGACAGCGCACTCGGTGCACGGCGGGCAGACCGTGGTGGAGCACTCAGTGTTGTCACCCTGGTAAGTACCGCCAGCCACTGCGCACTCAGCCGCGGTGCCGTCGGTGCACAGGAACTCGCCCTGGCAGCACGCGCCCATCGGGGGCGGAGCGCCGGCCTCGCCGACACCGATGTCGTCGATGGCCATGTCGCCCTCGAAGCTGGTGTCCTTGCTGCCGACGAAGCGGATGTTGATCACGTCGCCGAAGGTGGACAGATCAATCACCGCTTCCAGCCACGGATCGGCCTGCGCAACCTGCTGAGGCCCGTCGAACAACGCGACCGTCGTCCAGTTGAAGCAGCCGTCGTCGGACACGTCGACCCGCAGGAAACCCATGCCCGCGGCGGTGCCGAACATGTGGTACCAGAACCGCAGTTCCGGCTCAGCCAGGCCGCTGATGTCGAAGCAGGGGCCTTCGAGCGTGTCCACGAACCCGGCGGTGCCGGTGCTGGCTTCCGTGTACATGTAGAAGCCGGCGGCCGTGCCCAGCGTGTGGTCCACGTTCGGGCCCGTGCCCGTGGACGGCGTGCCGCCGCTGTCACGGATCCAGTCGAACGTGGTCGTGCCGGTGTCGACCCAGCCGCCCATGCCCGCCTCGAAGGTCTCGAGGTACGGATAGGTGGCGACGGGCGACGGGCAGGTGAGGCAGTTGCTGGAGCAATCCTGCGTGCCGCAGTCGGAACCGACACCGCGGAAGCTGCCGCCCATATTGGCACAGGCGTTCGGCGTCGAGGAGACGCACGTCTCGCTGTCGAGGCAGCAGGCACCATCGTTGTCGCAGGCGTTGGCGCCGGTGCAGGTCGTCGCATTCGAGCTGACCGTCACGACGTAATCGCCCACGGTGGTGCTGAAGCCGCCGACCGCGATGAGGTAGACCTCACCGAGCTCGGTGCACCAGCTGAAGCGCGAACGACGGTGGACCGTGCCGCCGGAGAGGATGCACGTCGGGTCGCCGGGGCTGCCGGCCGCGTCGTCGTTGCCGCCGATGCAGATCGGGTCGACGCAGTTGCCGCACCAGACCTGGACCATCGTGTCGAAGGTCGTGCCCGGATCGCAGGTGGACACCGTGAAGGTGGTGCCGTCACCGACGACCTGGTACCAGCGAGCCTGGTTCGGCGAAGAGACCGTGCATGTCAGCGCGGGCACCTCGTCAGTGGCCGTGGTGGTCGTGTCGGCGTCGCTGCCGGGGATGCTCAGCGGACGGGCATCCTCGCAGAGGTCGTTGTCGACGCACGGATTCGGATCGCACGTCGTCGCCGCACCCTGGTACTCGCCGAGCAGCGTGGCGCAGTCGTCCGGCTTCTCGACGGTGCAGGTGTCGCCCTGGCAGCAGGCGCCACGCTCGCACGGAGCACCCGTGCACTCGGTGCCTTCGCCAAGGAACGAGCCGAGGCCCGCCAGGCAGTCATCACGGAAGCCTTCGCTGCAGAGCTGGTCGTTGCAGCAGGCGCCGACCGGCTCGCAGACGACGTTCGCACACGTGGTGGCGTCGCCCGAGTAGCGACCGCCCGCGAGGGCGCAGTCGTCGCCGGAGACGTCGTTGCAGGCGCCGTCGTCGGTGCAGCACGCGCCGAGCGCACACGGATTCGGATCGCAGTCCGTGCCGTCGCCGATGTAGGTGCCGAGCGCGTCATCGCAGGTCGCCTCGCGCGAGATCGCGCAAGCGCCGCCGCCGGTGCAGCAGGCGCCGACGCACTCAGTCGTCTCGCAGTCGGTGCCGTCGCCACGGTAGATGCCGCCCATGCCGGAGCACATGGCAGCGCTCACCACGGTGCAGGCGCCAGCGTCGTCGGTGCAGCAGGCACCCGTCGGGGGCGCACAGCCGACCGGCGAACCGCAGGTCAACGCATCGGTCGTCACGCGAACCTCAGAGACGCCGAAGGTGGCGCTGAAGCCGCCGACCATGATCGTGTACAGCTGGCCGGGGGTCGTGCACCACGAGAAGCGCGACTTGCGGTTCAGCGTGCCAAGGGCACACTCGGGCGGAGCGCCCACCGCGTCGTCGTTGCCGCCGACGCAGAACAGGTCGTCGCAGTCGTTGCACCACACGTTCACCATGGTGTCGTAGTTGGTGCCCGCGAGGCAGGTGTCGACCGTGTAGGTCGTGCCGTCGCCGACCACCTGGTACCAGATGCCCTGGTTCGGGGTCGCGGTGGTGCCACACGCGGCGATCGCGTCATCGGTGGCGGCGGTGTTGTCGGCGGTGTGCGAAGCACCACCGGCCGTCAGCGAGACCGCGTCGTCGCACAGGTCATTGCCCGTCGGCGGGATCGGGCAGAGGCCGGCCGTGCAGACCGAGCCGTTACCCTGGTACACGCCGCCGAGGCCGGTGCACTCGCCCTCGTTCATGACATCGGCGCAAGCGCCGGTGTCCGGATCGCAGCAGGCGCCGCCGCAGACCGTCTCGGCGCAGGTGGTGCCCACGCCGTGGAAGTCGCCGCCGCCGCCCGGGAAGCGCGGATCGGGGCCGTCGCCGGCCGCATTCAGGCCGCTGCCGTTCTGGTAGTTCGGCAGGGCGCTGCAGGCGCCGATGTTGGCGGAAACCTGGCCGCGGTCGGCCGCGTTGATGACGCCGTTGCCGTCGAGGTCGAACTGGCAGATCAGGTCATCGGCGGTCTGGCCGATGTTGGCCGAAATCTGACCGCGGTCAGCGGCATTGACGACGCCGTTGGCGTCGGTGTCCGCGAAGCAGGTCGCGCCGGTGAGGGCGGTCAGGTCGCAGACGTAGCCGCCGCAGCCGTTGGGCAGCGTCTCGGTGCACGAGCCATCCTCAGCGCAGCAGGCGCCGGTGGTCGGGCAATCAACGTCCGCGCAAAGCTCGCCGGGGAAGGAGATGCCGGTGCAGTTGACCGTCTCCACGCCGTCGGTGCAGGTGTTGCCGTCGTCGGTGCAGCAGGCGCCGACCGGATCCGGCACGCAGAGGATGTTCAGCGCGTCGGGGCCCGTGGTCGTCGTCGCGGTGAAGGTACCCACGCGGATGAGGTACTGGTTGCCCAGCACCGTCGGGATCGAGAGCGACGACTCGAGGCCGCCCGGGCAGGCGAGACCGGTGTCCGCCTCAGTGGCGTTGCCATGGTCGTCGTTGCACTCGAGCGGAGCGCCGAGCGGCGGGCAGTCAAAGCCCGCATAGATCGACAGACGCGGGTCGCCCACGAAGCCGCCGCACGTGTCGACGAAGAGCTCGCCCGTGCAGGTCGACGTGTACTCGAACCAGCGATCCTGGAAGATCTGCTCATCGGTGCCGAACGGGAAGGCGCAGCTCGGCTCGCTGATGCCGTCCGTTGTCGCACCCGTGCTGTCGAACGGGTTCGCCCCGTCGACGGCCGTGATCGCCACGGTGCAGTCATCGCCCGGCGAAACCCCGGCGCAACCGGCCGTGGAGCACTCGGTGCCGTCACCCTGGTAGGTGCCGATCCCGGTACAACCGGCCGAGTCCGTCACGGTGCAGCCGCCGGCGGTCAGGCAGCAGGCGCCCGGAACAGGGCAAACGCCGCAGCCGAAATCCCCAACCTCATCGACGCAGATCTGGTCCCACTCAGTGGCGCAGCAGAACGAGTCGAGCGCGCAAACACAAGCCTCGACGGTTGCATCGCTGCATCCCGGAACGCCCAGATTCTCGGTACAACACGTACCGGGGCCGGCGTTAGCCGGCGTGGCCGCGAACGACAGCGCCATCACGGCGGCCGCCGCCCACAGCATCATGACTCCCCGGCAACAGCCGGTGGTACAGAACCCTGTCTTTACCATCTGCAAAACCCTCCCTAACAATGGTTCCCGGGACCGACAGAGGTCAGATTCGTCCGAACCCACGCCCGCGCGGGTTCGAAATCTGCCCAAGATCCCCGATTGTGAAAAGTGACTCTCTTCCGCTCCTCGCAACGCCGACCGCCACAGGCTGCGCTCGGCCCTGCATCCCCGATGAACTGTCCTCCCCCCGATCATCTGCCGGCGCAAGGCTCGCCGCGGGCGATAGTGGGCGAGCCGCACCCGGAAACAACCAACGTCAGCGATCGGCCGGCCCGCAGGCAAGTGGAACAGCCCCTGCCCGGCCGAGTGCTGGAAACGAAAGTTCGGATGAACAAAAAAGAGACAGGATGCCCAAGGGCGGCGGCGTGCGTTCCCTCCCCGCTCGACCAGCCCACAATGCGCCCAATATAACCCAAGCCACCGTTGAAACACAACAGCAAAAGAGCGATTCCGACCCGGACACTGACACTGGAAATGAGGGGTTTCTCGGGCCGGAACCGCGCGGAGCCCGCGCGCCGGGCTGCCCCGATGGACAGGACCTAAGGTAATGTTACGGTAGCACTTAAGGCGGCTTTGTTGCGAACGCACAAGCGACAGGCGGCCAAGCGGGCGCGGGGGTGGGCTCGGACCCTGCAGACGACATGGTCGGCACAATCTGTGCAGACCGCCGGGTCTACCAGGTCCCAGGCGCGGACGGCGGACGGAATCGGAGCGGACCCCGCTCCAGCTCGCTCAGCCGCAGCGGGGAACGCGGTGGGCGAATCAACCGCGGGACTCGCCGGCGGGCTCCTGCTCCGCCGGGGCCGGGCGCGGATCGGGCAGGCCGGTGCGGGCGCAGATCTCGTCGAGGATGGGGTTGAACTTCTTGATGACGTAGTCGTCGAGCCGGACCGTCCGCGAGGCGCCGCCCACCTCGTACTCGAGATCCATCCATCCCTTCTTGCGGAAGTCGGCGGCGTGGAAGGCCTTCATCGCAGAGAAGGGAACGAAGGGCCGGCCGCGGAGCTGGAGACCCTCGTCGTTCAATTCGGCCCGCGTCAGAATCACGCGCAGCCAGTGGGCGAACATGATGAGGCCGACGAGGCCCACGCCAATGCCCATGACTTTCTGTGCCAGCAGGTCGGCTTCGGTGTGCTTGGGGCCCTTCAGGAATTCGGCCTTGGTGATCTCGCCGCGGGCCGTGGTCACCTTGATGTGGCCGCCCGCGCCAAAGAGGTAGTAGCTTTCCGCCCGCGACGCCGGGTCGGTGTGCTTCAGCGGCTCGATCCCGAACTGATCGGCGAGCCCGGATACGGGGCTGCCGGGCTGAATGTCGGTTTCCGCCCCCTCGACGATCTTCTCGCTGATCGGCGGCAAGGTCTGCGGCGCGGCCGCCGCGAAGTCCGTGCGCAGCCTCTCGGTGAGATTCTGCTTCGGATAGCCCACGTAGCCGTCGTAGAAGGAATAGGCCGAGAAGCCGAGGAACATCACCGTGACGATCGAGGTGCGGACGATGCGCTCGGTCGTGGTGCCGGAGACAATGGGCTGCATGCGCGGTTTCCTGCTCTTGGTTCGCGGCCGACGAGGTCACAATGACACGGGCGGCACTTCGCCTCGGCCTGCGCCGGCGGCGTGGGCACGGACCGACCGGCTATCATCGCGGCCGACCGGCCGGTCGCCAAGCGCTCCAACCGGCTCAGGGGGCGACGGACCCTGATTCATGTGCCGACGCCCGCGGTTTCCTGCGTGGCGGCTGCGATAACGGCCGGTGTGTTCATCGGTCGGACAGAGTCCGGCCTGCGTCGCACGCTGCGCAAGGCCATGCCACGACTCAGGTAGAGCGGACGCGGCGGTTGAAAGACGGGTCCTTCGGTTCGATAATGCATCTACGGGGCCGGCGGACCGCCCGCTCCGCTGGGGGATCCCATGAGCGTCGATTTTGGCGCGTTCTGCGACGAGTTCTACGTCAGCGTCCGGCTCTTTTTGAAGCTGGGCATCGCGCCCGAACGGGAGACGCTGCTGCACTTCTTCGACCGGCTGCGCAAGCAGTACCCCGGCCTGCGCAAGCTCCGCCGACGCGAGAACGAGTCCCTCATTCTCGAGGAGGACCCCGACGACGGCGGATCGCGGCGGTGGTTCCGCCTCGACCCGGACAGCATCCGCTTCGGCCACTTTCTGCCGGGCGACCTCGACGACTTCCGTCGTTTTGCCGAGTTCGTACTCTCCCAGGCGCCGCACCACCTGACGCTCAGCGACATCGACTTCGACCACATGGAGGTCGTCTACGGCTTCGACCTGATGTACCGCGGCAACCACGATCAGATCGTGGCGGAAACGCTGATGCCCGGACACCTGGAAGAGGGCATCGTCGCCGGCGAAGAAACCCTGCGCATCGTCGACGCCCAGCCGTCGATCGGATTCGCCCTGACGCCGCAGTGCGACGTGCAGGCGTATTTCGAAGTCAAATCGCGCACGAGCACCTACGAAGTCCGTACCGGCCAGTTCGAGCCGCAGCCCATCAGCGTTCTGCTGACGCTCCGCAAATACTGGGGCGTCGAGACGCCCGCCTCGCTGGAAGAGGGGTTGCGGGGGCTCCTCGACCGGGCCGACACGCTCGCAACGGAGCGGGCCGTCCCCCACTTCGTGACCCCCCTCGCCGCGGCGATCGCGAGCCGGTCGTAGGGCGTTACGGTTCCGCCCCGGGCGCCGTACGCCGGCTCCGCGCGATCAGAGGGCCCATCGACGATCACGTTGGATTGGCAACCTTCGAGTCCCAAGGGAGTGATCGTCTGGCGAGCGGGAAGGCGAAGACCTACATCCTTGGCGCGTCCCCGGAGGATCACTCGATTCTTCGAGTTCCTTCGTCACCCGGGCTTGGACGTGCGCGTCGTGGAGGGCGTATGGATGCCCAGGTCATCCTCGACTGCGGAACGTGTCCCGCACCGCGCAGAAGCTCATCGCGAGTAGCGAAAAAATCCATTCTGGCTGTAGGCCGCGGCTTAGCGAGCGGAGTTAGCAGGGGTCGCCTCTTGACCCGCAATTCACTCGGAAGTTAAGATGAAGGACGTCTATAAATTGTTCCAGCATCCTCGGCAAGCAACCGAGATTTGGATAACGACCGAAGCGGCTGAGCGTATGGCCGCCATGCTCGATGGACCGAACGGAAGGGACTACACGCGGTTCCTGAAGAAGCTTGAAGAGTACTCGCGCCACGGGTTTGCCCTGTGGGAAGGCACGAAACGGCCCATCACGCCTGAAGGCGACGGCGTTTTTCGGATCGGGATACGCTCATCACTTTTTCGTTTGCTTGGCTTCTACGATGCCGTGGGTTCAGACTCGAAAGGATCCTTCATTGTCATTGAAGGGCGCCTAAAGAAGGATCAGAAGCTCTCAAAGGCAGACCGGGATGCGGTGCAGCGCGTGGCGGAAACGAGGAGATCTGGGGCATGGCGGAAAATGTCCGGCTAACAAATACGGCAATTGGGCAGCTTCGGAAAGCACTGGCCGATTATGACGCGACAGCGGACAGCTACGGACTCGATCTGCGCCTTTCTTTCTCACGGCTTGTGCTGGAGCAACTACGTGACCGCGGCTGGACACAGAAGCAGCTCGCGACGAAATGCGGCCGCCGGGAGTCATTCATAAGCCGAATCCTCCATGGCGACGAGAACTTCACAACGGAAACTGCGGGCAGAATCTTGCACGCCCTGCACGTGAGACCGGTAATTGTCGAACGCTACGAAGGTAGCGCGAACCTAACGTACGCCGCGCCTAGCATCATGTTTTGCAATGAGAGTATCGCCGATGGCCAGACAAAAGACCTCAAGTACGAAGAGGAATTCACGGCAGAAGGTAGGTTCACCACTAACAAGCGTAAACTTAGAAGAGCTTCCTGTTGAGCCTCCAGGCGGACCGCAACTAGTCTGGGTCGACCGAATGCAGTGCCATATTCGCGCAGACTCAGAAGGAAACGCCACGTTGGGAACGTTGCGCTTCACGTCGGCGCTCCCGGACAGGCTCCTTGAGGTTGCTCGCTTCCAGGTAAGCGTTGACCTGCTTAGGTCGATGGTTGATGCCATTTGTAGAGCCACCAACCACTACCCAACCAAGCCAAACGAATAAGCCAATTAGCCGATGCATGAGGCGCGGGCCAGGCCGTCCCATCGGCCGCTGACCGGACCGTGCCCCACTTCGTGAATCCGCTGACCCGCGAGCCGATCGTAGCGGGCTCGCGGTTCGGCGCTGCGCGTTGCTGAGCGCCTCGGGTTGTCTAGCACCGTCGCACGCGACGGCGCTACGCAAGGCGAAAACCGCCCGCCAACGCCCTCGGCGGGGTATCCCCGGCCCCCCTCCCCGCTTTGCGGCCACATGCCGCTGTGATACCCTGAAAGCCACCCCGCCATGGGACGGGCGGCGCCACCGCGCTCCACGCCGCGACGGGATCGAGGCCCCTGATGCACAGCCTTCTCGCCTCCTTCATCGTCATCGAGCCCGGGCCGCGGCCGGCCCTCGAACTGGCGGTATCCATCGTGGTGCTGGCGAGCGGGGTGGGCGTCGCGTGGATTTACCTCCGCGGGCCCAAGGCCCAGCAGGATGGCGGGCCAACGGCGATCGGCGGTTATCGGCCCTGGCGGCGGCTGGGGGCTGCGATCTGCCTGCTGATATCGATCACGTTCGTGGCCGGGCTGTACGGCCTGAACCGCGACACCCCCCCCAAGGTGTTCTACGCCTACTGGCTGATCCTGGCGCTGCTGCTGCTCTGGCTGTGCGGTCTGGCTCTGAAGGACATGGCCTACACCCGCAAGGTGCTCGCGGCGTATCGAGCGGGTAGAATGACGTTGTCCGGCGAGCCGATCGCGAAAGGCGAATCCCCCCGCTCCGGGGACGATCGGTCGGACGAACCTGAGGATCCTGCAGCATGACACGCAGAACGGCGGTCACGACAGCCGCGGCATCGCTGTGCCTGGCGGCGGGATGCGTCCCGAATCAGCCCAACGAGCTGGACAAACTCGGCACGGTCGACGTGCAGATCAAAGGCCAGACGTTCCGCCTGTGGATCGCCGACGAGAACGACGAGCGGCTCGCCGGGCTGATGTTCGTCACGGCTGAGCAGATGGGCGATCTTCCCGACGGCACACGGCGGGGCATGGTGTTTGTCTTCGGATTCGACCAGTTCATGAGCTTCTGGATGCGCAACACGATCATCCCGCTCGACATCGCCTACCTGGACCGCGACGGCACCGTGCTCAACACCCACACGATGATGCCCCTCGACGACCGGCCCAACCAATACCCCAGCGACGGGCGGGCGCTGATGGCGATCGAGGTGAACGCCGGCGTCTTCGCCGAGCTCGGGCTGACGAAGGGCGACGTGATCATCCTCCCGGCGGAAATCGTCGCCAGCGGCCGATAACCTCAGCCCGCACGCCGAATTCCAGCCCACACCCGATGCTCCGGGCGGTGAACGCCCCGGCCGCCGCTCTGGGCGCCCCTGCCCATCTCAAGCATGCCCCATAACCGGTCGAAGCACGATTGGCCTCTGCCGACGCGGTCGGTCCGCGCGCGGGTGGCCGGTGTTTCGGCGGCGCGGATGGCGTCCGCCGCCGGTGTCGGGTGTTCATGGAACTGCTCGTCGTCAACACCGGCCGCCACATCGAGAACGGCGCGCGGGAGGCGCTGAGCCGGATGGCCGGCGGTGTCACCTCGACCGACAGCTACGCCGACGCCGCCGATGTGGCCTCCACAGGACGCTGCGACACGATCATCGTCGCCCCGCCCCCCCGAGCCAGCGACGAGGCGCGGCGGCAGTACGACGCCCTGATGCTGATCGCCAGCGAGCGGCGGCTGGCCACGATCGTGGTCCTCGACGATCCGCCCCATCCGGGCGAGGCCGGAGAGGGCGATGAGGCCTTCGTCCGCAGGGACGTGTCACCCGACGAACTCCGCGGCCGGCTCGCCACGATCCAGCGCTACCAGGCCATCGTGCAGCGGCTGGCGCGGGAGCTGGCCGGCATGGAGCGGCTGGGGGCACAGCTCCGCGCTCATTTCGGAGAACTCGACCAGGAGATGCGCCTGGCCGCCCGGCTGCAGCGCGACTTCCTCCCGGACCTGTCCGAGCCGATCGGCGGTCTCCACTTCGCCGCGGTCTATCGGCCGGCGTCGTGGGTCTCGGGCGACATTTACGACGTGTTCCGCATCGACGAGCAGCACGTGGGCTTCTACATCGCCGATGCCGTGGGGCACGGCGTCTCGGCGGGGCTGCTCACCATGTTCATCAAGCGGGCGGTCGTGCCGAAGCGCATCGTCTCCGGCGGCTATGAACTGAACTCCCCCTCCGAGGTGATCGCGGGCCTCAACGCGGCACTGGTCGAGCAGGCCCTGCCCCACTGCCAGTTCATCACCGCGGCCTACGGCATCATCAATACGGAGACGCTCCTGCTCCGCTACGCCCGCGGCGGCCACCCCTACCCGATGCTGATCCGCGCGGACGGCTCGACAACCGACCTGCACGCTCCCGGCGGCCTGCTCGGGCTGGCCGACGGGGATGACTACCCGACGCGCGAGGCGCAATTGGCCCCCGGCGACAAGCTGCTCCTCTACAGCGACGGCGTCGAGACCGAGTTCGGGGTCGGCGGGACCGCCGGCGAGACGCCGGAGAACGGACCCACCGCCTACCGCGGGGCATTCGCCGCCGTCGCCGGGCACGACATCGCGGAGATGCTTCGGCAGCTCAACGACCAGTTGGACAGCGAGCGCGGCTCCCTGTCGGCGCGGGACGACGTGACGCTGCTCGGGGTGCAGGTTCCCGTCCCGGGGCGGTAGTTCGGGCCCCAGCCCATCCTCCGACAGTACTGACGGCCGCTTTCCCCCTATCTCTCCGAATCCGGGGCGACCCCGGTCTGCCCGTTTGCAACCGCTTCCAACACCGCGCGGCAAAATGGCCCCTCGCGCCAGGTTGGTCGCATTCCGATATTAAATGCATTCTGAACACGATCGGCACCTCCTCACGTCCGAGAACCCCTGCGGCATAAAGTCGCACTTTCCGCAAGACCCGTCCTGCAAAAAGTTCGCGAAATTTGGCTTGGCAGAGGTGTCTCGGAAATGGTATAAGAGAGCTTCGCGCATCAGGCGCAACAGGGAGGGACCGGAGAAGTCAGGGCCGCGCTCGCCATTCGGCGGGCTTTTTGCAGCCATTTCGCCCGAGCTTTTCCCCCTAGTTCACAGGACGTGATCGATCAGGCGAGCCCCTTTGGGCCCAAGAAGTTTCTATGTACAGGCGTCGTGTCCTGCTGTGGGGGCGCGGCGTACCGTTTCTGGTCATCGTTCTGGTCATTCTCGGCAGTGAAGGCTTGGGTGCGGAATCCAGGCGACTGAGGGAATTGGAGGAGGACACAAGGTCATGAAGAAGTTTCTTGCTCTGGGCGTGGTGGGCCTGCTGGCGTCGTCGGCGAACGCCGGCTTCTCCACCGGTCCGTACAACGACGTGCAGTCCAACGGGACCAACGCGCAGGCGATCATGCCGTCGATCGTCTACAACCACGCGGGTCCGGCGTTCACCCCCGGTTCGTTCACGGTTCAGGGCGACCTGACCGAGATCAACACCGGCACCTACGGCAGCGAGGCCCGCTTCAACGTCACGAGCCCCGGCGGCCAGCAGTACGCCTCGCTCGCGCACATCGCGACGACGAACTACACCGGCACGCTCAACGTCCCCGCGAACACGCAGAGTTTCCCGGCCGCGTTCCCCAGCAATGGCCCGGGCAACTCGGTGGGCAACTGGTCGTTCCGTCCGTTCGAGAGCTTCGACGACGGCGGCAACGCTTCGGTTGACCAGGAGTGGGACAACCTGATTCTGTCGGTCAACGATTTCGTCGCCCCCGCGATCCCGACCCACACGGACCTCGGCAACCTCGTGTTCAACGAGAGCTCCAAGGCCCAGGGTCACATCGCCACCAGCGAAATCGATTGGTACGCGATCACCCTGACCGGCCCCGGCGGCCTGCGGGTGACCACGGCGAAGACCTTCGCCATCGGCGCCGATCGCCACCCGGACACCGAACTCGGTGTGTACAACTCCAACGGCTTCCTGCTCGGTAACAACGACGATATCGCCTTCCCGGCGAATCCCTACAGCTTGGTGTCTCTGAGCAATCTGCCGGCCGGCACGTACTACATCGCCGTCGGCGGCTTCAACACCGCCTTCGGTGTCGCCGGCTTCGGCGTCACCAGCACGGCGACCACGAGCGGTCAGTACTGGCTGAACGTCGCTCCGGAGCCCGCTTCGCTGGCGCTCCTGGGTCTCGGCGCTCTGGCGGTGGTCCGTCGTCGTCGCTAGTCCGCTCTGATTCCTTCGGGCGGCCGTAGCGCTGTCCGATTGCATCCGCACGCAAAGCAGGCCCCGTCGGGTAACCCCGGCGGGGCTTGTTTATTGGAGCATGGGCCGCGCCCCCGTCGATGCTCCGCGGAGCCCCATGGCCGCGAGCAGGAGCGTGCGGCCCATCGCGCCGATCGCAGGAGCCCGGCTGGTGCTGAGGCGCCGCCGGCTCGCGGCTTGACCCCCCTCTGCGGTGTGCCTACCTTTCGTCGGGAACAGGATTTGCGCCCGGCGAACTGCGGGATTTCCCGCAGCCGCCGGGGCGGCGTAGAGGGGACTGACTTGATGAAGAATGCACAGGGATGGACGAAGGCGGCCCGGGGTTTCGCAGGGCTGGCATGCGGGCTGGCGCTGATGCTCTCCGCCGGCTGCCCCACCAACGGCACGCCGCCGGCCAACACAAACCGCAACGGCAATGCGAACGTCAACGCCAACGTGAATGCGAACGCCAACACGAACGCGAACGACAACGCACCTGCCAATGTGAACACCAACGCCAACGTGAATGCGAATGTCAACGCAAACACGAACGCCAACGACAACACCTCCGGCATCGATCCTCACCTCGACGAGGCGCAGGGGATGATCTTCACCCCCGCCGGCAACCTGCTGGTGGCCAGCCGCAACTCCGGGCAGGTCCTCGAGTACGACGGCGACACGGGCGAGTTCGTCCGCGTGTTCGTCGCCGGGCCCGAACTGCAGGAGCCCTTCGGCCTGGAGTACGGGCCCGACGGACTGCTCTATGTCTCCGACCGGACCGTGTCGCAGGTGCTGCGCTACAACGCAACGACCGGCGCGTTCGTTGATGTCTTCGCGGAGTTCCCGCCCGGGGCCTTCCCGATCGATCTGCTCTTCACGCCGCCGGCGTCGGAAACATTCGTGCTCGAACCCGACGCCCCGGTGGGCAACGAGGTCACGCTGCGCCTCACGATCGAAGGGCTGGAGCATGGCGGAGCCCGGCTGACGCCGTCGGGCGGCGCCTACGCGCCCGGCACGACCGTCGAGATTCTCGCCCGCCCCGTCAGCAGCGGCGCGCTGCTCGGCTTCGGCGGCGACATCGACGATGCCACAATCGAAGCGTTGGAAGGCGGCGACGTGATTGCGACCGTCGTGATGACGGCGAACCGGGAGGTAACGGCGAGCTTCGGCGCGGCGCTGATGGTCGCCTCGTTCAACAACGACGTGGTTTACCGCGTTCACCCGGAGTCCGGCGAGATCCTCGAAGAGCTCCGCGCCGGCTTCACCCCGATGGGCATCGCGCTCGACAACGACGGCAACATCCTTATCGCCAACCGAATCGCCAACCTCGTCCAGCGCTACCGCTTCGAGATCAACAACACCGAGGCGTTCGCTTCCGGCCCGGGGCTGTACTCGCCGCGCTACATGACCATCGGCCCCAACGGCAACCTCTTCGTGGTCTGCTCGAACGAGCCGAACTCGCCGGATCGGGAACTGGAGCAGGTGCTCGAAGTGAACCCTGACACCGGGGCGATCATCGGCGTCTTCACCGAAGGCGATCACCTGGCCGAGCCGCGCGGGCTGGCGTTCGGCCCGGACGGCGACCTGTTCGTCAGCAATCGCGACACCAACAATATCGTGCGCTATGACGGCACGACCGGGGCGTTCCTCGGCGTGTTTGTGCAGGGCGTGCTGCCCGCCGACTAGGCCGCCGGCGGCTTTACCGGCGCGGGGGCGGCTGCTAGACTGCGACGGCTGTGCGCGGCGGTGGCGGGCGACCCTCGGGCCTCCCGATTCACCGCCGCCCCCTTCGTGGAGCGGTGTCCGAGCGGCTGAAGGGACTGCACTGGAAATGCAGTGTACGGGCAACTGTACCGAGGGTTCGAATCCCTCCCGCTCCGATTCGCAGACCCCGGCCGGCCGACAGGCCGGCGGTTCGGATGCGTCCTGCCCGGCGATGCCCGTGAGCCGTCGCGCCTTTGCAATTCGATCCCTGCTTCTCTCGGCGGCGCTGGGCACGGCGCCCCTCACCGCTGTCGGCCAGGATTGCCGGGTCACGGTCACCGGGGGCCCGGACGACGCGGGTGTTCACTATGTCTGGGAACTGCGGCACGACTGCCCCTCTCCGATAGTCGGAATCGAGTTTGACCACTACATGGCCGACCTGTTCGAGCCACCCTCTACGGAAGGGTGGACGGTGCCTGTTTTCACCGGCAAGGTGGGGCTTGGGCACATTTCGGCGGCCGCCGAAGGCCCGTCGTCCGGGGTGCGGTCCAACGTACCCGCCACCATCCGGCTCAAGACGGGCCGGGTCGGCTCAGTCCGCGCCCTGGGGACGATGGTGTTCAAGTTCGCCGACGGGACGCAGCGCGAGGCACAGGCCTATCTTCCCACTCCCCCGCCGCCTGGCGACCAGTTCGGCCCGCTGATCGGACTCGGGGTCATTTTCGCCGGATTCGTGCTGTACCGCTTCCTCCGTGGACGTCAGCGCAGCGCCGCCGCGACGGACGCGTCCGACAACTGAGAGCCGGCACTGCCCGATCGCTACCTGTCCACTCGACCAGTCGGATTCCAAGAAACGGCAAAGTGAGGCGCGCCGAGTGATGCGCGGAGCCTCGCTCTATCTTTGCGCGCCGAGGTTGGGGCATTGCGCGAAAACGCGCAGAAGGTGCTCGTCGTGATCGGAGCTGTTGCGGCGCCACGCGCGATTTCGCGCAGCGGTGGTGAGTGTTATCCCACGCATCGTACCAGATTCGGAGCGCAGAACACGGTTCACTGTCAGTGAAACGCACTGGCAGCGGAATTGCTTGTGGTTGTCGTCGGGCGCGCGTTGGGGTATCGTGCCGACGGCGTGTCTGATGCACTCATGGATTGGGAGGACAAGTCGATGAACCCCGGATGGAGTTGCGGCAAGCGGGTATACACCCTCGGCCTGATGGCCTGTCTGAGCGCGGTTACGGTGCTACTGACTACCGGTTGCCCGACGGGAATACCGACGGACAACATGAACGACAACACCGTGACCAACGGAAACATGAACGACAACACCAGCCCCGGCACGCCGAAGGCGTTCGCGGGGGCGCAGACCTGCCAGCTGTGCCACCCGGGCGCCCACTCCGACTGGGCCGCGACGAAGCACGCCGACGCGCTGGAGTCACTGAAGGCGATCGGGCAGGCCACGAACGCGGCGTGCCTCGAGTGCCACACGGTCGGCTTCGGGCAGACGGACGGCTTCGTGAGCGAGCAGCAGACGCCGAACCTCGTCGGCGTCCAGTGTGAAAGCTGCCACGGCGCCGCCGGCGCTCACACGCGGGATCCGCTCAATGAGAGCCTGACGCCCTCGGTCAGCCTCTCCGTCACCGTGTGCGCCGCCTGCCATGAAGGTTCGCATGTCGACGACTGGGCGACTTCGAAGCACGGCGCGGTGAACGAAGAGCTCGTTCCGCGCTTCGCGTCGGGCAGTTCGCTGACGAGTTGCGGCAAGTGCCACTCGGGCGACTACTTCGTCGAAGCGGTGGTCAAGGGTAACGAGATCGGTGACGACTACCTTGCGGGCAAGACGGGCGAGGAGATGACCGCGATCACCTGCGTGGTCTGCCACAACCCGCACGCGCGGACCGGCAACGCGGTCCAGCCCGAGGATGGCCGCGACTTCCAGCTCCGCTTCCCGCAGGTCAAGTTCACGACCCCCTCCACGTCGCTGGCCGACGCGACCGATCCGACCCGGTTCAACCTCTGTGGCCAGTGCCACCACACGCGGGAGCGCGTCTGGACCGACGGCTCGCGCGAGCCGCATCCGAGCGACCAGGTCAACGTGTTCTTCGGCGAACTGCCGGTGCCCGACAGCCGTCCGGAGCCGATCGTCATTCCGCGTTCGTCGGTCCACCTGAACACGGCCGAGCAGTGCTCGACCTGCCACGTGTATCGCGAACCGCGGACCGAACTGAGCCCGGCGATCTCGGGTCACACCTTCGCGGTCAACTACGAGTCCTGCGCCGAGTGCCACGGCACGGCGGAGATCGGTCTCGCCAAGCTCGAGAACCTCGAAATCGAGATCGACCTGCGGGCCGAGCTCGTTGAAGACGCCCTGCATGAGTGGGCGATGGCGAACAACATCGAGGACAAGGGCGAACTCAGCTGGGAGTACACCAGCGAGGGCGGCCCGACCGCGGACGGCCAGGCGCTGATCCCCGATAACATCAAGAAGGCCCGCTACATCTACTACTACGTGATCGCCGGCGGCGGCAACGGCGCGCACAACCCGGACTTCGTCCGCGACGCGCTGGAGAACGCCCTGGATTACGCCCTGACGGCCCCGCCTGCCGCGGAGCCGGCGCCCGAGCCGTAACCCCCGGCGGTTCGCCGAATCCCGTTTGCGTGCTCTTCACACCCCGGCGTCCCGGCCCCAGCGGCCGCGGACGCCGGGGTGCTTCTGCCTCCGGTGGGCTCGCGAGGGGCGTCAGGGGCTCGCATCGGGGCCCCCGTTCACGGTACGATGGGTGACCCCACGCTGCCGGACGGCGTACGCCGCCCGCCGGCGGAGGGGCTGGTGGGGGGTGCCATGACAGCCGGACCGAAGCCTTTCCCTTGGAACACCCTGGCGTTTCTGGCGATTGTGGGCGGGCTGCCGCTCGCGGTGTCTGCCGGGGGGCTGCCCCCCTGCCCCGAGGCCTGCGGCGACATCACCGGGGATGGCGTGATCAATCTGGACGACCACGCGGCCTTCGTGGACTGCCTGGGTGTTCCTCCCGATTCCGACCCTGCCTGCAAATGCTCTGATCTCGACGGGAGCGGGACGGTGGACCTGGCGGACTTTGCCTTGATCCAGCCGGTGTTCGGGCGCTGGTCGAACGAGGTTCCGCCGGGCTGCACGGGGACACCCGTCGACCCGACTGAGGTGACCGCCGACCTGACAGCTTTCCGGCCGCAGCACCGCGGGGGTTACGCCCCCTTCCTGCGTACCGCCGTGGCCGAGGCCGACGAGGAGCATGTCGAGTTCGGCCCCGGCATCCGCATCCACGAGGCTGGAGACGTCGACCCGGCGGGCGAGGACGACCTCATCGAGGTAGTCGTCACGGTGATCGACCCGCCCGGCGCCGCCGTGTCGCTCCGACGGGAGCACGCCGCGCTGCGCGCCTGGACGACGCGGAACCGCGTCCCCGGCAGCGAACTCTCCTTCGTCGACGACGAGACGGCGGCACTGCCGATGCCGCCGGGAGAGGCGAGCCTGACGGTGTGGGTCGAGTGGGTTGACGGCGCGGGCGGACTCTGCGCGCTGGAGATCGGTCCCGCGGGCGGGCCCGGTGCCCTCGACACGCTGGTGTTCCACGCGTTCTCGAGCATCGTGATGGCGCTGGGCGGCGAGGGGCAGGTGCCCAGTTCGCCGCCGGATGCGAACTCCGGAACCTTCGTCGTGGCCGTCGACCTGTACGAAGCGGGCTACGACGTGCATATGTACGACGAGGACAACGTGAGCAGCTCCGGCGCGGGTGTCGTCTACGATGAGGTGGTGAACGCGATTCAGCATCGCGGCGTGAGCGAGGTCGCCATCTTCGGTTACAGTCACGGCGGTGGATCGACGCACGACCTGTCCCAGCGGCTCAACACAAACCGGGGAACGATCGGCGCGTTCGAGATCACCTTCACGTCCTACGTGGACGCGGTCCGCAACAGCTCGGACGTCGACGTGAACCAGGAGCTGCGGCGCCCGCCGAGCTCGCTCTATCATTTGAATCACTACCAGGTGGGCAATATCTTTCAGGACCTCGGCCTCGACGGTGGTCCCGTGACCGACTCTCACCCGGCGCCGACGGGGTTGAATGTCGAAACCACGGCCTGGGGAGCGGGCTCGACGCATTTCCAGGTGGATGACTACGTGCAGGTTCGCGACCGGATCATCGCCGATCTGGGCACGACCACGGGGCGCTGACCGCACGGCAGGCCTATTCCGACGCCGGCGCTGCCGGCTGAATCACGCCGGCCAGCGTTCGACCCACCAGTGCGTGTCCCTTCCGATTCCAATGCGGATCGAAGCTGAAGGTGAGCGGCGAGTCCTCGGCGTCGCGGAACGCCGGAAGCAGATTCACCATCGGAAACGGCAGCCCCGGCGCGGCCTCTTCGAAGTATCGGAAATACTCGAACTCGAAAGGCTCGTCGGCGGCGTAGCTGTCAGACTCCCAGTTGCCGGGGCACTCGTCGTCGTTCCAGTGATGGTAGCGCGGGCCCAGCACGAGCATGAAATCGGACCCCACCTCGGCGGCCGCGGCGGCGGTCTGCCGGATGTGCTCCAGCGTCGCGTCGAAGTAGCCCCGCGTCTGGTCGAGCGGGTGGCGGAGGATGAAATAGCGATTGGTCTCAAGCTGATCGCCGATTCGCACCGCGAAGCTGTAGTAGCCCGGTTCCCGCTCGCGCGGGGAAGTGAGCATGTCGCGCACGAGCGTCAGCGGCTGGGACAAGCGCCAGGCGTAATGGCCGAGGATCTTGCCGAGGGCCAGCCGGTCGTGCCACCGCGACCGCGGCTCACGCTCGCGCACACTGAACGTCATGTGCCCCTGCTCGTCGATGACCGCGTCCTCGGCGTACTGGTGATCGTCGCCGATGTCGGTCACGTCGAGCACCAGGATCGTCAGCGTCGGCCGGTAGTGCACGGCGAGCCGCGAGAACAGGTTTCGCTCGAGCAGCGGTGAGTAGCTGACCACGCCGGTCGATAGCACACCCACGTCCTGACGTCCCCATTGCTGCCGCAGGGACTGCTCCAGGATCGCCGGGAAGGCCTCCTCGGCCTGCACACCGAACCCGAACGTGAACGAGTCGCCCAGGATGACGATCCGATCGCGCAGGGCGAGAAACTCGTCGCGTGAGTACGGCGTGCGCAAGCCGTCTTCGTTGGTCTCGATGAGCATCGCCTGCCCGTCGAACAGCCCGCCGTAGAACCGGGCCTGTGCCGGGTAGATGTGGTGCATCTCCCGGGTATACCGCGGCGCGTAGAGGGGCAGAGCCAGTGCGGGAAACACCACCCGTAGCGCGAATTCCAGCACGGCGGCGGCGAGTAGCGAACTGATTCCCGCCAGGATGAGATGCTTCCAACAGCTCCGCAGGAACGCCGAAAGCCGACGCCGCTCGACGATCCCGCAGACGACCGCCGCCACCCCGCACCAGGCGAGAAAGAGGTCCACGAGGATCAGGCCGTGATAGCGCAGCGGCTCGGCGAAGAGGCGAACGCCCCACCAGTCGAGGAGTGCAACAGTCGCCAGCGCGAGAAACGGTATCGCGGTCAGGACAACCGTCAGTGGGATTCGTTCACGCAACGACACGACGGGAGGGCTCCGCAGCGTGTGGGGGATTCCCCTATGCCACGCGGGAAATACCGCGGCCGGACGGGGCCACCTCGACCGCCGGGCGGCCCGCGGCGATGCGCCCGGCCGATCGGCGATCGTAACAGCGCGCGGCCGAGGGGGCGAGGTGCGGTGGCACACGAATTGCTATAGCCAGCGTGGGCCCTTGGCGCGGCCCCCGGTACACGGAGAGAGATCCCATGACTCAGCGCAGATCCCCACGCCCAGTCCGTCACCTCGCGCTCGTTTCGCTCCTGCTGCTCGTCCCCACCGTCCGCGGCGCAGAACCACCTGACGACGGGCCCGGCCTGTCGTTACGCGGTCCGGCCAGGCTCGCCGCGATCCAGGACGATCCGGCAGGCACGCGGACCTCGGACGAGGCCGCCATGACCGACGACGACGACTGGTTCCTTGAAGGCATGGAGGGCTTCGACGATTTCGTCATGCCCGTCGGCATGCCGGTCTACTTCGAAGATCCGTTCATCCGGACGGACATGCGGCTCATCTACATCTACCACGCGATTCCCGACGGATCGGTTCTTCGCGGCGGACAGGTGCACCTTGCGGCCGCGCAGCTTCGCTTCGCCCTGACCGACCGCCTGGCTCTCATCGCCACGAAGGACGGCTACAGCTGGTTCGACAGCCACATCACCCCCGCCGGAGACGGCTGGAACGACATCGCCCTGGGTCTGAAATACGCGTTCTACGCCGACGCCGAGGAGCAGATGATCGTTTCCGGTGGCGTGCGCTGGGAGTGGCAGAACGGCTCGACCGACGCCATGCAGGGTGGCAACTCGCAGGAAATCAGCCCGTTTGTCAGCATGGCCAAAGGCTGGGATCGCTGGAACTTCCTGGGCACGGTGAGCGGCCGCATCCCGACAAACCGCGGCAACGCCAACGCGAGCCTCGTGTGGAACCTGCACCTCGACTATGAACTGACCGAGAGCTTCCGTCCGCTGATCGAGATTCACGGCATCCACTGGCTCAGCAACGGCGACCGCCTGCCGCTGGCCACCGACTACCTCGACGTGGGCAGCCTCGGTTCCTCCAAGGCGGCCGGGCATGACTTCTTCTCGGCGGGTGTCGGCTTCCGCTGGGAACTCGCTGAGGATGTTTCACTTGGCGCGACCTACGAATTCCCGCTGGAAAGCGCCGACGAGAACCTGCAGGACTACCGGCTCACGGTCAACACGGTCATCAGCTTCTGACTCGCGGGCGCCGGGTTTCGGGCTTGTCGCGCCGCGACAGCCGGAACGCCGTCCCGTCTACGGAGATCCGTCATGCGTCGACGACTGTCCAGGCAGCTCGCCCTGATCGCCCTCGGGATTGTGTTCGGGATCCTCCCCGGATGCGTCGAAGTGTTCGTCCTCAACTGGGCGACGCCGTTTCTGCTCAACCAGTAGACCTGCCCGGCCCGCGATGGCGGCCGCGAAGGAGCCTCAACGATGAATCGCATGGTGAAGATCGGCGTCCTCGTGCTGTCGGGTGGTGCGCTGCTGCAATTCGGAGGGTGCCTGGCTGGTGCGCTGGCCGACGTGCTCTTCGCGGTGGCGCCGCTGCTGCTCTGAACTCTGGTTCCCCCTCTCGATCCGCGGGCCGGCCGTCGTCGGTGGCCCGCGGATCGCCCTCGTCGGCTTGCCGCATCCCATCCCCTCGTGTAGTTAGTCTGCGCAGCGCCGCGGTTCCGGCGTCGCAGCCTGCGGGGAGGGACAAGGCCCATGCGCGAACCCAAGCAGAGCGTCGCTGGCAGCGACGTGCTCATGCTCCCCTGCCCGGCGTGCGAATCGGCGGCCCTTGTCGGTCGACACTGCAAGCGGCTTTGCCCGATCTGCGGCTACGTCGAGAGCTGCGAGGACAACTTCCTGCCCAACCAGCAGAATCCCACCGAGCACGACAGCGCCGGCCCGGGTTGCGGAGGCCTCGACCGTGCATAGGAACCTGTCGCGGGCGATCAGCATCACGGGCGGGCGTGTGATCGACGTGGCCGCCGGTCGCGACGAGATCGGCGAGGTCCACATCGTCGACGGCTGCATCGCCGACCGGCCGCCCGCCGGCCCGGTCGAGCGGATCGACGCCGCGGGATGTATCGTCTGCGCGGGGATGATGGACATTCATGTCCACCTGCGGGAACCGGGGTTTACCCACAAGGAAACGATCGAGTCGGGCACGCGGGCGGCGGCCGCGGGCGGGTTCACCTTCGTCGCGGCCATGCCCAACACGCGCCCGTCGCAAGACACACCCGAGACAATCCGATTCGTGATCGGCCGCGCCCGGGACGCCGGCTGGTGTGAGGTCGGTCCGGTCGGATGCATCACGGTCGGCCGGCGCGGCGAGGCCCTGGCCGATCTGGCGGCGATGCGCGAGGCCGGGGCCGTGGGTTTCAGCGACGACGGCGACGGGGTCGAGGACGACGCTGTGATGCGGGCCGCCTTCGAGGCGGCGGCGCGCCACGGCCTCGTGCTCATTCAACATTGCGAATACAAGGCGCTGTCAAAGGGCGGGGTGATGCACCTCGGCGAAGTCTCGCAGGCGGTGGGGCTGCCTGGCCTAGATCCGCGCTCCGAGGAGGCGATGATCGAGCGCGACATCGACCTCTGCCGACGGACGGGCGGGCGCTATCACGTCGCGCACATCTCCACCGCCCGGGCGATCGAACTGGTCCGCGCCGCCAAGCGCGAGGGCCTGCCGGTGACGAGCGAGGTCTGCACGCATCACCTCGTGCTCACCGACGAGGCCTGCCGCACGCAGGATCCGAACACGAAGATGCACCCGCCGCTGCGCCCGGAGGCCGACGTCATGGCCTGCCGCGCGGGGTTGCTCGACGGGACGATCGACTGCATCGTAACCGACCACGCGCCGCACGCGGCGACGGAGAAGGGGCAGGGCTTCCTCGCGGCCCCGGCCGGGATTGTCGGGCTGGAAACCGCGGTGCCGCTCGCGGCGAAGGCGATGATCGAATCGGCAGGGGCAGACTGGCCGCAGCTCGTCGCGTGGTTCACCACCGCGCCCGCCCGGGTGCTCGGGCGTGTCCCCGGGAGCCTCTCGCCGGGCACGCCGGCGGATGTCACCGTGTTCGACCCGGCGGTGGCCTGGGTGGTGGATCCGGCGGCGTTGGAGTCGATGAGCGGCAATACGCCCTTTGTGGGATGGACCCTTCGCGGCCGGTGCCGGGCCACGTTGCGCGGCGACGCCGTGATCCGCCCCTGAGCCGCGCTGGGCGACCAACGCAGAAGGGCCTGGCGCCGCCGAGAAGGCGATCGCACAGGCCCTTGAGAGTCCTGCTCGCATGCGCGCCGGCCGTTATCCCTTCTCGAACCGCTGCGCCACGTCGTTCCAGTTCACGATGTTCCAGAACGCGGCGATGTAGTCGGGGCGGCGGTTCTGATACTTCAGGTAGTACGCGTGCTCCCACACGTCAAGGCCCAGCAACGGCTTGAGGCCGACGGTGAGGGGGTTGTCCTGATTGGGGAAGTCGCGGATCACGAGCTTGCCCGCGGCGTCTTTGCAGAGCCAAGCCCAGCCGCTGCCGAATCGGCCCGCGGCCGACGCCGCGAACTTCTCCTTGAACGTGTCGAAACTGCCGAACGCCGCGTTAATCGCTTCCGCCAACTTGCCCGACGGCGTGCCTCCGCCCGACTTGCTGAGGTTGCTCCAGAAGATGGTGTGGTTGAGGTGACCGCCGCCGTGATTGTTGACCGCGGCGCGGACGCTGTCCGGCAGCGTAGTCAGCCCCGTGAGCAGTTCCTCGACGGTCTTCTTCTGCAGGTCAGCGTGCGAGGCGAGCGCCTCGTTGAGCTTGGTGACGTAGGTCTGGTGATGCTTGCCGTGGTGGATGCGCATCGTCTGTTCGTCGATGTGCGGCTCCAGTGCGTTGTAGTCGTAGGGCAGCGGGGCTAGTTCAAACGCCATGGGAATCCTCCTGTCGCTGAGGCGACTGATCCGGGGAAAGCCGGGGCGACCGGCGATGGGCGGGCCGGGCGGCCGTGCGAAGCGCGGACCCGGCCTCTCGGCACGCGCTACGCTATCCGCGAGCCCCGGGAGCGTCAAGTTCACAGGGCCGCCGGGGAGGATAGTAGAAGCCCCGCGGCGGGAGGGCGAGCCCCGGCGCCGGGCTAGCTGTTGTCGTTGGTGTTCTCGTTTGCCGTCGGCGTGATGCTCACGTTGTCGTTGGTGTTCCGGTTGGCATTGCCGTTGTCGTTTGCGTTGGCGTTTGTGTTGGTGTTCGCTACCGGGCGCGCCCTGACGCGCACTGTGATGTCGGACGGCTCGCTGGTGTCCTCGCCGATCATGCCCGTGCAGCGGAAGGTGTAGTCGCCCACGCGGTCGGGGGTCAGCGTGACGGTCTGTTCATCGACGACCAGCAGGTCCACCAGCCGACCGGCGATCTGGCGGATGCTGAACGACTCGGCTTCGTCTTCGCCGATGCTCTCGCAGGTGAGCGTCACGGTGTCATCGAGGAACACGTCGGCGTCGTCGGCCTCCAGCGACACCACCAGCGGCAGCGACCCTTCGACCATGACGGTACAGGTGTCGATCGAAAGGAAGATGCTGTCGGAGGCGCTGAGGCGAAGCGTGACCTGTCCCTCGACACGCGGCTGGAACGTCGTGGCCGCGCTGGTGGGGTTGGTGAAGACGCCGCCGTTGGGCGGGCTGACTTCCCACAGGTAGGTGGGGATCGCCCCGGGGTCGGTCACGGTCGCCTGCACCATGCCCGACTCGCCGATGCGCAGCGTCTCGGGACAGGTGATGTCGATGGCGATGCGCGGGATGAGGTTCGGGCAGCCCGTCAGCAGCAGGCTGGCGGCCCCGAGTGTGCCCGCCGCCCACAGCGGCAGCAGGATCCGTCTCCAACCACGGTCCGTTCTCAGTGTCGATGACATGGTCGGCATCCTACTCGCTCCCGCGCAGCGCGAACAGGCGACGGCGTGGCCGCCTGCGCGGGGTCGCGGGGTTCCCTGCACCTGATACAATGTCGCCGCCCCGGCGCTGCGTGCCGCATCGCGGGTCGGCGGCAGACTTCATGGACGGACCCGGCGGATGCGCGTACTGATTCTGGGCAGCGGCGGGAGGGAGCACGCGCTGGCGTGGGCGGTGGCCCGGTCGCCACGCTGCCAGAAGGTCTTCTGCGCCCCCGGCAACGCCGGCACGGCCGCGCTCGGCGAAAACCTCGCGCTCGACCCCGCCGATTTCGAGGCCGTCATCGCCGCCGTCCGACAGCACCGCATCGACTTCACGATCGTAGGGCCCGAGGGCCCGCTCTGCGCGGGCATCGTTGACCGCTTCCATGGCGAGGGGCTGCGCGTCTTCGGCCCGACGAAGGCCGCCGCACGACTGGAAGGCGACAAGGGATACGCCAAGAAGCTGATGCGCTCTGCCGCGGTGGCCACGGCCGAGGGGCGCGTCTTCGACCGCTATGAGGAGGCCCGCGACTACATCGCCGCGCGCGAGGATGGCGTCGTGCTGAAGGCGTCCGGGCTGTGCGCGGGCAAGGGGGTGTTCGTCTGCCCCGATCCGGCCGAAGCCCTCGCCGCGCTGGAGGACGTCATGGTCCGCCGCAGCTTCGGCGACGCCGGTAAGACCGTCGTGGTCGAGGAGCTCATCAAGGGGGAAGAGCTTTCAGTCTTCGCGCTGATCGACGGGCACACGATCTACACGCTCGACACGGCACAGGACCACAAGCGCGTCGGCGACGGGGACACCGGCCCGAACACGGGCGGCATGGGCGCGATCTGTCCCGCCGCGATCGGGACCGAAGCCCTGCTGTCGCGCGTGGATCGCGAGGTGTTCGTGCCGGTGGTCGACGCGATGATGCGCGACGAAGTACCCTACCGCGGCCTGCTGTACGCGGGGCTGATGGTGACGCCGGGCGGGCCGAAGGTGCTTGAGTTCAACTGCCGGTTCGGCGACCCCGAGACGCAGGCGCTGCTCGTACGCATGGACTGCGACGTGCTGGCCGTGCTGGAGTCCGTCGTAGACGGCACGCTGGCCGAGGCGGACATCCGCTGGGACCCGCGCCCCGCTGTCACGGTGGTGCTGGCCTCCGGCGGATACCCCGGCAAGTACGCGACCGGCAAAGTGATCGACGGGCTCGACGCGGTCTCACGCCTGCCGGACGTGTTCGTCTTCCACGCCGGCACCGGCTTTGTCGAGAAGCACATCGTGACCACCGGCGGCCGCGTGCTGGCGGTCACCGCCCTGGGGAAGACGGTCGCCGAGGCTCGGGAGCGGGCCTATGCGGCGGTCGATTGCGTCCGCTTCGAAGGCGCGTTCTGCCGCCGCGACATCGCCGCCCGTCGATGACCGGCCGGTCGGGAAATCCGACGATCGACACACCCGGAGTTACGCGATGAACCCAACGTACTGCGCAGCCCGGATTCGGCGTTCCGTGAATGTTGCGGTGCAGATGGCCGCGCTCGCACTGCTGGCTGTCCTGCTGCCGACATCTGCGAGGGCGGCTGACACGCCGACGGCCGACCTTGTCGTCGTCAACGCGCGCATCTGGCCGGGCCCCGACTACACCGGCGCCGAGCCCACGGCCATGGCCATCTCCGGCGGGCTGGTCGCTGCGCTGGGCGACAACGAGACAATCAAGGCCCACATCGGGCCGGCCACGAGGGTCGTGGACGCGGCCGGCCGCCGGGTGATCCCCGGCCTGAGCGACAGCCATGTGCACCTGATTTCGGGCGGGCTCGGGCTTGCGCAGGTGCAGCTGCGCGACGTGCCCGATCGGGCAGCGTTCGTTGCTGCCGTCGCCGCGGAGGTACGACGGCTCGCCCCCGGCGAGTGGGTCGTCGGCGGGCGATGGAGCGTCGACAGTTGGGACGATCCTTCGCCGCCGCGGCGCGACTGGATCGACGCCGTCACCGGCGACCGCCCGGCCCTGCTGACCCGCATGGACGGTCACCAGGCGCTTGCGAACACGGCCGCGCTGAAACTCGCGGGGATCGACGCGAACGGGCCGCCCGACCCCAAGGGGGGCGAGATCGAGCGCGACCCGGTCACGCGGGAGCCGACGGGGATTCTCAAGGAGGCCGCCATCGGGCTGGTGGGGCGTTTTGAGCCGGCGGTCAGCACCGAACGTCGATACGAAGCACTCCGCCGCGCGATGGCGCACTTCAACCGATTCGGCATCACCAGCGTGCACGACATGGCCCCTCCCGAAGACCTGCCGGTCTACGCCCGCGCTGCGCGCGAGGGCCTGCTGACCCTGCGCGTCCACGTCTACGTCAACGTGAGCGACTGGACGATTCACCTCGACGCGGTGAAGCGCTTCAAGGACCCGACGGGCATGGTCCGCGTCCACGGGTTCAAGGGGTTCATGGACGGCTCGCTGGGCAGTCGGACGGCGTACATGCGCGAGCCGTTCGCCGACGCCGCCGCCGCCGCGGTCCACCCGCGCGGCCTGCTCGACGCCATGGCCGATCCGGTCGAATCGTTCGTCAAGAACCAGGTCGAAGTGATCGACGCCGCCGGGCTGCAGATGGCCGTTCACGCCATCGGCGACGAGGCCAACCACCTGATGCTGCGAGCGTTGGAGACGGCACAGGGCCATTCCGGCCGTCGGGACGCACGCCACCGCATCGAGCACGCCCAGCACCTGCTGCGCGAGGATGTCGCAGCCTTCGGCCGCCTCGGCGTCGTGGCGTCGATGCAGCCCTACCACAAAGCCGACGACGGTCGCTACGCCGGGGACGCGCTCGGCGAAGCCCGATCCGCGTGGTCCTACGCCTTCCGACCGGTGCTCGAATCGGGGGGCGTACTCGCGTTCGGCAGCGACTGGCCGGTGGTGACCTGCGACCCCTTCGCCGGCATCGCTGTCGCCGTTACAGGCCGCACACTCGGCAAAGACGGCGGGCTCAGCGGTCCCGTGTGGATGCCGCAGAACTCGATCACCCCCGCGCAGGCCCTGGCGGCGTACACGCTGGGGCCAGCCTGGGCGGTGCACGAGGAACGCGAGGCAGGCGCGCTCGCCCCCGGCCGACGGGCCGACTTCGTGGTGCTTTCGGAGGACCTGCTGGCGATCCCCGCCGACCGGCTGTCCGAGGTGCGGGCGGTTGAGACGTACCTCGGCGGGCGAAGGGTCTTCCCGAACTAGCGGGCAGGACGGCCTGATTCGCGCCGGCCCGCTTGATCCGGCTCATGGTTTGAGGCTACGCTACTTGGGCCCCGCCCGGGCGGTCGCGATCGACCCCGGGACGGGGCGGACCACTGACAGCCGCCAGCTACCACCCGCGCGCGACGCCGACCTGCGCATGACGCGTATCACGCTCCTCCAGATCATTCGCACCTGCGCCCCCGACGACACGCGGCCTGTCTTCGACATGGAGCTCGGGCAGCTCTCGGCCGCCCTGCGCGCGGCGGGCTTTTCGACGACCCTGGTGCGCGTGGCGGCTTTCGACGGCGAAGCCGTCCGGCAGGCCGTCGCTCCGGAGCAGACCGACGCCGTCCACGCCGTCTACGACGGCGCCTCAGTAGACCTGGCCGCCCGGACGCTGGCAGAGATTCGCGACAGTCGCGGCCTGCCGGTCACGATCGGTGGAATCGCCGCCACGGTCATGCCCGACCAGGCGCTGTCGATGCCGGGGGTCGAGGCGGTGATGCTCGGGGAGGCGGACCAGACCCTGCCGCGATACCTGGTCGCCCGGCGTGAGGGGCGCGCCGACGAGCCCATCGAGGGGGTGTGGATGCTGCGCCACGGGCGGGTGGTGCGCTGCGGCCGGCCCGCGATCGTGGCCGATCTCGACAGCCTGCCGCGCCCTGATCGCGACCTGTTCACCAACGGCAGCGCCCCGGACGTCTTCGACGTGACCGTAGGCCGCGGCTGCCCCTTCCGCTGTGCGTATTGTCCCAACGACCCGCTTCGCGCCGCGGCGGAAGCCGGGACCGGATTCGTGCGGCGTCGGTCGCCCGCCCACATCTTCAGCGAAATCGACGCGCTATGTACCGACTTCCCCGATACGCGGGCGCTGCGGTTCACCGACCACGCGTTCGCGGCCGATGGCGAGTGGCTGGCCCGCTTCGCCGCCGCCTACGAGAGCGACTGCGGCATTCCCTTCTCCTGTCATGTGCGGGCGAATGTCCTCGACGCCGAGCGGGCGGACCTGCTCAAGCGGGCGGGCTGCGTGAGCGCGGAGATCGAGGTCATCAGCGGCAGCGACCTCGTGCGCAACGACTTGCTTGACATGGAGACCTCCGACGAACAACTCGAAACCGCGTTCAGGCTGCTGCACGAGCGCGGCATCGCGACCCGGGCGGTGATCTTCGTCGGCGCGCCGGGCAGCACACCGATGGCCGAGGAGAAGACGGTAGACCTCTGCCGGCGGCTAGAACCCGATCGACTGGACGTCCGCGTGTACTATCCCTACGAGGGCACGCTCGCCCGGCAGCGCTGCCGCGAGGAGGGCTTCCTCTCGAGCAGGAGCGAACAGGCCCATACGGCCGGGCTCAGCGTGCTCGATCAGCCGCAGCTCCCGGCGGCGGAGGTTGGTCGGCTCGCGGCGCGGATGGGGGATGAGGTCGCGGGGCGCCGGCCGTCGAGACTGCGCTCCGCGATGGCTCGCCTTCGCGCCCTGGCCTCCCGTACGATGGGGGCCCTCACCGGCCTGGCCCGCGACAAGGGCGACGCTGTCAGGCGTTCCACACGCCGATGATCACGTTGTACGCCGCGTGGCACCCCGCCGCGGGACCGTAGCCCCGGTACCAGAACACGATCGCCAGGTAGGCCCCTGCCACCGCGCGGAACCCGAAACTCACCGGGTCGAACTGGTAGCTGCCGATCGGCTCGTAGTGATGCATCGAGAACGCGAGGGATGAGAGAATCACCGCCGCCGCAGCCACCACCGGCGGGCTGAGGTGAAGAAGGTCGACACCGACGATTACCACGACCGACAGGAACACCAGCCGGAACACGAGTTCCTCATAGACGGCCGCTCCGATGCTCAGCGCCATCTCATCGATCAGCGACCGCCACGAGCCGCTCTCCTCGCCCACGGCAGCCAGGCGGAACATCAGCACCAGCAGCGGCAGCGCGAGCACGACCGACTCGACGTACATCAGGCCGACGCGCTTCCAACGGATCTTCCACGGCTGGCCGGAGGCGTAGTGCGTCGCGAGCAGGATCACCACGACCGCCAGCGCCGGCGCGGACGAGCCGACCTGGCCAAAAAGCTGCAGGAAGCCGTGGATCATGTCGAAGGCGACCAGCCGGTCCGTGGCGTACCACGACGCGATCTCGTAAAACGCCATGAGCGGCAGGAGAAACACCAGCGAGTCCAGCGGGCGGGCGATGGCGCCGCGCGGACGCGGCCGGGGCTTGGCTGGCTGCTGGTCGGTCATGAGGCGGCTTATCGTGCCACGTGACGGCAAGGTTGCAAGGCGCCGCGGCGAGTCCTCCGGGGCCCCGTCCGCAGAGGAGATCGCCGAGGTCTACCGCCGCCTGCTGGCGGCGCTCGGTCCGCAGCACTGGTGGCCCGCTCCCACGCCGCTTGAAGTCGCCGTCGGCGCAATCCTCACCCAGAACACGGCGTGGCGCAACGTGGAGCGGGCGATGGACCGGCTGCGCGACGCGGCGGCGCTCGACTGGGCACGGCTGCGCGACCTCTCCGAGGACGAGCTGGCCGAACTCGTCCGCCCCGCCGGCACCTACCACGTGAAGGCCGCACGCCTCAAGGCGCTCGTCGCCGCCTTGTGGAAAGATCACGACGGCTCGCTCGAGCGGATGCTGGCGGGTCCGCTGCCGGAGGCCCGCGGGCGACTGCTGGCGGTGCGCGGCATCGGCCCCGAAACGGCTGACGCCATCCTGCTCTACGCCGGTGGGCGCCCCACCTTCGTCATCGACGCGTACACACGCCGGATCCTCCGCCGCCATCTGCTGATCGGCGGAAGCGAGAGCTACGCCGAGGTGCAGGCGCTCTTCCGCGAGTCCCTGCCGTCCGATCCTGTCGTGTACAACGAATACCACGCCCTGCTGGTCGAACTCGCCAAGCGGCACTGCCGCAGCCGGGCCGATTGCGCGGGCTGCCCGCTGGCCGACCTGCCGCACGACGAATCACTGTAGGGCTGCGTTCAGGGCAGGTAGGCACCGTGCGCTGCAAGCCGCGTCCGCAGCGCCGCCACCTCCACCGCGCGAACATCGCCGCCCCAGTCGCGGGCTGCCATCGCCGCTGCGCATCCGGCGGCCTCGCCCGTCGCGAGGCAGTTCGGCATGACACGGGTGGAGCCCTGCACGGCGCGATCGGTGCTGATGCAGCGACCGGCCACCAGCATGTTCCGCAGCCCCGCCGGCACGAGGCAGCGGTAGGGGATGCCGTGGGACTCTCCCGGGCCATATTGATGGATCCGCGAGTCCCAGTCGATGCGATGGCCCTGGTTGCGCTCCCACTCGCGCCGCGAGAGATGAATGTCGATGTAGTAGCTGTTGCGGGCGATCTCGTCGGGGAAGCTCCGGCGGGCGAGGTAGTCGTCCAGCGTCAGGACATAGTCACCCACGATGCGCCGTGTCTCGCGCACGCCGATCTGCACGCCGCTGGTGACGATATACGCGTTTTCGCAGCCGGGGCAGTACTTCCGCATGAAGGCGGTCAGGTGGCGGATCAGGCGGCGGCCCTCGACCTGGGCGCGCGTGAGCTGCGCCGCGTCCGTGCCGTCGACGTCGAAGACGTGGCTGAAATTCAGGCCGATGGTCGTCGGCGATTGGTAGGCAACGTTGGCCCCCTCCTCGATGATGTCCAGGTCGCCGCAGGCCCGAGCCTCGGTGATCACCTCCTTGAGCAGGAGGTTCTTCGCCCCGTCCGCCCAGAGGAACCGCTGAAACCGCTCGTTGTCGATACCCGCCAGCACAAAGCACATCGTGCAGGGCTGAAGCTCGCCGGTGTCGCGGTCGCCCTTCTCGAACGCGGCCCCTGCCGCTGCCGCGGCGTCGGCGTCGCCCGTGGCGTCGACCACGACGCGCGATACGATGCGCTGCAGGCCGGACTTGTTGTGGACTACGGCGCCGCTCAGCACGCCAGCCGAGTCGGTCACGGCATCGACAAAATGCGTGAGCAGCAGCAGCTCCGCGCCGGCTTCCAGCACGCGGCGCTCGTAGATGACCTTGAGCAGTTCCGCGTCGATCGGCACCCAGTCGTACATCTCCGGGGCGATGTGCGGCATGCCGCCCTTCATCTCCTCGAGGACAGCCAGACCCAGTCCGCGGATGATGGGTTGTCGCCGGTCGGTGAAGGGGCAGAACGCCGGCACCAGCCCGGCCGTGGCCATGCCGCCAAGGAAGCCGTGCTGCTCAACCAGCAGCGTACGAGCGCCCTCGCGCGCGGCGGCGATGGCGGCCGCGGCCCCGGCGGGCCCCCCGCCGACCACCAGCACATCCACCTCGTACCCCACGGGCAGCGCGGGCCAGGCCGCGCGCACGGCCGGGGGGCACTGCCGCTCGGCGGGGGTGGTCATGGTGCGCCGGCTCCGTCGGGGAGCGACGGCAGACCGTGGTGTTCGCAGTAGCGGCGGAACAGGTGGTGCGCGGTTCGGTAGCTCGAGTGGGGACTCATGAAGTGCGAGAATTCAAACGTGATGATCTTCTCCACCCCGGCCTCGGCCGCAGCACGGAGCTTGTACTCGAGCTTGCGCCAGTCGATCGGCGGGAAACGGATCGGCATGTCGCGGTCGAAGGTCTCCACGTTGGACCAGCAGGTGATGCCGTGCTCGCGGGCGAGTTCGGCGTTGGTGCGCAGGTAGGCGGGCAGCTCCAGGAAATCGACGTGCCCATCCTGAAACGCGACGATGTCGATCACCCCGGAAAGGCGGCGGAAGATCGACGACCACTCCGCGGCGAACTGCGCCTGCGGAATGGCGGCCTCGCCAGGCGGGGCCTTCACGCCGGCGATGTAGGGGGAGATGAGCGTGGGCAGGCCCGGCGCGAGCGATCGCACGTGTTGCCCGGCGCGGACCACGAGGTCGACCTGGCGCGGATCGTCCCGCGAAAGTTCGAACGAGAGGTACCAGCCGCCGAAAGCGGGGTGATCGCCGTAGCGCTCATGCACCTCGCGGGTGAAGGCGACGTTGACCCCGAGCGCATCGCCGCCGTTCGACGCCCAGTCGCCCGGATCGTAGAGCCCCCAGAACAGCTTCATCCCGTGCGTTGAGGCCAAGTCGAGAAAGCGGCGAGCCAGGTCCTCGCGCACGGGCATCATCGGCCGGTGGCGATTGAGTACCGCCGATTCGTACACGGCACGTTCACGATACCCCGCACGGATCAGGATGACCGTGTCGATGCCGATGTGGCGCATGGCGGCGAAGTCAGCGGCCCACTCTGCCTTGCCCCAGTTCTGGCTGGGTATGTCGTGCGTGATCTCGTCAAGAAATGTCCCGGTGATCTGCATAAAGCGGTTGCGCCCCGGCCCCAGCGGTGCGAGCGACGTCCGCCCGCCCCCGCCGCTTCGGATTGTACGTCATGCCCTTCCCGCTTCACAACCGGCGGCTATGATCGCGGCATGGACGCGACTCGGCGAATCCGGCGGGCCGCCTTCTATCGCGACGCCCTCCTCGGCGACGTCATCCCCTTCTGGCAGCGCCACGCCCCCGATCGCGACCACGGCGGCTTGTTCACCTGCCTCGACCGCGACGGCAGCGTCTATGCCACCGACAAGCCCGTCTGGATCCTCGGCCGGGCCGCCTGGATGTTCGCCACGCTCTACCACGAGGTTGGGCCGCGCGCCGAGTGGCTCGAACTTGCCGCCGACTGCGGCCGGTTCCTCGTCGATCACTGCTTTGACCCGGCAGGCAAGATGTACTTCCTCGTCACGCGCGAGGGCCGGCCGCTCCGGATGCGCCGATACTGGTTCAGCGAGGTCTTCGGGGTGCTCGCCTTCGCCGCCCTGGCGCGGGCCACCGGCGACGACGCCTGCCGCGGGAGAATGCGGGAGACGTGGGCACGGCTGCTGGACGCCTTGCGCACGCCGGGCGCGATCGCACCCAAGACCGACCCCGCCACGCGGCCGATGAAGAGCCTCTCGCCGCTGATGTGCCTGCTGAACGTCGCCGACACGCTCGTGACCGCAGACCCGCTCCGTGCTTCGGATTACGAGGGAGTCATCGACGCCTGCATCCACGAGATCCTGCGCGACTTCGTCGATCGGCGTCGCGGCGCCGTGCTGGAGACTGTCGCTCCGGACGGCACGCCGCTGGACACCCTCGAAGGACGGCTCCTCAACCCGGGCCACGCGATCGAGTGTGCCTGGTTCATCCTCGCCGTCGCCCGGCGGCGCGGCGACCGGGCGCTGATCGCGCCCGCGTGCGAGATGCTGACCTGGTCGTTCCAGCGGGGGTGGGACGTCGAGCACGGCGGGCTGCTGTATTTCGTCGACGTGGACGGCAAACCGCCGGCCTGCCTCGAGCACGACATGAAGCTCTGGTGGCCGCACAGCGAGGCACTCTACGCCGCCCTGCTGGCGCATGAGCTTACCGGCGATGCCGCCTTTGAGCGGATGTACGAGCAGGTCCACGACTGGACATTCGCCCATTTCCCCGACCAGCAGCACGGCGAGTGGTTCGGCTACCTCGGGCGAGACGGCAGCGTCTCCAATCGGGCGAAAGGCAATCTCTGGAAGGGCCCGTTCCACATCCCGCGGTCATTACTCCTTTGCGTGCAGCTGCTTGAAGGCCGATGACGCGAACCGCTCGACGAGCCCGCCGACCGGGCCTATCTTGGTAGGCAGGATCGACCCCTCGGAGACCCGTGCCATGTACGCCACACGATGGACGATCGGTCTGGTGTGCTGGGCAGTCGTCGGCCTGCCGTGTGCAAGCCACGCCGCCGAGCCGGAACAGTCCAAGACCATGACCAGCGTTGAACTCCATGAGTTTCTCACCCGGGCGCGCGGCTATGTGGAGCGCGGGCAGTTTGCCGAAGCGGAGGCCCTGCTGCGTTCGCGCCTCGCGGACCCTGCGGCGCCGGCCGTTGACCCGATCGCGGTGGAACTCGAGGTGATCCGCCGCCTGCGGCACGACTACGCCCTCAGCCCGCAACAGATGCTTGAGCGCATCCGCGCTCTCATCCCCGACGCCACGGCGGAGGATGTCACCCGCTGGCGACACGCCGGGCTGCTCGAGTTCCGCTTCATCGACGGCGAAGTGCGTTTCTTCCGCCGCGAGGCCACCAACCTGCTGCGGTTTTCCGAGGAGGCGCGACGGCGCTACACCGCCGACCGCGAAGCGAAGGGGGCGCCGGTGAACCTGCCCGGCGGCTGGAAATTCGGGCTGGTCGACCACCTGGCAAAGGTGGTCGAGGCCGGCGAGCGGTCCGAGACGCCCGAGGTGATGCCCGTGCAGCACAAGGTGCGCTACACGCTGACCGTAAAGCCGGGCCACCCGCGGATACACCCGGGCGCGGTGGTGCGCTGCTGGCTGCCCTTTCCGCAAGTCTACCGCCAGCAGCAGGACGTTCGCCTGCTCGCCGCTTCACCGGGTGAACCGGTCATCGCACCGGAGGGATCACCGCAGCGCACGGCGTACTTCGAGCGGCGCATCGAGAAGGCGGATGAACCCGTCAGCTTCCAGGTCGAGTTCGCCTTCACCACCCGCGCGTACTACCCGAAGCTCGACCCGGCGAAGGCCACGGCCTACGACGTGGACTCGGAGCACTACGGTGAGTTCACCGCACCGCGGCTGCCCCATATCGCGCTGACGCCGGAAGTGCGACACCTCGCCGGGCAGATCACGGCGGGAGAGCGGAACCCGCTGCTGCGGGCCCGGCGGCTCTACCTGTGGGTGTGCGAGAACATCCGCTACTGCGCTGAGCGCGAATACGGCACGATGCCCAGCATCGCCCTCAAGGCGCTGGAGACGCGTCGCGGCGATTGCGGCGTGCAGGGAATGCTGTTCATCACCCTATGCCGCGCCGCGGGAATCCCCGCGCGGTGGCAGTCTGGCTGGGAAACGCTGCCGCAGGATTGGAACATGCACGACTGGGCCGAGTTCTATGTGGAGCCTTGGGGCTGGCTGCCCGCGGATCCGTCGTACGGGCTGATGAACAGCGACGACCCGCGCATCCGCGAGTTCTACTTCGGCCACCTCGACGCCTACCGCCTGATCGTGAACCTCGACTATGCCCGCGAACTCTCGCCGCCCAAGACCAGCCTGCGCAGCGAGCCGAACGATTTCCAGCGCGGCGAGGTTGAAATCGACGGCCACAACCTCTACTTCGACGAGTGGGACTGGAAGTTTGAGTTTGAGACCAAGCCGTAGGAATGGCGGATTGCGGATGGCGGATTGCGGATTGGCGGACGCCCCTTCATCGGCACTGACGGGCTCGCCTGCGGACCGCGCCTGCGCGGATTCGACCACCCGTCGCCGCCCCGATCGGCAATCGGCAATCTTCGCCTCCCTCTGGCTACTCGCGGCCTGCGGTACGCAAGCCGTCGCCGACCCCCGCGCTCGCCAGATTCTCGAGCACGGCCCTGTCCGTGTCGTCGTTGAGCCGCGCCGACCGGGGATGACCATCCTCTACGACGGCGTAGCTGTCAGCACCGGTAGCGAGCTCGTGGCCACCACGCCACCCTGGACGCCCCACTTCTACGTGGGCCCAACGCCCGAGGCGGTGGCCGGCGCAGAGCGCGAGTCGCTGCCCGGTGGCGCGGTTCGGCTGAAGTTCACCCACCGCGGCGAGCGCGACGCGTTTCTTGCCACCGAGTCGCTCACGCTGCATCCCGACGGCCGCCTGGAGCAGCTGCTGGAAGCCCGGTTCACCGAGGCGCAAGGCGCTGCGCTGGTGCAGTGGCGTGTCGGCTCACTGTCCGCGGCGGTGTTCGCCGGATGCGAATACGAAGTGCATGACAGCGCGGGGGCGTCGGTCGCGCGTGGGGTGACTCCGCTGACGCCCGCGGAAGAGGCCGCGCCGGAGGCCACTGTTGCCCGGAGCTTCGCGGCCATCACCATGCAGTCGCGGATCGGGCCGGTGAGGATCGAAACCGACGCCCCGCGGCCGTTGGTGATCTATGACTATCGCCGATCGAAGTGGGCGGACGGCCGCGACCCGTTCTTCTGGTTCGGTGATCTCGGGACGAAGCTCACCCCGGGCGAATCGATCCGCTATGCCATCACCTGGCACTTCCCGCCGCGCCCGAGCGATGGTGAAGCCCCCAAGCCGCGCCGCGTCCGGCCGAAGGTGACGCGCGTAGCGGATGCCCTCTCTCTCGTGCACGAGCCGGAGGCGCCGATCGCAGTCTTTCCCACGCCCAAGTCGATCGAGCTCGACGCCGGCTACGTCTTGCTCCCCGCGGACGCGCCGACAGGAAGCGAAGTCCCTGCGATCGCGGCCGCGGCGCAACGGGAACTGGCCGAGCGCTGGTCGGCCCTGCGCCGGCCGGGACGCGGCGCCCGCGCAGACCTCTTCGCCGACGCCGCCGCGTGCGGCCGCGTGCGGTTCGTCGCGGTGGAGGCGGGTGACAGCTGGGACTTCCCGGCGGAGGGCTACGAACTGCTCGTTTCAGCGAAGGAGCTGGTCCTGCGCGCCGCCGATGAGGCGGGCCACCGCCACGCCACCCGGACGCTGGTGCAGCTTGCCATCCCGCTGGCGGATGGCCGCCTGGCGGTCCGCCGCGTCCGGATTCGTGACTGGCCGGCGCTCCCCTTCCGCGGCGTACACTTTTTCACCGGGGGCGGCGGCCCCGGGATTCACGAGCGGCTGCTGCGCGACGTCGTGGCCATGCTCAAGCTCAATCACGCGGTGATCGAGGCGGAGTATGTCCGCTGGGATGGCCACGAGAACATCCACCACCCGCGCTACGGCATGTCGAAGGCCGACGCGGCCCGCGTCGTGGCCGCCTGCCGTCGCTACGGCATTGAACCGATTCCGCTGGTCCAGTCGCTGGGCCACTGTCAGTGGATGTTTGAGAACGACGCCAACCTCGAACTCGCCGAGGATCCCGAAGCGAAGTGGGCCTACTGCGTCACGAACCCCAAGACCTACGACTTTATCTTCGACGTCTATCGGCAGGCGATCGACCTGTTCCAGCCAAAGTACTTCCACATCGGACACGATGAATTCACCGCCCGCGGCCGCGTCCCGTTTCGTGAATCAAGCCAGGGCCTGACCGCCGACGAGCTCTTCATGACCGACACGCTGCGTCTGCATCGCTGGCTGGCCGATCGCGGGCTGGTCACGATGATGTGGGGCGACTTGCTGCTGGGTCCCGGCGAGGCGCCGGACGCCTGCCACGCGAGCTCCGTCGAGTCTGCGCGGGCGCTGCGCGAGCGACTGCCGCGCGACATCGTCATCACTGACTGGCACTACGCGGTTGCTCAGCCGGCGGCGTTCACCAGCCTGCGCACGTTCCGCGAGGCAGGGCTCGCGACCATCGCGGCCACCTGGGATCGCCCCGGCAACATCACGGCGTTCGCCCGCGCCGCCGCCGCACAGCAGAGCCGCGGCCTGCTGCAGACGACCTGGGCGGGTCACTCGCTCGACCCCGAGTCCTTCGCCCGCGAGCGCCGCCAATACGAGGCCTGGGCGCTGGCCGCCGAGGCGGCGTGGAACGCCGATCGAGAGATCCGCACGTCGCCGCATCAGGCCGCGTGGCGTTTTCAGGAACTCTGGCAGGGGCCCTCTCCGATCGACGCCCCACGCGCCGGCTTCGTGATTGACCTCGCCGATGCCTCCAACGCGGCGATAGGCGGACGGAACGAACGGCTGATGCGTGGGCTCGCTCGCGGCGAGCAGCCGATGACCCCGCCGCAGTTCGCCACATTCGCCGGAGCCACCGTCGCGCGCTTCGACCTGCCCCGGGGCGAGCAGGTACCCGCCCTGGTACTGGCCGGGCGGCTGGCCCGCGATCCCCGCGTTCCGCCTGCAGTCACCTTTGAACTCGCCCTCACGGCGGGGGAAATTCACCTGCTGACGGCTGCCACTGCCGCTGCCCCCGCGGGAACGCCCATCGCACGGCTCACGGCGGAGTATGCGGAGGGCACCCCGGTGACCCTAGATCTGCTCTACGGCGAGCACCTCGCGGCCTATGACGACTTCGCGCCATGCCCCTCCGCCCCCGTCGCCGTCGATCGAAGCGACGACCCGGACCGCCCTTACGTCCTTCGAGGTACGATCCTCCACCTGCCGCGCGACCGCGGCCCCCTCCGGGCCCTTCGGATCGAGTCGCTGGACGCCGCCCCATCGCTGGTTGTGCTGGGCATACTCGCGGCTGACTGAGGCGAGCCCCGGGCGGCGAGCCGGGGAGATGCTGCTGAGCGGGGTGGCCAGCTGCCGGCAGCAGCGGGTGTCACGCGGGCGATCGATGGGGGCAGGCGGCCGTGTTCAGGCAGCCCTCAGCCAGCCGCAGCCGCTCAACAGGGCGCCCGGCGACGAGGTGCTCAGCGACGAGCTCGGCGACATCCTCCAGCCGCACGAACCCGTACCACACGGCATCCGGATACACGACGACTGTCGGCCCGTGTTCGCACTGGTCGAGGCAGCCCGCCTGGTTGACGCGCACGCGCCCGGCGAGGCCGAGACGCTTCACCTCGGCCTTGAGCGCGTCGCGCAGCGGGCCGGCGCCTCGCATGGCGCAGCAACCCCGCGGGTGGCCGACCGGCCGCTCGTTGCCGCAGACGAAGACGTGCCTCTCGAACGCGGGCATGGGTAACGGGTCTCCGGCGGGGCGCCGCGGTCACATGCCGGACTGGCGGCGCACGATCATGTCGAAGTTGCGGACCAGGCTGCGGTAGATCGAGTAGATGATCGCCGCGTAGATGCCGAGCGAGAAGGTGCTGCCCACCACGAGCGAGACGCGGACTTTGCCCGCCACGTCACGGTACTTCTGGGCCGACTCGAACAGTCCCGATGGATCCACGATGTAGAGCACGGCGGTGAGCGGCGAGAAGGGGGCGAGGAACGCCCCCACCTCTTCCCCCGCCGCGCTGACGATCGCCATGCCGACCGCGGAGGCGACCCCGGCCAGCAGCAGCACGGTGGTAATGCTCGATACCGTGGCCAACAGGTTGGTGCGGCTCTTGAGCGAGATCTGCAGCGCCGTGACGCAGGCAAAGGCGATGAACACCAGCATCAGCGCCGAGACCAGCACCGCGCCCTCGATCGCCACCGCCGCGTTCCAGCCCGAGGCGATCAGCCCGAAGAGACCAAACCCCAGCAACAGCACCGCCGGGCCGGCGACCAGCGGCGCGCAGAAGCTCACGAGACCGCGCAGCTTGCCCCAGATGATGTACTTGCTCGTCAACAGCGTGGTGAGCAGCAGGTCAAACGTGCGCGCCTCGCGCTCCTTGGTCATCGACGTCGCGGCGGTGTTGGTGGCGATGAGCACGGCGATGACGAACTGAACGAGAAAGATGTAGCTGAGGTTCCGCCGCAGCGACTGCTGCTTCACGGCGAGCGCCGTGGCGGCGAGCTGCTCCTCGGAGGGACCGCCGAGGACCTTCTGCGAAATCACGCCGGTGGTCTGCAGATCGGTCGCGGCGGCCAGCCCCCCGTCAAACCGGTAGAACAGGTACACCGACCCGATGAACCCCGCGGCGATCACCAGCCAGCGCAGCCAGCCGCCGTCCGAAGCCTTGGTCTTCGCCTCGCGCCAGGCGATGGGGTTGTTCCACACAATGCGCGGCGGGCGCTTGCGCTCCCCCGCCGGGGCGCGGCCGAGCCGGAGGGCGAACCGGGAGAAGAAGGTGGGCTCGCCGACCTTCGACCCGCGTCGCACGAACGCCACGCTCAGGCTGGTCAGCGCAAGGCTGGCCAGCGTGGTCCAGAGGATGTAGCAGGTCGAAGGGCTGGCCAGGGCAAACCGCGCCAGCGCCCCGTAGCCCCCGAGCTGGCCGGCGGTGGGCGCCTCGACCTGGTTGAGCGCCACCTGCAGCGCCAGGAACGGATGCAGCGGTGTCAGCCAGCTCATCTTCCGGCCGTCGACGCTGGCCGTAGCCTCCGCCACCCAGGTCCCCTCCCACTGCCCGAGCAGGTAGACGATCAGCAGGTAGAGCGCGATAAGCAGGTAGAACGAGAAAATCGTCCGCCGCGTGCCCACGCGGACCATCGCCGTGGCGATCGCCAGCGAACCGGTGAGCAGGGCCGTTGCACCCGACAGGGCGAAGCTCTCGAACACCTGCGTGGTGGTCACACCGCCGTAGACCATCGTGATCAGGAAGATCGGCAGCCCCGCCAGCAGCAGCATGAAGACGAAAAACAAGCGGCTGAGCAGCGAGCCGAAAACGATCTGAGCGCTGCTCAGCGGCGTGGTGAGCAGGATGTTGTAGGTCTGGGCGTCGCGTTCCTGGGTGATGGCGGACGCGGTGAACGTGGGCGCCAGAAAAGCGATGAGCGCCAACTGTGTCATCGACGCGAATTTGAAGGTCTGCGAGGCGCCCTTGGCCAGCTCGGCCAGCGACGCCCCCGCCCCGCTGGTGGCCTGCAGCAGCGTGAACGCCACGACCACGAACAGCGCGAGCAGGTAGCACACGCGGTACGCCAGGTGGCGCGGCCGGCGCGACGAGCCGTGCACGACGCGCACGAGGATCGGGTTGGCAGGGATCAGGTGCCAGAACCAGAGCCAGAGCTGGGCGAGGATGGCGTTCATCAGGAGTTACGAGTTCTCAATGGCCAATTGCAGCCTGCGGATCCGACGACTGCGGAGGATGCTGGTCCGAGCGCGGAGCTTCCTTCTCACTGCACAATTCCCTTCGTCATGCGCATGAACGCCGTCTCAAGGTTGACCTCCTCCTCCGTGACCTCACGGATCTTGAAGTTGTTCTGCAGCAGCAGGTTGATCAGCGGGTTGAAGTTGTGCGTCTGCTGCTCAAGCTCGATGACGAGCTGGCCGTCCTGCTGGTCGACCTGCTTGATGCCGCGCGTCTTGACGAGCAGCTGGGCGGCGAGGTCCTGCTGCTCGGCGACGCGGATGTGCACCTTGGTGCCGGTCTTGGCGCGGTTGATGACCTCGCGTACCGGTCCGTGGAACAGCAGGTTGCCTTGCTCGATGATGCCGACGGTCGTGCACAGCTCGGCGAGCTCCGGCAGGATGTGCGAGCTGATGATGATCGTCTTGCTCATCCGCCGCAGTTCCTTGAGGAGCTCGCGGATTTCGATGCGAGCGCGGGGGTCGAGGCCGCTGGCCGGCTCGTCGAGCAGGAGCACCTTGGGGTCATGCAGCAGCACCCGCGCGATGGACAGTCGCTGCTGCATCCCGCGCGAGAGCGAATCGACCAGGGCGTCGCGCTTGTAGACGAGGTCGGTCAGCTCAAGCACGTCGCCCACGACGCGGGCGCGCTGCTTGCCGGCGATGTTGTACGAACTGGCGAAGAACTCGAGGTACTCCTGCACCACCATGTCTTCGTACGCGCCGAAAAAGTCGGGCACGTAGCCGATCAGCGGGCGAATCTTGCGTGATTCATAGCCCACGACATGACCGCAGACGCGGGCCTCGCCCCACGTCGGCTGAAGCAGTGTCGCGAGGATCTTGATGGTTGTGGTCTTGCCCGCGCCATTGGGGCCGATGTACCCGAAGCACTCGCCTTCCTCGATGTTGAGCTGGAGGTTGTCGAGGGCCACGAGCTTGCCGTAGCGCTTCGTCAGGTTGATCGTCTGGATGATCAAGAGCGCGGTCCTCTCGCCGGCGATGACTACCGGTTGTCGTTGTCCTTCTCTCTCAGGCGGTCAATGCCCCGCTTGGCGACGGTCTCGGGATCGTCGCTCTCCTCCGGGTTGCCTTCGTCGGCTCCACGCCGCGCGGTGGCTGGCGCCGCGGAACCGGTTGAGCCGCCCTCGAACACGGCGGGCAGGCGAATGCGGTACATGACCCGCGCATGGCCCGGCACCGGCTCCATGATGCGGAACGCCTCGTCGCCGCTTCGGCGAACCGCCAGCCGGATCGGACCCGGCTGGTCAGCAAAACCGATCAGGTACAGGCTGTCGCGCTGCAGCCGGTCGCGCAGGTCGAACTGGCGCAGCCGGTCGAGACTGAGTGTCTTGGACGACATGAACCCGCCGAAGGTCGTCTGCGTGTTCAGCACGGTGGGATCGAAGTCGCCCGCGGTTGAGGCCAGCAGCAGCGCCTGGAAGTCCGACTCGCCCACGGGCGCCGGCGGGGCGATCGCCTGGGGCAGGAATCGCCGGATGATCAGGTTGCTCCAGTCGACGTGGCGCTTCGCCAGCTTGGACTCGGCCAGCAGCCTGGTCATGTCGCCGCGTGTCTTCCCATAGCACAGGTCCGCCAGCGACAGCCGCCCGCCGCCAGCCGGGATTTCGCCTCCGAGTCGGAAGGCGTAGATGTTGTCGGAGCGCTCACCGGTGCCGCCGCGACCGTCTGTCCTCACGGTGTTGGAATACGCCTGAATGACCCAGCAGTCGCGGAGAGTCACGCCGAGATCGTTGGCGATCCAACTGTCGTCGCTGATGCGCCAATCATGATCGCCGCCGCCGCCCGGCATGACGCGTACTGAAGCGGTCACCGTGCCGCCGAGCGGGCCTTCCCACCGCCCCTCCAGCCGCTTCAGGGTGGCGCGGATGCGCACGTCATCCAGTCCGGCCGAGGCGGGAAGCAGGCGGTACTCGTCGCGGTCGGCGAACTCGCGGAAGCCCATCGGATCGCCGCTCATCGGCAGCGGACGCAGGAAACAGCGACTGGGGCCGCGCTCCATCTCGATGGCCGGGTTGCCGGGCAACCACAGATCGAGCGAGGTGTCGGTCGGCGTCTTGATCCCGAAGAACACGGCGCCGCGCGCGTAGTTCTCGCCCGCGGGGACGTCGATCACCGAGAGCTGGTGCACCTTGTAGCCCACACCCTGCACGCTGCGGACGGCGGCCAGACTCAGCAGCGAGGCGCCAACGCCGATCAGCGCGAAGGCGCTCCAGTTGTGCTGCTTCCAGCCGCGCGAGCGAAGAAAAGCCCACACGCCCGCCGTCGCCAGCACGATGTAGCCGATCGAGAAGATCATCGCGATGACGAAGTATGTCCCGCCGCCCGTCGCAAAGGCCACGGCCGAGGCAACCTCGTCGAAGAGGCTGACCGGATCGTAGCTGGTGGCCTGCGTACCGCCGGTCTTGAGGCGGAGCACGGTCGTGAAGAAACCGCGCGGACTGCCCGTGTCACTGAACACGTCGCGCAGGGTCATGCCGCAAAAAATCACCGCGCCGCGTCCGAGCCCGCGCCGACTGATCAGCGGCAGCTTCAGTCCCGGCTCGACGTGAATCGCCTCGGACCCGGGCTTGAGCGTCGCCGACACGTAGCCGACCCGCTCCGCAAAAAACCCGCGGGCAGACTCCGTTTCGCCCAGCAGATCGCGCCGCAGCGAAGGGAACTCGACCGACGCGGCTGCCTCGCCCGTCGCCACGGGCAGCACGGCGCTGAGCGCAGGCGAGGCCGAGATCTTGCCCGCCGTCCGCGACGCGGCCACCAGCAGCACGCCACCCTGCCGCACCCACTCGAGCATGGCTTCGAGTTGACGCGGCGTGAGGCGGTCCGGATCGGCGTCGTCCCAGACGAGGTAGTCCACCGACTCGAGCCCGACCCAATGCTCGGGCAGATTGGCCGGCGCGATGTGCGCCACCCAGGGGCGTCGGGCGAACTGCTGGGTAGCCTCCTGCAGCGAGTCGATCTTGCCGCGCGCGCCGTCGCTCACGCTCAGCACCAGCAGGTCATCGTCGGAAATGGCCAGCGGCGGCGAACCCGATCCGCACTGGCGAGCGAGCTGGCCGCTGCAGACCATGTCCACCTGCTCACCGTCGGTGTCGTAGAGCTCGACGACAGGCGGCGATCGCAGCTGGATCGGGTTGGCGAGCAGGTAGAGATACCGACGGATGGCGGTGACGTCGCCGCCGAGGTGAACAGGAACACTGTCGAAGGCCACGTCGCCGTCGATGTCACGATGGCCGATGCGCATTGTGCCGTCGAACGTACCTCGACCTTCCATCCCCAGATCGACGATGACGGGCGCCCACGCACCGATGCGCACGACGTCGCCCTGGCTGGTCGGGAAGCCGACGTGGCCGACCAGCACCGTCACCTGCCCCGGCGCGGGCAATACCGGCAGCGTCAGCCAAAGGGCCATGACCAGCGCGCTCCGACGTGCGCTGCGCCCGGCGGGCACAAGGGCGCGCTGAGTCGGTCTCAGGATGCGGAGAAGAAGTGGCTGGACCATGGCGCTTTGCCGGATCAATCCGCCGGGCGCTTTCACAACAGCCGCCGCCTGGAACCGGCGGACACCGCGCCAAGCGAATTCGGGTCGCGGGATTCTAGCCCTGATCCTACAGACTCACAATTGTTGTACAGCCCCGCGAGCATGTCGGTTCACACATGTCGGGAGGATGGCATCGCAGCCGGCGCGCAGGGAGGCGGCGCGCACATCCAGCCAGGACCGCGGCGACGGCGGCGCACGACGGTTCGTGGCTCGGAAAAGCCGGTGGCCGGACGGGTTCAGGACGGACAGGACGGACGGATGTTATTGGCGCCGCTGAAAAGTCCACGCGTCCGAGACCCGCCGATGCGACAGGAATCGACAAGATCGACCCCCGCGAACGCGCGCTGCCGGACGCTTCCCACGGGCGTACGATGACAGAGCTACCCGCTGGGGTGGCCCGGCCGCCCGGTCCCCGATAGACCGAACTCAGACGAGTCGCAGGAGCTGATCACATGGTGCAATCCGGTCGCACGGCGGACATGGCGCGCTGGATTCTGGCCGGGGCGCTGGCGACGGCCGCCGGCTGCGGCTCGCTCGGCGGCGACCTCTGCGACGGTGGCGGCCGCGTGAGCAGCAGCGACACCTCCGCCTCGCTGGACGGCGCGTGGCGTCTGACGGTGTCAGGCGCCGCTCCGCCGTCGCTCCTCGCGGCCGCCGACGGCGCATGCATCACCGTGGAACAGGGAGTCGCCACAGCCTGGCGTCAGGGCTGCACCGGCGACATCCTCGGCGGGTCATTCGAAGCCCGCGAAGACGCCGGCCGGGTGGAACTGGAGGCGGTGGTCCGGATCAACGCGATGCCCCAGCTCCTGCGGCTGGCGCTGCAGCGGGATTCGGGGACGACGCTCGGTGGGCGCGTGTTGCTGATCGGCGAAGGGGGGCAGGTTCAGGCCTGCGCGCCGGTGGAGCTGTCTCCCGGCTGACCGGCTGGCGCGGAGGGTCCGGCAGCCCGGTCGAGCGCGTAGCGGCTCACCCGGTCGTAGGTGCTGGCAAGGAACCCCACGAGCGGAAAGCCCCCGCGCGGAAAAGGCGACGAGCCGAGCTTCTCAAGAATCTCAAGCATCTCCTCGGGCGGCTCGATCCGCACGTCGATGTGCCGCAGCATCGCCCCGGCCTGCCAGAAGCGCGAGGCGCTGACCGGCTCGGGGGGCTCGGCGACAGACAGTGGCGCGGCCCCGGTCAGCTCGCGGGGCGTGGCCACTGCGTCGTGCATGTCGCCGGTCGGATTCATGCCCTGGTGCTCCCTTGCCGCGGATGGCCGCGGCTCAGCCCTCGGCCACCGCGTCGCGCGACAGCGCGAACAACTCGCGCAGCGCGTCGGTCGACAGTTCGGTCAGCCATTCCTCGCCCGATCCCACGATGTTCTCGGCCAGCATCCGTTTGCGGCTGATCATGGCGTCGATGCGCTCCTCGAGCGTGCCGACGCAGACGTACTTGTGGACCTGCACCTGCTTCGACTGGCCGATGCGATGGGCACGGTCGGTGGCCTGATCCTCGACCGCCGGGTTCCACCAGCGATCGAAGTGAAACACGTGGCTCGCCGCCGTCAGGTTGAGGCCGAACCCCCCCGCCTTCAGAGACAGGATGAACACCGGAGCGTCGCCCGATGGATCCTGGAAACGGTCCACCAGTGCGACGCGGGCCTTCTGGTCGGTGCCACCGTGCAGGAGCAGGACTTCGCACCCCAGCGTCTCCTTGAGCAATGGCTGGAGCAGCTCGCCCATCTGGCGGAACTGGGTGAACACCAGGGCCCGGTCGCCCTCGGCCACGGCTTCCTCGAGCATCTCGGTGAGCCGATCGCACTTGCCGCTGCGGTGCGGCCGGGCGGGGCCATCGGCCAGGAAAAGGCTCGGGTGGTTACAGATCTGCTTGAGCTTCACCAGCGTCGCGAGGATGAGGCCGCGGCGGGTGATGCCCTGGGCGTGCGAGATCTGGCCCATCATGTCCGACACGACCGCCTCGTAGAGTGCGGCCTGCTCTCGCGTCAGGTTGCAGAAGACCTTCATCTCCATTTTCGCCGGCAACTCGGCGGCGATCTGCGGATCGCTCTTGAGCCGGCGCAGTACGAAGGGGCGGATCAGCGCCCGCAGCCGCGCCGCGCAGTTCGCGTCATGCCGCCGCTCGATGGGCACCGCGAATCGCCGGCGGAACTCGGCCGCTCCGCCCAGATAGCCCGGATTGATGAAGTCCATGATCGACCACAGCTCGCTCAGGCGGTTCTCCACCGGCGTGCCGGTCAGGGCCACGCGGAGCACGGCGGAGAGCGAGCGAATGGCGAGCGACTGCTTCGCGGCAGGGTTCTTGATGTTCTGGGCTTCGTCGAGGGCCAGCCGGTGCCACTGCACCCGGGAGAGAAACTCGCGATCGCGGTGGATCAGCCCGTACGTGCTGATCACGACGTCGAACTCGGTCACCCGCCGCACGAAGTCCTCGCCGCTGAGGCGATCCAGCCCGTGATGCACCAGCACACGCAGGTTGGGGCCGAACTTCGCGATTTCGCGCTCCCAGTTGCCCACCAGCGACATCGGAATCACGAGCAACGTCGGCCCCGGCGAAGCACCCTCCTCGCGCTCCTTGAGCAGGAGCGAGATGAGCTGAATCGTCTTGCCCAACCCCATGTCGTCGGCCAGGCACGAGCCCAGCCCGTGACGGCCGAGAAACCGGAACCAGGCCAGCCCGTTGAGCTGGTAAGGCCGCAACACCCCCTTGAACTCCGCGGGCGGCTCGGTCGTCTCCATCCGCGCATCCGGGCGGTCGGCATGGAGCAGCGAGTCGATCCACCCCTCCGCGCGCAGCTCAAGCAGGGGCAGACCCGTGTCGAGATCGTCCGCCAGGTAGCTTTGCCGCAGGGCCTCGAAGACGGTCATGTGCCCCGAGCGGGCACGGTCGAGGAACCGCAGCGCCGCCTTCACGTCGGAGGGCTGCACCACGACCCACCGACCGCGAACCTGCACCAGCGGCGACTTGGACTGGGCCAGGGCAGTGATCTCCGCGGTGTTGAGGCTCTCCTCGCCCAGGGCGACGCGCCAGTCATACTCGACGAGGGTCTCCAGACTCAGCGCCGAACCGTCTGCCCGTCCCGGTCCGTCGCCGGCGTGCAGGTGCAGTCGCATGCCGATGCGCGGCCGCTCACCGCGCCACCACCGCGGCGCCCAGACCACGAGCCCGTCGTGCTCCAGCATGGGCATCGCTTCCTGCAGAAACTGGTACGCCTCGTCGAGCGACAGTTCGCAGGCGCCGGTACGATCCGACTCCAGGCAGCGCGCCAGCGGTGGGAAGTGGCGCACCGCGCGCTGCAGGTCGGCATGAAGCTGTTCGCGCGCCTCTTCGAAGGGGCGGCGCAGGATGAGGGGGTCGGCGGCGTGGTCCTGCCACAGCCGCTCCGCGTCCACGATCCAGTCCGGGTCGTCCAGCGCCTGCACATGAAGCGTCAGCCGCCACGGCAGCGCAATCGCCTCCGGGCCGGAGAGCGACGTCGGCAGGTCGGGCGGCTCCAGCCGCAGGCAGGTCCGGCAGGTCTGCACCGGCGAGGGCGGCGAGAGGCGGGCCAGCCAGTCGCGGATCGCGGCGTGGATTTCGGCCCCTTCGGCGGGATTGACGGGCACGCGGCTGTCCGAGCGGACCAGCGCACGCAGCCATTGCGTTTGCGGGGCGTGGTCTTCGTGCCGGCGGTCGTGAAGCGTGTGGGCCAGCTCATCGCCTTCCAGCGCCCGTCGCACGAGCGCATCGGCCGCCGACCACAGGAAGTTCTCGACCAGCTCCCCCGCCTGAGCGGCCGGCGCGCCCCCGAGCGAGCGGCACACCGGCGGCATCGCTTCGATCAGCAGGCGCAGCCGTCCGACTGCGGGCTGATCGTCCACCACGACGCGCCAGAAGCCGCGGTACTGCCCGGGGCCGTCGCGGTGGATATCGGGGACGAAGCGCTGGCGGGCCAGCAGTTCCAGCACGAACCGCGCCGCCCGCGACCAGAAGAGGAAGGAATCGGCCGCGCTCACCGCCGAGCCGCCGGCGGGCAGACTGATGAGCACGTCCACGGCGTCAGCCGGGGCGAACGTCAGCGTCTCGACCGGGAGTTCGCGAAGGTCCGCCGGGCCGCCGTCGGATGCTGATCCGGATGCCATTGGGCGGCCGTCGCAATGTGGGACGAGAAGGGTGAGCCGCCCCACCGCCGCTTCCGCCACCAGCAGGGCGTCGCAGACATCGCCAAGTCGGTCGCGAAGCTCGCCGGGCGAGAGCAGCGCCAGCAGGTCGGAAGCAATGGCCTGCGCGGTCGCCGCGCCGCCGCCGGCTCCCTGACGCTCCTCCGACGCGCCGGGGTGAGCCCGGGGCTCCGTCGCCTCTCCCCACAGGTGCAGTTGTCCGCGGAACCAGTTCGCGTGAAGCCGGACCATGCCATCTCCGCGCCGCGCGCCGCACGCCGAGGCGGGACACTCCTCGTCCCCGCGCAGCGAACGGGGCATTGTATCACGTCCCGGGCGGGTTGTCAGGCGGGAGGGAAACGCCCCGAGGAGGGCCGGGATTCACAGCCGGTCAGGGTGCTGAGGGCAGTCGCATCGCATCTACCGTGTCGCGGATCCGCAGTTCCCAGCTCTTCCGCTCTGATTCCAGGAGCTGTCGCAGGGCGACCACCGCCCGCGGGTCGAACTGGCTGCCCGAAAGCCTGCGGATCTCGGCGAGGACGTCGTCCACGTCGCGCCGCCCGCGGTAGACGCGGTCGGTGGTCATGGCGTCGAAGGCGTCGGCGACGTGCAGCACACGTGAGCCGACCGGGATCTGTTCACCACACAGCCCGTTGGGACCGCCCGAGCCGTCGAAGTGCTCGCGCTGATGGCGAATCATCTGTGTCTCGGTCTCCAGCATGCGCAGATGGTCGACGATGCGGATCGTGATCAGCGGAACCTGTGCCATGAGGTTCAACTCGATCGGCGTCAGCGGCTGAGGCTTGAGCAGGATACGGTCGGGGATGCCCACTTTGCCGATGTCGTGCAACAGCGCCGCGTTGTGGATCGACTTGACCGTGCCCGGGCTGCAGCCCATGCGGGCGGCGATACGCTCGGCGTAGAAGGCGACGTTGCGCGAGTGTCTCGCCGTGTAGGCGTCCTTCTCGTCAAGCGCCTGCAGCAGCGAGGACACGCTCTGGACGTAGACCTCCTTCGTCTGGATGCTGAGCGCGGCCACCCGACGACGGAGCGATTCGACCTCGTCGGTCTCGACCATCTCCATCAGAGCGATGCTGTCTTCCAGTTCGGCAGCGAGCGACACGCGGTTGCGTCCGCGGCGTTTGGAGAGGTACATCGCGCGGTCGGCCAGGTCGACGAGCGCCGAGGCCGTCACCGCGCGGGGGTCGTCGGTGTCAGCCACGCCGAACGAAGCTGTTACGGCGTGTCCGCGTAAGCCCGGTGCGTGGATCTCCGAGGAAATCGCCCGGCGGATGCGCTCCGCCAGTCGGCCGGCGTCGGTGGCCGTCGCCTCGGGCAGTATGATGGCGAACTCTTCGCCGCCGAACCGCCCGGCGATGTCCACCGCCCGGATGTTCTCGCGGATGATGCGCGAAGTCTCTTCCAGAACGTCGTTGCCGACGAGGTGGCCGTAGGTGTCATTGATGACCTTGAAGTAGTCCAGGTCGACCATCATCATCGCCAGCGAGTGGCCGTAACGGCGCGAGCGGTTCAGCTCGTGCGCCAGCAGGCGGTTGAGATGGTCGTGGTTGTAGAGCCCCGTCAAGCCGTCCGTGACCGCGGCGCTGCGCAGCCGCTGTTGAAACTCCCACATGCGGACACCGGCGCGCAGGCGGCCGACCACCTCGAGAAGCTTCACCGGCTTGGAGAGGTAGTCGTCAGCGCCGCTGGCGAGGGCGCGCTCATTGAGCTCGTAGTTGCCGTGCGCGGTGACGAGCACGAGGAAGGTCATCGCCAGTTCCGGGTCCTGCCGGATCTGGGCGATGACATCGAGTCCGGTGCCGTCGGGCAGTTCGTAGTCGAGGAAGCAGACTTTCGGCCGCCGTGCCCGCACCAGGGCCAGCCCCTCGGCGACGCTCGCGGCGGCCACCGAGCTGTACCCCCGGCGCTGGATCTCCCGACCGAGCAGGGCGCTCTGGTCCGGATCGTCCTCGACGATGCAGACGTCCAGTTGCTCGACTTCGGTCATTCGATCGGTACCGCCGACGAAGGGGCCGTACCGCCCCGCGCGCCACGAAATGAGCCCGCCGCGGTCAGCCTGCGGCACTGAGAGGCTTATCGGAGGCCGGTGAGCGCGGGTTCACCGTCGAAGGCGGGTCGTGGTCACGTCCGATAGCATCCGGCGGGCGCGTGGCCGCGGCTTGGGAGCGGAAAAATGCGCAGGGGGTTACCCCAGCTCGACGTTCCAGTAAGCCGCGTCGAGGAACTGCCGCCACGAGGCGTAGCGGTTGTCGCTGAGCTTGAGGCTGAGCGTCGGGCTGCGCCGCGGCTTCACCGGCTTGCGGATCAAGCGAACGCCGGCCTGTGCCGGGGTGCGGCCCCCCTTGCGGACGTTGCACGCGACGCAGCAGCAGACGACGTTGGTCCAGCTGTCGCCGCCCCCCTGCGAACGCGGGAGGATATGGTCAAGGCTCAGCTCGCTAGAGGGGAACTTCTTGCCGCAGTACTGGCACTGGTTGTTGTCGCGCGCGTAGATGTTGCGGCGGTTGAACTTGACGTCGGTGCGCGGCAGCTTCGAGAAGCCAAGAACTCGGATGATCCGCGGCACCACCAGGTCGATCCGGACCGTGCGCACCCAGTCGTGCTTCGCGGGCTCAAACGTACGGCGGAACTGGCTCAGCTCCATCCAGTCGGCGAAGTCGTAGGAGACGTAGTGGCCGTCCTCGACATTGATCACCTCCGCCACGGGCTCGTCATGCTGGTCGCGCTTGAACAGCAGCGAGAAGGCGCGGCGGACCCCGATGATCCGTGTGGCGACAAAGTGGGCGTTGAGCAGCAGGACGCTGCCCTCAAGCGATGCGGCAGAGGCGGTGATCGCACTGGCTGGGAAGACGAGGCTCCTTTCTGGAGTTTGCTCCCGACCCTATTTTAGTCGACGCACGCCTCAAACTCAAGTTAAAGCACCGTGAACCGCCTCGCTGCGCGGGGTTCCGGCGTGCCCCGCCGCCGCGTAGAATGTACGATCGGCCTGCGTGGTCGTCGTCATCCTCCCGGAAGCAGTCTCATGCGTTTCAATGCCCTTGCAATTATTGGCCTGTCCGCGGTACTGACCGGGATTCCGGCCTGCACCGTCACGCCGCCGGCCAACGACAACGCCGCAGACCTGGCCAACCACAACGACAACGACACCAGCCCGCCCGCCGTGGCCCGTTACGCGCAGGCGTTCGGCGCCGCGGGAACCGGGTTCCTCTCCGCCGTCTGGGGCAGCGCGCCCGATGACATCTTCGTGGTCGGTGGCCAGCCCGACGCCGGCGAGGTCTATCACTTCGACGGCGAGAACTGGGCGCAGATGGCCATCCCCGTGGTGGACGCACTCGTCTGGGTCTTCGGGTTCGCGGCGGACGACGTGTTTGCCGTCGGTGAAGGCGGCGGCATCCTTCACTTCAATGGATCGCGCTGGCAGCGACAGAACTCCCCGACGACGGAAGACCTCTGGGGGGTCTGGGGAGCCGCTCCGGACGATGTCTGGGCGGTCGGCGGCTCCGCCGGTGAGGGCGAGGACGGCGTCGTCATCCTGCACTACAACGGCGCGGTCTGGACCCAGGTAGCCCCGCCCCGGCTCGACCGCTCGGCGAGCTCGCTCTTCAAAGTCTGGGGGGTGTCTGCGGATCGCGTATTCGCGGTAGGCAGCAACGGGCTGGTCCTGGAGTACGACGGCGAAAGCTGGGCCCAGATCCTCGTGGCCGACGTCACCGACGACATCATCGCCCTGTGGGGTACGGCGGCGAACAACATCGTCGCGGTCGGCGGCCGCCAGCAGGGGGTGATACTGCACTACGACGGCACCGCCTGGAGCGGAGGTCGCCGTGACGGCGTCGAGGGGCTCAACGGCGTGTACGCCCTGTCGTCGCAGACCGCCGTGGTGGTCGGCGTGAACGGCGAGGCGGGCGTCTACGACATCGACGCCGACAGCTACGCCCCCGAGAGCACCGGCACAACCCGCGTTCTGCATGCCGTCTGGTCCGACGGGGACGATCGCGAATACGTCGTCGGCGGAGACAACCGCACCCCCGCGACCGGCATCGCGCTGGTGCGCACGCTCACCGAGCTGCCTGACAACCCGGCCCCGCCCGCCCCGCCACCGGTGATGGAGCCGCGCATCGAGTTGGGCATCGGCGAAGGCAGCAATTTCTCTGTCCTGTCGGATGGCGATCCGATCCAGGTGCTCACCGCCGGCCAGGGGGGCACCCACGTATTCCTCACCATGCGGGCCTACGACTTCGGCGACGACATCGGCGCGCGGTTGACCATATCCGTGGTCGACGACAACAACAGCTTCCAGATCTCCGGCCCGGCCAACTTCACCATCTTCCTGGAAGACGACGGAGCGGGGTACTTCGAGCAGGAACGGCTGGTCAGCTTCCGGGTAACCCCGTCCTACATCACCGGTCAGACGGCGACCTTCACCGTGACGGTCGCGGACACCGTTTCCACGCGCACGGCTACGGCCACGGCGTCGCTCGAACTTCTTGCGCCGTAGCCTGTGGCCGCGGCTTAACTCAGGTCGACAGGATCGACGTCGACCATCACCGAAGCCTTGCCTCGCAAGGCCGCGCTGCTGATCAGTCGCTCCATGAGGGTGTGCATGTCGGTGGCGGTGCGGGTGCGCACGAGCAGGTCGTGGCGATACCGGCCGCGCATGCGTCGGCGGAGGCAGGATTGCGGGCCGAGCACGTCGGCCGCTTCCAGCGCCAGCGCGGCAATGGCTCCGCGGACGCGCTCGGCCAACGCGGCCGCCTCGCGGGCCGCGGTTTCGTCGCGCTCGTGCATCAGCAACAGCCGGGTCATCCGGGCGTAGGGCGGCAGGTTCGCCCGGTGGCGAGAGGCCAGCTCGTCGCGTGCGAAGGCATCGTAGTCGTGATGCGCCGCATGGCGCAGCGCGGGCGATCGGGGCATGGTCGTCTGGATCACCACGCGGCCGCCCTCCTCCGCGCGGCCGGCGCGACCCGCCACCTGAGTCATGAGCTGAAAGAGGTGTTCCTGGCTGCGGAAATCGGACTCGACCGGCGCCGTGTCCGCGTCGAGCACGCCCACGAACGACACCGCCGGAAAGTCGAGCCCCTTGGCGATCATCTGCGTTCCGACGAGTACGTCGATCCGCCGCGCGGCGAAGTCTTCGACCAGCTGCCGGTAGTGATCGCGGTGGGTCATCGTGTCGCTGTCGGCCCGCCGGATCTTCGCCGTGGGCAGCAGCCTGGCGAGCACGTCTTCGGCGCGCTGCGTTCCGGCGCCGAAGGGCACGAGCCGGCCGCCGCAGCCCATCACCGAGCAGCCCTGCGGCGCCGCAACGCGCAGGTGGCAATAGTGACACCGCGACTCGCCGGTGGAGGTGTGCAGCACCATGCCCACCGTACACCGCGGACACCGCACGACCTCCAGACAGCGCTCGCAGCGCATCCGCCCGGCATAACCGCGGCGGTTGAGCAGGATGACGGCCTGGCCGCCTGCGGCCAGCGTCTCCTCAAGCATTCGCAGCATGGTCCGCGACACCAGCGGCGCACCCTTCACGTCGCGGCTCTCCTCGCGGAGATCCACGATATGCACCTCCGGTAGCGGCAGTGCCTTTACGCGCCGCGGCAGGTCGACACGCTTCCAGCCCTCGCGCCCGCCGCTGCTGTACCACGATTCCATCGACGGCGTGGCCGAGCCCAACACGACGGGAATGCCCAGCTGGTGGGCCCGCAGCACGGCGACATCGCGCACGTGGAAGCGCGGCGCCTGCAGGTTCTTGTAGCTCGTCTCCTGCTCTTCGTCGACGCAGATAAGCCCGAGCCGCGGGCACGGCGCGAAGACGGCGCTGCGCGTCCCGATCACCACCGACGCCTCGCCCGACGCCACCTGTCGCCAAACCAGCGAGCGCTGCGACTCGGTCATCGCGCTGTGTACGACAGCCACATCGGCAAACCGCGACGCCAGCCGCTGCACCAGTTGCGTCGTCAGCATGATCTCGGGCACCAGCAGAATCGCCTGCCGCCCCTGCGCCACCGCCGCGCGAATCGCCCGCACATACACCTCGGTCTTGCCCGAACCGCTCACGCCGTAGAGCAGCGTCGCCGCGAATCGATCCGCGGACAGATCGCCGAAGATCGAAGCCAGCGCGGCCTCCTGGTCGGTGGTCGGCTCGAACCCGGGATCGACAACGACGTGACCCGCGGACTCGGGCGGCTCGGCGGCCTCGCGGCGGACGGTCACGCGCACGGCACCGACCTCGACCAGCTTGCGCAGCACCGCGGCGGAAGCACCGGTTCGCTCCAGCAGGGCGGTGACGGCCACCGGCTCCTTCGCCGCGCGCAGCACTTCCAGCAGCGCGGTCCGCGCGGCGCTTCGCCGCGCGCCCGACTCGTCCGTCGCCGCGGCCAGCTCGGCGTAGCGAACCTTGCGCAGGCCGCGCTCGCGCCGCGCCGCCTCGGGGGTCATCGCCTTCAACGTGACGCCGAGCGGACACGCATAGTGCTGCGCGATGCGGCGGCCCAGTTCGATCAGCGCAGGGGTCAGGTGGCTCGCGGTGTCGACAACGCCCGCGATCGGCCGCAAGGTGGACTGCCACGTCCGGCGCTCGAGCGCGATCACGAAGCCCGGAGTCTCGCGACCGGTGCGGCCGGTGGGCACGGTGACGCGCTGCCCCACGCCGATAGCAGAGGCCAGCTCGTCGGGCACGGCGTAGGTGTAGACGCGGTGAACCGGCAGAACGGGCGCGACCGAGGCGACGAGACCCTCACGGCTCTCGCCTTCCTCGACCCACAGGCGTCCCGTCGCTTCGTCGTGACGTCGCCGGCTCATCGGCGACCATCATACCGCGACAACGGGCCGGGGGCTCAGCGCTTGGAACGATCGGTCTGGGGCTTGAGGGCCCGCTCGACGGGTTCGGCGGGACCCGCGGAGAATCCGGTGATCTGCGGCGCCTCCCGCGGCTTCTCCCGCGGATGGACGGCGAACACCTCGACCCGCACGATCTCGTCAAACGGCACGGTGACCACGAAGGAGCCGACGCGGTACTGCTCATCCACCGGCTCGCATTCGAAGGTCAGGTGAGACTTGCTCTGCGCTTCGATGAACTCCTTCACTTCATAGGAGAACCCGTCGCGCAGGTAGATCAGGCAGCGGCATTCAACCTCGCCGCGGAACTGCGCGAACGACTCGTCCAGATCAGCCTGTTCCGGCTGCAGGTCCGGAAAGTGGCCGATCGCGCACCGCCACCGCGACTCCTCCATCTGGTGGTGAAACGCGGCGCCGTAGAACCAGTCGTAATTGAAAGAAGGCGACATTGAAGCTCCAGGGAATGTCGTCCGCCAGAAGGACCGTTCTCGCACGGTGTCGGGGCACGCTAAGACCCCACCGCGGCACCGTCAATCGCGGTCCTGCGGTTTCTATCGACAGCTTGGGGCGATAGCATCGCCTTCATGTCGCCCGCCGAGCGAACCGCCCTGGTCCGAAAAGTCGCCGCCGCACTGGGTCTCGACCGTTGCGGCGTGACCTCCGCCGAGCCTATCGGACGTGCCGACTACGTCCGAGAATGGCTGGCCGCCGGCCGCGCGGGCACCATGACCTACCTCGCCGACGAGGTGGAAGTCCGCCTCGACCCCGCTCGGATCCTGCCGGGCGCGCGCAGCGTCATCGCCGTCGCACTGCTCTACCACCAACCGGCTCCCCCGCCGCCCGCAGACGCGCGGCCGCGCGGCCGGGTCGCCATGTACGCCTGGGGCGATGACTACCACGACGTGCTCGGCGGCAGAATGCAAGCCCTGCACCGACGGCTTCAGGACGAACTGGACGAACCGTTCGACGCCATCGCCTGCGTCGACACCGAGCCGATCATCGAGCGAGAACTCGCGGCGCGGGCGGGCATCGGCTGGATCGGGAAAAACACGCTCGTCCTGCACCCGGAGCTGGGTAGCTGCTTTTTCCTCGGGCTGCTGGTCACCACGCTCGACCTGGCCGTTGACGCCCCGCTGGCGGACCACTGCGGCTCGTGCACGCGATGCCTCGAAGCCTGTCCGACGCAGGCGTTTCCGGCTCCCTACCAGCTCGACGCCTCGCGCTGCATCAGCTACCTGACCATCGAGTCGCGCGAGCCCGCGCCGGCAGAACTGGCCTCGCGCAGCGGCGATTGGATCTTCGGCTGCGACGTGTGTCAGGAGGTATGCCCCTTCAACCGCGGCGCGCCGACGACGACCGAGCCGGGCTTCGCCCCGCGCGGCGAGGCGACCACCCGCCCCGACCTGCGCGCGCTGCTCACCTGGCAACCTGACGACTACCGCCGCATCCTCCGCGGATCGGCCATGCGCCGTGCCAAGCTGGACATGCTGCGGCGCAGCGCGCGCATCGCCATGAAAAACGGCGGCGCCGATCACGGCGCCGCCGATGCAGATGTCACCTCGTGAGGCCGGGCTGCGGGCGGATCAGGTACCCGCCTTGGCCGCCTCGCGATCGGGCAGGATCAGCACATGGCCCGGACGGAGGTTCTTCGGATCACCCTTCACCACCGAGCGGTTCATTTCGAGAAGCTCCTTCCAGCGTGACGACGCCCCCAGTTGGTCGCGGGCGATGTCATAGAACGTGTCACCCGACTTGACCGTATACGTGCGGCGGCTGCTGGCAGCGGTCTCCGCGGCTTTCGCGGTTCCACCGGCGGGCGCCGATGTGGTGGGGGGCGCCGCGGCCGTATTGGCCGGGCGGGCGGCAGTCGCCTTGAGCTCCCTCGCCTTGCGCGCCGCCTCGGCCACCTGACGATCATCCGGCAGCGGCGGGATCATCACCGCCGTGCCCCGCGGCAGGCGGGTCGTATCGGTGATCTGCGGGTTGGAGTGCATGAGGAACTCGGCCAGCTGGGGACGGCCGTAGTAGGTCTTGGCGAGCGAGGCGAACGTTTCGGAGCCGGTCACCCGGTGCGTTTCGACGCCGGGCGTCGCGGGCGACCGAGTCGCGGCGCCGGTGTTCGCCGTAGCGGGCGCGGGCGGCGTGGCGCCGGCGGCAGGGGACGTAACCGGCGGCTGCGTTTCACCCGTGGCCGGGGTTGCAACGGCTGGCTCCCGCGTCGCCACGGCCCCCTCGCCCGGAGCGACGCCGGCGGCAGGTGCGCTGGCCTCGCCCGTGGGGCGGACAGCGGGCTCGCTCGTGGGCCGCGCGGGGACGGTTTCGGTCGCCGGACGTGTGGCGGGCCGCGAGGCCGCGTCATCGCCGGTCGTCACCGACCGGGGGCCCGGCGGAAGCTGCACCGGCCCGTCGAGCCCGCGGGGACGCGAGGCGTCCGCGGTCCGGGTGTCGGCCGGGGAGCCCGTGCGCGGCTGATCCGCCGGTCGTGGCTGACGCGCGGCCGGATTGGCCGCCGTGCCGTTACGCTCGGTTGTGCGGGTCGGGGCGGGCCGGGTGGCCGATGTCGCCGGGCCGGTCGGCGTGGCGGTATCGGTTCGCGCGCCGGGACCGGTGGCGAGGTCAACCGGCTTCTCGCCGCGGTCGGCGAAGAGGAAGTACCCGCCGCCGGTCAGCACGATCAGGAAGAACAGTACGAGGCCGAATTTGACGTCCGTGCGCATGACAGACCCCTTCCCTGAGGCGTGCGGCCGATGAGTCGCACCAAGATGAGCGGGATGACGTTCCGCGGTCTGCGCGCCGCACAACAGCACGGATCGCGTCGTCGAGAATGCTGCCGCGCAGTGTACGACCGCGGCGTCGCGCGGTCAACATGGAAGCGCGCCGGAATCCTCCTTCGCCGTGGTAAAAAGCAAGGCGGCGAGCCGGTGATCACCGACCCGCCGCCCGCTTAAGTCCGAAGACTCGTCAGACCGCCCTGACTACGGATAGATCAGGCTGTCCGTCGACGAGTACACCGGCGGCGACGAAGAGATCGACTCCTGGCCCGGGAACGGGTTCGGGGTGACCTGCCACGCGGTGCGACCCTGGTAACGGTTCTGGCCCGACGTCGGGGTACCCGGCGCGGTCCAGGTGCCGAACATCAGGGTGTAGATGTTGTCGCTGTCGATACCGACGCACGGCTTGCGCTCGAACGTCACGTGACCGTCAGCAAAGAGGCAGTTCTGGCCTTCGCCGTTGCCCTGACCGCCGTGGTTCGGCGAGTTGAACGGGCGCCAGGCCTTGGCCGAGTCGTTCAGGTTGATCGAACCCGTCTCGCCGACGTTCCAGTTCGGAACGCCCTGCTCGTCGAAGTAGTACGGGCTCTTGTCAGCGGCGAGGATCTGACGGTTGTCAGCGCCCTCGCGCGGACGCGTGTCCGTCGGGCCGAACGGAACCTGGTAGCCGTAGCTGATGTGCGAGAAGCCGAGGAAGTCGTAGTACAGGTCGAGGTTTTCCGTCGGATCAGGCTCATCGCCGCTGCTGGGGCAGATGAACTGCTTGGTGGTCACCTCGCCCGAGCGGACCAGCAGCCAGTAGGCGCGGGTCACCGAGACGCGGGTGCTGCCACCCAGACCGGTGCCGTCCGCTTCCTTGTAGCTGGGACGGTTACGACCGTTGAGGACCGGAAGACCGATGATGCCGCTGTTCGGCGTGTTCGGGTTGCCGGCCGCGTCGGTGTAGGTGATGTTCGTGGTGTGATTGCCCTTGAAGCCGGGAATCATCCACTTCTCGAGGTTGTCCGTGGCGTACAGCTTGGCCGACGTGCCGATACCCTTCAGGTTGGCAGCGCAGACCAGGCGCTTGCTCAGCTCGCGAGCACGCGACAAGCTGGGCAGCAGGATCGAGATGAGCAGCGCGATGATCGCGATCACCACGAGCAGCTCGATCAGCGTAAAACCGAAATTCCTTCGCCGCATGGCGAATACCTCCCGTGCCACCTAGGGCACAATAATTCTCCACGACCCGAACCCGCCACGCCCGATAACCGTATCGAACGTTCTACGGCGAGCCGCGAGTCGCCGGCCCCTCACCCCGCCAGTCCGGTAACCGTACCGGCCGACGGCGACAAGGCGCCAATTCCGTGAACCCCCCGAAAACCCCGGTCGCGGCTGCGGCCGAAGCTGACGGGCACATTGTCACCAGCAAAGGAGAACTGAAGCCCGGCCACGCACCTTCGAAGCGACGCGCGTCGAAAGGTCGACCCCAAGGGGTGCGAAGGCCGAACTCGGACAGGACCCGACGGAGGGAAACTCCGCAGTGACCGACGGAGGTCACCCGTCAGGGCCCGTGGAGGTAGCGGCGGAGGGCCAAATGAATGGGAGGATCAAATAATGGCTAGAACCGACGTATCAATCTGAGAATGATCAATCGGCCTTCCAGACCACGCGGCAAACGCCGCGCAGCCCATACCGCTCCTACCAACACTAAATCCTAATCGACGACTGGAGGCCTGTCAATAAGTTCGGCGGGATTCGGACCTCTGCCCCCACCACGGCGCGGGCCGCCGCGGCGGCAGCATGCGCTCACGCCCAGCAATCACCAACGCATTTTATTCAGTGTCACAGATCTCAAGACTCAGTCCGCCCGTAGTTCGACGAGGTCGATCCCCCGCGGCAGGGCCACCCCCAGCCCCTTCCGCTGCGCGTCTGCGAGGTAGGCCGGCAGCCCATCCTCGCCACCGCCGATCGCCTCCAGGCCGTGCGCCTCGCGGATCGCGTTGAGCCGGGCCAGCCCCACCGCATCCGCGGCCACGCCGTCCGTCGAAGCGAACATCAGCCCCTCCTCGGACACGTGCTCCGCCGCGACGGCGGGACCGCCTTCGAACACGACACGCAGGGCGTCAACGACGTGCAACCGAACCCGCGACCGGACGCTCTCGTGACCGACGATGTCGGCGATGTACGGGGTGCAGCTGTTGGCGTGGAATCGGGCCGGGTGGCGAACCAGCCCGTGCGACAGGTTCTTCAGACAGCAGGTCATCCCCGCAAGATTGTGGGTCTTAAGGAACGGCACGTTGATCAGTGCCGTCACCTGGCGAAGGGCCAGGGCGAGTTGGTCGGCCCCGCTGCCGAAGTCGGTTTCGTCCGGCTCGAATCCCTGAACCGCCGGGGTCGTGTCGAACTGCTCTTCGAGTCCCGGCGGTGCCTCGATGCACACGATCTGCCGCGGCGACCAGCCGCCGGCGAGAATCGAACTGATCAGGACCTCGCCCACGACCCGCGTGGTGTCCAGCCCCGACTGCCCGGATCGGTTGAACTTCAGGCCGATGATGTCGTCCGGCGACAGCAGCTTCCGCCAGGCGTCGTACGTCGTTTCGACCCCCAGCGCCCCGGATACCGTCCGCTCGAACTGCTCGACGACCAGCTGGCGCTCCAGCTTGCCTCCGCTGGTCAGGGCGCGCCGCGATCTCACGCTGGCCACGCGGGACTTCGCCGTGCCGGGCGCGAGGTAGAGCAGATCCTCCGGCTGGCTCGGTTGACGCCCCGCCGCCCCCCCCGCCAGCAGGCCGCACGTACCCGCTACCCCCAGCGCCGCCTGCAGAAACCCGCGCCGGGACACGCCGGATAGGGGTTCGCCACACGCTGGAACCAAGGCAGGATCGTGGTCGTGACTTTCGCCGCTCAAACGGCGGTCTCCAAGCAGGGAATGGCCTCGTCCGGCGTGGCCCGCTCCCGGGGCCCGGCGCGGCCGCATCACGGGAAGCATCGGCGGGCCGGCCGCGGGGGATGATCGGACGACCCGAGCGGCGTGCGTTTCCCTGCGGAATGGCCTACAATGGCAGGGCTATCGGGCGGAGGCATCATGCAGCGGCGGACGGTCTACCTCGAAACGATGGGCTGCCAGATGAACGTGTTGGACAGCGAGCTGGTCCTGGGCCAGCTCCGCGCCCGCGGCTACGAGGCGACCGACGACATGGCCGCCGCGGACGTCGTGCTGTTCAACACCTGCAGCGTCCGCGACCACGCCGAGCAGAAAGTGCTGTCCAAGCTCGGCGGGCTGGCGCGTCCGAAGCGCGGCCGGCCGGAGATGGTCGTCGGTGTCATCGGCTGCATGGCCGAACGCGACCCGGACGGGATCTTCGAGCGGATGCCCCACGTCGACCTGGTCTGCGGCCCGGGCGAGCTGAACAAGCTGCCCGCCCTCATTGAGGAGGTCCAGACCACCCGCCGACGTTCGATCGCCCTTGCGCAGTCACTCTCGCGCAAGAGCACGCCCCTTGAGCGGGCGCTCGAATTCGATTCCGTCGAGGCCCTCGACCAGTCGCGAGACCCAGGCCCCGACGCCAACGTGCTCCAGTCGTACATCCGCGTGCAGCGCGGCTGCGACAAGTTCTGCACCTTCTGCGTCGTGCCCTTCACGCGCGGCCCGGAGCGCAGCCGCCCGCCACAGCAGATCATCGACGAGGCTCGCATACTGGGCGACCGCGGAGCCAAGGAAATCACCCTGCTGGGCCAGACGGTCAACAGCTACGTCCACCAGGAGGACGGCCGCCCCGTCCCCTTCGCCGAGTTGCTCGTCCGGGTCGCCGAGGTGCCCGGCGTCGAGCGGGTCCGCTACGTCACGAGCTATCCCGGCGACTTCACCGACGACATTCTTCACGCGATGCGTGACGTGCCGAAGCTCTGCCCGTACCTCCACCTGCCCGTGCAGAGCGGCAGCAACGAGGTGCTCGCGCGGATGCGCCGGATGTACACGGTCGAGCACTACGTCGACATCGTCGACCGCGCCCGCGCCATCGTTCCGGACATCACCCTCGCCACGGACTTCATCGTCGGCTTCTGCGGCGAGACCGAGGCCGACCACGAGGCCTCGCTGCGCCTGATCGAGCGTTGCCGGTTCAAGAACATTTTCTGTTTCAAGTACTCCGCCCGCCCGGGCACCGTGGCCGACAAGCGGATGGAGGACGACATTCCCGAGGCCGTGAAGCGGCGGCGCAACCTCGAACTGCTCCAGGCGCAGGAGGCGATCTCGATCGAGACGCATCGCGCCCTGGTCGGCGAGACGGTCGAAGTGCTCATCGAAGGGTACAGCAAGGCGGCACTCAAGGCGCAGGAAGCGGAGCAGACCCGCGGCGAAGAGGTCTCCTGGCGCCGCAGCGACCAGCTCGTGGGGCGTACCGGCGGGGATCGGATCGTCGTCTTTCCGGGGAAGGCGTCGCACATCGGCCGGCTCGGCCGGGTGCGCATCATCGACGCCACGGCGCTGACGCTGCACGGCGAACTCATCGAGTCTTCGCTGCGCGGCGAAGCGACGGCCCCGGCGCGCAGCGTTTCCCTGCAGATCGTCGGTTAGCCTCGCGCGGCTGCGCCGCCGCGGCCGCTCGTGCAAGCCCCACAGCACCCGAACTTTCCGATTGAAGAAAGAACCTCGCACGTCGCCCGGCGCTCTTGCATTGACCCGCGCGATCGTTCCATAATCAAGCCTGCGGGATGGGAGCGAGAACGACTCCTCCTTCGAGAGACGACAAAAGCTTTCGCAGAGAGGCATTCATGGATTCGACCATCATCGACCCCAGCCAGGAAAGCGCCGCCGAGCGCTGTACCGCCAGTCCGGCCGCCCGGCCGGACAAGAAGTCCAAGCCGATCCCCCGATACCACGTTATTCTGCTCGACGACGACGACCACACCTACGAATACGTCATCGACATGCTCCGCAAGCTCTTCGGCTTCGAGTCGGAGCAGGCGTACGTCATGGCCTGCGAGATCGACAACAGCGGCCGCGTCATCCTCGACACGACCACGAAGGAGCGGGCGGAGTTCAAGCGCGACCAGATTCACGCCTTCGGGCGCGACTGGCGCATCGAGCGATGCTCGGGCTGCATGACCTGCGTGATCGAACCGGCAGCCTGACGGGTCGACGGGCCGCTACCGCCCGACGATCTGGAGAATGGCCAGCAGAATATCCAGCAGCACGTTGAGGTCGGCGGCGGACGGCGTCTCGCCGCCTCCGATGCCGCTCCCGCCCCCGCCGATCGGTGGGGCCGCCATTCGCCCGCTTGTGGTCACGGCGAAATCGAACACGATGGATGTGTGGTCGAAGGTGAAAACGAGCGTATCGCCGCAGGCGAAGTCGCTCTCATCGCGCAGTACGTCGGTTTGGGTCACGGGCCCCAGCCCGCCGACGACCGACAGGCTCGCCCGATCGATCACAATCGCTCGCGCGTCGTCGCAGTTGAAGGTCAGTCGCGCCGTCTGCCCGGCGGCGATCGTACGCGAGTGTTCACGGCCGACGTCGTCGATCAACGACGCGGGAATGTCGTCCTCCTCGCTGGTGTACGCGGTCACCTCGACGGCGTAATCCGAATCGTTGACCAGTTCGACGGACAGCGCGGTGCTCCCGCCGAGCAACCCCCCGATGCCGCAGCCCGTCACGCACCCCAGAAGCGGCACCATCGCCGCCGTCAGCATTCGCCGGATCATCGTGCATTCTCCTGCTGAGCCGGTCACGCCGGGGCGACCGACGGTTTCCCCCGCAACCGATATCGGCTCAGGACCGCGAAATCGACCAGCCCCGCCGCCGCCGGTATACTGTTTCCGCACGCACGAGGCTCGGAGACACCACGGATGCTCGACCTACGCGACAGGCGCGCCATCGTCTGCGGGAGTACGAAAGGGATCGGCCGCGCCAGCGCGGCCGAGCTCGCCCAGCGCGGCGCAGCGGTGCTCCTGCTCGCCAGGGACGCCGCCGCACTCAAGCAGGCTTGCGCTGAACTGCCCACTCCCGCCGGGCAGACCCACGAGAGCCTCGTGGCCGACTTCGCACAACCCGCCGCCGTCGCCACAGCCGCTGCCGGCGCGGTCGAGCGCGGCGGGCCAGTTCACGTCCTGGTCAACAACACCGGCGGGCCGCCCTCTGGGCCCATCGCCGCGGCCACCCCCGAGGCGTTCCTCCAGGCGTTCTCCGCCCACGTCATCGCCAATCAGCTTCTCGTCCAGGCGGTGCTGGCCGGCATGAAGGACGCCGGATTCGGGCGGATCATCAACATCATTTCGACCTCGGTGCTGACGCCGATCCGCGGGCTGGGTGTGTCCAACACGATCCGGGCGGCGGTCGCCAACTGGGCGCGGACCCTCGCGGGCGAGGTCGCGCCGCACGGCATCACCGTGAACAACGTGCTGCCTGGCTACACCGATACCGACCGGCTGGCCTCGCTCTTCGCCCGCCGGGCGGAGGCGAGCGGCACCTCCGCCGCCGAAATCCGCGAGGATGTCATCGCCACGATCCCCGCGGGGCGACTGGCCCGGGCCGAGGAAATCGCCGCGGTGGTGGGCTTCCTCGCCTCGCCCGCAGCCTCGTACGTCAACGGCGTCAACCTGCCCGTCGATGGCGGGCGCACGGCGGGACAGTGACCGCGAAGGCGCCCAACGGGGGCCGACCCTTGATCCGCATTCGCAACTACATCGACGGCGACTTCCGTGACCCGATCGGCGGGGCCTATCTGCCCGACGTGGATCCCGCGGTCGGCTCGCCCTACGCCGAAGTCCCCGACAGCGACGAACGCGACGTCGCCGCCGCGGTCGACGCGGCCCGGCGGGCCTTTCCTGCGTGGTCGGCCACGCCGGCGGAGCAGCGCTGCAACGTGCTGCTGCGGATCGCCGCACTGATCGAGGCCAACCTGGAGCACCTCGCCCGGCTCGAGTGCGTCGACAACGGCAAGCCGCTGAAACTCGCCCGTACGCTGGACATCCCGCGGGCTGCTGCCAACTTCCGCTTCTTCGCCACGGCGATCCTGCACACGCAGTCGGAGCTGCACCAGACCGACGGCGTCGCCCTCAACTACACGCTTCGCCAGCCGCGCGGTGTGGCGGGGCTGATCTCGCCGTGGAATCTGCCGCTCTACCTGTTCACGTGGAAGATCGCCCCGGCCCTCGCCACCGGCTGCACCGCCGTCGGCAAGCCGTCGGAGATCACGCCGATGACCGCCCACGCCTTGGCGGAGCTCTGCACCGAGGCAGGTCTTCCGCGGGGCGTACTCAACATCGTGCACGGCAGCGGCGGGCGCACCGGAGCGGCGCTGGTAGCCCACGAGGAAGTCACCACCATCTCCTTCACCGGCGGCACCGTCACGGGCGCGGCGATCGCCCGGACCGCGGCGCCGATGTTCAAGAAGCTCTCGCTCGAACTCGGCGGCAAGAACGCGAACCTCGTGTTCGCCGACGCCGACCTCGACCGGGCGCTGGAGATGACGATCCGCTCCTCCTTCGCCAACCAGGGACAGATCTGTCTCTGCGGCTCGCGCGTGCTGGTCGAACGGTCGATCTTCGACACCTTTGTCGACCGGCTCGCCGCCGCGGCGGCCGCGCTGCGCGTCGGCGATCCGCTGGAGGAGTCGACCGATCAGGGGGCCCTCGTTTCGCAGCCTCACCGCGACAAGGTGCTGTCCTACATCGAGCTGGCCAGGCAGGAGGGCGGCCGGATCCGCTGCGGCGGCGGACCGCCGGCAACGCTGCCGCCGCGATGCCGAGGCGGGTACTTCGTTGCGCCGACAGTAATCACCGGTCTGTCGGCGGACTGCCGGGTGAACCAGGAGGAGATCTTCGGCCCGGTCGTCACGGTGCTGCCCTTCGACGGCGACGACGACGCGATCGCGCAGGCCAACGCGACGAAGTACGGCCTGTCGGCCTCGGTGTGGACGCAGAACCTGACCCGCGCCCACCGCGTGGCCGAGCGGCTCGCCGCCGGCACGGTCTGGACCAACTGCTGGCTGCTGCGCGATCTGCGCGTGCCCTTCGGCGGCACGAAGGCCAGCGGCGTGGGGCGTGAAGGGGGCGACGAAGCGCTGCGGTTCTTCACCGAACCGAAGAACGTCTGCGTGCATCTCTGATGCGCATGGGGTGATGGCGGGCCGACCGGTCAGCGGCCGCGCGGGCGGGATTTCCACTCGAACTGACCCTGCAACTCTTCGAAGATCCGCAGGTAGCTGTCGTAGCGTTCCTCGTGGATCGTCCCCGCCTCGACCGCCGCAATGACCGCGCAGCCGGTTTCGTGGCGATGCGTGCAGTCGGCGAACTTGCACTGCGCTACGAGCGCGCCGATTTCGACGAAGTGTTTCTCCACGTCGGGCAGCGGCACGCAGGCGATGTCCAGCGACTTGACGCCCGGCGTGTCCACGAAGTAGCCGCCGCCGTCGAGGCGGAACAGCACCGCGGTGGTCGTCGTGTGCCGGCCCTTGAGCGTCTGCTGGATCACCTCGCCGACTTTCAGGGCCAGCCCCGGCTGCACGAGGTTCAGCAGCGAGCTTTTGCCCACGCCGCTTTGACCGGCCACCACGGTCGACCGATCGCGGAACAGTTCGCGCAGCTCGTCCACCCCCTCGCCCGTCACGGCGCTGGTCGCCAGCGTGCGGTATCCCAGCGCTGCGTAGCGCACGAGGATATCGCGGGCGGAGCCGTCGTCGTCGAGGTCGATCTTGTTCATGCACAGGATCGGCGTGAGCCCGCCGTCGTGCGCCGAAAGCAGATACCGATCGATCAGGTGCGGCTTGGGCGGGGGCACGCCCGCCGAACTGACGATCACCACCTGGTCGACGTTGGCAACGATGTCATGCACGCGGCCGCGGACCACGCGAGACAGGCGGCTCTTGCGCGGTTCGATGCGCTCGATGACCCCTTCATGGTCCACGCCGGCCGCATCCGACTCGAAGCGAAAGCTCGCCCGATCGCCCGTGGTCACGGGATTACGCTCGCGGATCAGTTGGGTACGCAGCATCCGCCGCAGCACGCAGCGCCACACCTTCGCCCCGTCGTCCACCTCGATGATCTGCCCGCGCACGGCGAGCACGACGCCCGCGATCAACCCGCCCGCGCCCTCGGTCACGCGGCTGCCGCTCTCGTTGACGATGACGGTGCGCTTGCGCGAGAGCGCCCCCTTGGGCGAGATGCTCTCGGAGGTCGGCGTCTCGACCTCCATCCCCTCCGCCTCGCGGGCCCGCTCGGTCCAGTCCTTCTGCCGCCGCGGGCGCAGGCGGTTGCGGCGCAGATCAATGCGCACCTTCCGCCCCTCGCGCGGCGCCTCGGCCCCCTGCTCCTCCGGCGGAAGATCACCGCGCTTCGGCCCGTACTTGGGCTTGTTCTGCTTGGGATTGTCGCTGCGCGAGGCCATGGGGGTATTGTCGTCTGCTGAAAGTGGGAGGTCAAAGAAGAGGCTGTCAGCTTTCAGCTATCGGCTGTCAGCCAGAGGGAGGAGCTGTCTGCTGTCAGCTATCGGCTGTCAGCCAGAGGGAGGAGCTGTCTGCTGTCAGCTATCGGCTATCAGCCGCACCGGGGAGCTTACTTCCGGTCAGGAATCGATCCCCGCCGACTGACGGCTGACGGCTGACAGCTCATGGCTGACAGCCATTCCCTGGCTGATAGCTGATAGCCGACAGCTGACAGCCATTCGCTGGCTGATAGCCGATAGCTTATAGCTATTCGCTGGCTGATAGCTGGCAGCCGACAGCTGAGAGCCCCCTCCGGCCGATAGCTGACAGCCGATAGCTGACAGCTATAATCCCCCCATGCCCACACCATCTTCCGCCCAGCGATCTGCGCGCCTTCGTGAGCTTCTCTCCCGCGGCGTCGTGATGATGCCGGGGGCGTTCAATGCGCTCTCCGCCCGGATGATCGAGCGCGAGGGGTTCGAGGCGATGTACCTGTCGGGGGCCGTGCTGGCGAATTCCGTCGGCGGCGTGCCCGATGTCGGGCTGATGAGCCTGACCGAGGCCCGCGACCACGCCGACCACATCGCCCGGGCGACGACGATCCCGATCCTCGCCGACGCCGACACCGGCTACGGCGGATCCGACAACGCCGCCCGCACGGTGCGCGTGCTTGAATCGATCGGCGTCTCCGCGATTCACCTGGAAGACCAGGAGTTTCCCAAGCGCTGCGGCCATCTCGACGGCAAGCGGCTCGTGCCGGTCGACGAGATGTGCGAGAAGATCGCCGCGGCCGCGGCGGCGAAGACCAGCCGGGACTTTCTCATCCTAGCCCGCACTGACGCCCGGGGCGTGACCGGCTATGACGACGCCGTGGCCCGGGCCCGGGCCTACCTCGCGGCCGGCGCCGACGGCATCTTCCCCGAGGCCCTGCAGAACGCCGAAGAGTTCGCCCGCTTCGCGAAGGACGTGCCCACCATCCTCCTGGCGAACATGACCGAGTTCGGCAAGACCCCCTACCTCACGGTCGACGAGTTCGCCGCGATGGGCTATCGCATCGTCATCTTCCCGGTGACGCTGCAGCGCATCGCGATGAAGGCCACGCAGGAAGCGCTTCGGACGTTGAAGACCGAGCGCACGCAGAAGAACCTCGTCGATCGCATGCAGACGCGGGCGGAGCTGTATGAGGTGGTGGAGTACAAGCTGTAGGGTGGGCACCGCCCACCCTACGAGGCGGTGTATCCCGATTGGCAATTGTGAATTGGCAATTGCCAATTACGCTTTCGTGATCCCGATCGCGACCTTGGCCCCGTCGAGGTCCAGATCCGTCGTCGACTTCGGCGCGGGCAGCGCTGCGCGGACGAGCTCCACCGCGAGCACCTCCTCGGCGATGTAATCGCCGCAGGCGTCGATCGCCGCGCTCACCGCCTTGTCGCCGCAGACCAGCGACAGGCGGATGCGGTCGGCGATGTCGAGGTCGGCGCTCTTGCGCAGCTCCTGCACCTGGCGGATGATCTCGCGGGCGATCCCTTCGTTGATCAGCTCGGGGGTCAGGCGCGTGTTCAGAAGCACTGCCGTGTTCATGCCTTCGTCAGCAAAGACTGCACCAGCATAGCCATCCGCGAACTCCTGAGAGAACTTGAAGCACTCTCTGCCCAATGCCAGGTTCTCTCCTTCGACAGTGATTGTAAATGTGTGGGCGGTATCAGCCGATTCTAGCGCGTCCGCGATTGCCATCGGGCTCGCTTTGGCGATCGCCTGAATGACCGCATTGCCAAGCTTCCCAAAGGTCTGAAAGACAACTGGCTTGTGCGGTTGCACCGTGTACTTCACCCACTGATCTGGAATACCAGGCCAGACTGTCACTTCCTTGACGTTCAGTTCCTCGGCAATCTCAGGCTTGAAGAGCTCAGCAGCCTCGACCACGGAGGAGAGCTGAGAACCGATCAGAACATTGGCTGCCGGCTGTCTAATCTTCAACTTCGCAGTCTTGCGCGCCGACCTTCCTGCGGAAATGATTCGCATCGCACTCGCTACTTGACGCGACAGCTGCTCGTCTATGCGCGACTCGTCCGCCGTGGGAAAAGTCAGGTGGTGCACGCTCGCCGGCACCGCGCTCGGCGGCGCGCCGTCCGACTGCGCGACGGCCAGATGCTGGTACATCGTCTCCGACAGAAACGGCATGATCGGCGCCACCAGCCGGTTGAACGTGAGCAGGACTTCGTAGAGCGTCGCGTACGCCGCCCGCTTGTCGCCCGGCCAGCCCGTTTCGTAGAACCGCCGGCGCGATCGCCGCACATACCACGAACTGAGCACCTCGATAAACCGCTGAGCCTCGGCGCAGAACCGCACGATCTCGAACTGCGAATAAGCCTCGTGGGCCAGCTTCACGAGCCTGGCCAGGTCCGACAGGATCCACCGGTCGAGGAGGCTGCGGTGGTCCTTCGCCCCGGGCAGGTGCTCTTTCGGCCGGAAATCGTCCACGCGGGCGAGGTTGCAGAAGAAGGCGTACACGTTCCACCACGGGATCAGCACGTCGCGGCGGACCTCGTCGCAGTGTTTCGGGCCGAACAGGACGTTGCGCTCCGGCGGCGTGGCCGCGTACAGCCAGCGCATGACGTCGACGCCGAACTTCGCCGCGGCGTCCTCGAACCAGATGGCGTTGCCCTTGCTCTTGTGCATAGCCTCGCCGTTGTCGTCGAGGACCATGCCGTGCCCCTTGAGCACCTTGAAGGGCGAACACCCCTCCATCATCGTGCTCACCGTGAGCAGCGCATAGAACCAGTTGCGGAACTGACCGGGCAGCGCCTCGACCACGAAATCGGCCGGGAACCACTCCTTCCAGCTTTCGCGATCGGTGAAGTAGCCCATCGTGCTGAAGGGCACGATGCTCGCGTCGAGCCACGGATTGCCCACGTCCTTGATGCGCGAGACATTCTGATCGCCGCACTGGGCGCAGCGGATCTTGACGTCGTCCACCCACGGCCGGTGCGGCGAGTGGCCCTCGAACCGGTCCCACCCCGACACCGCGCGCGACTGGAGCTCGTCGCGCCCCCCGATGACCTCGAAGTGGCCACAGGCGTGACACTCCCAGATGGGCAGCGCCAGACCCCAGTAGCGTTTCTTCGAGATCATCCAGTCGCCCATGTTGCGGAGCCAGTCGATCTCGCGCTCGACACCCCACGAGGGAATCCACCGCGCCTGACGGGCGGACTGCATGATCTGCTCGCGCCAGTTCATGCTGATGAACCACTCGTCAACGAGGCGGTAGACCAGCTCCTCCTTGCAGCGCCAGCAGTGCGGGTAGCGGTGGTAGTAGCTCTCCTTCGCGAAAAGCAGGCCGCGCTCCTTCAGGTCCGCGGCGACCGTGTCCGCCACTTCGCTGAAGCGCTTCCCGGCCAGCGGGCCGAACTCCGGGCGGAAGCGGCCGTTTTCGAACAGCGGCGCAATCTGCGGCAGGCCGAGTTCCTTGCCGAGGGCGTAGTCCTCGGCGCCGCACCCCGGCGCGATGTGCACGATGCCTGCGCCCTCGCTTTCGGTGACCGCCTCCCAGGGGATCACCCGGTGCGCGGTGACCGCCTCGGTCGCGCCCGGCAGGTGGTCAAAGGGCCCGTCATAGGTCAGGCCGACGAGCTCTTCGCCGCGCAGCTCACCGAGGATTTCGAACGGGCCCTTGTTCTTGAACATGGCCTGGATGGCCATCAGGTTGGGCAGCTTCGCCCGATCGAGCCCCTCGACCGGCTGGGTGCGGGCCCGCTCGAAGTTGGCCTTGCCGACGTAGTAGACCTCGCCCCCCTGCCCGATCTTCAGGTAGGTCATGTCCGGTCGCACGGCCGCGGCGACGTTGCTCGTCAGCGTCCACGGCGTGGTCGTCCAGACCAGCAGAAACTCGCCCCGCCGGCCGCGCAGCGGCAGCCGGATGAACACCGAGGTGTGCGGCACCTCGCGGTAGCCCTCGTTCATCTCCATCTGGCTGATGCCCGTGCCGCACCGCGGACACCACGGCATCACGTCAACGCCCTTGTAGACCAGCCCCTTCTGGTGGCACTTCTTGAGAAACGCCCAGATGGCGTAGTTGTTCTCGTCGGACATCGTGTAGTACGAGTTGTCCCAGTCCATCCACTGGCCGAGCTGCTTGCTCTGTTCGGTCTGGATGGCGGCGAACTTGGCCGCGCGGGCCTTGCACTCGCCGACGAACCGGTCGATGCCGTACTCCTCGATCTGCCGCTTGTCGGAGAAGTTGTGCTCCTTCTCGACCTCGACCTCGACCCACAGCCCCTGACAGTCAAACCCGTTCTGGTAGCGCAGCTCACGGCGCATCGACGCGAAGTAGCGCTGGTAGAGGTCCTTGTAGGTCCGCCCCCAGGCGTGGTGGACACCCATCGGGTTGTTGGCGGTGATCGGGCCGTCAAGGAATGACCACTTCGGCTTGCCGCGGTTGATCTCGCGCAGCGTGTCGAATGCGCGAATCTTGTCCCAGAACGCCAGAATCTCGCGCTCCTGGGCGGGGAAGTCGACCTTCGGATCTACCTTCGAAAAGGGCATGGACCGCAAGCTCCTCCGTCAGCGGCGCGGCCGCGGCGCAGGGGCCGGAGCCGGTCCGCGATCAGGCCGTCACGTGACGGGCGAAATATAACAGGTGGGCGCGGGGCGTCGAATCCCGCCGCGGATCGGGGTGCGTCGGGTCAGGCTAGGACGCTGAACACCGCCCAGAGGCCCACGCCCACGGCGTACATGCCGACGACGATGGTGATCCACAGCGCGAAGGTGGCCCGCGGGATGTCGGCCAGACGCTCCGTGCGGAGCGTCTTGTACACGACGGCGATGCACAGGCAGAGGGGGAGAATCAGCAGCATCCGCTCGCGCCCGGTAAGCGTCAGCGCCTCGGTGAACAGCGCAGCCAGGGGCAGCGATACAAGGGAGGGGCTCATGGACCCTCCTGCGGCACGGTATCGACCACCGTCCGCCGGCGGGCGGTGGGATCAGCCCGGACGATCACGTCGAGGATCACCAGCAGGTTGAGCAGCCCGGCCACGCCGGCGTAATGAATGCCGACCTCGACGGCCAGCCAGTGGCCCGGATGCGGGGGCGGATCGTGGGGATTGTCCGAGGCCGCCAGCATCCGGTGAAACCCCAGCCCCGCCAGCGTGTTGCCGCCGTTGAACAGCTCGGCCATGAACCAGGCCCGCCGCGACACCGGATCAACCGTGCCGCGGACGCCGCCGATGGCGACGCCGGACCAGAACGTGGCGGTGATGGTGACCAGGAAAATCAGGCCGCGCCGGCGGTGGCCGAGGTAGATATGCCCCAGCCCCGGCACGATCCACGCGAGGAAGCCCGCCAGGGCCATGCGAACCAGTGGTGGCGTGTCGCGGGACGGCAAACCTTGCTACTCGCTTCGAACGTTTCAAGGCCCCGTGCGGCGGATGGGCCGGGGCGGCGGCGTCTTACCGCATCGAGCACGGACCGGACGGATCGCCGCACCGGCCGCAACCGCCGCCCGAGGGCGGCGAGGGTTCGGAGCGGGCCGCGCCCTGGCGCGCCGCGAACACCGAAATCATGCGCTCCACCTTGCGCCCGCCGCACGACGGACAGACGGGCTTCTCGGTCGCGTCCATCGAGGCCGACCACTGCTCGAAGGTGTGGCGGCACGCGGCGCAGGCGTATTCGTACACGGGCATCCGACCACCCCCTGAAACGGCGGCCAGTATAGAGCCCGTCCCGGGCCGAGAAAAGGGCGCCGCCGGGCTGTGTCAGCGCCGCAGGCGGACCCGGGCCGCGAACAGCGCCAGCAGCACGCCGGCGAAGGGCAGCATCGCGTAATACCCGCAGCCGCCGTGGTAGTAGTAGTACCGCTCCCCCTGGTTACGTGCCGAGTCGGCACACTCGCTGAGGCCGGCGTCGAGCAGCTCCTGGTCGCTGATGAGTTCCAGCGACTTCAGCGTGGCGGGCTTGTTCATGTCGTCGACATTCACCGTCTGGAACGAGCGGTCGGACAGCACCCACACGCGGTCGTCCACCAGCCCCGCCCGCCGCACCAGCCCGAGGTGATCCGCCGAACCGCGCTCGATCAGCTCGCTGCCGCGCCAGGTGATCAGCTTGAGGCGGTCCAGGTTGGTGATGGTCTCGTAGTCAAACCGGCTGAAGGGCAGGAGGATCAACTCGGCGTCGGGCAGTACCTTCAGCGCCCGGTGGTCGACGAACACCTCCGACTCGATGTCGTCCCACTCGCGTCCGATGGCGGCCACGTCCTGCACACGGGGCTCGCTGATGTCCGACACGTCATAGAGCGTCACCGTCGGCCGTCCGCCGCCTGTGTAGCCCACGCCGATAACCTTGTCGCCGACAGGCACGAAGTGCGCGCTGCGGCCGGGCGACTCGAGCTTCGCGGTGATCTCTGGGGCGGCCGGATCGCTCACGTCGAGCACGAAGAACGGCTTCTCCAGATACTGCATCGCCGCGTAGCCGCGCGGACCGTCGAAGCGCACGCCCAGCGCCCGACGGTTGGTCGTCAGCGGCAGCCGGGCGATGCGGGTGATCTCGTCAGGATTCTGCAAGTCGTAGGTATACAGCGCGACCGTCCGCGGCGTCTGGTAGCTGTAGTATCCCGTGTCGTACTCGCTCGTGACGATCCGGAACACCCCCTCGTACTCATCGAAGGCGAACCGGTCGGTGATCAGGCCGGGAACGCGGAACTGGTCGCGGATCGTCATCGCGCCGGCCGGATCGGAGATGTCTACGTACGTCACCAGGGACGTCGTGACCAGCTGGGGATCCTTGCCCACGATGAAGGCGGCCTGCTCGTTGAGCTGCAGCTCGAACTCGGCCCCGCTGAACACCTTGGTGTCGATGATTTCGGCCGTGTCGGGGTCGGAGACGTCGACCGAGGTGATGAACGTCGAGACCTTCAAGCCGGTCGGCTGGCCGTTCGACGTGCGGTAGCCGGCGATGTACACGACGTCACCTACCAGCCGGGTCGTGGTCGCGTAGCCCTCGATGCCGCGCACGCGGCGCTGGAGGATCTGCGTCTTGTCTGCCACGTCGAGAATGTACAGGCGGCTGCCCTGGTAGTTCGGACGGATGACGTCGGTGAAGCGATCGTCGCCGAAGCCGACCGGCTCACCGGCGCAGGTGAAGAAGTCTGCGCTCGTCACGAGCATCGCGTCGCTGCCCTTCAGCAGCAGTTCGACCGTGCGACCCTGCAGCGAGGCCCCGCCCGCCACCGACGGATTCGACGGCTGCCGCGCGTCGATGATCTGCAGCCCCGTGAACGGGTTCGAGATGTAGAAGTAGCCGTTGTCGAACTTGACGATGTCCGCCTCATCGATCGCCCGCGCCAGATCGACGTTGTCGTTGTCGCCCGGCACGGCGAAAGGCGGCGCGGCCGCGGGACAGCCCACCATCGTCAGCAACAGCGCCGCGCTGATCGCCACAGACCACAGACACGACGAAGCGAAACGTCGATTCTCTGGACGAGCGTGTGACATGAACCGTACTCCCGCGCTGAGACCTTCGGTCCGAGGTTGAGTTCAAGAACGACCTGCGCGGACAGTATAGACTGAAAACAGTGTCCCGCACCGCGCCGGCCGCCCCCACCGCGCCTCCCACCGCGGAATCCGGCCCTGGCGCCCTGCCGGCTCACCCACGCCGCTCCGGTTCCGAGAAGAGCCCACCGCCCCCTGGATAGGTCCGCAACGCCCTTCCCCGGCCAATGCCGGCCGCGGTCGTATCGTAGAGTCGAGGTGGATCAGGAGGCCTCTCGGAGGGGAGAGGCCTTCAGGAGGGGAAAGAAGCACAGTCGGCCCGGTCGGGGCGGCGAAGCGGGTGGCGCCGGTTGCGGCGTGATCCGGCTCGACCGCCCCGTCCGGGCGGATCCCTGGCGTCGTGCGCTGATCGAGGGGAATCGGCACAGGCACGGCCGCCAAGGCGTCTTTCGGGGGGAAGGCTGTGCTGGGGGAGAGAGAGAACCTGCGCGCAGCAGGTGGCAGTTTCCTGCTTATCGGTATCTTCGGGCTGGGCGGTTGCGGGTTCGACCCGACATCGCCGGGAGGCTTCGCACCTCCGACGCTCGGCTCATCCATCATTGACGAAGGCGAAGACGACAACGACCTCTTCGAGGCCGCCGAGCGCCACAGCGTCACCCGCGAGGGCATGATGCTGCAGGGCGAGCTCGATTCGGCGGGTGACATCGACGTCTACGACCTCGGGCCGGTTGTGCCGGGCGACCGCGTGGTGGCTGAGCTCGCTGCGTCCGACGGTCTCAAAGGCGTCGTCGCGCTCTTCGACGACAACCACGACCTGCTGCTCGTCAACGACTACCGCAACATCTACCTGGGCGTCGCCACGCCGTTCATCGACGTGGTGCTGCAGCGCCCGTCGCAGCACTGCTACGTGGCGGTCGCGGCGGCGGCGGGCACGGACAGCCTCGGTTCCTACGGGCTGATCACCCGGCTGGAGGCGGGCACGGCCCTGCCCGAGCCGCGCCCGGACAGTGTGCTGCTCGACTTCATCGGCGGGCCGGGGGTGCGCATCGGCGGACGCACGCCGGTAGACGTGCCGGTGTTTGACGCCGCTGACATCGACGACCGATTCGCCGGCACCACCGACCGCCTGATCGAGCTGGTCGTCCGCTACGTCCGCGAAGACTTCGAGGGCTTCAACGTCACGATCCTTTCGACCAGCGAGGGCGACGGCCCCGCCGCAGGCCAGACCCGGCTCTACTTCGGGACGCTCGACGAGGGGCTGCTGGGCGTTGCGGAAGGCGTCGACGAGTTCAACCTCCTCAGCGAGCAGGAGGCGATCGTGTTCACCGACACCTTCCGGGTCTTCAACCCGATCAACCCGAGCGTGGACGAGATGGCCCGCGCCCTGGCCAACGTCGCCAGCCACGAGATCGGCCACCTGCTGGGGCTCGTGCACACGCGCGGCTCGAAGGACATCATGGACGTCACCGCGTCGCTGAGCCAGTTGACGCTCGACCAGTATTTCGGACGCGCGCCGCTGTTTGCGGAAGTGTTCCCCACGGGCGCGCAGGACTCGGCGCTGTGCCTGCTCGAGTCGGTCGGCGGCGATCCCGAGGTGGCCTTCGCCAAGGCGCAGACGGCGGCCCGCCGCAGCCTCTCGCACCGCGACATCGCCGGTCCGTCGGCGAGGGCGGGGCTCGTGCTCTCGTCTTGTGATCTGCGTTGCGGGCAATAACGCACATCGGGCCGCGTTCGGCGCACGGCGACCCGGTGCGAAAGCACGACAGGATGTTCGGAAGCGTCGGCGCACCGCGCCGGGGTGTTCGTTGACAGGCCATTTGCCGCACCGATACGATCGCCCACAGCGCGGCGCGGTCGAGGTGTCGGCCGCGCCGTTCGTCAACGACCGACCTCCGGGGGAGAGGCCCGCTTCCATGTCGACCGATCAACGGACTGAACTGTCGGCGCGCCGGCGAGGCGCGCAATGGACCGCGTGGCGGAGGCTGATGGCGGCGATCGTTCTCACGCCGGTGCTCGTCGGGTGTCCGATGACGACCCCCGGCGACCCCGCGCCGCGGCCCATCACCGACACGGACTTCAGCGAGCCCAACGGCTCGTTCAACCGGGCGCTCGATGTCGCCCTTGAGGATGGCAAGGTGAGCTTCTCGGGCACCGTATCTCAGCGCGGAGACATCGACGTGTTCGCGATCGGATCGCTGCACCGCGGCGATCGCATTCGCGTCCTCGCCACCACGCCCTCCTCGTCGCTCGACGTGTCCATCTGCCTGTTTGACGCCGAGGGGCGCCTGGTCATGGCCAACGACGATCGCGAAGACGCCGCCGGACTCGACGCGCTGATCGACCTCGTGATCCGGCACGACGGCGATCCGCATTACCTCGCCGTGTCCAACTCGGCCTTCGCCGATCCGGACCGGCGCACCGGGCGATACGAAGCGGACGTCACGGTGACGGGGGGCGCAACCGTGCCGGCGCCGGTCTCACAGGTGCTCTGGATCAACTGGGATGGCGGGCGCATCAGCTCGTCCTCGCTGGGGAATTTCACGCTCGGGCGATTCGACGCGGCGCGCATTGCCCCGGTCTACGACGGACAGGACGACGCGATCAAGGCATTCATCATCGCGACGATGGAGCAGAACTTCGAGCGCTTCAACGTCACGATTCTGTCGAGCGACGACGGTCCCGCGCCCGAGGGCGGCCATGTGTCCACCATTCATGTCGGCGACTTCAGCACGTCCACCTTCGGCATCGCCGAGAGCGTGGACTTCTACAACGCCGACCGCTGCGACGACGCGATCATCTATGCGGAGTCGTTCCGGCCGACCCAGTTCCGCCGCACGCCGACCGCCGGAGAACTCGGCGTCGCCATTGGCAACGTGACCGCGCACGAAGCGGGCCACCTGCTCGGCCTCAACCACGTCGACGACGACCTGGACATCATGGACACCGTGTCTCCGGCCGACGCCTTTCTGGAAGATCAGGAGTTTCTCGACTCCGCGCTGTCGACTGACATCATGCCGATCGGCACTCAGGATGCCGTACAGCTGCTGACCGAGATCGTCGGGGTCAAGGCCCCGTGACGATCCGGCCGGCGGACGAGGCTTCGCGCGCTGCGGCGATTGCGCCGCGGCGAAGGGGGCGGAGCCTCGGCGGCCTTCTGCAAATCGGACGTTGAACGTTCGGGGGGAATCACGTCCATGCCCGTCCGCTACATCCACTGCCCGCATTGCGGGCATCCGAGTGTCGTGCGCCGTGAGGAACTGCCTTTCACCCGGCGATGCCGCCAGTGTGCCGGCGCCTACGCGCCGATGGCCGCCATTCGCAAGACCGGTGACGACGACGCGGCCCGCGCCGCCCAGCCGCCCGGCGCTCCGCCGCGCGCGGCGCGGCGCACGGCCTGACCGCCCGGCGCCGTAGTGCGCGCCAGGCGGCCGCCGTATGATCCCCGGCGATGTCCATGCGGATCGGCTACAACACGAACGGCTTCGCACACCACCGCTTGGAGGATGCGCTGGCCATTCTCACAGAGATCGGCTACCGCAGCGTCGCGCTGACGCTCGAAGCCGATCTGCTCGATCCGGCCGACGCTCGCGGGACAGCCGCCTGCGCCGCGCGCCTTGGAGAGCTCCTCCGCCGCAGGCCGCTCGACGTCACCATCGAGACGGGCTCGCGCTTCCTGCTCGACCCGCGCCGCAAGCACCAGCCCACGCTGGTCTCCGCCGATCCGGCCGGGCGCGCTCGACGCCGGGCGTTTCTCGAGGCCGCGATCGACGTCGCCGCAGAAGTCGGCGCGGAGAGCGTGTCCCTCTGGTCGGGTGCGCCCGACGACGCGGCCGACGCAGATGCCGCCTTCGACCGGCTGCTCCGTGAACTCGCCCCACTGCTGGCGCATGCCGCAGGGCGCGGCGTTCGCCTCGCCTTCGAGCCCGAACCGGGCATGCTGGTGGATACGATGGCCCGCTTCGACCGGTTGCGCGCCGCGATCCCCCACCCCTGCCTGGGGCTGACGCTCGATGTCGGCCACGTTCACTGCCTGGGCGACGGCGATCCGGCCGAGCGCATCGGCGCGTACCGCGACGTCCTTTGGAACATTCACATCGAAGACATGCGCTGCGGCGTGCACGAACACCTGCCCTTCGGCGAGGGCGACATGGACTTCCGGCCGATCTTCGCGGCGCTCCGCACCATCGGGTACTCCGGCCCGGTCCACGTCGAGCTTTCCCGCCACAGTCACGACGCCGTCCGCGTGGCGACCGCGTCGTTCGCCTTCCTGCAGGCTGCAATGGCGTAATGCGCCGCGCCCGCCCCTGCGCCATCCCCGGCCGCGCGTGGTACAATGCCGGCCATGACCCGCCCCGCGGCGACAACCCAGGGCCGCCCTGCGATTCTCGCCGGACTGATGGCCGTCGTGGTCGTCATCGCGCTGTGGTCGTTCGAACTGCTCACGCCGCTGACGCTTGCCGGTCAGAACCTGCTCTTTCGCCGCGCGTCTACCATTCCCGCCGACGAGCGCATCGCGGTGATCGCCATCGACGACGCAGCCATCGAACACGGCCCCCCCTGGCCCTGGCCGCGGCGGACATACGCCGGCCTCATCGATACGCTTCGCGAAGTGGGCGCGGGGCCGATCGTCCTCGACCTCGCCTTCACCGAGCCCGCGGCGCCGCGCGCCGAACTGCCTCAGTTCGGCCGCCATCACGGCGTCGAGCCACCGGCCGAAGTACTCGGCGATCTCATCGAGGTGGTGCATGACGACGATGAACTGGCCGCGGCCATGCGCCGGGCGGGCAACGTCTACCTCGCCATGATCTGCCCGCTTGAGGGCCCCGGCGACGACGGCCCGGCTCGAACGGCGCTCGACAAGGCCGACGCCGCCCGACTGCAGGATGCTCTCGCCGACGACATGACCCTCGGCCCGGCGGCCGCCGCGGAGCGCATCGGACGCGCGCTGCCCCCCGGCGAGCTGACCCGGGCCAAACGCGACGCGGCGCGGGCGGCCGCCCGACGATACCTCGACGCCCGGCCGGGGGCGGCGGTGGACGGCCTGCTCGCCGCGGCGCTGCCCGCGGACAGCGTAGCCAAGGAGAGCGCCGCGCGGGATGAACTGCTCCGCGCCTACCGCGTCGAACTGGCCTGGCGGTCGCTGCGAAACGCATTTCCAGGGGTGCCGTCAGGGGCAGACCGGGCGGGGCTGCCGCGCACGGCGGAGGTGCTGCCGCCTATCGACAAACTGGCCGTTACAGCCGCCGGCGTCGGGCACGCCACCCACGCGCGGGACGACCGCGACGGCGCAGCCCGCGCCGTGCCCCCGGTCGTCGTCGCCGACGGCCGGATGGTTCTCTCCCTCGGCCTGCTGGCGGGGCTGCGCGTGGCGGGCATCTCGCCGCGCGGGGCCGAGGTATCACGCGGCCGGCTCGTGCTGACCGATGGCGATCAGCGCGTAGATATCTCGATCGACCGGCGCGGCCGCATGCCCATCCACTGGCACGTCGCCCCGGGCGGCGCCTGGTGGGACAGCTTCGCGATCATGCCGGTAGGCCGCCTGCTGGAGGTCGTGACCAACCGCGACGCCATCGCCGGCAACTTGACGCTCAACGAGCTGGCCGTCGCCCGCCTGGTTGAGCGGCGACACGCCGAGACCCCCGCCGGCTATCTCGACTACGCCGCGCTGGTCCGGTCAAGAAACGACCTGCGCCGGGCTGAACGCACCGCGGTCTCCCCCGAGCATCGCCAGCGCCTCGCCGATCAGCTCGCCGCGCTCAACGAGCGCATCGCCGCCGCGGAGCGTGAGGCGATGGAGTGGCTGACCTATCAGCAATCACTCTGGGCCGACGAACCCGCCGCCGCGGAGCGCGCGCCCGGTGCCACCGATGCGGAGGACACCCTCCGCCGCGATATCGCCGGCCTGCTGCGCGACCATCAGCGCGGCGGCGAGTGCGAGCGGCGGCTGGCGATCAACGCCGAGCTGACGGAACGCAACGCGACGATCCTCGCGGAGCTTCGGGCGAGCCTGGCGGGACGCGTCTGCTTCGTCGGCTACACGGCCACCGCCCTGGCCGACTTCGTCACCTCCCCCGTACACCCCGGCGTACCGGGTGTCATGGCCCACGCCAACGTGGCGAACATGGTGCTGACCGGGCGATTCCTGCCGCCGGCGCCGGGGTATGCCGATCTGCTGCTGCTGTCGACGGCGGGCGCACTCGCGGCGTGGCTGACCACGCGGATCGGGCCGCGCGTCAGCGCGCTGCTGATGGCGCTGGTCTGCGCGGGGGCGCTGGCCGCGGCGGCGATGCTGTTCCGCGCCGGAGGCCCCATGCTCGACTGGGCCGTGGCCGGTCTCGCCGCGGCGGTGGCGTGGGCGGCGGTCACGCTCTATCGCCAGTTTGTCGAGGAGCGGGCCCGCCGCAGCTTCGAGCGCGCCCTGGCCCACTACACCTCCCCCGCCGTGGCCGCGCGCATCGCTGCCCGCGCCGGGCCGGAAGCCTTCGCCCCCGTGGCCACGCAAGTCACCTGCTTCTTCTGCGACCTGCGCGGTTTTACGGCGCTGAGCGAAGCGCTCGGGCCGCTTCGCACGCAGCGCGTGCTCAATGAGTATCTCGGCGGCATGACCCGCGTGCTGGTTGCCCATGGCGCCATCGTCAACAAGTTCATGGGCGACGGCGTGTTCGCGTTCTTCAACGCGCCGATTCACCCGTGTGACGCCCCCGCCGAGGCTGCGTGCGCCTCGGCGCTCGACGCGGTGGAGGTCGTCCGCCGGATCAACCGCGACGCCGCCCGCCTCGCGCTTCCCGAGGAACTGGTCATCCGGGTCGGCCTCTCCTCGGGCGAGGCTTTCGTGGGCGACTTCGGCGGCGCCGCCAAGCTCGACTACACCTGCATCGGCGACGTTGTGAACCTCGGTTCGCGGCTCGAAGGGGCGTGCCGCCGGCTCGGCGCCACCGTGCTCGTCGACGAGGTCGTGCGCCGCGCCGCGGGCGACGCGTTCCTCTTCCGCTCGCTCGGCCGCGTACGCATCGAAGGCATGTCCACGATCGTCGCCGTGTGGGAACTTCTCGCCGCGCAGGACTCGGCCGACGTGCAGCAGCGCCACCTCGCCGAGTGGTTCGACCGCGCGATGGACCACTTCGAGCACGCACGCTGGAAGGAGTGCGTCGAGATGATCACCGCCTGTCTCGCCGCCAGCCCGGAAGATCAGCCCGCCCGGATCCTCAAGGCCCGGGCCGAGCGGTTCGCCGTCGCCCCCCCGGCCGAGCCCTTCGACCCCGTCTTCGACCTCGGCGGCAAGTAGGCCCGCCAGCCCCCCGCAGCCCTGATAACGCCTTGGTGCACTTGCAACGTGGCCGCCACCTCTCCGCTGCCTTCAGTCACACCGCACCGCAGTCGAAAGACCACCACGAGCCGCAGCGGGCAGGGCCGTCGGGTTATCGGGCGTCACGAGCGACGCACTGAGCCCCCCGCAACTCGTGCTCGATCTGGAAAGGCAGCGGCCATGCGCCTGTTCGCTCATGAGCGACCCTCCGCGACGACCGCCCCGCCATGGCGCAGCGCGCCGCCGGCCACTCTTCCTGCGAACCCCTTTGCAACTCCACGCGAGCCCGCGTTCGCCACGGGCGAAGCCCGGGCGCTGCGCGCCGCGCTGGCGCGCATGGAGCAGCAACTCGCCGAGGCCGGGCGGTTGCAGCGCGAGCTGCTGACGTCGCCCGTTCCCGAGGTACGCGGCGCCACGGTGGAAGTGCTCTTCCGTCCGGCGGAGCTCTTCAGCGGCGATCTTTACCATATGCAGCGGCTCGACGACTCGCATGTCGCGATCATCGTGGGCGACGCGACCGGACACGATCACGCCGCCGGTCTGCTGGCCGTTTTCGCCAGACAGACGCTCTGCCTCGCGGAAGCCGACGATGCAGGAAGGGCGCTCTGCGACCCGGCGGCGATGCTCGAACGGCTTAATCGTGAAATCGTCGCACGCGACCTGGGTGAGTGCCAGTTTGTGGCAGCGTTGTGCGCGGTCTACAACGAAGACACCGGCGTCATCCGGTGGGCCCGGGCGGGTGCACCGATGCCGATCTATGTTCCGCGCGGGGCAGCAGCCCGCGAGGTCGTCAGCGCCGGCCCCATCGCCGGCATGGACGCGGAAGCCGTTTTCGAAACAGTCGAATGCACACTCGCCCCCGGCGACCGGTTCTACATTCACACCGACGGCATGGAACACGCCCTGCTCGACTCGATTCCAGCGATGAGCGAAGAGGAACTGCGCGACACGGCGTGGTTCCGCCGCCTGCCCCGGCGGGCGATGGCCGCAAGCCTCGGCGACGTCGTCGAGCGCCTGGCCTTTGCGGCGGAGACCGGGCGGCAGGCCGACGACGTCACGGTCGTGGCCATTCAGCGAAACTGATCGCTCAACACCCCGGCCCCGGCGGCCTGCCGCTGGCCTGCCACTTCTCCACCGCCGCGGCCTCGCGCACGTAATGCGGCGTCAGCCTCGCCGCGTCGTCCGCCCCGCGCGAAGCCAGCAGCATCACCCCGAGCTGATACGCCGCCTCTGCCCGAGGAATGTGCAGCGATTCGTCCGCGACGGCGTGCGACACGCCGCCGAGCACGCGCCGCAGCACGGCCACCCCTTCACCGATCAGCACCGCATCCGCGGGGAGCGACGTTGTCCACGCCGCCGGCGACAGTTCGGCCGGCTCCGTCAGGGGCTCGTAGTCGCCATTTCCCAACCGCAGCAGGCAGCCGTAGACGCTGTCGCGATGGGCATCGAGCGTCACGGCCACATGCACCGGCGGCGCCGAGATCTGCAGCGCGTTGCGCGAAATAACCCGCATCGACGGCACCGCGACGACCGCCGCCCGACCGCCGAACGCGAGCATCTTCGCCACCGTGATCCCGATGCGCAGGCCGGTGAAGCTGCCCGGCCCGGCTGAGACGAATACGCGGTCGATGGCCGCGGGCTCGACGGCACAGCTGCGACAGAGTTCATCGATGGCCGGCAGCAGCGCCGCGGCGTGGCCCATCAGCGAGGGCAACTCGCGCGAAGCGAGAAAGGCGTCGCCCCGCCCCAGCGCGATCCCTCCCCGGCGCGAGGAGGTCTCCAGCGCGAGCGTGCAGCCGTCAGTGGGGGGCACAGCGTGAGACATGATCCCTCGTCGGTCACCGTGATTCGGAGGGGTGCGGCGGCTGCGTCGCGGACTCCGCCAGCAACCCCGCCAGGTGGCCCAGTTGCGGAAGGATCAGCTTCTCCATCGCCAGGCAGACCGCGGCCACCGACCCCGGCAGCACAAAAACCACAACTCGGCCGCACACGCCCGCCGTAGCCCGCGACAGCATCGCCGCGGGGCCGATCTCGTGATAGCTCAGCATACGGAACAACTCGCCGAAGCCGGGCAGACCCTTCTCCAAGAGGGGCGCCACCGCCTCGGGTGTGACATCGCGGGCCGCGACGCCCGTCCCGCCGGTAACGATCACTGCCCCGGTCGAGCCCCGCGCACACGCCTCGGCGACAGCCTGGCGGATCCGCGTCAGATCGTCGGGAATCACCTCGTAGCTTGATACGGCGTGCCCGGCGGCATCCAGCATCTCGCGGATCAGGGGGCCGCTGCGGTCGGTCGCCGGCGTGCGGCTGTCGCTCACCGTGACGATCGCGCAGCCAACCGCCTCCACGCGGCGGGAAAGGTGTTCGGGCGTTGGCATGAGGCCAGCCTACCCGATCCCGAGCCCGCGTCGAGCGCCCTCGCCGGCGAGCCGGCGTGGCTCAGGATGACTTGCGCAGCGGCTTGTGCCCCGCGTCCCGACGCAGACGGTTCACCCGGTCCCACAGCTCGCCCTCCGACTCGATGAATTTCACCAGGTGGGCGGTGGACAGCCCCATCGCCTCCGCCGCGTCGGAGACCCGCAGGCCGCACGCCGCCAGCACGTCGAGCACCTCGGCGGCCACAACGGGGAAATCCGGATTCTTCGGGTTGCACGCCAGGTTGCCGCTGCGATCGATGTATCGCGTCAGCGTCTCCCCCGGCGTGTACACCTCGCGGGCGACGGGCGTGCGCAGCTCCATCGCGAACGTCATCCGAAGCCGCCGCAGCGCGCGGTCCCGGTTGACGTGCTGTGAACGATCCTCGACGCCGATCGCGACCAGACCCGTCGGCCGGTGGCGCAGGCGCACGGCGGAACTGGTCTTGTTCCGCTTCTGCCCGCCCGGGCCGCTGGAGCGAAACGTGTCGAATTCGCACTCGGCGAAGAGTTCGTCGTCGCTGAGGGCCAGCAGTTCGCGGATGGATCGGTTCGTGGCCATGGGCTGTCTGTCCGTTGAAAATGGGGTCGGGCTCCGGCAACAACCAGCTTCCCTCGTCCGTGAAGGACGACTCAGGCGGTGCCTGACCCCTGTTTCAACGCACTCCCAATGCGAAGAGCCCCTCCGACGGGCGTACCCGTGCGGAGGGGCTCAGAGCGATTCCATCGGTTCAGGCGCCGGATCGCCGACGGTCGCAGGACCGCGGCAACCCGAAAGCCACTAGAAGCCGATCGAGTACTGGAACTTGGTCACCCACTCGGCGCCGGCGCTATCCTCGACGTTGTAGTCGACAGCCAGCTTGATCGACTGGTTCTGGCCCACGTGGTGGACAAGACCGGCCTCGATGTACTGATCGTTGCTGCCGCCGAACTCAGCGCGGCCGTTGGTGTAGTTGAGCACGCCGAGGGTGTCCTCGTTGAAGGCGTAGTCGACGCCCGCGCCCAGCGACCAGCCGAAGTGCTCGCGGTTCTCGTTGAAGTTGCCGCGGCCGCCGTTGTTCGAGGCGAGGCTGCCGTTAAGGTGGCCACGGAAGTTGCCCCACGTCTTGGTGAAGGCGCCGTTCAGCGACACGTCGAACTTCGACGAGCCGTGACCCGTCGGCAGGCGAACCTCAACCCACGAGCCGAAACCCGGGGCCGAATCGGTTTCGTCCATGCACTGGTAGTAGAACGAAACTTCCGACTCGCCGTTCGCATGGCCGCCACCGTCAAAGATCCGGACGGGCTGCAGGGCGACCTCGATGTACGACCGGTCGCTCATGCCGTACTTCAGCGAAGCGTCCATCGTGAAGTCGTCATCGCCTTCAACGCCGTCGCCCGTCTCCCAGGTGAAGCCGACCTCGAACTCCCACTCGCCCTCAACCGTGTTGACGTTGGCCTCACGGACGTTGAAGAACGAACTGACGCCCATGTACTGCGTCTCGGTCATCTCGCTCATCGTCGTCGTGACCGTGGTCTTGCTCGACTCCTGGTAGGAGGCGGGCATGACCTGCTTGCGGAGCGACAGCGCGCCGTCCGAGGCCAGCGCCATGGAACCCGAGCAGGCTGCCGTCGCGAAAGCCGCGACAGCGATCGAGAAAGAACGCATGTTGTAAACCTCCATGAAAGGGAACGCCGGAACAAAAGACCCGTGCCGGGTGCAGAACTCACGCATCGGCCAGAACGACCGCCGGCGCCCCCGGCACAGGGCACCGCGCCAAAACGTCCGGCAGTATAGCAATCCGCCTCGGGCAGGCAACGAAAAGCCTGCCGGGGGCCACTTTCAGACGAAAATACGATGCAGGTTCAAAAAATCCAATGCGACAGCTCGGGACAGCCCTCTGACGACTCGAAAACGCCCGACTGCCCCGGCTGGGCGGCACCGCACCGCCACAGGGAAACCCGCTGAAGATTTTGCGGCCGCAGCAAGGCACGGGCCGGAACCCATGCACACACGGGCACGCAGCCCGGGCCACGACTCGTCGCTTCAACGGACTTCGAACCAACTGCCGGGTCGCCCGCGCCACACGAGCGCCAACCCCTCATCTGAGCGAATCAGGGAAGGCCACCGGCCCGGGGGGAAAGGATCCCCCCTCTCGATCCATCATCGTCCAAACCCTTCCGTCCGCTACACCCGGACGGCCAAATTCTTGCCCGACCCCCCGGCGAAATCCGCCCTCCCACGGCTGGGAGGGATGCGATTATCCGACCGCGGCGAAGGATCCTCAAGCCGACGGGGAGCTACTCGCCCCCCTCCGCCTTCCCCTGGAGCAGGTCGCTGAGGGCGATGCTGATCTCCAGCTTGCGCCGCTCGCCCGCTTCCGGGGGCAGATCCGACTGGCGGACGATCCAGTGCATCGACCGGCCACCGCCCAGCGGGATTTCGATCATGCCGACCACCGGGTCGCTGGACCCGCTGCCCGATCCACCCGTCGCCGTGGTCGGCGCGGCCAGCGAGGTGCGATACAGCAGCACCCCTTCGGCGTCGACCAGCCAGCCCAGCCCCGCGGCGGCGGCGAGGGAATCCAGCGTCTCCTCCACCGTCTGGTAGCGCACCGTCAGCGACAGCCCGTCGCGAACCGCGGCGGACATCCCCTCCAGCGCACCCGGCTCGAGCCGGATCTTCACCCGGGCCCGGCGCGACAGCTCCTGGAGCACCTCGACCAGCGGCCGGCTGCGCGCCTGCAACTCGATCCGCGCCTGGAGCTGGCGGCGGACCTTCTGCTCGGCGGTCATGACCACGATGTGCTCGCCGGAGACACACCACGCCCAACCGAGCTTGGCGCAGGCGATGGACAGCACATCGTCGCCGGGCCCGGCGCCCGTCTCGCGAATGACCGCTGAGAGAATGTCCCACGACTGCGGGCCGGGCACCTGAAACTGCATCTTCTCGCGCAGCGAAGTCAGCTCGTCGCGTACCGTGCCGGGCTGCAGGCGCGATAGTTCGTAGACGGTGTCGAGTTCCGCCCAGGTGGCGGGGCGGTCGAGGCAGAGGATCGCCTCCTTGGGGATGATCTCGACGAATCGATCGGTCACGACGAAGGTCATACCGAGCCGGCCGACAAGATCGGCCAGCCCCTGCCGCAGCGTAGTCCCCTCGATGCGGGCGTTGATCGTCGTCTCCGCGCCGTAGGGAATCAGCGACATCACCTCCGGACTCATCACGACCTCGACGCCGGTCTGCTCTGTGACCTTCGCGAAGGCGTTGCCGAGCTTGACGTCTTCGAGATTGATCTGCGTGGGCTCATCGAGCGCCCGCTCGATCAGTTCGCGCTGATCGAGGGCGGCCGACGCCGCGTTCACCGCAACCAGGACCACCCACGCGAGCGCGGATGACAGCTTGACCATGGTCGTACACTCCCGCGCGGGTCGTCGCCCTGCGACGCGTGCCGCTATATCTGCCAGATCGTCGCGCCTCGCGCGGCGCGATCAGAACGGAAGGCCGTCGCCGCTCCGCGGCGGAGCCGCGAACGACACGGCCGCATACCCGACGTCGACCGACCGCGCCGGTGGTGACCAGCCCGGCGCCGGCTCGCGACCGAAGGACACTTCCGAAACACCCCGCTCGCGCCCGATCGAAACGACCGCCACGCGAACCGCTTCTGTGGTCACCGAACCCGGATGATCCGTGACGGTGACCTCCGTGGTCACCCGGACCTCGGGCGAACCGTCGCCATGCACCGCAACCGTCGTGTCGCCGTCACCGGCGGGCGAGAACCACGGCAGCGTCACCGACAGCGCCAGCGCCGCGGCGGCCGCCAGCGGCACGCCGACAAACCACCCCAACTGCCGCGGACGCGACCGCTCGCGCGGCCGCACGGCCCCGCCAGGCGCGAGCTCGCGCATCACCGCGGCCGCGAACGCATCTTCATCCACCGACGGCCGAGACCGCGCGAACCGTGCCAGCAGATCATCCACCGCCTCGAGCTGCGCGTCCTCGTCGCTCGCGGCCGAGAGCCCGGCCATCACGTCGCTTTCGATCGATACCTGCGGGGCCGCTTCCCCCGACCGGGCGTAGCGACCGAGCAGCCCCGCAAGCGCGGCGTAGCGAGCCGCCTCGCGGCGCAGCGCCGGCGACACGGCCAGCGCCGCATCCAGGCGGGCCCGCTCCTGCGGCGAAAGCTCGCCGTCGAGCGCCTGACTCAGCAGGAACTCGAACTCATCGGGTTGGATGGGGCGATCACTCATGGTCTCAAGCCTGCGGGCACACCGGCCCGCGGTCCGTCACAGGTACACTTCCAGCAGTTCCTTGAGCTTCTTGCGAGCCTGGAACACGTTCCACTTCACCAGCTCCACCGTGCAGTCGAGGATCTCGGCGACTTCCTTCTGGGGAAGCCCTTCAAGACTGAACAGCACGAGGGCCAGCCGCTGCTTCTCGGGCAGTTTCTCGAGCGCCCCGGCCACCGCCATCCGCATCTCGGCGGGCAGCGGCCCGGCCGGATCATCATCCGGCTCGACATGCCGCCGGCCCGTGCCGGGGCGGAGCCCCTCGCCGGCGCGATCCGGCTCGGTGTCGTCATCCAGCGAAACCGCGGGGCGGCTGCGCCGCGCGCGGCGGAAATTCAGGGCGAGGTTGCTGACCGTCCGCAGCAGCCAGGGACCGAATCGGGAGGCGTCATCGAGCTGGCCGAGGCTTCGAAACGCCCGGACGAAGGCGTCCTGGGCGACGTCGGCGGCGTCCTCGGCGTTGTTCAGGAGGCGATACGCCACCGACACGGCCCGCCGCTGGTAAAGCCGCACCAGCTCGCCGAAGGCCCGGGCGTCTCCCGAACGGGCGCGTTCGACCAGCAGCACCTCGGCCGCCACGACTCTGTCGCTGCTCGTCTCCACGTCGCCTGTGCCCACAGGATCAGACACCGGATCGGCCCGAAGGTTAGCCGTCCGCTGAAAAGGGGTCTGGCTCCGGCGTCAACCCGCTTCCATTGTCCGCGAAGGGCGACTCGGACGGTGCCTGACCCCTTTTCATCGGACCCTCGGGGCCACGCCGCCGCCGCGCGCGCCGGGCGGCCCGGGACCGAGAATAACACGTATCCGGCCCTGGGGCACGCCGGGACATCGTCGCGGTTGGGCGTCTGAAGGCAGTGGTTAATCCGACAATGAAAGCGGGCAGCACCTATAAGCTCGTTGACGCGAGCAAGAACAAGTCTGGTCGAGGTTAGGCGAGAGCGAGGTCGGTGGCAGACCGACTCACGACCATGGGATAAATCCGCAGACCGCGCCCGCCCTACTGCCCCTTCGCCTTCTCGCCCACGGGGAAGTCCTTGGTGAAGGTGCCCACGGCGGTGGTCTGGCCGACGGTGATGTAGCCGTCGCGTTCGATCTTGCCGGTGATGCGGCCGATGGAGGCGAGGGTTTCGGCGAGGCGCTGCAGGGCCAGCACGGCCTCTTCATAGAGCCGCGGGTCGCGGGCGAGCAGGCCGAGGGTGCCCTCGCCGCGCGAGACCCCCTCCATCACGACGGCGAGGTGGCGGGCGGAGTCGTCGAGGCTCTCGAGGGTGGACTGGAGCTTGTCGAAGCTGAGGTCGAGGCGCGCTTCGGTGCCGTCGATCGCCTCGTTGAGGTTCGTCGTCAGGCGCGTGGTCTCGACGTTCCACAGCTCGGCGGTCGACTTGAGCGACTCGGCCGTGGTCTTCAGATCGCGGGCGACCGACTTGATGTCCTCCTGCACGTTCTCGTCGCCGAGCACCTCGTTGACATTCGCCACCAGCGAGTCGACGCGCTCGATCATCGTCGAGACGTTGGCGACGACGCCCGAGTCGGGCCGGTCCACGTCGATGATCTTGCGCTCCTGCAACAGCTTCTCCAGGCTGTCCATCACCGGCACGGCCGCGCTGGCAAGATTGCCGATGTGGTCCACCGTGCGCTCGAAAGAGTCGAGGAAGTCTCTCGTGATGATCTCGGAGAAGAGGCTTGCCGGCTCGCCGCGGATCTCGGCGGCGTCCTTGGGCAGCGGAGCCACGTCGGTGCCCGGCTCGACCAGGATATGGATCGACCCGCCGCCGAGCCCGAGCGTCGCCCCGTAGAGTTTCGCGGTGCTGCGCGCGGGGACGGTGTACTTGTCCTTGATGTTGCAGATCACCCGCACGCCCAGGCCCGGCCGGTCGGGATTGTTGAACTCCAGCCGAGCGACGCGGCCGATCTCCACGCCGTTGAGGAAGACCGGCGTGCCCTCATTCACCCCGCGGATCTCGCGCATGCCGGATATCTTGAGCTGCCACTGCTGGCCGCCCAGCCAGGTGGGCTTCTCGCCGAACATCACCATCAGCGCGGCCAGGCAGGCCAGCGAGGCCATCACGAACATACCCACCAGCGAGTTCCTGGTCGCTTCCTTCATGGCATACCCTTTACCTGCAGGCTCTTGAGTTCGTCATCCGAGGCCCGGCCCTCGACGAAGCGGCGGACCCGTTCGTCGCCCGAATGCTCGATGGCCGCAAAGTCGCCGTCAAAGATCAGCCGCCCGCCCTGGAGCATCACCACCCGGTCCGACACCTTCCGAACGCTGGCCATGTCGTGCGTGACGACCACGCTGGTGACGTGCAGCTCGCTGGCGAGCTTGATGATCAGTTCGTTGATGACGTCGCTGCGCACCGGGTCGAGCCCCGTCGTGGGCTCGTCGTAGAAAATCACCTTGGGGTTCAGCGCGATCGCCCGGGCGAGGGCGACGCGCTTCTTCTGTCCGCCGGACAGCTCGGCCGGCCACTTGTGCTGGATGTCGGGCAGGCCGACCATGCGCAGCTTCTGCTCGGCGATCTCGCGGGCCTTCGCGGGCTTGAGCCCGTCGTGCTCGACCAGCGGGAAGGCGACGTTCTGTCCGACGGTCATCGAGTCAAACAGCGCGCTGAGCTGAAAGAGAAACCCGAAGTCCGTCCGCACCGGGGCGAGGGCCCGCTCGCTGAGCTCGTCGATCCGCCGCCCTTCGTACCACACTTCGCCGCGATCGGGGCGCAGCAGCCCGACCATGTGCTTGAGCACCACGCTCTTGCCCGCGCCCGATTCGCCGATGATGACGGTCGTCTCCGCCCGCCGCAGCGACAGGTCCACGCCGTCGAGCACGACCAGCGGGCCGAAGCGCTTGTGCACCCCGCGCAGCTCCAGCACGGGTGTGTCGCCTGCGGACCGGCTTGCGGGAGGCGGTGTCATGGCGGCTCCGTCAACCCTGGATCAGCGACTTGAACCCGTACAGCGCCTTGTACAGCCCCGACAGGAACGTCCCGATGAAGAAGTCGCTGATGAGCAGCGCGAGGAAGCTCGTCACGAACGACTCGGTGCACGCCTGGCCCACGCCCTCGGCCCCCGTGCGACAGTGGAACCCCTTGTAGCAGGCGATCATGCCGATCAGCCCGCCGAACACCACGCTCTTCACAAACCCGACCATGATGTCCCAATTGGTGATCGACGACTGGATGTAATACCAGTAGGGCCCCGAGGCGATGCCCTTGAGCCGCACGGCGATGAACCACCCGGCCACCGAACCGAACACGTCACAGAAAAAGGTGAGACACGGCGCCAGCAGCAGACAGGCGAGAAACCGCGGGGCCGCGAGATACCGGATCGGGTCGGCCCCCATCACCGAGAGGGCGCTGATCTGCTCGGTCACGCGCATGGTGCCCAGTTCGGCGGTCAGCGCCCCGCCGACGCGGCCCGCGAGCATCACCCCCGCCAGCACCGGGCCGAGCTCCTGCACGAGCGTGATCGACAGCAGCACGCCCATGCGCTCCTTGAGCCCGGCGGCGGCAAGCTGTTCATAGCTCTGCACCGCCAGCACGAGCCCGACGAAGGTGCCGGTCACGGCGATCACCGGAAGCGTTCGGTTGCCGACTTCGTAGAGTTGGGGCAGCACGCGGCGCCAGGTGGCGGCCTCGAAGATGCCGACCGAAATCCACCGCGCGGTCTGCGCAGCGAAGATCCAGAACCGCCCGAACGCGGAGAGTATCTCGAAGGTCCTGGCACCGACGGCGGCAAGCACGGCGAGCCCCTGGTCCGTCAAGGGACGGGCGAACGACGCTGCGCTATGTAACTACAGCGCATGGGGCTGTCAAACCGCGCGGCGGCCTCGGCGCCGCGCGGTGCCGTCCCTCGGCGGGCGCAAATGAAAACGGGCGAGCCGCGTGGCTCGCCCGTCTGCAAAGATCACGTTCAGACCGGCCTGTGTGGCGCGGCCTACTCGGTGGTGCGGGTGTTGCGGTACCAGACCAGCCGGTCGTCCGACAGCCCGCTGCCGCTGCGGCGGTCGAGGGTCGCGACGATGTCGTTGCGACCGTCGCCGTCGAGGTCCACCACCAGCAGGGCGTTGATGTGCGTCGACACGTCGGTCGTCGTCACGCCCGCTCCGGGGGTCGAGCCGGGCGGGGCGGCTGCGCCGCCGCCGGGCGCCGTCTGCTCGGCCGCGTTGTCGCGGATGATCGCGTTCGAGGCCCACGGGGCGAACCGCGAGGTGCCCACCGAACCGTCAAACCAGAACACCGCCCCTTCCGCCGCCACGATCAGTTCCACCTGCCCGTCACCCGTCACGTCACCCACGGCGATCGCCTCGGGTTCCTGCAGGTTGAACTCGGCAAGGGTGTACACCTGCCACGGGAAGTCGTCGCGTCCCGGCGGCACGGGATCGTCCGGCGGGAAGATCGGCTCGACCTGGTCGCCGGTGGGCCGGCGGAACCATTGGACGAGCTGCCCCTTGGCCGACCGGACCACGACGTCGTCGAAGCCGTCGCCGTCCATATCGCCAACGGTGATGACGTCGGCGGCCGTCGCAACCTGGCCGATCGGGCGATGTTCCCAGGTCAGCGGCCCGCCCAGCACCGCGGCCGTTCCGCCCTGCCCGCCCGTAAAGTGCGGGACCAGCGGGTTGCGCGCCCAGCGGATGTTGCGCGAGGTCGAGTTGGTGTAAGTGCTGACGATGTCGAGGTCGCCGTCGGCATCAATGTCGAGCAGCACCACGTCGTTGACCTGCGGGGCGTCGGACTCGATGTTGACGAAACTCCACGCCGCGCCGTCCTCGGCGATGGCGGGGCCGGGGTTCGGGTACAGCTCCACCGTGTTGATCGGCGGCTTCTGGCCCAGCGACTCGCACTCGGCGGCGTTGAACGCCACGACGATGTCGTCGCCGGGCTGGCCGTCGAGTTCGCCCACCGCCAGCGAGGTGAAGCCGCTCACCTCCGGCCGCGTGGCCGAGGCGTAGAAGTCAGCCGCGTCGTTGCCGGGGAACCGGTTCGACTGCGTGATGATCGACTCGCGCCACAGCGAGCCGATCTCCAGCTCGGCCGCGCTGCCCGGGTTGAACAGGATCATGATCTCGCCGTCCATCACGCCGATCGTCCGAATTTCCGGCGGCGGCGGGCAGATGGTGATGGCGCCGGTGCTCTTGATGAGCACGACCACGTCCAGCCACTCGTCATCGTTGATGAAGCCGACCTGGATGCCCGCGACGATCGCCACGGGCGAGGTGCCGGCCAGACCAACCGTCTTGAAGATGGTGTTACCGTCAGCGTCGAGGCGCTGCAGGTGCAACTGCACGGGCTGCGACTCGTTCCACGCGCTGACCAGGTCGAGCATGCCGTCGCGGTCGATGTCCGCCGCGATGACGAACTTCGGACCCGCCGTGTCCTCCTCTTCCGGGTCGATCTGGAAGGCCTTGAAGAAGCTCTGGGTCTCCTCGCCCTTCGCTTCGACCGAATCCGGGTCGACCACCCCGCCCGTGCCGCCGGGTGACTGCGGGGCGCTGGTGAAGCCGCCGCCGCCGAATCCGCCGTCACCGCCGTCGGGGGGTGGATTGTTCAGAAACGCGTCGCATCCGATGACCAGCGCCGCAAGGGTCACAACGATCCCCCAGCGCCGCCTCGAGGCCGAGTGTGCCATGGCAATCTCCCAGGCGCGCCCCTCACGGACGGGGCGCGGACGTACTCAACCGGGTTATCGGCGAGGGTAGCGCTCGACTTTGGCAGGCGCGACCCCACGGCCCGAGCCCCGGCCACCGGTCGGCGACCGTGCCGCGGCTCCCCCCGTATGGACAATCCCCGCGCCCCCCGTATTCTCTACGTTACGCCTGTCGGATGAGCAGAAACGCCGGGGCCGAGAACACGCCCCGACGCCGAGGAAGGGCCCGAAAACGTCAGAAAAACCGGACCTTCCGCCCCAAGTTCCCGCCCGCGGAGTGCTCATGACCGTCCTGCTGGAAGCCCGATCGGTCCGCGTCGAGTTCGACGCCCTCGTCGCCGTGCGCGACATATCCTTCCAGCTCGCCGGTGGCGAACTGCTTGGCCTGGTCGGCCCCAACGGCGCGGGCAAGACCACCCTGCTCCGCGTGCTGGCCGGCCTCCACGCCCCCACCAGCGGCGAGGCGCTGATCATGGAGCGGCCGGTGCTGGGCGAACACGAGGTCGTCCGTCACCACGTCGGCTTCGCCCCCGACGCGCCCCCGGCCTACGAACAACTGACCATCGTCCAGTTCCTGCGCTTCATCGCCGCGGCCTACGGCCTCGACCGCGCCGAGGGAGACGAGCGGATCGACTTCTGGCTCGAGCAACTCTGGCTGACCGAAAAGCGCACCGCGCTGATCCGCACCCTCTCCAAGGGAATGCGCCAGCGCGTGACGCTGGCGCGCACGTTTCTCCCCCGGCCGCACGTCGTGCTGCTCGACGAGCCGCTATCCGGGCTCGACCCCGGCGGGCGCATCCAGCTCCGCGGCGTGCTGGCCATGCTGCGCAACCAGGGCTGCGCGATGATCGTGTCGTCGCATATCCTATCCGATCTCGAAGAAGTCGCCACGCACATCGCGATCATCGAACACGGCCGGATGCTGCGCTACGCCGCGACGCGCGAACTCACCCATGAGGATGTCGAGCGCCGCACCTATCGACTGACCGTCCTCGACGAGCGCGACGGCGTTGCCCAGTCGCTCGCGGCGCTCGACGGGGTCCGCGACCTGCGCCGCGAGGGCCGGGTTTACACCTTCGGCTATCACGCCGGCGACGAGCCCGCCGCGCGGCTGCTCCGCGAGCTCGTCACCGCCGGCATCGACGTCGTTTCCTTTTCCGAGGTCCGCGCCTCGCTCGAGGAGAGTTACCTCCGGGCGGGCGTCAGGCAGGTGGATTGACGCTTCATGGCCGAACGCTTTCACATTCCGACGGCGCTGTGGTCTGTGCAGGCCGATCTGCTCGGCGGGCCCCGCCGGCTGCTGGCGGTCGGCGTGGGGTATCTCCTGCTTCTGACGGCGGCTTCGTTCGGGTTGCACGCGATCTACCGCGGCCGCCCTTACTCCGTGTTCGCGGCCTCGACGCTGAACTGGCTGGCCGGGGCGCAGGTGTTCATCCTCCTGCTCGGTGGAGCCAACGCCACGTACCGGGCCATGCTTCGCGACTTTGACACCCGCATGCTCGAGTCGCACCGCCTCACGCCGATGTCCAACGTCAGCGTGCCGCTGGGCTACCTGATCGGAGCCAACCTCCAGGTGCTGGTGCTCGCGGCGGTGGGGTGCGTCGTCGGGGTCGTCCTCAGCCTGCTGGGCTCGCTGCCGGTCGTCGCGTGGGTCAGCGCCAACTTCATGGTCGCGTGCGCCGCGATCATGATCTGGTCGATGGTGGTTTTCTCCGGGCTGCGGCCGGCCAAGCCGGTGAGCCCGTCGCCTTTCATCGTCGTCACCGCCATGCTGACGATGGGCATCATGCTGATTCCGGGCGCGGGGGTGTTCTGCGGGACCTACGCGGTGTTCCTTTCCGCCTCACTGATCAGCGGCGACGCCACCTTTAATGCGCCCTCGGTGCTGCTGATGGCCGGCATCAGCCTGGCCCTGGCCTTGTTCTGGCTGCGGCTGTCTGCGGTGAAATATCGCCGGCCTGATCTGCCCGCCCTCAACGGCTCGCGCGGCTTGCTGCTCTTCGGGCTGTGGTGCGTGATCGGCACGATCGGGGTGCTGGGATACGAGATGGTAACGTCGCGCATGTTCGGCGCGCTGGGCATCGATTCGCTGGGCGACGTCCAGTGGATCGCCACGGCCGCGCTCAGCCTTCTCGTCGCCCTCGTACCAGTCTCTGGCGCGGTGCAGTGCCGCCTGCTGATCGAGCGCGGCGCGGCGGCACGCGACCGCTGGGACAAGGTCTCCGACCTGACCGTGGCGTGGGTCGCCGGAGGCATGCTGCTCGCGGTCATGGCGGTGCTCGGCCTGCCGGTCTGGGGCAATCTCCCCATCTCCGGCCGGCTGGCTTACGGCCCGGTCAGCGCCGCCGCCGTGGCGTGGGTCATGACCGCCGTGGTCGTCTTCAGTGGCATCCTCGCCATGCGCGGCCTGATGGTGATGCTCTATGCCCGGCTGAAGAAGCCGGCGGGCTGGCTGGTCGCGCTGATGCTGCTGATGTGGGGGGCGCCGATTCTCGTCGACCTGGTGCTGACCGAGATCCGCCGCGGGCTCGAAACCGTCGCCGACCTGTCCATGCTCACCGGGCTCTCGCCCCTCGGTACGATCATGATCGTCTGGTCGGGATACTACGCCCCGGTGCTGCCGGGGGTGGCGATCCAGGTGGCCGCGGCGGCGCTGCTCACGCTGGGCGCGCGGCGCGTGCGGGCGTCCCGCTTCCTCGCGGGACACTGCCGCCGGTGCGGCTACAACCTCACCGGCAACACGACGAACCGCTGCCCGGAATGCGGCGCCGAATGCTGACCGCAAACCGCCCTCACGCGAGATACTTCACCAGCACGAATCCGCCGATCAGCAGCACCGTGAACCCCAGCGCCAGCCAGTCGAAATAGCGCTCGATGAAGCGCTTCATCGGCGGACCGACCACGTACAGCAGCGCCGCCACGAGGAAGAACCGCGCCCCACGGCCGAGCACGGAAATCACCACGAACCCGACCAGGTTCATGTGAAACGCGCCGGACGCGATCGTGAACACCTTGTAGGGAATCGGCGTGAACGCCGCGACCGCGACGATCCAGTAGTCGTACTGGGCGTAGAGCGCATTGACCTTCTCGTAATACGCTTCCGCGTGGTAGAACTGGATGATCCGCATGCCCACGGCGTCCATCAGCCAGTAGCCGATGGCGTAGCCCGCCACGCCACCCAGCGCGCTGCCCATCGTGCACAGCGCCGCCAGCCACGCCCAGCGCCGCCGCGCGCCCAACACCATCGCGATCAGCAGCACGTCCGGCGGGATCGGAAAGAAGCTCGACTCGGCGAACGCCAGCAGGAACAGCGCCACCGCGCCGTGGGGCGTGTCGGCCCAGTGCAGCACCCAGTTGTAAAGACGACGATGAACGTGCCAGCCCTTCACGGGCGCAGCGGCGGCCTGGTCAGTCGAGACGGCGCCGGCGGTTTCGGGAGCGTCCGGATTCATGGGGCGGGATGCTACCCGCCCCCCCGGCCCTTGCCGAGCGCCGCCAGCAGGTCGGCGGCGGATGCGCCGGTCGCGGTAAACAAAAAGGTCCCGCGTTCCTCGGGGAAGAAACGCGGGACGGCGAAAAAGGGGCACGACAGCTTCCAACGGTAGATGTATGATTCCGCCGCGCCGTCAGCAACCAACTTGAGCAGAAAATCCCGGGCGCGCCGAGAATCATCGCCGCTGCCGGATGGCGGCCCTGTTTATCGCTCCCCGGCGGTGCCGCCACCTGCCGATCCGCGACGCTCCAGCGCCTCGGCCATCCGCAGCGCCTCGGCCGTAGCCCGCACATCGTGCACGCGCACCACCGCCGCCCCCTGCCGCGCGGCGAACACGGCACACACCAGCGAGCCCGCCAGCCGATCGCGCGGCTCGGCCCCGCCGGCGACATGCCCGATAAACCGCTTTCGCGACGCGCCAACCACCACCGGGCTGCCCAGCGCGACGATCGTCGCCAGTCCGCGAAGAAGCTCGACGTTGTGCTCGACGCGCTTGCCGAATCCCAGGCCCGGATCCAGCATGATCCGGTCGGCCGCGATGCCACCCGCGATCGCCGCGGCCCTGCGCTCCGCGAGAAACGCGGTCACCTCCTCCACGACGTCCTCATACTCCGGGCCGCCGCCCGCCTGCATGTCCGCCGGCGTGCCGCGCATGTGCATCAACACCACACCCGCCTCGCGCGCAGCGACCAATCGCGCCATCGCCGGGTCGTCGCGCAGGGCGGAGATGTCGTTGACGATGGTCGCCCCGGCGTCGAGCGCCGCCGCGGCCACCGCGGCGCTGCGCGTGTCGATCGAAATCGGGACCGAAGGGCAGCGGCGATGCAGCTCGGTGATCACGGGCACGGCGCGGGCGATCTGCTCACCGTCGGCGACGCCCTGCGCACCGGGCCGCGTCGATTCGGCCCCGACGTCGATCATCGCCGCCCCGGCGGCGACCATCTCCGCAGCCGCCGCCACCGCCGCCGCACCATCCGCATACGCCCCGCCGTCGCTGAACGAGTCGGGCGTCACGTTCAATACGGCCATGATTGAAGGCATGGGAAACGCCGAAACGTCAAAACGTCAGAACGTCAAAACGAAGAGACAATACTCGGAATGATCGCAGCGCGCAAGGAGGAGGAGTGGAACGGTTCAGGGGCTCAAGCTGCTCCAACCTCCCGACAGACCGGCGGCGTCGATGGGCAGGATGTGAGCGAGCCGACGGCCCCGGCTCGCGCCGCGAGTCTCAGGTCAGGCAAGGATCTGCGGGGCTCTGGTCAACGACGGCCTCAGCGCGCGTCCGCGTTTCCCCGTTTTGGCGTTTTGCCGTTTTGGCGTTTTGGCGTTTTGGCGTTTCAACTCGGCTGCGGCAGCGTACCGCCCTCGAGGCCGCCGGGCTTGTTGCCATCGGCGGGGATGGGGCGGGCGGCGCCGACGTTCTTGCCCATCGCGTCCGGGCTGTCGAGCAGGTCGGTCACCGACGCGCGATCCAGCGATTCGCCGCGAAGCAGCGCGTTGACCTCCTCGCCGGTAATCGTCTCGTACTGGAGCAGCGCCTTGGCGACGCTTTCGACCTTGTCGCGATTCTCGACGATCATGCGCTTCGCCTCGGCGTAGGCCTGGTCCATGATGCGCTTCACGTCGACGTCCAGCATCTCGGCAGTCTTGTCGGAGTACTCACGCTCCATGACCAGCGAGTGGCGGTTGTCCTCGCCGTAGAAGACGAAGCCGCTCGTATCGCCCATGCCCCAGTCGCGCACCATGCGGCGGGCGATCTCCGTCGCCTGCTTGATGTCGCCGGAGGCGCCGCTGCTGATCTCGTTGAAGAACACCTCTTCGGCAATGCGCCCGCCGAAAGTGGTGCGCATCATCGCGAGCAGGTAGTTCTTGGTGTAGACCATCCGGTCGCGATCGGGGAGCGAGAATGTCGCCCCGCCCATCGGACCGCGCGGAATGATGCTGACCTTGTGAACCGGATCGGCGTCCTTCTCCAGCGCCTGAATGACGGCGTGGCCTGCCTCGTGATAGGCGGTGACCTTCTTGTCGCGCTCGTCCACCGCGCGGCTCTTGCGGGCGCGGCCCCAACGGACCTTGTCGCGGGCCTCTTCCAGATCGTCCTGGTCGATGTACTCCTTCGAGTTCATCGTGGCGATCAGCGCGGCCTCGTTGACCAGCGCCTCCAGCTCGGCGCCGCTGAACATCGGCGTGCCGCGGGCGATCCGGCGGATGTCCACCGTCGGCCCGAGCTTCACCTTGCGGCAGTGGACCTTGAGAATCTCGTAGCGGCCCTGCAGGTCGGGCAGCGGCACGAACACCTGACGATCAAAACGACCCGGCCGGATCAGCGCGGGGTCGAGCACGTCGACGCGGTTGGTCGCCGCGATGACGATCACCTGTGTGTTGGTGTCGAAGCCGTCCATCTCGACCAGGATGGCATTGAGCGTTTGCTCGCGCTCGTCATGGCCGCCGCCGCCGAAATTCGCCCCGCGGCGACGTCCCACCGCGTCGATCTCGTCGAGGAAGATGATGCAGGGCGAGTTTTCCTTCGCCTGCTTGAACAGGTCGCGGACGCG
>CAYRSS010000005.1:0-147293 GCA_964426945.1 uncultured Phycisphaeraceae bacterium
CAGCTCAACCACCGCCGCGTGAAGCTGGTTCTCGTCCCGCATCGGGGCCGTGCAGCCCTCGAGGTAGCTCACCGAGGCGCCCTCGTCCGCGATGATCAGCGTCCGCTCGAACTGCCCCGTCGCCGCCGCGTTGATGCGGAAGTAGGTCGACAGCTCCATCGGGCATTTCACGCCCTTGGGCACGTAAACGAACGAACCGTCGGAGAACACCGCCGAGTTAAGCGTCGCGTAGAAGTTGTCCGAATAAGGCACGACCGACCCCAAGTACTTGCGCACCAGGTCGGGATGCTCGTGCACGGCCTCCGAGAACGAGCAGAAGATGATGCCCAGTTCGGCGAGCTTGCCCTTGAAGGTCGTCGCCACCGAGACGCTGTCAAACACCGCGTCGACCGCCACGCCAGCCAGCGCGGCACGCTCATGCAGCGGAATGCCGAGCTTCTCGTAGGTCTCCAGCAGCTTCGGATCGACCTCGTCGAGGCTCTTGAGCTTGTCTTTCTTCGGCGCCGAGTAGTAGCTGATGGCGTTGTAGTCGACCGGTGGGAACTTCAGGTTCGCCCAGGTCGGCTGCTTCATGGTCAGCCAGTGACGATAGGCCTTCAGCCGCCAGTCGAGCAGCCAGCCCGGCTCGTTCTTCTTCGCCGACAGCGCCGTGATGACGCCCTCATCCAGACCGGGCGGAAAGGTATCCGCTTCGATGTCGGTGACGAAGCCGTACTTGTAGTCCTGCTTTTCCCAGCGCTCGATGGCGCTCATCGTGCTCGTCATCGCTGCATCCTCGTCAGTGGGCAACGCCCGCCAGCTCGCGTGGGCACTCCACCCCCGCTGGGCGGGCATGGCCCACCCGCTCGCTCAGACCACTCCGGGCGATACCCGCCCTACACCGAGAAGCTGCTGCCGCAGCCGCACGAACTGGTCGCGTTCGGGTTCGAGAAGACGAACCCGCGGCCCATCAGCTCGTCACGGAAGTCGATCATCGTGCCCTCGAGGTAGAGCTGGCTCTTGGCGTCGCAAATCACTTCCACGCCGTGCTGGCTCCACGACTCGTCCGACTCCTGGACCGACTCGGTCAGGTCGAGCGTGTAGTTAAAACCGCTGCACCCGCCGCCCTTCACGCCGACGCGCAGGTAGAACTTCCGCGGCGTCTCGCCATTCTTCGCCGCCATCTCGTTCTGCTGCTCGATGATCGCCTTCACCTCGCGGGCGGCCACTTCGGACAAACTGACTGCCATGGTTCTGACCTCCACCGATCGGCCGCAGGCGGCCGGATCCATCGTCCTCACGCCGGCACCACGGCCGACGGGACGCCGCTGTCCCCCGGCGAAGGCTTTTCCGCCATCCCGAGGGCCACCGGCACGCAATCGAACGCAATCTGAAACAGCGTCACCCGGCCGAGGAACTCCCTCAGGCTCTGGTGAACCTTGCGGACCGGCGCCTTGATCCGGCAACTCAACTCCAGATCACACCGGTCGCCTTCCTGCCCCTCCTTCTCGCCGCAGCAGACCGAAAGCCGGAACGGCCCCTCGATCGCATCGACGATGTCGGTCAGGCGGATCTGCTCCGGCTTCTTCGCCAGCAGGTAGCCGCCCTTGGCCCCCATCGTCGAGGACACGATGCCGTGCTGCAGAAGCTGGTGCAGGATGTTCGTAAGCACCGGCAGCGGCACCTTGACCTGTTCGGAGATCTCCCGGGCGCTGCACCGCGACTCACCGCGATGGGTGAGGTACGACAGCGCCACCAGGGCGTAATCCGACTTCCGGGTCAGCGACAGCAACCGCCACCTCCCGCAGGACGGGCACGCCATCCTGCTGCATCTGCACAGGGATATAGCACCATATCGGTATAAGTTCAAGGTTAACCCGGACCAATTTGGTGAGAATTCCGGAAATCCCCTTCGGCAGGCGTCCGGGGGTGGGTAGCCCGGCATGGATTACACTGAAGCTTTAAGTAGGCCGGTCCCGCCCTGCGGGGCCGCGGGTGGCCGGCTGTGAGGTGAAAAAGGGGTGTGGCTCCGGCGTCAGCCCGCTTCCCTTGTCCGCGAGGGCGACGCAGGCGCTGCCTGCCCCCGCTTTCAACGGACTCCTAGAGCCCGATCGCGAAGCCCGTCACGACGAGCGCCAGGTAGGCTGCCGGCAGCCAGAGCACAGCCAGCGCGGCCCGCCAACCGCCGATGCCATGGATCTCGCGCACGCCCATGATCGCCGCGACGAGAAACCAGACGCCGGCGAGCGACGAGCCCACGCAGGGAATCCAGTAGAAGCAGTAGGGCGCCATGGCCAGCAGGATGGTCCGGAAGGTGTCACCCATCGGCCGCCGGGCCGGACCGAGGGCGAGCAGCGCGAGGTGCACCGCCCCCGTCACCAGTGCGGCGAGGATCAGGGGCAGAATCGCAAGAAACGGCACCATGCCCAGCGCCCCGAGGACCATCCACAGGCCCGGCCCCCCGCCCGGTCCGGCGCCGAACGGTCCGCCTCCCGGCATGAGGACCACGCCGAAGAGAAAGATCAGCCCGATCAGCATCGCCGGGAGGATCCCCACATACATCGAGATCGCGGCGAAGCCCCAGGCGCTCCGGATGGTCGTCGCGTAGCTCCGCCGGAAAGCCTCCGAGGGCCGGCTCAGCACCATGCCGGTCATGCGCCACCACCCGGTCACCCGGCCGGTGCGTTCCCGCTCGTCCCACGGGGAGACGTCGACCCGGGATCCGCGGACTTCCGGGGTGGAGGGCACAACCCGCAGCTCCCGCAGGGTGACTTCGCGCTGGCACTGTGCACACGTGAACGCCCGAGGGGACGGCAGGCCCTGAGCGTCGTTGCCGTAGTAAGCCTGGTCGCAGTGCGGACAGTGGAATGTGACGGCTGACGGGGCGAACTGGTACTGCTCGACATCGAACTCGCGGCCGCACTCCGGGCAGATCGGCTGCGTGAGGTTGAAGAGCAAGTATTCGCAGTGCGGGCAGTTCATAGGCGAGCTATCATACCGGCCGCTCGAAGCGGGACCACACGCGGCACCCGGCAGGACATCGACAAGGATCTCGCCCATGAGACCCGCCGTACTCATCGAACAGCTTCGCGGTCTGCGTACCCGGTTCGATCGGCCCGGGCGGACCCGTCGTCTCGAACTGCTGCGGGCCGCGGGTCGGCTCACCGGCCTGAATGGCACCCAGCTCGTCGAGCTGCATGAACTGCTGCTGTTCGTCTGCTGCTATCCCGATGACCGCGTGGTTCTGCGGGCGGCGGAGCAGGGGCTGGACCGGCTCGCCGTCCGAGCCGCGGAGTTGGGGCGCCGCAATCGCGGCGACAGGGATGCCGAAGCCCTCGACGACTCCGGCATCGCCGGTACCAACAGCGTCGTCTCTCTCTCCTTCTCCACGGTGGTGCAGCTGCTCGACCGATACCCCGCAGACCTGGAGATCGACTGGGACGAGGACGGCTCGGCGGGCGAGAGGCTCGACACGCTGCTGGAGCTCCTCACCGCCGTCACCGAGCGCGACGGTCTGCTCCGCACGGACCTCAGCACGCGCGACTGGTTCGACCGCGCCCGTGGCCGGCGCGCGGCCGTGGCCGTGCTTCTCGAACGGATCGGGCAAGCCGCCGCGGACCGCCAGACGCGCGAGCAGTTGTTCGAAGCGGCCGACGTATCGCTGCGCTGGCAGCTTCGCGGGGCGTCGCGGACGCGGCTGCGTTTCCCGCCACGGCCGCTGCATGCGCAGGTCGAACCGCCCGCGCGGGGTGTCGATGTGCAGGCCATCCTGGTCGAACCACTGCCGCGTTCATCGCCCCTCTCCCGCCCCGCCGCTCGCCGGCTGATCGACGCGGCCCTCGACACGCTTGCCGTCCGCCACCGCGAGACCGACCCCGTCACGTACGCCAACGAGCGCGAGATCACGCTGTTTCACCTCGACCGGGGCATCGACGTGGCGCTCCTGGGCATGCAGCCCGACGCCCGCCTGCCGATCGAGAGCTTCTTCGGCTACGTCGCCGCGCGAAACCGCGTGCCGGTCGCTTATGGCGGCGGTTGGGTATGGGGAGATCGCTGCGAGATCGGGGTCAACGTCTTCGACACGTTCCGCGGCGGAGAGAGCGCGCTGATCTTCGCCACCATCCTCCGGGTGTATCACCAGCACTACGGGGCGAGGCGGTTTCTGGTCGATCCGTTTCAGTTCGGCGCGGGCAATGACGAGGCCATCGCCAGCGGGGCATTCTGGTTCTACCACCGGCTGGGCTTCAGGCCGACCGAGCCGCGACTGGCCCGCCTGGCAGAGGCCGAAGCCGCCCGGCTCGTCGCGGAGCCCGGCCGCAGGACGCCCCCCGCCACGCTCAAGCGTCTGGCCGGCGCGACACTGGCGCTGCCGGTCGGGGACGCCGACGATCGCCGCAGCGAAGCCCCGGACGTCACCCGGCTGGGCACGGCGGTGACCGCGATGATCGGTCGGCGATTCGGCGGCGACGCGGCTCGGGCGCAGGCCTGGGCGACGGCGCGGGTCGAGCGGCTTTGCGGCTTGAAAGCCGGGACGATGCGTACACCGGCCGAGAAAGGGCTCTGCCTACTGGCGGCGCGGATCGAGCGGTTGAGATCGTGGACACCGGCGGAGCGCCGGTCGCTCGGGAGGCTCATTCGGGCGAAGGCCGGCCCACGCGAACGCGACTACGCCCTCGCCGTGCGGCGTCACCCGCGGTGGCTGGACGCCCTCCGTGCGCTGGCCGCCGCAGACGTGTAGGGCTCAGGCAGTTCAGATCCCACCGCCGTCGGAGAACGAGCACACCGGATCGGCGAATTCGCCGACGGCGACATCTGTCAGCGAATACATGCCCATTTTCATCAGCGGCGGGGAGTAGATGTGCAACGTGACCAGGTCCTGACCGACGGGTTGCAGGTTCGACATCTGGTGCATGTCGTCGTCCTGCGAGCCGCACACTTCCCCCTCGTGCAGCGTCCGCGAACCGGTGGCGTAGACGTAGCCGTCCGCCGTGCGCTCGAAGCGGGTCTCCACGGCGGTGCCGACGAGGACGCGCACCGCGCAGCTTGATCCGCGGTGGTCGTGAATCGGGCTGCGCTGTCCCGCCCGCCAGCACAGAATCAGCGCGTGGTAGCCCGGCCCGGCGTGCATGAGGTTTCGCCGGTAGGTGGTCGAGCCGAACTGCATGTGCGGCCGGATCTCCTCCATCGGCACTTCGATGTTGCGGATACGGTCGACGAGCAGGTCGAGCGGCACGCGCTCGGTGTATCCGTCGAGCTCGTTGAACAGTTCCGACAGCGGCCGGTGCAGCGCAGTCATCACACCCTCCCCTCGATCGATCCGATCACGAAGCCAGCATCACCAGGGCCAGGCTGGCGCCCAGCAGGGCGACACTGGCGATCACCCCGGCGAGCAGCGCCCGCACGCTCACGCCGACCAGCACCCGCAGATCCACCTCCAGTCCCAGCGCCGCCATCGCCAGGGTGAGCAGGGCCTTGCCGATCTCCTTGCAGACCTTCACCAGCGAAACTTCGACGGGCTCGCCCGTGAGTGCCATTGATTCGAAGCGCAGCGTCGGGATGAACCCGAGCGTCCCGAGCAGGGCGAATGCGACGAACCCCCAAACGAACCACGGCACCAGCCGGGCGTAGTGCACGATCGGCCGCCTCACCGTCGTCTCGCCCGTAGCCCGCCGCCGGGCGGCGGCGAACGCCACGACGAACACGAGCGGCGCGAGCAGCGTCACGCGTACTAGTTTGACGAGGGTCGCCAGCGCGCCGGCGTCGGCTCCGTAGGCGAACCCGGCGGCCACGACCTGCGGCACCGCGTGAATCGAGGTGCCCGCCCAGACGCCGAAGGCCCACTGGCTCAGCCCCAGCATCGCCCCGAGCACCGGACAGAGCAACATCACCAGCAGCCCCATCAGGTTTACGGTGCCGATGGAAAGGATCAGATCCTCGTCCTCCGCGTCGATCAGCGGGGCGATGGCCACGATAGCGCTATTGCCACAGATGCCGGTCCCCGCCCCCAGAAGCATCGCCAGTTGAGGTCGCAGTCCCAGGAGCCTCCCGCCGAGGTAGCCCGAACCCACCGCCACGGCGACGCAGGCGACCGTGATCGCCAGGGTGGTCAGGCTGTTGCTGAGGTGACGGAACTGGGTCAAGTCGAGCGTGGCGCCGACGAGGACGATCGCGGCGGGGATCGCCTGGCGGACGATTCGCCTGCACCCCGCGCTCAGGCCCTTCGGCAAGGGCACCAGATTGCGGACGATCAACCCCAGCAGGATCGCCAGAATGGCCGCATCGACGGGGTGGCGGGTGAGGCCGTCCTGTACGACGCGGAAGGGCGCGACCGGCAGCTGGCTGAGGCCGTAGGCCGCGACCCCGACGACCGCCGCCGCGGTGATGCCCGGCCACAGCCGCGTGGTGGGATGCGGCGCGGCGGGCTCGCGCTCGACCGCCCCGGCGATCGGCTCGACCAGCCCGTCCATCGCCCCGAGCGACGCGAAGGCCTCGTCGCTGAGGTAGCTGAGATAGCCGGTCCGTTCTGACATGGACGCTCCGCGGGAAGAACGCGAAGAAATCACCTAAACATCCCCCGCTGTCAAATCAGCGCGGGCGGCGGCTCGCACTACCTCCCCCCGGCGGGCGGCGGCTATACTGGGGCCCGACGCTTGCCAGATACCCCGGAAGGAACGCGCCACCGTGTCATCGCCAGCCGCCTCTGCCTCGTCGTCGTCCGCCCCATCGGCGGGTCGCCGGTTCAACTTCAACCGCGCCCAGGTGGTCGACGAAAACTTCGTGGCCTTCGTCAGGGGCCTCGGCGGCATGGCCGCCGCCGAGAGGCGGCCCGCTGACGACTCGCCGCTCAGCGACGACGGCGCCTCTACCATTACCGCCCGCGACCTGGTCGAGCTGTTCGAATCGCAACTGGCCTCGCGCCACTGCGATCTCATGTCCCGCGTGATGCGGGCCACCAACGACAGCTTCTACACGATCGGCTCGGTGGGGCATGAAGGCAACGCCGTCGTCGGCCGGTTGACGCGATTCACTGATCCCGCGTTCCTGCACTACCGCAGCGGCGGGTTCATGGCCGAGCGTTACCGTCAGCGGCCGGAGATGGATTTCGTCGCCGAGACGATGCTCAGCTTCACCGCCAGCAGCCGCGACCCGATCTCGGGCGGGCGTCACAAGGTGTGGGGCAGTCTGCCGTTGTGGGTTCCGCCGCAGACCAGCACCATCGCCAGCCACCTGCCCAAGGCGGTCGGCGCCGCAGTCAGCCTCGGGCGGGCGAAGAAGCTCCGCCTCATCGACATCCCCGCCGACAGCATCGTCGTCTGCTCCTTCGGCGACGCCTCGGTCAACCACGCCGTCGCCCAGACCGCGTTCAACGCCGCCGCGCGCATCGCCTATGAGCACCTGCCCGTGCCGGTGCTCTTCGTGTGCGAGGACAACGGCATCGGCATCAGCGTCCACACGCCGGAGGGGTGGGTAGAGGCCAGCATGAGCCGCCGGCCCGGCATCGCGTACTTCGGCGGCACCTCGCTCGACCTGGCCGAGGGACACCGCGTCACGCGTGAGGCGGTCGAGCATTGCCGCAGCCGGCGGGCGCCGGTGTTCCTGCACCTGCGGACCGTGCGCATGCTGGGCCACGCGGGCACCGACCCGGAGTCGGAGTATCACGCGCAGGAGCAGATCGAGGCGGCGGAAGCCCGCGACCCGCTGCTTGTTTCGGCGCGCCTGATTGTTGAGCACGGCCTGATGACGCCCGCCGAGGTCGTCGATCTGTACGAGCGGACGCGCGAACGTGTCCGAGCCGCGGGTGATCGCGCGAAAGCGACGCCCAAGCTGACCAGCGCCGCCGAAATCGTCCGGCCGCTGGCGCCCTGCAGCCCGGACGCAGTGCGGACCGAAGCACGTCGGATTCCGCCGGAGGCAGACCGGCTGCGCCATTTCGGCGGCGAAGCGGGGCTGCCCGAGAAGACCGCGCCGCGTCACATGGCCGCCCTGATCAACCACGGGCTGGCCGACACGCTGATCAAGTATCCCGAGTCGTTCATTTTCGGCGAGGACGTGGCCAAGCGCGGCGGTGTATACTATGTCACGGCCAAGCTCTCGGAGAAGTTCGGCCTCGGCCGCGTGTTCAATTCGATTCTTGACGAAACGACGATCCTGGGCCTGGCGGTCGGCGCTGGCCACTTCGGCCTGCTGCCCATCCCGGAAATCCAGTACCTCGCCTACCTGCACAACGCCGAGGACCAGCTACGCGGCGAGGCGGCCTCGCTCCAGTTCTTTTCCAATGCCCAGTATCGCAATCCCATGGTCGTGCGCGTCGCCGGATGGGCCTACCAGAAGGGCTTCGGCGGCCACTTCCACAACGACAACAGCATCGCCGTTCTGCGCGACATCCCCGGCCTCGTCGTCTGCACGGCCGCGCGCGGCGATGACGCCGTCAGAATGATGCGGACCTGCACCGCCCTCGCAAAGGTCGATGGCCGGGTCGTCGTCTTCATCGAGCCCATCGCGCTGTACATGACCAAGGACCTGCACGCACCCAAGGACGGCGGCTGGCAATTCACCTATCCCGCGCCGGGCGAAGCGATCGACCTTGGCGAAGCCGCGGTCTATCACGAGGAGGCGAAAGACCTGACCATCGTGACCTTTGCCAACGGGCTTTACATGTCGCTGCGCGCGGCGAAGACCCTCCGCGAGAAGCACGGCCTTTCCGCCCGCGTCTGCGACCTCCGCTGGCTCTGCCCCCTGAACGAGTCGTTCATCGTCGAGCAGGCCCGCGCTACCGGCCGGGTGCTGGTGGTGGACGAAAGCCGCCGCGCCGGTGGAATCGCCGAGTCGATCATGGCGGTCATCGGCGAACAGTGCGGCGGCGAGGTCCGGGCCGCCCGCATCAACTCGATGGACACCTTCATCCCACTTGGCCCCGCGGCCGACCTGGTCCTGGTGGGCGAGGCCGACATCATCGCCGCCGCCCGCCGGCTCGCAGGCCGCTGAGGGCCGCTCGGCCGACCCCCGCCCGTTATCCACTTGGCCGCCGATTGGAATAGCCACCGCAGGGCTGGTTTTCGTAATATGCACGAAGGCGAGAGGGACGGACTGCCCCTGCCGGAGAGGAGCCTTCAAGGGTGCTGCAACTGCTGGCCAGACTGATCGGACCGCTGACCGCCCTGCGGGCGCTGACCGGGGTGCCGTTTGAGCTGCGGTTCGGGCTGGCCCGGTGGGTGGTGGCGGTCCGCCACCTGTTCGGCCTGCGGGCGATGCGGATGTGGCTGGCGCTGCTGAGGCACGGGTATCACCGCTTCTGCCGCAGCCTCGTCTCCTGACACGGCCGTGCGGCGCTCACTCGTACCGCAGCGCCTGGACCGGGTCGAGCCGCGCGGCGCGGATGGCGGGGTAGAGCCCGCTCACCAGTCCCGTGAGGATGGCCATCCCCAGCGCCGCGACGACAGCCATCGGCGGCGTGTGCACCTGGAGCATTTCCGTTACGTCCGAGAGCAGGTTGGCGATGGCCCAGCCGCAGACCACACCCGTGCCGCCACCGATGAAGCTGATCACCGCGGCCTCGATCAGGAACTGCCACCCGATGTCGAACCGTCGCGCCCCCACCGCCATGCGGACGCCGATCTCCCGCGTGCGCTCGGTCACGGAGACCATCATGATGTTCATGATGCCGATGCCGCCGACGATCATCGAGATCCCCGCGATGCTGTAGAGCACGATCGCCATGAGCATGGCGAAACGGCTCCACTCCTGCTTGAAGCGGTTCTGGGTCCAGATCTGGAAGTCGTTCTCATCACCCGCCTTGAGGCGGTGCTGCTTGCGGAGCGTTTCGGTCACGACTTCGATGCACTCATCGACACGGGACGCGCTGTGCGCCTGGACGACCAGCATCGTCAGGTAGCGCTGGCCGTAGAGACGTGTCATGGCCGTGGAATAGGGCACAAACACGAAGTCGTCGACCTGCTGAAAGCCGAGGGTGCCCTTCTCCTCCATGACGCCGACGACCATGAAGCTCTTGCCGTCGATCTTCACCGCGTGGCCCACGGCGGGCAGGCTGCCAAAGAGATCGGCGGCCGCCTTGTGACCCAGCACGGCGACCATGTTGGCGGCGCGAACATCCTCGCGCGAGAGGAAGCGGCCGTGCTCGACCTCGTACTTGTTGATCGTGACGTAGTCTTCGCTGGTGCCCAGAACCTGGGCATTGATGTTGCGCTCGAAGTACTTCACCTGGCCCATCCCGCTGTATTGCGGGGCCACGGCGCGGACCAGCTCTTCGTTTTCGCGGAGGATCGCTTCGGCGTCCGCCGGCTCGAGCGACATGACACCGACGCTGCGGCCGCCGCGGTTCGACGTGCCGTTGAATACGATCACCTGGTCGGCGCCGAAGGACTCCAGCGTGCTCAGCACATCGCGCTGCGACCCTTCGAGAATCGACACCGCCGAGACGACCGCGCCGACGCCGATCATGACGCCCACCGTCGCCAGCAGCGAGCGCAGGAAGTTGGTACGCAGCGCCCGGACGGCCATCAGCAGGATGCGGAACAGCATCGAACGTCCCCTACCCCTTGCGGAACTCGGCCGTCGGCGTGACCGGGTCCGCGCCGCCCTCGGGCCCGTGGCGATCGCCATCGCCGGGCCGCTTAAGCAGCCGGTGCTGACTTTCCACCGCCGCGGTCATCACCCGCTTGCGGAAGGCGACGTCGACCGCGACGTCTTCCATGATCCGTCCGTCGCGCATGTGAATGGTCCGGGCGGCCTGCACGGCCACGTCCATCTCATGCGTCACCAGCACGATGGTGATGCCCTGCTCGTGCAGCTCGTGGAAGATGCCCATGATCTGCTCGCCGGTGCGGCTGTCGAGATTGCCCGTCGGCTCGTCAGCAAGAATGATCTTGGGATTGTTCACGATCGCACGGGCGATCGCGACGCGCTGGCACTCGCCGCCCGACAGCTCGCTGGGGCGGTGCCGCGTGCGACCCTTGAGACCGACGCGCTCCAGCGCCTCCTCGGCCATCCTGCGGCGAATGCGCCCGCGCGAGTAGACGAGCGGCAGCATGACGTTGTCGATCGCCGTCGTGCGACTCATCAGGTTGAACGTCTGGAACACGAAGCCGATGCTGCGATTGCGCAGCCCGGCGAGCTGGCGGCCGGTCAGGCCCGTGGTGTGCTGGCCGTCGACATGCACGGTGCCGCTCGTCGGTCGATCAAGACAGCCGAGGATGTGCATCAGCGTGCTCTTGCCGCTGCCACTGGCCCCGGTAATGCTGACGAACTCGCCGGGGGCGATGTGCAGATCCACGCCGTCCAGCGCGCGCACCACCGAATCGCCCATCTTGTAGTGCTTACGAAGCTGTACGGTGCGGATCATGACGGTATCGGGTCGGCGCGATCGACTGAAACACACTGTCGGCCGATGCGCGACAGGACCGGGTACGTGATGGGCCGGGCGCTCGCCGGGATCGACAGACCTAGTTCTTCCGGCGGGTGTCAGCCCGCGGCAGCTTGATGTAGACCTCGTCGCCTTCCTTTACGCCCGAGCGGATGACCGAAAGGCTGCCGTTGCTGATGCCCACATCGCAGGCGACGAAGACCGGCGCCGCCTCGGGCGCCGTCGGATCGGCCGGCGGGGTCATCACGCCGAGCTTGCCGTTGGGCCCTTCTCGGATCGCCTCGTTCGGGCAAAGCACAACATTCTCGATGTGTTCCGACACGAACGTCACGTCGGCCCGCATCCCCGGCAGCAGCTTGCCGCGGTTCTCGCCCACGACGACCACGTCGACCTGGTAGGTCACGACGTTGCTGATCGTCCGCGGCAGCGGAAACACTCGCTCGATGATCCCCACGAATTCGTCGTCCGGGAACGCCTCGACGCGAATCTTCGGCAGGTGCTCCATCGTCGCGGCGGCGGCTTCGAAGTCCGCCGGGGGAACCACCGACGCGTCATGACCGGGCCGGGCCCAGTCCGGGGTGATGTCGAGAACGCGGCCGATGTCGGCCTCGTCGACTTCGGCCCGCACGACGATCTTGCTCATGTCGAGAAACTTGCCGAGCTCCGTCCCGCCGAAGTTGGTGAACTTGCCGCCTTGGATGACCTCGCCGATCTGCGTGCTGACGGAAGCGAGAATACCCCCGAGCGGCGCGACGATGTCGGTCTTGCGCAGCCGCCGCTCGGCGTCGGCCAGGTTGGCCTTGGCGATCTCCAGCGCCGCCTCGGCCTGGCGGACCATCTCGCCGGCGCGGGGAATCGACAACTCGACACGCTGCCGGGCCGCCTTGGCGCTCTCGAGCTGGGCCAGCGCGCTGCGCAGCGAGGTGTCGCGCAGAACGATTTCGTCCTCCCGCTTCATGTGCGGCTCGAGCTCGTCAGTGCGCTTCTTGTTGAACCGCGCCTGGTCCACCTGGGCCTCGAGCTGGGCCACCCGGGCCTGGGCGTCGGCGAGCTCCGGACCCTCGGCGAGGCGAAGGGCAATGCGTGCGTCTTCGAGCCGGGCCTCGGCCACGCTGACGTCGGCCCGAGCCCGCTCGAAGTTGCGCTCTTCCTCGGCCTTGTCGAGGCGGAACAGCAGCGTCCCCTCGGGCACGCGCGTGCCTCCCTCGTAGGGAATCTCGACCACCTCGCCGCTCGCTTCTGACTTGATGCTGATCTCGCGCACGGGGCGAAGCTGGCCGGTGGCGCTGATGGGCAGCGTCAGGTCGCCGCGGATGATCCGCGTCGTCTCGCCCTTGTCGCGCAGCGGCCGGAAGTTGTCCTTGACGAGCACGTAGCTCGCCACGACCAGGCCGATCGTCAGGATGCCGATGATGAGGTTCTTCATGACCCCGCAAACTCCTTGGCCGTCGGGCCGCCCGAATCACAAGGGCGGCCGAGCGCGCTCATCGGGCGGCCGACGAGGGCGCATACGGCAGGCCGAACGTCTCGGCCACCGGCCGGTTCGTCACCCGGCCGCGCTCGATATTCACACCGGCCTCCAGGCCGGGATCCTCCTTGCACGCCGTCAGCCAGCCCTTGTCGGCCAGGCGCACGGCGTAGGGAAGGGTGGCGTTGGTCAGGGCGTAGGTCGACGTCCGGCCGACGGCGCCCGGCATGTTCGCCACGCCATAGTGGACGATGTGGTCAACAATGTACGTCGGCTGCTCGTGCGTCGTCGGACGGATGGTCTCGCAGCAGCCGCCCTGGTCCACGCCCACGTCCACGATGACAGCGCCGGGCTTCATGATTTCGAGGAAACCGCGCTCGATAAGCACCGGGCAGCGCGCCCCGGGAATAAGCACCGCACCGACGACGAGGTCGGCCTCGCGCAGCGACTTCTGGATCGCCAGGCGGTTGCTGAACACCGTGTGCACATTGGCGGGCATGAAGTCGTCCAGCGCACGGAGCCGGTCGATGTTCACGTCCATGATGGTTACGTTGGCGCCCAGGCCCGCGGCGACCTTGGCCGCGTTGGTGCCCACGACGCCGCCCCCGATGATGAGCACCTCGGCCGGCTCCACCCCTGGTACGCCGCCCAGCAGGATGCCGCGGCCCATCATCGGCCGCTCGAGGTACTTGGCCCCCTCCTGGATGCTCATCTTGCCCGCGACTTCGCTCATCGGGGTCAGCAGCGGCAGCGTGCCGCGCCGGTCGGTGATGGTCTCGTAGGCGATGGCGATCGACTTGCTGCGGATGACCCCTTCGGTGAGCTCCCGGTCGGCGGCGAAATGGAAGTAGGTGAACATCACCTGCCCCTCGCGCATCATTTCGCGCTCGGGGGCGAGGGGTTCCTTCACCTTGACGATCATCTCGGCGCGCTCGAACACGTCCGCGGCGCCGGGCATGATCCGCGCGCCGACCGCTTCGTACTCTTCGTTCGTGATGCCCGAGCCCACACCCGCGCCGCTCTCGACGAGGACGGTGTGCCCGCGGCGGATGAGTTCGTCAGCCCCGATGGGCGTCAGGCTGACCCTGTATTCGTGGGTTTTCGACTCGGTGGGGACGCCGACGATCATGGACCCTGTGCTCCCGGCCGGCCGACATCACCCGCGTGACGGACGTGCCCGAGTGGTAGATTCCGCAGCCCGCGCCGCAAGCGGCCTCCGGGTGAACGCGGGCAATATAGCCCGTGCCATACCCTGTCGCAATCTGGCTCTACAAGTCCGTACCGTTCGTGGGCCAGCCTTGTGAAACGTGGGGAATCCGCCCCTTGCGGGAGGCGATGATGCCCGCCGGCCTGCGGATCAGGGTGTCGGGCGCGACGGCCGCGCTGGGAGGACCTCGTCGGCCACAAACCGCGCCAGCCGTTCGGCGGTCAGGGCATGCGCCGCCGCATTGGGATGCTCGTTCACGTCGCTGATGCGCAGGTCGCGCGCGATGCGGCCGCGGAAGAGTTCCAGCAGATCAAGATAGGCCACCCCGAGGCGCGCCGCGAGCTCCGCCATGCGCTCGTGCTCGGTCTCCAGCGGGTAGTCGGACAGGCGGAAAAGCCACGGATAGAGCACCAGGGCATAGGTCGCGCCGCTGCGTTCGACGGCGGCCTTCACCGCGGCGATGTCGGCCTCCAGCCGCTGCCAGGCCGCCTCGCGCTGGACGGCGTCGCGGCCGCCCCGGTAGTAGTTGATCGTCTCGCGCATCGCGAGCCGGTAGCGGACCTGCTTCTGCGCGAAGCGAAGCACGCGCGACCCGCGGAAGAGCACGTCACCGTCGCGGAGGGCATAAATGCGCTCCAGCGCCGAATGGGTGTCGACATCTTCCAGATCGTTCAGGTAGATCACGTGCAGCACGTGGTCAGGCCGGATCGCCTCGGCAGTGTCGAGGTAAAGATCGTGCTGCTCGCCGGGGGCGGTGCCGGGGTAGCCGAGGTTTATCGTCAACACGCCCTGCGGCACAGCCGGCGACAGGCGCTCCCCCACGAGGTGACAGAACGTCTCGTCGCGCTCCACGCCTTCGCCGAACGTGAACGAATCGCCCAGCATGGCCACGCGGACGCGGTCGTCGTCGGGGTCGATCGCGTCCCAGCTCTCGCGGACGCCGAGCACGTTGAGGGTATTGTCCACCGCCTGCGCATCGACCGATTGCCGCACGGGCGGGCGCGCCGGGCGGATGTCGAGCGCCACGAAGACCATCTCGGCCACGAGCAGCGCACCGAGCAGCGACAGCGTGGACGCCGCCGCCCCCATGACCAGGCGCTGCCTCACGCGGCGCGCGGAAGGCGCCGCCAGCAGCGAAGCAGCCAGCCGCGGGCGACCACGAGCGCGGATCAGATAAGTCAGCGAGATGAGCCAGCGGCATTCGAGAAGTGCGAGCGCAACCGTGGCGATCACGAGGAGTATCGCGTACGCGTGCGACGAGCCGACGCGGTCAAACCACGCCCACACCGTCTCCGACTGAGCCGCGGCGATCAGCAACGCAGGCACGACCAGCGCCGCGATCGAGTGCCGCAGGATCGGCATCGATTGCTGGTGCGGTGTAACAGCCACCGATTCGAGTATAGCAGCATCAGCCCCGATGTGCGCGGAAATCAGCCCCCGGCCCGCTCGTGCCACGCGGCGTCGATCTCCGCCAGCTCGTCCTGCGCCGCCTGAATATCGGCCTTCAGCCGCTGCAGAGCGTCGATATCGCGCATGATCGCGGGATCCGCGAACCGCGTGTTCAGCGCCGCGAGCCGCTCCTCGCGATCGATCACCATCGCTTCGAGTTCGTCCGCCGACAGGTGATCGTACTGCGACGTCTTGCGGACCGGCCGGGCGGCGGCCGCACCCTTGGACTCGGCGCGTTCGCTCTTTGCCTTGCTGGCGCGGGCCGCGGTCTCGGCCGCCGCCCGCTCGGCCTCTTCACGCTCGATGGTCTCGATGTACAGCGAATAGTTCCCGGCGAACATCCGCCAGCCCTCGGGCCGGATCACCAGCAGCCGATCGACGATCCGATCGAGGAAGTACCGGTCGTGGCTGATGGTCAGCACGGTGCCCTCGTAGTGCAGCAGCGCCTCCTCCAGCGCCTCGCGCGAGGGGATGTCGAGGTGGTTCGTCGGCTCGTCGAGAATCAGCACGTCCGGCGCATCGAGAATCAGCTTCGCCAGGCGCACGCGCGACTGTTCGCCGCCCGATAGCTTGCCGAGGGGCTTGAAAACGTCGTTGCCGAAAAACAGGAAACGGGCGAGGTAGGACCGCGCCGACTCTTCGCTCATTTCGCGCCGGATCGTGCGAATCTCCTCCACGATCGTACGGTTGGGGTCGAGGTCGCGGTGCTCCTGGTCGTAGTAGCCCACGCGCCGGCGCGAATCGATCTCGACGCCGCCCGACGTCGGCGCGAGCTGGCCGAGGATGATCCGCAGCAGCGTCGACTTGCCCACGCCGTTGGGCCCGGTGATCCCCAGCCGCTCCTTGTCCCGCACCTGGAAGTTCAGCCCGTCAAAGAGCCGCTTGTCGCCGAAGCCCATCGACAGGTCGTCGCAGCGCATCACGGTGGTGCCGTCGGAGCGGGTACTGAGGTGGCTGCTGAACGTCAGCCTGGCCGCCCGCATCGACGTGGGCGCGTCGGTCACGAACTCGCCCGCGCCCAACCGGCGCTCCAGCCGTGTCCGCCGACCCTTGGCCTCGTTGGTCCGCTGACCGGCGAGGTGACGGGCGATGAACTCCTTCTCCTTCTCGATGAAGGCCTTGTCCTTCTCGTACTGCCGCTGCTCGGTCAGCAGCCGCAGCTCCTTGGTCTCGGCAAACGTGGAGTAGTTGCCCTTGTAGCTGCGCACCCCCGCGCGCTCGACCTCGATAATCCGATCGGCGAGCCGATCGAGCAGGTAGCGGTCATGCGAAATGATCACCGCCCCGCCCTGATGGGCGCCGAGAAACCGCTCGAGCCACCGCACGGCGTCGATGTCGAGGTGATTGGTCGGCTCGTCGAGCAGGAGCAGCTCAGGATCGCGCAGCAGCAGCTTGGCCAGCGCCGCCCGGCACTTCTGGCCGCCCGAGAGAATCCGCACCGGCAGGGCATAGTCCGCCTGCGTGAAACCCAGGCCGCCGAGAATCTCTCCGAGCCGGTGCTCGAAGGTATAGCCGCCCTCGTGGATGAACCGCTGGTTGACGCGCTCGTACTCGGCCATCAACCGCTGGAGTTCGGGGCCGTCGTGATGCGCGGCCATCTTCTCGGAGATACCGTGGAGCTTGTGTTCCAGCGCGAGCAGGTCCGCAAACGCGCTGCCCACCTCGTCGTGCAGCGTGCGGTCGAGCCCGACGTCCGGTTCCTGGCGGAGGTGGCCGACCTGCGTGCCCTTCGCGACGGACACCTGCCCCTGATCGGGCTCGACTTCGCCGGTAATGATCCGGAAGAGGGTGGTCTTGCCCGCCCCGTTCGCGCCCACGAGCCCGACGGTCTCGCCCGGATGAATGTCCAGCGAAACGCCGTCGAGCACGACGTGCGTGCCGAACTGCTTCGTGACGCTCTGAACGGTGACGACAGCCATGAACGATCCCGGCCCACCCCGCGCCGCGCGGCTCCCGCCTCACCACCCCAGCGGCTTGCCGAGCACCTCACGCTTCTTGCGCAGGAACGTCATGTGGTGATCGAGGTGATCCACATAGGTGCGCACCAGCTGACCCAGCGTGACCGGGCCCACCTCGTTGTGCCGGCCGACACGGTCGAAGGCCTCATCCGCAAGTTCGCGCAGCAGCGCCGCCGTGAGGATCCGGTTGATGCGGAATACCTCGCAGCACATCGCCGCATCCAGCCGCTGGTAGGACAGCTTCTCCGCGAACGCCGTCTCGTTGTACCCGATCAGCGTCGGCTCCTCCTCCGCGATGATCCGCTTCATGCGGTCGGAGGCGATGAGGTCGCTGTCCATCAGGTGGGCGATGATCTGCTGGATGCTCCAGGTGCCTGCCACCGGGAAGCTGGTCAGGTCCTGGCGGGACAGGTCCACAATCGCCCGGGACGGCACATCCGCCCCGGCGGCGTAGCGCTCCACAAGTTCCGCGAGCTCCTGGTTTTCCATGCGGTCTCCTCGGGGTTCCCCCGCCGGACGCCTCGTGCCGCCCCATCGCGGGCGGCGAGTCGGAGAATCTACTCCGTCGGGAGCCGGAACCCAAACCCGCCGGAAGTTAACGCATAAAGCGACAAAAAGCAGCCAAAATAACTTTCCTTTCGCCTCGCGCCGGCTTTGCGCCCCGTTGCAAGGCGGCGGGGGCTCGGTATAATGCCCCGTCTTTCGCCGTCAGGGCGTGAAAGGATAGGCGTTCGATGCCGAAGATGAAGACACACAAGGGGCTGAAGAAGCGCATTCGCATCTCGGCCCGAGGCAAGGTCAAGGTGAAGAAGCCGGGCTCCGGCCACCTGATGAGCCACAAGTCCGGCCGTCGCTGCCGTCACCTGCGCTCCGCGCTGGTGCTCAGCGGCAAGATGCCCAAGCGGCTGCTGATCGCCTGCCCCGAGGCGTAATCTTCGAACCCCTGACCAGAGCATGCAGCGAGGCCCTCGGGCCTCTGATCGGAGTGACAGACGAATGGCCAGAGCAACGACCGGCGCTGCCACGCATCGCAAGAAGAAGCGCATCCTGAAGCAGGCTGAAGGCTTCCGCGGCGCACGCAAGAACCGGTGGCGCATCGCGAAGGAAGCCGTCCGCCGTGCGGAGGTGTATGCCACCCGCGATCGACGCGCCCGCAAGCGCGAGTTCCGGGCCCTGTGGGTCACGCGCCTCTCGGCCGCGTGCGACATGCGCGGCCTCGCCTACAGCCGCTTTATCAGCGGGCTGCTCGCCGAGGGCATCGAGCTCAACCGCAAGATGCTGAGCGAAATCGCCATCCACAATCCGACCGACTTTGACGCGATTGTCGACCTCGCCCGCAAGCACGCCCCCAAGACCAAGGCCGCCTGACGGCCCGGCGCCCCACGCGAATCGCTCCCGACAGGCCCCGCAACGGGCCTGTCGTTTTTTTGTGCGCCCCCCGCGGCGATGCCGCCTTGCCCCGCCGGCGCTATCGTGGCACTATCGCACCGGCCCCCGCGCCACGGCCTCGAGTCCTCCACGGAGCCCGGCCCGGCATGAACCACCAGCAGCAAGTCAGCCTCAGCCTCAACGTCCGAGGCATGGGCCAGTCGGCCACGATCGCGATCAAGGACAAGTGTCGCGCCCTCCGCCGCGAGGGGCGCCACATCTACGACTTCGGCCTGGGGCAGTCTCCGTTCCCCGTGCCGCGCCCGGTGGTCGAGTCGCTCCGCCTGGCGGCGGAGGAGAAGGACTATCTTCCGGTGATGGGCCTGCCTCGCCTGCGCGAAGCCGTCGCGGAGTTCCACCGCCGCAAGGAGGGCCTCGACGCCGTGCCGGAGCGCGTGCTCGTCGGCCCGGGCTCGAAGGAATTGATGTTCCTCCTGCAGATCGCCTTCTACGGCGAGATCATCCTGCGGACCCCCTGTTGGGTGTCTTACCTGCCCCAGGCGCGGATCATCGGCCGCCACATCCAGTTGATCCCGACCAGCTACGACTCGGGCTGGAAGATCACGCCTGACCTGCTGCTGGAGGCGCTCTCGGCCACCAACGATGACAGCCGTCCGCGGCTGCTCGTGATGAATTATCCGATGAACCCCACCGGCCACACCTACACCGCCGACGAGCTGCGCGACCTCGCAGAGATCGCCCGAAAGTTCAAACTGCTCGTGCTTTCCGACGAGATTTACGGCCAGCTTCATTTCGAGGGCGCCCATACTTCCATCGCGCGGCACTACCCGGAGCGGACCATTGTCAGCTCGGGCCTTTCGAAGTGGTGCGGAGCGGGCGGCTGGCGCCTCGGTACGTTTCTCTTCCCACCCGAACTGGACTGGCTGCAGCACGCCATGGGCGCGGTGGCGAGCGAGACCTATACCTCGGTCAGCGCGCCGATCCAGCACGCCGCGGTGACCGCGTTCCAGTGCGGCCCTGAGATCGAACGCTACCTCTCCCACGTGCGCCGCATTCTCGCTGCGCTGGGCCGTCGCAGCGCCCGGCGGTTGAACGAGGCGGGCATCCGCGTACACGAACCTCATGGGGCCTTTTACCTGTTTCTCGATTTCTCCGGCCACGCCGGGCGGCTCGCCGCTCGCGGCATCCGCCACAGTGTCAAGCTCTGCGATCGCCTGCTCGAGGAGACGGGTGTCGCGGTGCTCGCCGGTGCGTCATTCGCCCGGCCCAAGGAGGAGCTCACCGCGCGGCTCTCCTACGTTGACTTTGAAGGCGCAGCGGCCCTCGCAGCCGCCGAAGCGATTCCGCCGGATCAGCCGATCACCGAAGGGTTTCTCGCCCGCCACTGCCCCAGCGTCGTGGAGGGCGTCGACCGCATCGCCGAGTGGGTCAACGGCTGACCGCGGCGCGCTCCCGCCCCCCGACCCGCCGAGCGCGACCTTAGCGCTCCGCCGTGTTGCCCCTCGGCCGCGTCGTTCCTATGATCCGACCCCTCTCCGACAGGCGGCGGCGCCGGCGATCCGCTCGTGGTCGACTGCCGGATGGACCCGGATAATCACGCGATGTTTCACGCGATTCACGGCGTCAGCCTGGTCGTCTGCATCCTGCTGGTGGTCGGCGTACTCTATCGGCGTCGTCGACGCGTCCATGTGCCCCTGATGATCACGGCGATCGCGCTCGACCTGGCCATGGTGCTCTACATCGAGCTCTCGCGCGGTGCAGTGCAGAGCGCCCAGTCGAAGATGGGCACGCTCATGATCGTGCACATCGCGATAAGCGTTCTCGTTCTCGTGCTTTACGGCATTCACGTGTACACCGGTATCCGCATGCTGCGCGGCGGTACACGTCGAACGCACGCGCTGATCATGCCTGCCACGCTCGCGCTGCGGATCGGTAACTTCGTGACCAGCATCATGGTCATGGGCATCGGCGCCTCGGCCTAGCCCGCCGGCCGCGACGAAACTGGGGAACCTCAGCCATGCGACGCGACACCGTATCGGCAATTGCCCTGCTTCTCGCCCTGACCGCGCTTGCGCTCCCCGCCGACGCCGCCGACGCGCCCCCAGACCTGACGATGAGCGAGTGCCTCGTGCTGCCGCCCGTCGGCCGCCACGAGCGTTCGCCCATCCGCACGGACGCGGTGGAGGCTCGAATCGTCAGCGGGGCCTGGGTGCCTCCCGCGGAGGGCGACAAGGTCACAGTCCCCGGCGGCAGCGAGGTCGCCTGGCTGGCGGCGAAGGCGGGCGAAGACGGCTGGATCGGCCACGCCGCGCTCGGCGGCGGCTATGCCTTCTGGCGGGTCGAGGCGGATGCAGAGCGCGTGATGCTCCTTGAGGCGTCAGGCCACAGCCTTGTGTACGTCAACGGCGAAGCACGCGCGGGAGACCCCTACGGCTACGGCTTCATGCGGCTGCCCGTCGCGCTGCGCCAGGGCAGCAACGACCTGCTGTTCTTCGTGCAGCGCGGCCGCGTGCGCGCCAAGCTGAGCGCGCCCCCGGCGCCGGTCTTCATTGACATGGGCGACAGCACGCTGCCCGACCTCGTCGCCGGCGAGCGCACGACGACCTACGCGGGCGTGGTGGTCGTCAACGCCTCGCGCGAATGGGCGAAGAACGTGCAACTGCGCGTCCGGTGCGACGGATTGACCAACGAGTACGGCGAGAACCTCGTGGGCATCCCGGTCCCGCCGATCCCACCGCTCACCTGCCGCAAGGTTGCCCTCACGCTGAAAGACCGCATGACCCGGCGCGAGGATGTCGTCTCGACCGAGTTCTTCCTCGCCCCGGCGCCTGACGGGCTTACCGATCCGACGGTCCATACGGCCGAACTGCGGGTTCGCGCTCCCGGGGACGCACGGAAGGTCACCTTCCTCAGCGACATCGACGGAAGCGTGCAGTACTTTGGATTCCGTGCGGCGGCAGCCGCCGACGGCGCTGCGCAGCCCGCCCTGTTCCTCACGTTGCACGGCGCCAGCGTTGAGGGCATCCGCCAGGCCGCAGCGTACCAGCCCAAGGACTGGGGCCACGTCGTCGCCCCGACCAACCGGCGGCCCTTCGGCTTCGATTGGGAGGACTGGGGGCGGCTCGATGCGCTTGAAGTGCTCCACCTGGCCCGCCGGCGCTGGAACACCGACCCGCTGCGGACCTACCTCACCGGCCACTCGATGGGCGGCCACGGGACGTGGCAACTGGCCGCGCACTATCCCGACCGGTTCGCGGCCATCGCCCCCAGCGCCGGCTGGGTCAGCTTCGCCTCGTACCGTGGCCATTCCACCGTGGCGGAGGGAGCCGGGACCTCGGGCATTCTGCAGCGCGCCGCCGCCGCAAGCGACACGCTGCAACTCTCACAGAACTACCTGCACCACGGCGTCTATGTGCTGCACGGCGACCAGGACGACAACGTACCTGTCACCGAGGCCCGTACGATGCGGAGCCACCTCGGCGGCTACCACGCCGACTTCGTGTACTACGAGCGCCCCGGCGCGGGCCACTGGTGGGGCGACGAGTGCATGGACTGGCCGCCGATCTTCGAGTTCTTCCGGTGGCACACCATCCCCGAGACAGCGACGGTCCGCCGCATCGAGTTTGCGACGATCAATCCCGGCCTCTCGTCCGCCTGCCACTGGGCGGCCGTCGAAGCCCAGGAGCGAGCGATGGCGCCCAGCTCCATTCGCGTCAGGCTGGACGACAAGAGCGGCGCGATCTCGGTCGACGTGCAAAACGCCTCCCGCCTGCGGCTCGACCTGGACCTGCTTCCGATGCAGGAAGGCGTGTTCCCCTGGGGTCGGGAGGTCACCATCCGCGTCGGGGATCAGTCGCTGAGCTGGTCGCTGCCTGAGGGTTCGCTCCCCGGCCCCGTGTGGCTCACGCGCGCGGATGGCGCTTGGACGCTTAGTGCCACGGCGCCGTCATTGTCGCTCAAGGGTCCCCACCGCGCAGGTCCGTTCAAGGACGCCTTCCGCCACCGGATGATGTTCGTCTACGGCACCAAGGGCACCGACGAGGAGAACACCTGGGCCGCCGCCAAGGCCCGCTACGACGCAGAGACATGGTGGTACCGCGGCAATGGCGCGGTTGACGTGGTTCGCGACGTCGACTTCGACCCGGCCGCCGCGCGCGACCGGGGGGTCGTCCTCTACGGCCACGCGGAGATGGTCTCGAACTGGGATGCGCTGGTCGGCCCCACCCCGATCGTCGTCCGTCGCGGCGAGGTTCGCGTCGGGGACCGAAAGCTCGCGGGCGACGACTTAGCCTGTATGTTCCTGCGCCCCCGGCCCGACAGCGAGCGCGCCAGCGTCGCCGTGATCGCGGGTTCGGGAATGAAGGGCCTGCGCCTCACGGACCGGATGCCGTGGTTCGTCTCCGGCGCGGGCTTTCCTGACTGCCTGGTCGTGGGGGCGGACATGCTGATGCGTGGCGGTGAGGCGGTTCGGGCGGCCGGGTTCTTCGGCGTCGACTGGAGCGTCGAACGGGGCGAGTTCGCCTTCAGTGAGTAGTTGACGGGCTAACGCCCACCAGCGAGCTCTTCGGCCGCCTCCCACCAGCCCGCCCAGGCGAAGAACGCCACCGTGGCCGCCAGCACGAGGTTTGTCACCACGCCGTTCTTGAACGACGACCCCACCAGCCCCCGGCGGTTGTTCAGGATCAGAAGCGTCAGCGCCAGGAGCGGCATGAAGAGCGACCCCACCACGGCGTAGGCCAGTTGCACGCGCTGAAGTGAGAACATCAGCATCGGGATCGACGCGATCGGCAGCGCGACGCTCATCACGCGGTAAGCCCGCGTGGCCGACAGCTCCACGGTGCCCGCGCCGGTCGCGCGCGCCTTGCCGAGCGCAACGAAGTCGGCGAACAGGTAAGGCACGCTCTGCCACACCCCCAGCAGGCTGGTGAACACCGCCGACCAGAACCCCAGCAGGAACGCCCCTCGCCCCGCCGGACCGACCGCCGCGCTGATCTGGTCGGCCAGGCGCAGCGCTACCGACGATCCCGTGCCGGTCGCGTGCATGCGCGAACCGATGATCACCATCGCCATGCCGAACAGCCCCGTCAGCGCGTAGGCCAGCGCGAGGTCAACTCGGCAGGTGCGCAGCCCCGCCGCACCGGTGCGATGGCGCTCGCGGATCCAGTAGCTGTAGGACATGAGCGTGACCGTCCCGCCCACTCCACCGAGCAGGCCGAGCACCCACTTCGGGTGTGCGTCCACCAGCTCGAGACACGCGCGCGGTTCAGCCACCGGCAACGTCAGCCCGCGCCATACCTCGCCCCACGCCGGCCCGACGAGAACGGCCGTGGCGAGCACCGTGGCGAACATCACGCCGGTGCAGATCGACATCAGGCGTTCGAAGCTCGCGAACCCGCCGCCGCGCACGATCGCCAGCCCGGCCAGCGCGTGGATCGCCCCCCAGACGACTTTCGAGGTACCGGGCTCGCCGATGGGCAGGATTCCCGTCCCCGCGGCCCCGCAGGCGCTGGCGAGCGCACCGGCGGTGAAGAGGGACCACGGCACCAGGTAGAGCAGAAACACCCAGCGTATCGGCCGCCCGAGATGCAGCGTCCATCCCTCGAGCAGCGTCGTGCCCGTGGCCATCTGCCAACGGGCGAGCCCCTCGTTGAGAAACCACTTGAGCACCGCCCCGAGCCCGGCCGCCCAGAGAATCAGCAACCCGGCCGACGCCCCGCCCAGCCCGGCGGTGATCAGGTCGCCCGCACCGACGCCGGTGGCGGCGACGAGAATGCCGGGAGCGAAGGTCGACAGCAGCCCCGCGCGGGGGCGGTCGGAGGGTACATCAGGGTTGGCAGAAAGCGGCACGATCGTCCGGCTCCGAGGATCGGAGCGGATGATCGGGCAGGCAGTGCGGGCTGGCAAGCCGGCGCGGCGGCGCGGCTAATCCAATTCGCGGAAGAAACGGTCCCAGCGCGGGAGGTAGTACTCAGTCGGGTCGAGCGAGAGCACCACGCGCGTCGCCTCGCCGACGATGTTGTCGCGCTCGACGAATCCGAACGCCCGCGAGTCGGCGCTCTCGTCGCGGTTGTCGCCCATGACGAAGTAGCAGTGGTTCGGCACCACGACCGGCGGAAACGACCGGCGGGCGATCGCCCCGGGCGTCGTCATCACGGGATGCGGGCGGTCACCGGTAGACTCCTCGGCAAAACGATGAAACGGCCGCTCGGCCTCAACGATCTGCTGGATCGTCTCCTCGTCGAGCCGCGCGTATTGCGCGGGCTGGTGATTGATGTAGAGGCGATTGTCACGCAGTTCGATCAGGTCGCCCGGCACGCCGATGACCCGCTTCACCAGCCGCATGCCGTCGGCCGGTGAGAAGAGAATGACCACGTCACCGCGCTGCGGCTCGGCCCACTCGAACAGGCGATAGCGCGTGAACGGAACCTTCAGGTCGTAGGCCAGTTTGTTCACAAAGATGCGGTCGCCTTCCAGAATCGTCGGCTTCATCGATCCGGTCGGGACGTCGTTCCAGTCGGCCACGGCCGAGCGGAATGTCGAGAGGACGATCACCACGCTGAGCACCGGCCGCAGCCAGTTGCGCCAGAACCGCTTTCCCCGTTCCTTCCAGATCTGATTCATCCGTCGATCCCCCGCCTGCACTGTCCGGCGTCCCGGCGTGCGGCGGCAGTGGAATGCCTCCGCCGCCCCGGATCGGGCCGCTTACGCGTGAAGTCTAGATTATTACGTCGAATCGGAACGGCGGGATCTGTCGGATGTTGTCCGCGGAAGCCGTTTATCGGGCGACTACTTGAGCGACAGGCGGACCGCCGAGGCCGGACGCACCTCGCCGACCACGGTCGGCGGCGCGACCCCCGCCTCCACGCCGCAGCGCCGCACGAGCTCGTCCGCCCGGTCCGCCGCAACGCTGATGAGCAGGCCGCCCGAGGTCTGCGCATCGGCCAGGACATGGACGAGGGCCGCCTCGATGCCCGAGGCGTCCAGTGCCGGCCCGAGCCTGGAGAGCGTGCTGCGATGGGCCCGCGTCACGCAACCCTGCCGCGCGAGGTCTCGTACGCCGGCCATCAGCGCAACCCTCGCCGTATCGAACACAAGGGTCGTCTCGCTGGCGTCGGCCATCTCGAAGGCGTGGCCGAGCAGCCCATAGCCGGTGATGTCGGTTGCCGCGTGCACGCCGACCTCGACCATCGCCTCGGCGGCGCGCCGGTTCAGCGTGGTCATGACCGCGATCGCCTCGGCGAGCGCAGCTTCGTCGATCAACCCCTTCTTCGCCGCGGTGGTCAGCACGCCGCTGCCGATCGGCTTGGTCAGGATGAGCGCATCACCCGGGCGTGCGCCGTGGTTGCGGATGATCTGATCGGGGTGAATCGTACCGGTGACAGCGAGTCCGTACTTGATCTCCGCGTCGCGGACGGAGTGGCCCCCGGCGACGACTGCGCCGGCTTCCAGCACCTTCTCGGCGCCGCCGCGCAGGATCTCGCCGAGGATGTCGAGGTCGAGCTTGTCGTCAGGAAAACAGACGAGGTTCAGCGCCGTCACCGGCCGGCCGCCCATCGCGTAGACGTCGGAGAGCGCGTTGGCAGCGGCGATCCGGCCGAAAGTCTGCGGATCGTCGACCAGCGGAGGGAAGAAATCCGTCGTCAGCACGATCGCCAGGTCGGCGCGCAGCCGGTATACGCCCGCGTCCTCGGCGTACGCCGCCCCGGCGAGAAGGTCGCCATGCACCATCGGTGGCAGTTGACGCAGAACCTGCGCCATCGGCTCCATGCCGATCTTGCCCGCTCACCCGGCGCAGTTCGCGTAGTCCGTCAGACGGATCTTTCGAGAGGGAGTCATGCAGGCAATGGCCAATGACCGATTCACACTTGCCAATGAAAGAAACCCGACGCAGCGGCCATTCTGCATCGGCAATCGGTAATTGGCAATTGGCAGCGGTCGATCAGCCTTCGACTGCCCCGATCGCCTTGGCCAGCGCCTCGTCCTTGTCGCTGATGCCCCCCACGTCGTGGGTCGAGAGGTCGATCCGGACGGTACTCCAGACGTTGAACCACTCCGGGTGGTGGTTCATCTTCTCGGCCAGCAGGGCGACGCGCGACATGAAACCCCACGCCTGCGAGAAGTCTGCAAACTTCCAGGTGCGATGGAGCTTGCCATCCTTGAGCGACCAGCCGGACAACCGCTCCAGCGCCGCCTGAACCTGTTCCGACGTCAGTTTCACCGGCTTGCTCATGCATGCCTCTCCCGGGGTTGGGCAGGTAGATGCTGGATTGGCTCGACGGCGTCGGGCCCGCAGAGGGATCCTAGCACCACCCGTCGTGCCGGGACACCTCGGCCCGGCTGCTCCGGTTGCGCGATTGACCCCGCACGGCGCCCGAGGCAACATTCGCGCCGTGAACGCGCCCCATCGCGACGACGCAGGAACGCCGAGCGTGACGACTCCGCCTGCCAGTTCGACATCCGCTTCACCGGCGCCGAGCTGGGCCGAGATCCACTTCAACGTCGATTGCCCGCGCTGCGGCGGGTCGCTCAACGGCCACACGGGGGACACGTGCCCCGCGTGCACGCTCCTGCTCGACTGGGATCGCGTGCTGCCCCTCGACGAGCTGGCCTGTCCGGGTTGCAGCTATCACCTGCGCGGCCTGCGCGATGCACGCTGCCCCGAGTGCGGCGAGCCGTTCGACTGGTCTGCAGTGCTGGGTCAGCAGCGCCGGCGCGACAAGCCGCTGTTCGAATACCAGTACCGCAAACGATTCGTCCGCTCTCTCCTCGCCGCCGTTCGGCGCTCGCTGCTGCCGGGCCGGCTGTGGCGCAGCATCGAGGTCTACGATCCGCCGGACTCTCGGGGACAGGCCGTGCTGGCGATCACGCTGGCGCTCTGGCTGGTGCTGGCGATGCCGGTCGTATCACTCCTGTCGCGGACAGCGCTGACGATCAACGCGCAGCATCAGACCGGATGGCAGGGCGCCGACGCGCTGATCCAGACATGGCGATGGTCAGACCCGGAGGGGCTGATGAGCGCGGACTTCTGGCTGGGCCGCTCGTCCTTGGCAATTCCCTACGGTTCGATTTCCTACTTTGGCTTCCTCCTGATCGCCGTGGTGACCCTCGGCGGCGGGCTTGGCACGCTGCTGCTGCTGCGGGAATCGATGCGACGCTGCCGTGTTCGCAATGGTCACATCACCCGCGCGTGCCTCTACGCGGTCATGCCGCCGCTGGTCGCACTCACGCTGACGCTGCTGTGCATCGCGGTCGTCACGACGACGAACCATCTCGGGATCTACCTCTCCCGCGCATGGCGCGTGCGGCTGGGCGACGTCATCGATCTGTCCCCGCTCATCGGCCTGGCGATGATGGTTCGGTCTGTCTCTCAGGCTTACCGGCACTACATCCGTATGCCCCATGCAGCCGGCGTCGCTCTCGCAGCGGGCGCGATCGGCGCGGGTTGCGGGATGACCCTGTACGCGCTGGTCTGGTTGGGCTGAGATCGGCGCGGTAACGAGCGGTTGACGCCGCCGGCCCGCGCCAGCACGATGTCCCGGGCAAGACGCAGGAAACACGCGCGGAGCACACAAGATGCAGCACGCAACCCGGTTACGCGTCGGCTTTCGGTGGCTCGGTCAGGGCTCGTCGCTGGTCCTGATCGCCGCACTGCTACCCGCCTGCGCCGATCCCGGTCCCGTCGTCAGCCCCGAACAGGCCCACGTGCTTTTCCTCCCAGGCATCGGCGGCTCCAACCTGCTCGTGCGGCGCACCGCGACGCTCATCAACGAACAGCTTCCCGGCTATTCAGCGCAAACGTGGGATTGGACCGACATCGACCGCGTCACCCCGCTGGGCGACCTGATGAACGAAGACCTCAACCGCCGCCGCGCCCGTCGCCTCGCCGACGAGTTGCTGCACTGGCGGCAGGCCCATCCACGCGACCGGCTCTACCTCGCCGCGACCTCCGGGGGCGCGGGGATCATTCTGTTCGCCTGTCAGCAGCTGCCGCCCGACTTCCGGCTGGAGCGGATCATCTTCATCTCGCCGGCGCTCTCGCGCGACGTGGATCTGACGCCGATTCTCCGCCGGAGCCGGCTCGGCCTGTTCAACTACTACAGCCATCTTGACGTCGCCGTGCTCGGCGTCGGCACGGGGATCTTCGGCACTACCGACCGCAAGCACGCCCCCTCCGCCGGACTGGTCGGGTTTGACCTGCCCGCCGACCCGGCGCTTGCGGTCAAAATCGAGCAGCTCGCCTGGGAGCCGGCGTTCACCCGGCTGGGCAACATCGGCGGCCACAGCGGCGCTTTCGCGTCTTCATTCCTCGAGAAGCACATTCTGCCGGAATTTCTCCCCTCCGGGGCCGCCGCGGGAGTCCCCGTGAGCGACGCCTCAACCGCTGCCGGCGGGTCGCGAGGGCCGACGCCCGCCGGCGATCGGCACGCCGCCGCCGCGCGTTAGCTCCGAGAATCCACCCATGCGCGCCCGGCCACGGGAACCGGCAATCCGCCGCGACGTCGAACACCGATGAGTAGGCCGCGGCGGTGGATCGGCTCGCGCTGATTCCCTAGAATGCGGCCTCAGACGCCGGGGGCAACGCTTGTCGAGTTCTAATCCTCTGATGCAATCAAGACGGATCGCAGGGAAGATGCGTACGGTCGGCAGAGCCGCCGCAAGGCTCCTCGCCCTTGCGGCGATCGCGCTGGGGCCGGCCTGCCGCGAGGATGACTCCCCGGCCGCCAAGCCTCCGGAACGCACCCGTCCGCGACCCAACATCTTGTGGGTCGTCTGGGACACGGTGCGGGCCGACCACATGAGCCTCTACGGCTACGCGAAGCAGACCACGCCGAAACTCGACGCGTGGGCGAAAGGCGCCCGCGTCTACACGGACTGCCGATCGGCCGCCGGCTATACGACCGCGTCTCATGCCTCGATGTTCACCGGCCTGATGCCCGGCGAACACGGCACGCACAACGACCGCGAGTATCTCGAGGACTGTCACGAAACGGTGGCAGAGTTGCTCAAGGGCGCGGGCTACCAGACCTACGCCTACTCCGCGAACCCGAACGTCGCCCACCGGACCAACCTCGCGCAGGGCTTCGAGATCATTGAGCATCCGTGGGATGAAGCCCTGCTCGGCGAAGCCGGCGCCCTCGTGGCGAACAAGCTGCCTGAGGGCGACACCAGCACGGAACTCCCGGAGAAATTCGCCACCGGCGCGGTGGGCCGCTCCGACGTCAAGGCCAGCGGCGTGTTGCAAGAGCGGCGACTGGCGAACTGGCTCCAACGCCGCGACAAAGCCCGGCCGTGGCTGGCGTTTCTGAACTACATGGAAGCGCACCGGCCCTACATCCCGCCGCGCCGATACCGCGAACAGGTCATGACCCCCGAGCAGGTCGAGGCCTCCTACCGCGTCGATCGTTCCAAGCTGCCCATCTGGGAGTACACCTTCGGCCTGCGCGACTACGCGCCGGAGGAGCTCGCCGTCATCGCCGGCACCTACGACGCGACGCTGCTGGAGCTTGACGACCTCTTCGCCGGCCTGCTCAAGCGCCTGGAGGCCCTGGGCGAACTGGACAACACCGTCATCATCGTCACCTCGGACCACGGCGAACTGCTTGGCGAACACCACATGCTCGATCACCAGTACTCGCTGCACGAACCTCTGGTGCAAGTGCCGCTGGTGGTGCACTATCCGCCCGTGTTCGCGGCGGGCCGCGAGAATGCGCCGGTGATGAGCCTCGACCTGTACGCCACGATCCTCGAATTGGCCTCGGTGAAAGCCCCGCCGGGCGGCACCTGGTCGATTCCCCTCCAACGCCCGCAGGCCGGCCGCACACGCCTCGCGGAAGATCGCGGCACGTTTCAGTTCGGAATCGACACCGTGAAGGCCGCACACCCCCACTTCGACGCGACACCCTGGCGGCGGGACCTGGCGAGCTTCGTGAAAGGGCCGACCAAGTTCATCTGGGGCGCCGACGGCCGGCACGAGCTCTACGAGCTGTCCAGCGACCCGCGCGAGACGCAGAACCTGGCGACCTCGCAGCAGGATCGCGCGGCCGACATGGCCCGCCAGATGGAAACGGTCCGGGCGATGCTGCGGCTGCGCTGCGATCCGAGCGGCAAGCTGCCGGAGCACACCGCCGCGGAGCGCCGCGTGCTCGATACCTTCGGCTACATGGGCGACGCGGGAGCCGACCCCGGCGCAAGCCGAGACTCCGCCGCCGGCGACCGGGAGTCGGACTCACCTGGGGATGACGATGAGTGATCCTGCGAACCGATTTCGCCGGGCAGTTGGGTGGCGGACTCGCGCAGACGTGATGCGATGCAGCCTGCTGTCGGCCTTCGTCGCCGCCCTGGCCCTCATCGCCCCGGGCTGCCGACCCGACGCGCCCGACGCCCAGCGCAAGCGCTTCGACAAGCCGCACATCGTGATCATCACGCTCGACACGACGCGGGCGGATCATCTGGGCTGCTATGGCTACTTCCGGGATACCTCACCCTATCTCGATTCGTTCGCGAAGGAGAGCCTGGTCTTCGACCGCTGCCTCGCCCCGATGGCGACGACGCTGCCCACGCACACGTCGCTGCTGACGGCCACCTATCCGATCGAGCACGGCGTGCTCGCGAACGTCTACCGCGGCGGGCGGCCCTACGTCCCCTCGCCCGAGCTGGTCTCCTGGGCGGAACTCGCCCGCAGGGCCGGTTACGAAACCGGCGGCTTCGTCAGCGCCGCGCCGCTCAAGACTTTCACCGGCATCAACACGGGGTTCGACACTTACGATGAGCCGGTCCCCTTCCAGCGCCCGGCGGAGGAGACCAACCGCGGCGCGATCGCCTGGCTCGATCAGCGCACGGGCGAGAAGCCCTGCTTTCTGTGGGTCCACTACTACGATCCGCATTTCCCGTACGCGCCGATCGGCGAATACGACACCTTCACGACCGACGAGAAACTCGAGAAGTTCATCGCCGATCGCAAGATTCACCCCGATGCGCCGAATCGCTCGCATCAGCCGGTCGAGGCCCGCCGCGCGCACAACGCGTACGATGGCGAAATCCGCTACATGGACAACCAGTTGCGGCTCCTGATGGAGCGCGTCGACCAGGTGCTGGGCCGTGACCGCACACTCGTCATCATCGTCGGCGATCACGGCGAAGGGCTCTGTCAGCACGGCGAAGCCAGCCACGGCTCCACTTGGGACGAACAACTCCACGTGCCGCTGCTCATCCGCGTCCCCGGCGAGAAGCCCCGGCGCATCCCGACGGTCATGTCCGTCGTCGACGTGGCGCCGACCGTGCTCGCCTGGGTGAAAGGCGAAGCGTTCGCGCCGCTGATCGGCCAGGCTTCGGGGCGCGATGTGCTGGCACCTGGGGCGGGTTCGCGGCCGGTCTTCAGCCAGCGCCGCGGCCAAGCGGCAGCGGAGGGCGACAAACCCGCCTTCACCGCCACCACCGAACGCTGGAAATACGTGCACGAGGTCGGCGGTGAGGACGCGCTCTACGACCTGTCGGTCGATCCGTACGAGCTGACGAACGTGCTGGTGAAGGGGAAGGAACCTGCGCCGGCGCTGCTCGACTTCATCATGCGGACCATGGCGGAGCAGACGCGCGCCGCCGCACGCTACCAGTCGAAGCGCGAGGGCGCGCCCGCCCGGCTCGATCCCGTCGTGCTTGAACAGCTCCGCACGCTGGGCTACCTCGGCGAGGACGAGGAGGAGGAGCCCGAATCGCCGCCGCCGCCGCCAGACGCCGCCCCGCCCGGAGCGATTGATCCGGATGGGTGCTGAGCCGCGGCATCCGCCTCATGACGGCGGCGCAAACCCTGGCAGCGCCGTCGTCAACCGCACCATGACGCCGTCCGGCACGGGGCTCGCGCCCGGGCCGCTCACCGACACCTTGCGCCCGGGCATCACCAGTTCCGCCCACGCCTCGATCGAGTATCGCCACAGCAACGCCGCGCCGTGGACCGTCGGTCGCGACGGGTCAGGTTCCACCCACGCCGGTAGCGGCGGAGCGTTGACCGCGCGGCCCGGGCTCGTCGCCTCGATCAGCGGCTGCAGCCGGGCGAGGAAGTCGCGATGCGCGGCGGAACCGGCGGCGAGCTGGGGATAGTCCCGCACCACCGGCGAGTACCACGCCTGCCACGCGGTCAGCGCCACCAGCAGCGCACAACCCGCCACCCCGACAACGCGCGGCGCGCCGACCTGTCGGCGTGCCAACCCGGCCAACGCCGCCCACGCCGCCCCGCCGAGTATCGCATAGCCGAAAGCCGGCGGCAGCAGGTACCAGACCTCGCGACGACCCGACATAGACACCGCCACGGCGACGCAGACCATCCATGCCAAGCCGACGACCATCGTGCGCCAGGGTCCGGCAGGCGTCAGCAAATCCTCATGATCAAGCTCAGTCGCGCTGCTCGATGCCGCCCGGGGTGATGTCACCGCGATGACACCGGCCGCGGCCAGCGCAGCCAGCAGGCCGCCGGCGAGGCAATTCACGACGGTCGCGCTCATCACCGCCTGCGGCGCGAGCAGGCGCCCGGTGACCCAGACGAGAACACTCCACGATTCGCCCAAGCCGCTGTCGGTTTCAGGTTCCGTGTGTCCGCCGAGATCGCCCAGCACGGCCACGCGCATCGCGATGGCCGCCCCCAGCGCCAGCGCATGCGGCGCGAGCCGCAGCGCGAAGCGCCCCAGCCAAGGCTTCCCCGGCGCGCGGGGCAGGTAGAGCATCAGGACCACGGCGACCAGCGCCGGCGCCAGCAGGCCGGTCTCCTTCGAGTTCATCGCCACAAAGCTGAACAGCGCAGGGAGCAACCGAGGATAGCGCGCGCCTGGTCGACGCGGCGCGAGTTCGGCCCACAAGGCCAGCGCCATGAACAGCGAGACGAGCATCTCGGGCCGTCGCGCGGGAACCGGCAGGACCTCGACGACGAAGGGATGCAGCGCCAGGATGAGCATCGCTGCCAGCGCGCCGCCGTACGCCGACGTACCTAGCAGCCGGCGCATCAGGGCGCAGATCGCCAGCAGCCCGGCGAAGAAGATCGCCACGCCCGTCAGGTGATAGCCGAAGGGCTTCAGCCCCCAGACCGAGTAATCCCAGGCGAACGTCAGGTTCAGCACGGGCCGGTAAAACCGGCCGGCATAACGCCCGTCCATCAACCGCTCGGTGAAGTTACCGGCGAAGTCGCCGAGGGACTCGACCCGCGAGGAGGCGATGAGCGGGTAGCTGTCGTAGCCCAGGAGGGCCAGGCCACCGAAGCGCCAGAGCAGGACGGCCGCGAAGGCGAGGGCGATGCCCGGGGCGAGCCACGTCGCCGGGCGGAGCCAGACTCGCGGCGTCATCGCTGGAGGCATGCTGGATCCTGTCGCGCCATCGGCAAGGCGGCCGCACCGGCCGCGAGTCCTCGGACGGTCATTCTGGCGGAACGTCGCTTCGCCACAAGTCGCGGCCGTTCGTCCGATAAGCGCATCGCGACGTCCACCTGGCACCGCCGCGCGGCCGCACCTTTCTCGCGGGCCCGCGGCCGCGTTCCGATTATCCAGTCATCGGAGGACCCCGGTCGTTGATCGACAAAGCGCTACGCCTGATCGGACCGCAGGCGGCCCCGGCCGCTCGCCGGGCCGACCCGACCGCGCCCCGGCCGGCCCTCACCCGCGCCGCGCCCGACCGCGGCGGCTCGCACCGCGCCCTGCTCTTCCTGTTCGCCGCCACCCTGCTGGGCAGCGCACTGCTGCTGTTCACAGTACAGCCGATGGTGGGCAAACTCACCTTGCCCCTGCTCGGCGGCACGCCCGCGGTGTGGAACACCTGCATGGTGTTTTTTCAGGCGCTGCTGCTGGCAGGTTACCTGTATGCTCATCTGGCGACGCGGAGCCTCACCACCGGCCGGCACGCCCTGCTCCACGGCGGGCTGATGCTCCTGCCTCTGCTCGTGCTGCCGATCGGGCACGACGCCGGCAGCACCCCGGCCGCCACCGCCCATCCCGCGCTATGGCTCCTCGGCCGCCTCACGCTCTGGGTCGGTCTACCCTTTTTCGTGGTCTCCACCACCGCGCCGCTGCTGCAGCGGTGGTTCTCGCGCACGGACCATCCGCATGCGCACGACCCGTACTTCCTCTACGCCGCCAGCAACCTCGGCAGTCTCATCGCGCTGCTTGGTTACCCGCTGGTCGTTGAGCCGCTCGCCGACCTCGCGCTGCAGGGGACGCTCTGGACCGGCGGATACATTGTGCTGATGGCGATGGTCACCGCCTGCGGCGCCTGCGCCTGGCGGATGGGTGTCCCCGCCGCGGCGACATCCTCGAGGGTCGCTCCCGAGCCCGCCGACGGGGTTGCCTCATGGCGCCAACGCGCCGGCTGGGTCTTCGCCGCATTCGTGCCGTCGAGCCTCATGCTGGGGGTGACGACCCACATCACGACCGATCTCGCGCCGATGCCGCTGCTGTGGGTCGTGCCGCTGGCGATCTACCTGCTCACCTTCGTCCTGGTGTTCGCCCGAAAACCGGCGGTCTCGCACGCGATGGCCTGCCGGATCATGCCGCTGGTTATTATCCCTGCCGGGGTATTCGCCGTCGCCGATCCGCCGATTCCGGGCAAGCTCCAGTTGCCGATCCACCTCGCGGCGTTCTTCTTCGCGGCGATGGTCTGCCATGGCGAGCTCGCTGCGCGGCGTCCGCGGGCGTCGCGCCTCACGGAGTTCTACCTGTGGATGTCGGTGGGGGGCGTCCTCGGCGGGCTGATGAACGCGCTCGTTGCCCCGATCCTTTTTGACCGGGAGCGGGCCGTCTGGAGCGTCGCGGCGCAGTGGCTCGGCCCGATGATGGACCGCGTTGTCTCACCCGTGCTGCTCGACAAGTTCGTCGAATACCCCGCCGCGATGCTCCTGGCCTGCCTTCTGCTGCCGCGGAAGGCGGCTGGCGGCTGGCGGTCGGTGTCGGGGTTCGTCGTGCCGCTGGCGATCACCGCCGCCACCTGCGCGGCCTTCCTCTGGAACGACCTGGGCGGCGGACCCCGAATGCTGTTGCCCTACCTGCTTCCCGTGATCCTGTGCCTGCCGCTGGCGCGAAGGCCGGGTCGCATGACCCTGACGCTCGCCCTCGTGATGCTGGCCTCTTCCGTTCTGGCCACCACGGACAAGGGCGAACTCCGGTACGCTTCTCGCAACTTCTTCGGCGGCAAACGCGTCTACGCCAATCACGACGGGTTCCACGTCTTCTACCACGGCCAGACGACGCACGGCTTCCAGCACCCAGAGCGGCGGAGTGAACCGCTCGCCTACTACCATCGATCCGGACCCGCCGCCGACGTGTTCAGTGCGGCCGCACAAGGGCCGCTGCGGGTCGGGCTCATCGGGCTGGGGATCGGCGCGATGGCCGCGTATGCCGAGCCGGGGGACCGATTCACGTTCTTCGAGATCGACCCGCAGGTTGAGGCCATCGCCGCCGAAAGCGGCCTGTTCACGTTCCTCGCGGATTGCCGGGGCGACGCCGACGTGATCCTGGGCGACGGACGTCTGCGGTTGCGCGAGTTCCCGGACGGCGGCTTTGACCTGCTCGTGCTCGACGCGTTCAGTTCCGACGCGATTCCTGTGCACCTGGTCACCCGGGAGGCGATCGCCGTCTACCTCGAGAAGCTGCGCGACGGCGGCCTGCTTGTGTTCCACGTGTCGAACAATTACCTCGACCTCGCGCCGCTCGTCGCCCGGCTGGCTGAAGACGCGGGGCTGGTGGCCCGCATTCGGCGCGATCACGACGTGCCGCGCGAAGACCTTGCTGCCGGACGGTCACCCTGCGAATACATCGTGCTCGCCCGGCGAGCTGAGGACTTCGGCACCATCGCCAACGACGAGCGATGGACACCGCTCACGCCCACGCCGGCGGCGCCGCTGTGGACCGACCGATTCTCAAACGTGCTCAGCGTCATCCGCTGGTAGCGGGCGTGATCCAAGATTGACGATCGCACGCTGAACACTACGATCCGCCTGCTGCAACGCGCAGCAACTTCCGCCGACGCGAGGACGCCCGGTGACCGCCGACGCATCCGCCAGCCCCCCCCGCCTGGATCCGCTGTGCAACACCCGCTTCGGTCGCTGGCTGGCAGCGCGGCAGCGACTCGTGATCGGTCTGCTCATCGGCGTCAGCGTGCTCGTGCGGGTGGTCTACTTCGCGCAGCTCGCCGGCGGTCCCTGCGCGGTTCTGCACCGCCATCTCCAGACCGACATGAACTTCTTCGACCAGTGGGCCCGGCGCATCGCCGGCGGCGACTGGCTCTCCGACGCGCCGCTGCATCCGCTTCACCGCTGGCATCTCGCCGCGGCCGAGGCGTACTTCGCGGAAAACCCCGGGAAAATCGCCGAATTCACCGGCCTGCCGGGCGTGGACGACGCGGTCTTCACCCCCGCCGAGGCGCTCTGGAATCACTGGTACGGCGGCCCCAAGTTTCACCAGGAGCCGCTCTATCCCTACCTGATCGCTGTCACCTATCGCCTGTTCGGCGACGACGTACGCGGGGTGTTTGCCTGGCAGCTCGCGGTCGGCGTGCTGACCAACCTGCTGGTCTATCTCATCGCGCGGCGCCATTTCGGACCGGTGGTGGCCGCGCTGGCGGGGATCCTTGTCGCCGCCTCGGGACCGCTGCTGTTCTTCGAGATGGTGCTGCTGCGGACTTCGCTGGAGGTGTTCGCGGCGGTCGGGCTGGTGTGGCTGCTCGACCGCGCCCGGGAGCGAGCAGCGCCCGGTGCGTGGATCGTAGCGGGGCTCGCGCTGGGCGCCGCCGTCCTGCTGAAGATGACGTTTCTGCTGTTCTGGGCCGGCGCGGTCGCCCTCGCGGCGTGGGAGCACCGGCGACAGCCGCGCCGGTGCCTCCCCGTTGTCGGGTGGCTGACCGCCGGGCTGACCATCTCACTGATGCCCGCCGTGGCCCGGAACCTGGCCGTCGGGGCGCCGCCCTTGGCGCTGTCCAGCGTCGGCCCGGTGACCTTCGTCGGGGCCAACGTGGCCGGCGCGCCGGTCGACGGCGGCTTCCACTCGGCCACGGAGCAACTCCCGGGCATCATGGGGCCGACCGATGGGCGCTTCCTGCCCGTCGTGTGGCGCACGCTCGCCACCCACGATGGCGTTGGTTCTGTGCTCGGTCACCAGCTGCGCAAACTGGCCGTCGCCTGGCACGGGTTCGAGATCCCGAACAACGCCAACCTCTACGTCTACCGCTCGTACGCGTGGATTCTCGGTGCATTGCCCGTGGGTTTCGCCGTGATCGGTCCGCTGGCGCTCCTGGGGCTCGGGCTCGATGCTGCCGCTCGACGTCGCTTCACGACCTTGCACCTGCTGTTGGTCAGTTCACTGCTGCCGCTGGTGGCGTTTTACGTGCTGGCCCGATTCCGTGCTCCGATGATGGCGGGCCTGATCCCCTTTGCAGCGTATGCCTTGGCCCGCCTTCTGCAGACGCTCGCCGACCGGCGATGGGCATCGGCAGCGGGCATCGTCGGTGGCGTGTTGGCGGTCGGGGCCTGGACCTGGTGGCCGCTCGGCGCCGAACGGAGCCCCACCACGCGGGCTGACTACGAGGGGCTCTACCAAGCTTACTACCAGGCCGCGCACGAGGAGCCTGCGGTTCGCGGCGATTGGCTGGCCGCGGCGGCGGCCCTGGCCCGATTCTGCGATCACATGCCGCCCCCGCTTCAGCAGCCGGACCTGCGGCCCCCCTTGGATCGAGACACCGCGCGGGTGGCTGAGTTTTTCGCCCAGATCTGGGATGCCAGGTCGAAATACCTTGCCGCCGCCGGGCGGACCGGCGAGTCCGCGGCCTGCGCGGCTCGGGCTGCGGCCCTCCTTGGCGCCGCGCGGTAGCCTCCGCTGGCGCGGCTGGGGTGTTCGCCTCCGGGCGCAATCAGCAGCACTTCACATGGTTGTGTAATCCTGCCTCCTGGCTCCGCTGCCGCGCTGCGGGAAAACCCGTGTTTCGCCCCTCTCAGGGGGGTGCAGGCCGAATCTGCCCGGGACCCGATCTTTTTGGTTGACATTCCCCGCGTACAAGGGTATTTTCGGAGCTAATCGTAGGGATAAAGCCGCAGCGTTCCGGCCTCATTTCGGCCGACTGCCTTTCGCCACGGCTCTCCCGCGTTCGGGCGCGTGGTTTCTCGGCAGGAACGAGGTTTGATCCGCCCTGAGACGGTGGGTCGGGCTTCGGGCTGACGTCGGGGGCAGTTTTCGCGAGCTCACGCGACGCCGACCCACAGCGGCGTTGACGAGCACCAGGACCTTTCGCCGGGTTTTTCCTGCGAATGGCCTCAAAATGCGGATGGAGTCGGACGTAGGTGACAGGCACGGCACGGCCGTAAGGAGGTGAGGAGGGGAAGAAGTCAGCGGTTTTTCCGGCCCCTATCCGGGCTGCGAAATTTTAGCGGACTTGTCTCGCGAAATGCCCTCTTTGTGCTTGCCTTGGAGGGTGGCTTGAAGGTAAGATCGGCATCTCTCGTAGTGCGGATCGCGCAAGCATCGTTCAATCGCGAACCACGGTGAAACGTTTCCTTTGCCGGGCGTTTCAGAAGGTAATCTCTGAAGGAGGAGTGAGTATGAAGAAGTTTCTTGCCTTGGCCCTGGTCGGCCTGATGGCGACCTCTGCTAACGCGATGATCGTGACGCTCGTGGCCCGTAGCGGCCCGAACGCGTACACGGGTGGCGCGCCGTCGCTGTCGAACGGCAGCGTTGGCAACAACGTCGCCGGCGGCGGCGTTCTGCCGAGCGCTGGCGGCGCGGGCATGACCGTCCAGACCTCGGGCACCGCCACGATGGGTATCGTGGTCCAGCTGCTCGGCGGCACCGACGGCATCTACCAGAACCCTGACACGACCGATGGCCGCAACCAGCTCAGCACGGCCATCTTCTTCCTGGCGAGCCAGACCCTCGGCGCCACCGGCGCGGTGGACCTGGCCGGTGTCAACCACACCGCCGTCAACCAGTTCGGCAACGAGTGGCGGACCTTCGCCTACTCGACCGGCATGAACCACTGGATCTCGACCCGCACGGGCGGCGTCGGTGGCGATCTCCTGGGCGGCACCGCGCCGTTCATCGAGAATTTCCACCAGATCGACTTCGACGACATCCCGGCCGGCGGCCAGGGTGGCAACGAGGCTGGTCTGCCCAACGCGACGTTCCTCGCCACCGAGATCATCGTCCACGGCATCACGCTGGGCGCTGAGGCTCGCCTCGTGTTCAACACGGGCAACAGCGAGTTCTTCACCGAGAACAGCAAGGCCTACGGCTTTGTGAACAGCGCTCCGGCCACGGTCCACGGCGGCAGCAATGCTGCTCCGGGTGGCTTCTGGTACGCCGCCAACGGCCGTACCAAGCAGAACGCGTTCCCGATCGAGGTTGTCATTCCCGAGCCGGCCTCTCTGGCCATCCTCGGCATGGGCGCCCTCGCTCTGCTCCGCAAGCGCGTTCGCTAATCACCTTCCGGTGATTTCAGGCTGACTTCCGCGGCGGCCTCGGACAATCGTCCGAGGCCGCCGTTCTTTTTACCTGCCCGACTCAGGGTCGCTATCCGACGCCGTCCGACCTGCACGCATGCGCTCGACCGGCGACCGCCGCCGAGGGTCGGTCGGCTGCCCCCGGGGGTAACCGACCCGCTCGACCTCCTGAGGCGCGGCCGCACACCGGCGCCAGGGTGCAGTTCGCCCCACGCGGCGCCCGCGACTGCCAGGGCAACCTGCAGAAGAAGGCGCAAAACTACCCATTTTCGCAAAGAGTTCCGCTCCGACTTTGCAGGTTCGGCAGGAGAATGGGCAGAAAAAATTGTGACAGGTTTGACAGGGCTTGTGGCCCCGCGGTGGACTTGATATAATCGGCCAAGCAACGTGGGTTCTTGGGGGGTTTCTGGTCATACCGCACTGCTCTTGAACCGTACACGATTCGGCTTGGTTCGTCCCTTTCGCTGTGGGGCAGCAAGACAACGGGGGTTTTCGGATGCGGCTGGTCTCGCGCCGGCTGTGCTCGGAAGATGCGAATCAGGTCATAGGGTGGCAATCGAGTAGGATCTGCGAATAAGTTTGGCGCGCCTGTCCAAGAGTCGGCAGGCCCGTCTGTCCCGAACCGTGCCAAAGGAGGAGTGATTAATGAAGAAGTTTCTTGCACTGGCCCTCGTCGGGCTGATGGCTTCGAGCGCCTCCGCGCTCAACCTCTACCTCGTCGCGCTCGACGGGCCCAACGCCTACACCGGTGGCGTGCCCTCGCTGGCTAACGGCAGCGTCGGCCAGAACACCAGCGGCACCGGCATGTCGCCCGCCGCCGGCGGCGCCGGTATGACGGTCAACGTGTCGAGCACCGCCCGCATGGGTATCGTCATCCAGCTGCTCAGCGGCACCGACGGCATCTACCAGAATCCTGACACGCCGGGCGGCTCGAACCAGCTCAGCACGGCCATCGTGTTCTTCAACCAGCACGCGCTCGGCGTGCCCGGCTCGGTCGACCTGGCCGGCATCGGCTTCACCGCTACGAACGACAACGGTGAGGAGTGGGGGACCTCGGCATACGCGACGGGCATGATCCACTGGATCAGCACCCGCACCGGTGGCTCCGGCGGCGTCATCAACATGGGCGCGACCGCCCCGTTCATCGAGGACTACCACGTCATCGCCTTCGACGACGTCCCCGCCTGCCCGGATGGCAACATGTGCGGCGGTAACAGCTTCGAGGGTAACAACCTGTTCATGCTGCAGAGCATCACGGTCCACGGCATCACGCTCGACGCCGAGGCCCGCGTGGTTCTCGACACCGGCAACACCGAGTTCTTCACCGAAAACAGCAAGGCCTACGGCTTCGTGAACGCGGATCCGGCTGCTGTCCATGGCGGCAGCGCTGCCTCGCCGGGTGGCTTCTGGTACGCGGCCAACGGCCGTACCAAGCAGAACGCCTTCCCGATCCTGGTTCAGATTCCCGAGCCGGCCTCTGTGGCCCTGCTCGGCCTCGCCGGCCTGGCGGTCCTCCGTCGCCGCCGCGCGAACTAGGCCCGGATTGGGCATGCTCGGGCCCACCGGCTGAAAGTCGGTGCTCGACTCTTGGCTGCGGCCCGGCTGGCAAATGCCAGCCGGGCCGTGGTTTTTTTGGGGAGCCCGGTGCGGCGTTCGCTACGATGAACTGTTTGTCCTGCTGTCTTGGAGGCCCAGTTCGGAGATTCCTCATGCGATGTGCGCCGGTCCTGCTTCTCGCTGGTCTGATCCTCCTCGCCAGCGCTCCCGCTTCCGCGCTCACCGTCACCATCGTCGCGATGACCGGCCCCCGGGCCTACCAGGGCGGCGTGCCCTCCTTCGCCAACGGCAGCGTCGGGGTTAACAGCTCCGGCGGTGGGTTGCTCCCGGGCTTCGGCGGTGCCGGCGTCGACATCTTCGGGCCCTCGGCCACAGCGCGGATCGGGATCGTGATCCGCCTCCTGTCTGGTACTGACGGGGTCTATCAGAACCCCGAGACGCCCGGCGGCTCGAACCAGCTCAGCTTTGCCAACATTTTCCTCAACCAGCACGCCCTCGGCGCGCCCGGGGCGTTCGACCTGGCCGGCGTCGGGTTCGACGCCCGCAACGACAGCGGCGACGAGTGGTGGCGGTTCGGCTACGCGACCGGCATGAGCGACTGGATCGCCTCGCGGGTCGGCGGCACCGGCGGTCACACCAGCCCTACCTTCGCGGCGCCGCTGATCGAGGAGTTTCACGTCATCTCGTCGGACGACACCGGCGGCTGCGGGATCGCGAACGCCTGCGGCGGCAACAGCTTCGAGGGGCGGAGCCTCCTCACGCTTCAGACGCTCACGGTGCACGCCACCACCCACACCGCTGAAGCACGACTTCTATTGGACTTGGCGAACAGCCGGTTCGCCACCGACACGGGCAAGCTGTACGGCTTCCGAAACGTGACCCCGAACGCCCAGGCGATTCACGGCGGCGACGCCGGGGCCCCGGGAGGCTTCTGGTACGCCGCGAACGGGCGGACCAAGCAGGACGCCTTCCCCATCGAGGTGTGGATTCCCGAGCCCGGTTCGATCGCCCTGCTGTCCGTTGGGGCGGCCTGGCTGGCCCGCCCGCGGCGGCCGTGGAGGGTCGGGCGGGGGCGATAAAAAAGATGCGAGATTCCTTCGCGCCGCCCCGCCCGGCGGGCGACTCCTGCCATTGAAGGGCCTGTGGCTTCGCCCCGGTCTGCCCCCGGTGGCCAGCCGATAGACTCCTTGCCGTGCCGCGTGGCCGGCCGTAGAGTGGTTTTCCTCGGTGAAAGGGCCTGTCCCGCCGCCGAGCCCGATGTTGTGGTTCTTTCTCCTGGAGGTCCTGCGATGAAGAAGTTTTCGACTCTGCTCGGCGTCGGCGTAGCCGCCGTCGGCCTCGCCGCCCCGGCGCTGGCCGGCACGGGCATGACGCTCTCGATCGTCCGCACCGACTGCCTCACGTACAACGACGGGGCCGCCGCCTGGGCGTACCCGGTCACCCTCGAGTTCGACATCTACGGCCAGCTCACGGGCGACGCGAGCGACGGCCTCGCTGCCGTCGGCTTCGACGTCAGCGCCACGCTCGCCGGCTCGGCCTATGACATCACGTCGGCCGGCCCGAACCCGCCCGCGGTCATCACCGCGCCCGGCGACGGTTCGATGAACAGCTTCGTCCGCAACCAGGGCATCACCAACCCCGCCGGCTACGGCGGTACGGCCCTCGGCGGCAAGATGGTGCAGGTCGGCGGCGCCCAGGACACGATCGGCAACAGCGTCGGCATGGTCGCTCCGTTCCCGACCGGCCCGGTCGTCCTCAACGTCGGCAACGGCTCGCCGGCCCGGCTTGCTCATGTCAGCATCACGCTGAACAGCTCGCCCGCCCCCGGCCAGAAGTACACGTTCACGGTCGACGCCGTGTTCGGCAACGTCATCAACCCCGGCCAGACCGGCCCGGTCTACGCCGTCACGGCGCTTGACCCGGTCGCGCCGGTGTCGCTCGACGTGTTCCCGCTGTGCCCGTACGACCAGGACGGCAACCGCGTGGTCAACGCCGCTGACCGCGGCTTTGTCTCCGCCAACGTCGGCTGCGACACGTCCGACCTGACGGACTGCTCGTGCCAGCTGGCCGACCTCGACGGTAACAACGTCGTGAACGCCGCTGACCGTGGCTTCGTGGCCGCCAACCTCGGCCCGTGCCCGTAGTCTGTCCGGCCTCGGCCTGACAGCCTCAAGAACGCTCTGGCCGCCCGCTGTGTGTCGATGGACACTCAGCGGGCGGCCCTGCTTTTGCGCCGGCCGGGTGGACGCAAACCGGCTGGCGCGCTACGCTGAGACACGCCTCCGGCGAGACAGGGCCGACCCGGCCCGGCCGACGGCACGGCGCAACAAGGAGGTTCAACGCATGCCACGCTCGTCCATAGCCCTGGCGGTCATCGGTACGATGTTCTGGTCGGCGGCGGCGCAGGGCGTCACGCTCTCGCTGCGTCCGACGGGTGCAGAGTCGGGCACGCCGCTCACGCTCGAGCCGCTCGCCGAGGGTTCGTTTGAAATCGTCCTCGACCTGCTGGAAGGCGAGTCGGCGGAATTCGTGACGCTGTTCCTCGACGCGACCGGCGACGCCGGAGTCGTCGAAGCGTTCGATTTGGCCAGTGACCTGCCCTCGCCGCCGGCGGTGTACGGCCGGGTCGCGCCGCTCGATCAGGAGCTGCCGCTGGCCGCAGGCGAAGGATTCTCTCCCGGCGAATACGCGCTGCTGCTCAGCGATGCGGCGCTCACCGGCCCCGGCGTCTTTGTGCTTGAGCGCGTGCTGGTCCGCGCCGGAGCCGCGGAGGGTGAACTGACCGTGCGCTTCGCCGCCGGCGTGTTGACGCCGGACATCGCCGACGCGGAGTCGAACACGGTCGAGGCGATCGTTTCCCCGACCCCGCTGGTCATCCGCGTCCGCGAAGCCTCCGGCGGCAACGGGGGTGGGGCCGCAGGCGCCGGCTGCGGTGGGATGTGCGGCGCCGGAGCCGGAATGGCGATGGTGCTGGGGGTTATCGGGCTCGCTACGATTTCGCGACACGGCCGCCGTGTGCGCCGCGGCGGCGGACGACATTAGTATCGCAGGGTCGGTTGACCGGACCCTTGCGGATGTGAAGATGTGGGTGGGGAAAGCGACGCCGCCGGCGATCGCGGGGATTGTGACACCTTGGGGGATGCTGCCTTGACTCGGACTACCTGCCTGACTGCTGCGCTGGTCGGACTATTCGCCCCGCTCGCCTCGGCCGCGATCATCGCCGTTCGCGAAGGAGGCGACGCAGAATCCACCTCGATGACCATCGAGATCGGCGACACGGCCGCCATCGACATCCTCGTCCAGCTTGAGGCCGATGAGGTGCTCGGGTTCGCCAACGTGTTTCCGTCCGTCGGGCCGCTCGACGAGGGCCCGGAGTTCTTCGAGACGATCGACTTTGAGGACGATTGGGATCCGGACATCACCGACCAGATGGGCCACTCGATCATCATCTCGCGGGCCGAGGGCGACGAGTTCCCCTTTGACTTCGGCGAGGGCATCTACTGGAACCAGTACGTGATGATCTTCGTCGCCGACGGCGTAGCCGGGCCGGGAACGTACGTGCTGGAGCGGCTGACTATCCACGGCGTGGCCGAAGGGACGACGCTGCTGCGGCTCGACGGCACGCTCACCGAGCTCTGGACGCCCGAAAACGAGCCGATGAACCACAGCTTCGCCACGCCCGCCCTGCGCATCACGGTGCTCAAGGGCGAGGATGACAACGGCAACGCCAACGACAACGTCGACGACAACGGCAACGATAACACCGTCGACCCCGGCAACACCAACGACAACACAGCCGCCAACAAGAACGACAACACCGGCCGCAACGACAACGTCGGCGGCAACACCAACGACAATGTCGCCGCCAACGACAATGCGACTGCCAACGACAACGTCACGGACAACGCCAACGACAACACCGCGGCAAACGACAACACGACCGCCAACGACAACGTCACAGACAACTCGAACGACAATGCCGCCGACAATGACAACGCGGTGGAAAACGACAACGCCGTTGCGAACGACAACGGCACGATCGGCGGGGGCAACAGCAACGGCGGCGGCTCGGGCGGCAACGGAAATGACAACGGCGGCGGGTCAACGCCCGGGCCCGTGCAGCTCTGCGGCGCCGGCGCAACGGCCTCGCTGTCGCTCAGCCTCGCGGGGCTGGCCTCGCTCCGGCTGCTGGCCCGGCGAAGGCGGACGTAGGCCCGCGCGGTCCTATCAGCGGGAATGCGCCCGCACCTATCGTCGGGGCAGGGCTTCGATGAGCTGCTCGATTTCGCGCTCGGTGTTGTAGAAATGAGGGCTCGACCGCAGCCGACCGCAGCGCACCGCGATGACGATGCGGCGCTCGTTCTGCAGGTGCTGCTGCAGGGCCTCCAGGTCGGTGTCGTCGGCGCGGAAGGCCACGATGCCGCTGGCCTCGCCCGGCTGGCGTGAGCTGACCACGCGGTAGCCCCGATCGCGCAGACCCTCCACGAGCATGTCGGTCAGGCGCAGCACGCGGCGGGCGATGTTCTGCAGGCCGATCTCCGCCACCAGGTCCAGCGCTCCGCCGAGCGAGTAGATGCCGCAGAGGTTGTGGCTGCCGCTGTCGTATCGCTTGGCCGAATCGGCGAACTCGAACAGATACTTGCCGAACGCGAAGGGCTCCTTCATCGACAGCCAGCCGATGCTCGTGGGCCGCAGGTGGCCCTGCACTTCCTTGCTGACGTAGAAGATGCCCGATCCTTCCGGCGCGCAGAGCCACTTGTGGCCGTCGGCCGCGAGGAAGTCGATGTGCATCGCCTTCACGTCAATCGGGAACACGCCGAGCGATTGGATCGCGTCGACGCACAGGAACACACCCTTGCTCTGGCAGTACTCGCCGAGCGTGGCCAGGTCGCTCCGGTAGCCGCTGGCGAACTGGACCGAGGAAATCGTCACCAGCCGCGTGCGGCTGTTGATCGCCTCGAGCACGGCTTCGATCGGAATGCGGCCGTCCTCTTCGAGCACGGTGCGCACCTGCACGCCGCGGGCGCGCAGCGCCTGCCACGGATACATGTTCGCAGGGAACTCGACGCTGGTGGTGACGATGTTGTCGCCGTTGTTCCAGCTCAGGCCGTTGGCCACCATGCTCAGGCCGTCGCTGGTGTTCTTCGAGAAGGTGACCTCGTCGGCGTTGGCGCCGATGAGCTGGGCGAGCTGGCCACGGACCTTGTCCACGCGACGGAAGAAGCCGCCGCGGATGTAGGCGTTTTCCTCGGCGTGGCGGAGGTATTCCTGCACGGCAGCCGAGGCGCGGCGCGAGACCGGCGCGACGGCCGCGTGGTTCTGAAAGTTGAAGTTCCGCGTGATGGGGAACTCTTCTCTGACGGCATCCCAGTCCATGTCTCACCGCTCCGGCCGCCCGGCGGAGGCCCAGCCCCCCTGCCGGCTCATTCTACGTCGCGCAGGCGGCGCAACTCCATCGCAACGGGCCGCGCCGCCGCCGGGAGAACCACCGCAGACGCCCTACAGGATTATTATCGCCCCGCGGCGCGTGGTTCCACCCGGAGACTGTATCGGCTTGTCTGCCGCCCCCGGCGAGAGCAAACCCTGGGGCGGCGCGTGCGTTGCGGCCCACCGCCCCGGGGGCGTATGATGCCCCGTTTCGATCGACCCGGCCCGGAGCCTGCGTCCGCCATGAGCGTCAAGGGAATCGTCCGCAAGCTGCTGCCCGTCCTGTTCGAGGACGATTCGCTGATCGCCGTCGGCAAGCCCGCAGGCCTCGATGTGGGGCGGGCCGAGGGTCAGGAGGGCCCCGGCCTTGTCGGTCTGATGGAACAGGTCCGCGGCGAGAAGCTCTACGTCGCCAACCGGCTGAGCCGCTACGACTCGGGTGTGATCCTGCTCTGTCGGACGGGGATGATGCTGCGCCACCTGCGCGAGGGACTTCGCACCGGCCGGGTCGAGCAGGAGTTCGTAGCCGTCGCGTACGGCAAGCTCAAGGCAGCGCAGCTCAGCCTCGACCAGTCGGCCGGGACGTCGCGCGGCAAGGATCGGGGCCGACGCAAGGTTGCCGCACCCGCGGAACCCTCCGCCAAGCCGCGCCCGAAGACGACGGTGCGCCGCCTCCGCGCGGGCGAGCGTCGCACGCTCGTCGCCTGTCGCACGGCGATCGACAGCACCCACGCCATGCTCGCGCAGCTTCGTTCGTCCGGCATCCGAATCATGGGCGACCGCATCGGGCGCGGCGAAGCCAGCGTCGATGATTACAACCAGCGTCACCTGCACCTGGCCAAGGTCACCTTCTTTCACCCCGGCCGCAGCGAGCGCGTCACGGTGGCGGCCCCGCTGCCCCCGGGCTTCGACCAGGCGGTCGACAGAGAGGAAGACGTCCAGCGGGCACTTCACGCCGCGCTGGCCAATCGCCTGCCCTTCTTCGCGGACGCCTCGACCAACGCCTGCCGGCTGTTGATCGGCGCCGCCGAGGGTGTGCCCGGCGTGGTGTTCGATCGCTACGCGGACGTGGGTGTGCTGCAGATTCACGAAGGCCAGGGCGAGCCGGACGACGCGACGATCAAGCGGATTGCCGGGTGGTATCGCCGGATGCTCGACCTGCGCGCGGTCTACCTGAAGCGGTTTCCGCGCGACCGCACCGCAACCCCCGAGCCGCCGGCGGAGCTGTACGAGGCCGAGCCCTACCTGGGCGAGGCGGTCTCACCCGTCGTGGTGATCCACGAAAACGGGCTGCTCTTCGGCATCCGCCCCTACGAGGGGTTCTCGGTGGGGCTCTTCCTCGACCAGCGTGACAATCGCCGCCGCGTGCGGGAACTGGCTGCGGGGCGGTCGGTGCTCAACCTGTTCGCCTACACCTGCGGGTTCTCGGTCGCCGCGGCGGCCGGCGGAGCCACAGGCACGGTCAGCGTAGACCTGTCGCCGCGGCCGCTGGAGTGGGGGAAGGCGAACTTCGAGCTCAACGGGCGGACCCTGGAGGGGCACGAGTTCGTCAAGGCCGAGGCCGCGGACTACCTCGCGCGGGCAAAGAAGCACGAGCGCCAGTTCGACATGATCGTGATCGACGCGCCCACCTTCGCCAGGGGGCGAAAGAAGGGCACGACGTTCTCCATCAAGGAAGACCTGCCGGCGCTGGTCCGGGCGGCGTCGGCCGTGCTGGCGAAGGACGGCGTGCTGCTCGTGTCATCCAACAGCCGCCAGATGTCGACGCGCCTGCTGACTGAGAAAGTTCGCGAGGGGCTGGGGCGGCGCAAGTGCGAGATCGTCGCCACGCCGCGCCTGCCCGGCGACTTCGACGTCGACCGGGGGCATTCGCGGAGCGTGATTGTGCGCGTCGGCCAGGCCGGCGGCACCTCGCGCCCTCCGCGTAAGACAGTACCAGATCAGACCGACGCCTGACGCCCGTCAGTGGGCGTGCGCCGCCTCCACTTCCTTCTTGTGCTGATCGATGATCTGCTGCTGGACGTTGCTGGGCACCACCTCGTAGTGCGAGAGTTCCATGTCGAAGCTGCCCTGTCCGCCGGTGATGCTCGAAAGGCGTGAGCTGTAGTCGGCCAGTTCCGCCAGCGGGACGGTCGCCTGCACGACGGCCATGTTGCCGGGGAGCATGTCCTGCCCCTGCGGCCGGCCGCGACGGCTGGCGAGGTCGCCGGTGATGTCGCCGACGAAGTTCGCGGGCACGGTGACCTCCAGGTTCACGATCGGCTCAAGCAGCACGGGCTTGGCCTTCATGAACCCTTCCTTGAAGGCGCCGCGACCGGCGATCTGGAAGGCGATGTCCTTGCTGTCGACCGGGTGGGTCTTGCCGTCGATCAGCTCGACCTTCACATCGACGACGGGGAAGCCCGCCAGGACCCCCTCGGCACACTGGCCGCGGATGCCCTTGTCGACGCTGGGCCGGAAGGACAGGTCGATCGACCCGCCGAAGATCTTGTCGACAAACTCGTAGCCCTCACCCCGCGCGGCGGGCAGCACGTTGATAATCACGCGGCCGAACTGGCCCGCACCGCCGGACTGCTTCTTGTGGGTGTATTCGATGTTCTCGGCCCGGCCGGTGATCGTCTCGCGGTAGGGGATGCGCGGCGGCCGGGTCTCGACGCTTACCTTGTAGTCGTGCTTGATGCGCTCGAGGTACACGCGGAGCTGCGACTCGCCCATGCCGTGAACGACCAGCTCGCCGCCGGTGCCGCGATCGGAGTAGAAGCAGGGATCCTCCTCTTCGATGGCGCGCAGCGCCGCGGTGAGCTTGTCGGCCTCACCCTTGGCGGATGCCTCAACCGCCAGCGAGAACATCGGCTTGGGGAACTTGGGCATATCGATGACGCCGGGCTCGTCGGTGGCGAGCACCTCGCCGATCTTCGCCTCCAGCTTGGCCAGCGAGATCAGGTCGCCGGCGACGCCGACGGACAGCTCCTTGTGGTCGGCCCCGAGCGACCTGGTGATGTGACCGGGCCGCATGCCCTTCGGGTGCGAGATGGTCTTGAGCGTCATATCCGGCGTCAGCTTGCCTGAGTGCACGCGAAGCACGAGGTACTTGATGTGCGACTTGGGGTCGAAGCTGATCTTGATCACCTGGGCGATGAACGGCCCGGACTGGTCGGGCTTGATCGTCACCGACTGGTCGCCGACCTTCATGACGCGCTGCTTGCCGGTCGCCGGGCAGGGGCACATCGAATCCAGTGCGTCGAGAAACTGGCTGATCCCCACGTCGCCGAGCGAGTTGGTGAACAGGATGGGCATGAAGGCCCCGGCTGCCACGGCCCGCTCGCTGGCTGCCTTGGCTTCCGCCTTGCTCAGCTCGCCGCCGAGGTACTTCTCCATCATCCCGTCGTCGACGCTGACGATCGCCTCGATGACGGCGGTGTGCGCTTCTTCGACGCTGCTGAAGTCGGCCTCGCCGGTCTCGTTGTCGAAGCAGTCCACCACGGCCTTGCCGCCTTTGGCGGGCAGGTTCAGCGGCACGCACTGCGGCCCGAACGAATCCTGGATCTGCTGCACCACGGCGGGCAGGTCGACGTTGGCCGCGTCGATGTGGTTGATCACGAACCACACGCCCAGCCCGTAGTCGCGGGCGCGCTGGTACATCTTCCGGGTGTTGACCTGTACGCCGGCGCTGGCCGACACGACGATCACCGCCAGCTCCGCGGCAGCCAGCGACGCGATCGCCTCGCCACAGAACGCGGCCGTGCCCGGCGTGTCGAAGAAGTTGACGTGCATGTCCTTGTGCGTCAGGTAGGCCGGCGCCGAGTGACAGGACGACTTGCGGTTCTTCTCCTCCTCGGTGTAGTCCAGAATCGACGTCTTGTCGGTCGGATTGCCGAGGCGTGTGGTCACGCCGGCCTTGAACAGCAGGGCCTCTGCGAGCTGCGTCTTTCCGCTGCCGCCGTGACCGATGATCGTGAAGTTCCGGTAGTTGCCGACCTCGTACACAGCCATCGAAGCCTCCTGAAGCGCACGTGTACCAGCCGCCGCCGCGATGCAGAGAACCGCGTGGCGGACCTCCCAGACAGGCAAGAAGGCAGAATGTAACGCACGCACGCCCCCGCCGCCACCGCGCGAGAGTCCGCACAGTGCGCCGCGGCAGGCGTTCGCATGATGCACTTGCACAACGCGATCGCCCGTCTGGCGGTTCCCGGGGAGCGATGTGGTACGATTATGAGGATGCCAGGCGCTAACACGCCGGCCGCCGGACCGTCCTTGGCTGGGATGTCCAGCGCGGCCGGTTACATCTCGGAGGCCGCACCGTCTGCCCCGCTCACCGCGCCGGGCGGCGCGGGGGCTGCTGTTGCCTGCGGCTGGGTCGTCAGCCTGCTGGACAAAGAGGGCGAGGGCGTGCTGCGCATGCTGTGGCGCATCCTCGGGTGCGAGGCCGACGCGCTCGACGCGTACCAGGATTGTTTCTGCAAGCTGGTGACCGTTGCGCCCGGCGGCCTGAAACTCCGCAACGCGCGGGCCTATCTCTATCGCACGGCGTCGAACATCGCTATCGAGATGCTGCGCGCCCGTCGCCGCCGGGTCGACCATCTGCCGGCCATCGCCGACGAGCGGCGCGAGGCCGGCGAGGCCGACGCGTCGCAGGCCGCGGTCGAGCACGAGCGCCTCGCCGCGCTGCGCGGGGCCATATCGCGGCTCTCGCCGCATCTGCAACAGGTTATTCTCCTGCGCGACCTGGGCCAGTTGCCCTACGACGAGGTCGCCAGAATCATGCACATCGATCCGGCCACGGCGCGCGTGTATCGACGGCACGCCGTGGTCAAGCTGGCCGATTGGCTGGGACGAGGAGACGCGCCATGACCACAACCCACACCACGCCGAAAGCAGATTGCCCCAAGCGCGTGTGGGTGCTGCAGGCCCTGTCCGACGACGACGCGCAGGGGGTCGAGCTTCCCCAGGGGCTCCGCTTCCACCTCGGCCGGTGCGCCGAGTGTCGCGAACTGGCCGACCGCCTCGGGGCGGCGTCTGCATCGATCGCCAGCCTGGCGGCCCTCGCGGCACCTTCCGCAGATTTCGCGGCGACCGCTCGCGCCCGGGTGGTCAGCGCACTTGAGAACGGAGCCGTGCTCACGGGCCGGGTGACGATTCCGGACGAGCCACCCGCCGCCGCCCCGCAGCGGACGTGGCGGCTCTACACCGCTCTGGCTGCGGCGGCAGCGGTGGCGCTCGCCGCGACCGCGTGGGTGCTCGATAGCGGCGGCCCCGCCCTCACCGGTCCCGGCAATCCCGTGGTACATTTGGGACCGTCGGCGCACGGTGATTCGCCCGCCCCGGAGTCGCACACGGCGCCCCAGGCGACGGATGCGGCCGAGGCCGCAATCGCTTCGTCGATACCGCACCCTGTCCGCCGCTACAGCAACCCGGTCGACGCGGCCTTCGCCAACGACGACGGCAGCGTTCAGGCCGCGTTCACGCTGCCCCCGCCCCGCAGCGGCGGTCTGACGGCGCTGATTGACAGAATGCGCGGCGAAGGTTCTACTGACCGCAACCCGCCTCCGCAGAAACCCTGAGCCGCCGCCTGAACCGCCGGGGTTCTAGGCGAGGGGTGTGCGCGGCGGCCGAGCGGTCAGCGCATGCAAGCCACCGAACCCGACACCCACCCGCCGACTGACAAGGCCACGCGGCTGTCCCTGCTCTCCCGGGAGGACAGGATTTACCTCGTCGTACTCGCCCAGCAGTTCGAGCCGCAGGTGGTGGCCGAGCTCTGCCAGGTCGCGGAGATGACGCGAAAGATCGCCTCTTTCCGGCAGGGGATGCAGTTCCTGCTGACCCTGCTCAACGACCGCAGGGCGATGCTCTATTTCATCCAGCCATCGACGCGCACGTTCCTCTCGTTCACCGCGGCCTGCCAGATTCTCGGCATGGGCTACAACGAGGTGCGCGACCGCTCGACCTCGTCCGAGGCCAAGGGCGAGAGCGAGGAAGACACGATCCGCGTGCTCAGCCAGTACTTCGACCTGATCATCATGCGTCACCCGGTCGAGGGCTTCGCCGAGCACACCGCCCTGCTGCTCAACGACATGCCGCGCAAGATCCCGGTGCTCAACGCCGGCTCGGGCAAGGATCAGCACCCCACCCAGGCGCTGCTCGACATTTACACGCTGTTTCGCAGCTTCGCCCCCACCAGGCCGGGGGCGACCATGCCCGACTACTCCGGCAACCCGTTCGCCGGCAAGACCATCGCCTTCGTCGGAGATCTGAAGCGCGGCCGCACGGTGCGTTCTCTCGCCTACCTGCTCTGTCGCTACCCCGGCGTGCGGCTGCTGTTCATCGCCCCGCCGACGCTCCAGATCGGCGAGGACATCCTCGACTACGTCCGCCGGCACCAGATTGAGCACGAACTCTGCGACGACCTGACGAAGCGCATCGGCGAGATCGACGCCGTCTACGTGACCCGGCTGCAGGACGAGTGGGACGTGGCGGGTGAGTCCAAGGCGATCGACTACACCAAGTACGCCCTGTCGATCGACATGGCCCACCAGTTCAAGCCCGACCTCGCCATCCTGCACCCCCTGCCGCGCCGCGGCGAGCTCGATCAGCGCCTCGACGCCCTGCCCCAGGCCAAGTACTGGGCCCAGGTCCGCAACGGCATGTGGATCCGCTGTGCCCTGATCGCCTACATCTTCCAGGTGGACCAGGTCATCCGCGACCACTTCAAGCGCTATTACTCCTTCTGACCCGCCGTTCGATGGCCGATCTCTCATGGGCATGAGCCGCCGCACGACAGCCAGCGACGCATGACCGCCGCCGCCCCCAAACCGCGGCACTCGCCGACAGGCGGCTCGGCAAGCCTGGTGGCCCCTGCGCTGGGGGTGTGCATCCTCTGTTTCGCCCTCTACGGCGGGTTCCTCGGCAACCCGTTTCTCATCGACGACCCGCCGGCCATCGTCAGCAACCCGCGCGTCACCGGCGGGCAGTGGGGCGCGTTGCTCACCGAGCCTTATTGGCAGGCGGAGTCGACCGACCGGCTCTACCGGCCGCTCGTGTCGCTGAGCTTCGGCCTGAACTGGGCAATTTCGCAATCGCCCTGGACATTCCGGCTGCCCAACCTGTTGCTGCACATGGCGTCCTGCGTGCTGGTGCTGATTCTGGCGCGCGACGTCTTCCGCAACCGCGTCGCCGGCGTCATCGCCGCGGTGCTCTTTGCCATTCACCCCGTGCACACCGAGCCCTGCCTGGAGATCGTCGGCCGCGCCGACCTCGCCGCCTTCGCGGCGATGCTGGGCGCGGCGATTCTCTGGTGGCGCGATGCGGAGACCGGGCTCGCGGGCCGTCGTCGCCCCCTGGCCGCCTCGCTGCTGTTCGCGGCCGCAGTGTTCTGCAAGGAGTCCGCGCTCACGCTGGTCGGCGTCGTGCTCGTGCTCGACATCTACCGCGAGCGCTCGCGGGCGGAGGGCGCAGCGCCGCTCGATCGCGCGAAGCGACTGGCTCGATGCTACGCCCCGATGCTGGTGGTCGCGGTGGTGTACCTGGGCCTGCGCTACGCCGTGCTCGATCAGCTCACCAGCAGCGAGCGGATTCTTCGCGTGCTGAATCCGATCAATACGCCGGCGGATGCACTCGGCGAGGGGGACAGCGCCGTGCTCGTTCGCTTCGGCACGCCGCTGGCCACGTGGGGCAAGGCGTGCACCCTGCTCTTCGCTCCTTGGCCCCTGTCTCACGACTACTCCTATGACGCCATCGCCGAGGTCCGGCGGGTGGGCGACCCGCGGCTGTGGATCGGGGCGGCGTGGCTGGTGGCCGTAGCGGTGGCTGGCATCCTCTCCTGGCGCCGACGCGGTATGGTGTGGGTTGCGCTGGCGCTGGGGATCGTGCAGTACGCCATCGTCTCGAACGCGGTGGTGGTCATCGGGACGATCTTCGGCGAACGGCTGCTGTATGCGCCGAGCGTGGGTTTCTGCCTCGCCATCGGGCTTCTGCTCGCCGGGCCGGTGGAGCGGCTGGCCGAAGCCTGGCGCGCCCGCCGCTCGCCGGGCGCGGTGTCCGTCGTCTGGGGAGGCATGCTGCTCGCAGCCTGCCTCGCCGGCGGCGCGCTGACCATCGTGCGGGGCGGACACTGGTCTTCCGACACGAGGCTGCTGGCCTCCATCTCGCCTGAAGACCCCGTGAGTTACAAGATCCTGTGCAGCTATGCCCTGCTCGCCGCAGGTGAGGCTGCGGTCTCACCCGACGCGGCGGCGCACATCGAGCGCGGCCGGCAGTTCGCCGAGCGTGCGATCCGCAAGGCGCCGGAGATGCCCGTCCCCTACCAGCGGCTCGCCGAATTGGAGTTCCTGCTCGGCAACTACGACCGCGTGATCGAGCTGCAACTCGAAGCGCTGCGGCGCGGCGCGGGGACAAGCCCGCAGTCTCCCGAACACCTGCGCACGCTCGAATACCTCGGACAGGCTTACAAGAGCGCAGGCCGATACGCCCAAGCCATCGACGTGCAGAGCCGGCTTGTCTCGCTATCGCCGGGCTACGCCCGCGGGAGATCGAACCTCGCCGAGATGCTGCTCGCCGCGCCGCCGCCGCATCGCGACGCCCCGCGAGCCCTCCGTGAGGCCGAGAAGGCCGTCGCGCTCAGCCCCGCTCCCGACGGGTGGGTGTACGTCATGCAGGTGCAGGCGTTGGATGCGATGGGTCAGCGCGGCGACGCGGTCGCCGCCGCGGAGGGGGCGCTGCGGGCGATCCACGCATCGGACCCCTTCCGGGCCACGCTGGCGGACATGCTGCGTCGGATGCAGGCGCCTTAGCTGTCCGTAGGAACTGCGGTCTGGCTCCGGCGTCAAACGGACGCCCAGGCCCGCATCCGCTTCCAGCAGCGCTTCATCCGTCGCCCCGTGCCCCACGCGGCGACGCCGGCCGTCGTGCCGGGGCCCGCCGCTGTGTTCCGATCATCGTCGTTGAATTCAGCCTCCCAGGCCCTAAAATGGAGCCTCCGGGGGCGGGGGGTATCATCGAGAGGGTCGAATCGGAGGACGGGTCGATGATTCATCGCGCTATCCTGCTCCGGGTTGGAGCGATGACCTGCCTGTGCACCGTGCTGCACTCGCCGCAGGCCGGCGCCCAGACGCCCGAGCCGCTGGCCTACCCCGACCTGCCGGCGAGTCACGAGGTCTCCGACCACGTCGAGCACCGACTGGCGCCGCGGCCAACCGCGATTGACACCAGCGTGCCGATCCTGCCGACCCAGCCGGACATCATCGGCTTTCGGATCGGAAACTTTCAGCCCACAAGCTGGCAGCAGGATCTCTACAGCGGCAGTTTTACGGCGAGTGAGAATTCGCACTTTCGGTTTGATATCAAGTTTAAAGGGCGCGTAAATCCTCCCGGACCGGTGACTGAGAGCGTTCACAACCCGACGCTTTACGGCCCAAACCCGCTTCTCGGAAATGTAGAGTTTAATGTCGACACCGCAAACACCGGCGCCGAGCTCGATCGCCCGCAAGACTGCCATCTTGGAGTCTACTCGCGGTTTGGCTGTAGAAAAGCGTCACTTCAGCAGCGAAACCCCCGAAACTACGACCAAGCAACCGCCTATCTTGGCGCAAACCCGGACGCAGCTTATACCGGTACAGACTTTGTGTTGAACCTGAATGGCAGTCTCTTAAACAGCTCAGTCCCAATCGAAGGTGACCAAAACGGAAACGGCCTTTTTGATAACGGCGAAACTTGGGTCTTAACCGGCTCTTTTTTCTGTCGAGCTAACGGCTACGAAATCCCGGAGTTTTGGAGCGGAGGTTACGACGGCCGGTACTGCCCTGAGACCAAGGTCCGCTTTTCACACAACGCGACTCAAGATACGACCGAGGTTTCGTTTGTCTATCCGCTGAAGAACCTGGTAGACCCGATCAACCCTGACACCGGTGAAAACTTTGACTTCGATGCCGCAACTGACAACTCCGTCGAAGAAGCGCTCCTTGCGCTTGCCCTTGCGGCCCAGTCGCTAAGTGGTGTGATGGAAGACTACGTGATTGAAGACTGGCAGACGCAAAACCCCTACAGCCACTTAAACTCATCTCTTTGGGCGGTCCACACAGCCGTTGGGACGACCTATGCACTTGCCCCCGCAGACCATGAAAAGATGGTCTGGACCGACTTTCTGCCGAAGCGACTTCCGGGAGACCTGAACGGCGATGGCCTAATCAACGACGTCGACGCAAACCAGTTTGCCCAGTTTCGGTCGGGTGACTACAACCTGGATGGTGTGATCAACGGTGCCGACGTCGGTGAAGGGGCGATCTTCGTTCCTCATGGCGGTGGCCGACTTGAGATCTTGGAGTTTCCACGTCAGTTTTCGATCTACGACAAGAACTACGACGGCTTTGTCGATCACAAAGACCACCCGCGCTTCAGCCTGGATCATCTCGACCTTTTCTTCAGCGCGTACCAAGGCCCCGGCCAGCCGCCCGCCCCCGATCTGTACTACTGGGACGCCAACCACGACAACGCGGTCGACCTCCGCGACGTTCAGGCGCTGCAGATTCAGTTCTCGCGGCTGCCTTGAGGCCGCTTCTTCGACCGATGGGGGGGACTGAGAGTCCGCTGAAGGAAGGGGCAGGCACCGCCCGAGTCGCCCTTCGCGGGCCAGGGAAGCGGGTTGACGCCGGCCGTCGTGCCGGGGCCCGCCGCTGTGTTCCGATCATCGTCGTTGAATTCAGCCTCCCAGGCCCTAAAATGGAGCCTCCGGGGGCGGGGGGTATCATCGAGAGGGTCGAATCGGAGGACGGGTCGATGATTCATCGCGCTATCCTGCTCCGGGTTGGAGCGATGACCTGCCTGTGCACCGTGCTGCACTCGCCGCAGGCCGGCGCCCAGACGCCCGAGCCGCTGGCCTACCCCGACCTGCCGGCGAGTCACGAGGTCTCCGACCACGTCGAGCACCGACTGGCGCCGCGGCCAACCGCGATTGACACCAGCGTGCCGATCCTGCCGACCCAGCCGGACATCATCGGCTTTCGGATCGGAAACTTTCAGCCCACAAGCTGGCAGCAGGATCTCTACAGCGGCAGTTTTACGGCGAGTGAGAATTCGCACTTTCGGTTTGATATCAAGTTTAAAGGGCGCGTAAATCCTCCCGGACCGGTGACTGAGAGCGTTCACAACCCGACGCTTTACGGCCCAAACCCGCTTCTCGGAAATGTAGAGTTTAATGTCGACACCGCAAACACCGGCGCCGAGCTCGATCGCCCGCAAGACTGCCATCTTGGAGTCTACTCGCGGTTTGGCTGTAGAAAAGCGTCACTTCAGCAGCGAAACCCCCGAAACTACGACCAAGCAACCGCCTATCTTGGCGCAAACCCGGACGCAGCTTATACCGGTACAGACTTTGTGTTGAACCTGAATGGCAGTCTCTTAAACAGCTCAGTCCCAATCGAAGGTGACCAAAACGGAAACGGCCTTTTTGATAACGGCGAAACTTGGGTCTTAACCGGCTCTTTTTTCTGTCGAGCTAACGGCTACGAAATCCCGGAGTTTTGGAGCGGAGGTTACGACGGCCGGTACTGCCCTGAGACCAAGGTCCGCTTTTCACACAACGCGACTCAAGATACGACCGAGGTTTCGTTTGTCTATCCGCTGAAGAACCTGGTAGACCCGATCAACCCTGACACCGGTGAAAACTTTGACTTCGATGCCGCAACTGACAACTCCGTCGAAGAAGCGCTCCTTGCGCTTGCCCTTGCGGCCCAGTCGCTAAGTGGTGTGATGGAAGACTACGTGATTGAAGACTGGCAGACGCAAAACCCCTACAGCCACTTAAACTCATCTCTTTGGGCGGTCCACACAGCCGTTGGGACGACCTATGCACTTGCCCCCGCAGACCATGAAAAGATGGTCTGGACCGACTTTCTGCCGAAGCGACTTCCGGGAGACCTGAACGGCGATGGCCTAATCAACGACGTCGACGCAAACCAGTTTGCCCAGTTTCGGTCGGGTGACTACAACCTGGATGGTGTGATCAACGGTGCCGACGTCGGTGAAGGGGCGATCTTCGTTCCTCATGGCGGTGGCCGACTTGAGATCTTGGAGTTTCCACGTCAGTTTTCGATCTACGACAAGAACTACGACGGCTTTGTCGATCACAAAGACCACCCGCGCTTCAGCCTGGATCATCTCGACCTTTTCTTCAGCGCGTACCAAGGCCCCGGCCAGCCGCCCGCCCCCGATCTGTACTACTGGGACGCCAACCACGACAACGCGGTCGACCTCCGCGACGTTCAGGCGCTGCAGATTCAGTTCTCGCGGCTGCCTTGAGGCCGCTTCTTCGACCGATGGGGGGGACTGAGAGTCCGCTGAAGGAAGGGGCAGGCACCGCCCGAGTCGCCCTTCGCGGGCCAGGGAAGCGGGTTGACGCGGGTGCCTGACCCCTTTCTCAACGGACGGATAGTTGCCGGCTAGACCTCATCGCCCCGCGCCGCCCGGCGCGCGAAGCAGGCTGATGATGTTGGAAAACCGGTCGGTCCACGTCGGGGCGGAGGGATCGGGCGGCAGCGGTTCCCAGCGATCATCGCGCTCGATCCGCCGGAAGTCGCTCGTCGCGCGCGCCATGATGACGAAGCGCGACGGCGACCGGCCCTCGCGCAGGTCGTCTTCGGTCAGGTAGACATCGTTGCGCACCTTGGCGACGAGCCCCTCGGCGGCGGCGACGTTACCCAGCAGCCCGACCAGGTCGAGGTAGTTGTTCGTGCAGTTGAACACAATCGCCCCGCCCGGCGCGAGGCGGCTGGCGTACAGCCGCACGGCCTCGCGCGTCAGCAGGTGGGTCGGAACCGCGTCCGAACTGAACGCGTCGAGCACGATCAGCCCATAGTGGCCCTCGGGCGAATCGGCCAGTGTGAGGCGGCCGTCGCCGACCACCACGGAGGTCTCCGCGCGGCACTCGGCCAGGAACGTGAACAGGGCCGGATCCTGCGCGATATCCGCCACCGCGGGATCGATCTCATAAAAGGTGAAATGCTGGCCGAGCTGGCCGTAGGCAGCCATCGAACCGGCGGCCAGACCGACGATCGCCACGTTGCGGACGCGCGGCTCACGATCGCAGTACTCGCGGAACACGTCGCCGATGGGCCCGCGACGGTGGAAGTAGGCCATGGGCTCCATGCGCCCGGCCGGGTCCTGCCGCTGATAGCCGTGCATTGTCGTGCCGTGGAAGAACAGGTGGGCGCAGTTCTCCCCCTGGCATGCGCGGGAGATGGTCTTCACCCCGTAGAAGTTGCGGCTGCGATGGAGGATTTCGCCATCGCCCGACGCGCCGAGGTAGGCCCCGACCGCCATCACGCCGAGCAGCCCCAGCGCGAAGCGCAGCGGCCGAGAGGCGAGCACAAGCGTAAGCAGCATCGGCAGGCCGATCGCCTTGAAGAACGCGCCCTGATCGTGCGAATACGAGCCCTCGCCGCTGAGGCGCACGTAGAGGAATACGGAGACGACGGCGGCGACGGTGAGGGCCGCCGGCGCGGCGAAGTCGAGCAGGCGCGCAGCCGACGAGCCGACCCGATGCCGCCCACGTGCCGCAACAAGGCACGCCGCGGCGATCATCAGCGGATACTCCAGGATCGTGGTGAAGGCCATCGGGGCGAGGATCGCGTTGAACAGCCCGCCCAGCACGCCGCCGACCGACATCAGCAGGTAGAACTCGGTCAGGTGCGAGGTGGCCGGGCGGTCCTCCGCCAGTTCGCCGTGACAGATCATCGCCGCGGCGAAGAACCCTAGCATGTGCAGCGGAATCGTCACGCTCCCAAGCCCCAGCTCGGAGACGGCCATCACCGCGGGAAGAAAGATGAGAAACGGCAGGGCCCGGACCATCATCGCGTGCGGCAGGATGGGCTTGCGCGAGAAGACGATAATGAACGTCAGCAGGTAGAGCGCCAGCGGCAGCACCCACAGCAGCGGCCCCGGCGCCAGGTTGGTCGTGATGTGGGTCGTCGTGCCCAGCATGAGGCTGGAGGGAATCAGCGACAGGACGATCCACCACAATCGTCGCCCCCAGGTGACAGGGCGCTGCGCGCCGACGTGGGTCGCGGCGATGGCCTCCTCGACCACGGCGGCCGGCTCCGCCAGCGACGACGACCGCCACATCGCGACCGCGCAGCCGAGGATCAGCACGCCCAGCACGCCGAAGCCGACGGCCCAGACCATCGACTGCGATTCGACACCCAGCAGGGGTTCCAGCGCCAGCGGGTAGGCGAACAGCGCGATCAGGCTGCCCGCGTTGCTCGATGTGTAGAGGAAATACGGATCACGGGCCCGAAGATGCCCGGTACTCGAAAACCACATCTGCAGCAGCGGCGCGGTCGTCGACACCACAAAAAAGGGCAGCCCCACCCACACCATCAGCCGCCCCAGCAGCCACCAGGCGGGATTGTCGCCCGTCGGGGGTGAGACGGTCTCGGGCACGGCGATGGGCAGCGTCATCAGCGCGAAAGGCAGCGCGAGCACGAGCAGGTGCAGCCCTGCCTGCTTGCGAGCGCCGAGCATGCGCGTGGCCGCGTGGGCGTAGGCGTAGCCCGCCAGCAGCAGCGCCTGGAAGAACACCATGCAGGTGTTCCACACGGCGGGCGTGCCGCCGAGCATGGGCAGCGTCATCTTGCCGACCATCGGCTGCACGAGAAACAGCAGCAGAGCGCTGATGAACAGCGTGAGGGCGTAGAGAGGAACCAAGGCCGATGAACTCCGTCAGGTAATCGGGGTGGTTTCCGCGGGCAGCGTCACCGGGCCCGCCAGCGTGGCGAGCCGATCCTGGCCGGCTCCGTGTACCGGCACGATCCACGACATCCGCACCGGGACGCACATGCCGCGATCGGAGCCGGCGCAGACCGCAAACGCCGCCTCCACCAGCCACTCGCCGGCCGGCGCGGCGCCAGGCTCGGCCACGTCGACCAACAGCGGGAGTGACGCCGACTTGCCCGTACGCTGGACCAGCGTCCGCCCGTCGGCGACCACACGGACGCTCCAAGGTGCTTCCGGACTCAGGTGCACCTCAGGCGGCAGAGCGGGCGCAATGTGAACCGTCACCCCCTCCGCCGCCGGCGCGAGCGCATCGCTGCGCAGCGGCTTCGGCCCCGCTGCACCGGCGCGGCGCGGCGGCGCGAGCCCGTCCAGCGCGATCTCGCACCAGGCGTGCGCCCGCAGGTCAATGCACACCACCCGGTGGTTGTTCGTATCGGCCACGAAGAGCCGGTCACCGGCGACCGACAGACCGCCGGGCTCGAAGAACGCGGGACGGCCGTCGTCCGCCGACGTTTCCGGACGCCCGGAGCCATACAGCGTCCGCACGGATTTCGCGGCCGGGTTGACCAGCTTGATCTTGTGGTTGTAGGTGTCCGCCACGAGCAGCGCTCGCTGCCAGGGGGCCACGCCCAACGGATGCTGGAGCCGCGCATCGGGGTAGCTTCCGTCCTCGTCGCCAAAGTAAAACAGCCCCTGGCCGAGAATGGTGACTACGCGCTCGGAGGCCATGTCGATCCCGCGAATCGCGCTCACCTCGCTGTCGGCGACGTAGAGAGACCCGTCGAGCGCGCAGATGCCCGAGGGCTGCGCGAAGGCCGCACGCTCGGTGGGCCCGTCGACGAGATTCTCCCGGCCGGTGCCCGCCAGCGCCCGCGCGAACCCCACTGGCAGGTCGATGCGCCAGATCTGGTGTGTCCCCGCCATCGCGCAGTAGAGCGTCGAGCCCTCGATCGTCAGATCCCAGGGCGAGTTGATGCCCTGCGCGTTGCCCCTGCCCCCGCCGGCCCAGTCGTAGGTCATCTCGCCGGTGCCGACGACGGTGCCGACCTCGAAGGTGCGCAGATCCACGGCCCGGATGAGGTGATTCTCGGTGTCCGCGATGTACAGTCGGCCGTGAGCGACGGCCATGCCCTGCGGATGGTTGAACGTCGCGTGATCCGCGGGGCCGTCATCGCGCCCCACCGCACCGGTCCCGACCACGCGATGCACCGTGGCCCGCCCCGCGGCGTCGGGCAGACCGGCGACGATAATGCGATTGTGGTTCGAATCGGCGACGAAGAGCCTGCCACCGGCCTCATCGGCAAGCACCTTGCCGGGGAAGGCCAGGCCGCTCGCCGCCTGCACCGACGCCTCGCGACGCAGGTGCAGCGGACCGTCGGCAAGGCTGCCCTCGGCGCGCCCCTGTCCCAGCAATTGGCCGATGATCTCGTCCAGCGCCGCACGCTGCCCCTCCCCCGCGAAGACGCCGGCGATGTGTCCGCGCGGGTCGATCACGATCACCGTCGGCCAGCTCCGCACCGTGTACGCCCGCCAGAGGCGCATGTCCTCGTCGATGATGACGGGATGGGCGATTTCGTAGCGGAGCATCGCCGCCCGGATCGTCTCGCGCGAGGCTTCGTTATCAAACTTCGCGCTGTGCACGCCGATGAAGACGACCGGCTCGGCGGCGTACTTCGACTCCAGCCAGGCCAGATCGGGCAGGATGTGGATGCAGTTGATGCAGCAGTAGGTCCAGAAGTCGAGGACGACCACGCGGCCGCGCAGGTCGCCGTCGAACGCGAGCGGACGATCGGTGTTGAGCCAGCCCAGCCCGCTGTCGAGCGCCGGGGCGCGAACGGATCCGGTCACGTCTTGCTCTCCGCCCCGGCCGGCCGGGGTCGCCCGCCGACCCCCTCCGGACACCCGCCGGACGCTGCCACGGCAGGCCGCAGGGAAGATACCAGACGACTGGATCGCCCGATAGCGCAGCGGATTCCCATGGGTCCATCCGGCGGGGGAACCGTTGCGCGCCGGGGGGGGTAACGCACCCGTAACATAGGCCCGTGTGCGGTTGCTGCGTCGCCGCGATTTCCGCTATATAGGCTGCTGAGCGGCTTCGCGGCGCAGCTCCCGGCCAACGGTGGTCAGGGGCGTCGCGGGCGGCCATCCGGCCGGGGCGTTCGCACCGGTCGAAGCGCCGTAGACGCCAGGACTTCTGCAAAGCGGGGACAGTATCTCATGACCATGAAGCCACGCCATTTCACGCCCTTCGCGCTCGGCTCGGCCGTTGCGCTGGCGACTTTCGGGCTGCTCTGCCCGACGCTCGCCCTCGCGTTCCAGGCCGAGACCAAGACGATGGAGATTCCGCTCTCGACCCGCGCCGAGCTCGTGAATCAGAATCCGCAGGAGAAGCCGGCCGACCCGGCTGCCGCGCCAACCGGCGAGCAGCCGCGGGCGGTGGTGGTGGGCGCCGACAGCTTCGACTTCGGCACGACCTGGGCGGGCGACCCGCTGAGCCTGAATCACACTTTCGTGATCAAGAACGAGGGCACCGCCGCGCTGGAGATCCTCAGCGTCAAGCCCGCCTGCGGCTGCACCGCGGCCGGCAAGACGCCTACCCGGATCGAGCCCGGCCAGAGCGGCGACTTCCCCTTCACGCTCAACAGCACCAAGCTGCACGGCGTCTACTCGAAGTCGATCGCCATCACCACGAATGACCCGGCCAAGCCGAAGATCGACCTGAAGCTCACCGGCACCTGCAAGGCGTTTATCGAGGTCACCCCGATGGGGGCGTTCTTCCCGAAGCTGTTCGGCGATGAGCCCGCCCAGATGACGCTCAAGATCGTCAACAACACCGAGGAGCCGCTCAAGCTCACGATGCCCCCCGCTCGTGACAAGGCGATGTTCACCTACGAACTGATCGAGACCACGCCAGGCAAGGCGTTTGACCTGATCGTGCGCGGCGTTCCGCCCTTCAACGAGGGTACGGTTCGCGACAACCTCGAGGTCGAAACCAACCTCATCAAGCAGCCGAAGCTGACCGTCGCCGTGACCGGCCGCGTGCCCAAGCGCCTGGACGTCAACCCGCCGCAGCTCGTCCTCAGCAAGGCCTCGCGCGAGTCGTCGCGCCCGCTGATCTTCCGCAACGAGGGTAAGAACCCTGTGCGCGTGATCAGCGCCACGTCGAGCGATCCGGCACTGGGCAGCGATATTCCCGTTGTCGAGAAGACCGCCGGTATCGAGTACATGATCAACCTGACCATCCCGGCGAACTACACGCCGCCGGCCGGCACCAAGATCACCCTCAAGACCGACGACCAGCAGCAGCCCGAGATCTTCGTGCCCGTGACCGAGCGCCCGACCCCGACGCAGCAGCTCAAGGGTCCGGACCTCATGGTCGGCAAGCCTGCCCCGGCCTTCAACCTGACCACGACCGACGGCAAGGCGCTCGGCGGCGACGCGTTCAAGGACACCGTCACCGTCCTCGACTTCTTCGCCGTCAACTGCGGCTTCTGCAAGAAGCAGATCCCGCGTCTCGAGCCGCTCCGCAAGGAGTTCGAGGGCAAGCCCGTTCGCTTCGTCGTCGTTCAGCAGACCATGCGCCAGCCGTTCAACGAGCAGCAGGTCAAGGAGACTCTGGCCGGCCTCGGGTTCCAGGGCGAACTGGCCCTTGATCCCGAGAACAAGGTCGGTCCCCTCTTCGGGGCCAACAGCTTCCCCTCGCTCCTCGTCGTGGGTAAGGACGGCATGGTGGTCGCCTCGCGCGTCGGCAACATCCCCGATCTTGAGGCGCGCCTGAAGGCCGATATCGAGACCGAGCTCGACCCGGCCAAGGCCGCCGCGCACCGTGAGAACCTCCGCAAGAACCCGACTCCGGCCCCGACGCCTCCGGCCAAGCCGCAGAAGCGTCCGCAGGAGCTCATGGTCGGCAAGACGGCCCCGACGTTCAGCGCCGTGACCGTGGACGGCCGACCGTTCGGCGGCGATGCCAACAAGGACATCGTCACCGTCGTCGACTTCTTCGCCGTGAACTGCGGCTTCTGCAAGAAGCAGATGCCCCGCCTCGAGCCGCTGCGCAAGGAGTTTGAGGGCAAGCCCGTCCGCTTCGTCGCGGTTCAGCAGACCATGCGCCAGCCGTTCACGCCGGAGCAGGTGATGGAGACGATCAAGTCCATCGGCTTCGGGGGCGAGGTCGTTCTGGATCCGGAGAACAAGATCGGCCCGATGTTCTCGGCGAGCAGCTTCCCGTCGCTGTTCGTGATTGGTAAGGATGGCACGATCGCTTCGGCGCGCATCGGCAACATCGCCGACCTTGAGAAGGTGCTCAAGGAGGACATCGAGACCCAGCTCGACCCGGCCAAGGCCGCGGCCCACAAGGCGCAGCTGGCCAAGGAAGCCCAGGCCGACGCCGGCGCCGCGGGCGACGCCCCGATGATCCAGACCGGCTCGGGCCGCAGCGTGCCGCTGCAGCGCGTGAACGTCGAAGACCTGCCGCCGGAACTGCTGGAGCGCATCAAGTCGCAGCAGGGTGGCGCGGGCGTGGAAGAGAAGAAGGACGGCCAGTAATCGGCTGACGCTCCCGCTTCGCCGCCCACGCGGCGGAGCGGGCGCTTCCTTCGGAAGTGTCCGACGACGATCGCCTGCTCCGCAGCGCCCCGATGCGCCGCGGGGCAGGCGATTCGTCTTTCAGTCGGGCGCGCCTTCAGCGGCGGCGCGTCGCCCGGTCCATCTCCCGCTTCTGCTCGCGGGCCTTGATGGACTCCCGTTTGTCGTGAAGCTTCTTGCCGCGGGCTACGGCGATCTCGACCTTGGCCAGACCGCGATCGTTGAAGTAGACCCGCGTCGCCACCAGCGCGAGCCCCTTCTGGTCCACGCGGGTTTCCAGCTTGCGAAGCTCGCGGGAGTGAACCAGCAGCTTTCGCTTGCGGAGCGGGTCGTCAGGGCGCGTGGTGTTGTGGGCGTAGGGGCCGATGTGAAAGCCGCAGAGCCAAAGCTCGCCCCGCTCGATCCTGGCGTACGCCTCGTCGAGCGACACGAGCCCGCTGCGAAGGCTCTTGACCTCGGGGCCGTAGAGGACGATGCCGCACTCGATCTTTTCGAGCAGCTCGTACTCGAATCCGGCCTTGCGGTTTCGGGCTATGTTGGCCGGGGTGGGCGGCTTCTTAGCGGACATGATCTTTTTCAAGCCGTAGTGAATCTCGTCGCGGGAGGACTGCAGTGCATCGCCCCGCGGCGTCGATTCTAACGGAAGTGCGAAAACCGGCAATCGGAGTGCCGGTCGAGAGGTTATAATCAGAGAGGGGGCGGTGCGCCCCCGTCGCGGAGAGGAGATCGCCGTGTCTACGCCATCCCCCACTACGATTGGCGCCCAGGAACAGGCCCTCGTTGCGCGGATTCGCCGGGGTGATCGGGCGGCCGCCCGCGATCTCGTCAACATGCACCGGGACCGCCTGTTCGCCTTTCTCCGGCGAATGGTCCACAACCACCACGATGCCGAGGAAATCTGCCAGGAAGCCTTCCTGAAGGCCTTCGCGTCGCTCGATTCCTACTCCTCGGAGTACCGGTTCAGCACCTGGTTGTTCACGATTGGTTACCGGGTCTGCCTGAACTGGCTCCGCCGCAAGCAGCCCTTGAGCGGAGACGTCGATTTCACCCACCTGGAGTCCGGCATCTCCGACGAGGCCTCCGTAGCCGAGTCGGAGGAGGCCGCGCTTCTGCGTCGGGAGGTATGGGGGGCAGTGGCCGAGTTGAGCCCACCCCAGAAGGCGACGATCCTCCTGTTTTATAGGCACGAGCTCAGTTGCCAGGAGATCGCCCAGGTCCTGGACCTGCCGATCGCCACCGTGAAGAGCCACTTGCACCGTGCCCGCGGTCGCCTGCGGACGCTCCTTGAGCCGCTGGCCGCCGGAAAAGACGCCCGCCGCCTCCGCAATCTGGCGGGTTGAGTCGGGTATAAGGGGATGGACCGCCGCAGCACCCCCGGTCGTCGGGGCTTGCGGCAGCCCGAATTCGAGCCCTGTCATGCACTGCGAACAGGCCAAGTCCCTGATCGACGCCTACCTGGATGGCGATCTCGCCCCGACGCTCGCCAACGAGCTGTCGGCGCACTGCATGCAGTGCCCTGACTGTCGGCAGACGCTGGCCCTCTCGGAGGTCGCCGGGCACCTCGTGTCCGCTGATTCCGATTCCGTCGCGCTCGATGACGAGTTCACCGACCGGCTGATGGCCTGTATCGATCTTCCGGGCGATTCGCGTGCGGCGCGCCTCTGGCGCATCGCCCGCATCGGTGTCCCCGTTGCGGCGGCAGCGGTCGTCGGCTTCGCCCTGCTCGGTCTTTTCGATCCGGAACAGCGCGTCGCGGGCGAGAAGGAATTCGCTCCGCCCTCCAGTGCGATGTCGATCGAAGCCGAGACCCTGCCCGCCGACGAACCCGTGGCTGAATCCACCGGTGCTACGGCCCCTGCGCAGCCCGTCCGGTGGCAGAGCCTGCCCCACGCCCTCGAACTGCTGCTCGCTCCGCCGCGCTCCGCCGGCGGTGACCCGCGCCCCGCTTCCTCCACGCTGAGCACTTCCGCAATCGAAGCGGGCGTCGAGGATCTCTAAGCCACCATGACCATTCGCCCGTTGCCAAACGGATCGGGCGCTACCGGAACGCCGACACGGTTCGCGGTCTTCGCCGCGGTGGCCGCAGCCGCGCTGTCATTGCCGACCGTCGCGCTCGCTCAACAGCCCGAGCCGGAACCGCCACCCGTCGCGCCCTCCCCAGCCGCGCCAGAAGCCGCGCCGGCCCCGCTTGCCCGCTATGCGCCGGACTCGGCGGGCATCTTCCTGACGCTGCAGGCGCCGCGCGAGGTCGACCGCGTCCTCGACGAGTCGGACGCCGGGTCGCTCATCGAACTGCTCACCAGCGGCACGCTCTCCACGCGTCGCGACGTGAATCACTGGCTCGACGGCCTGCTCGCCGATCGCTATCCCGTGCGCGTCGCCGATCTGGCCGACCTCGAAGTCGGCCTCGCCGCTCGATCGTGGAAGGACTTTGAGCACGCCGTCTGGTACATCCGCCTCGCGGACCCGGCCGTTGTCGAGCGCTGGTTCCCGCGGGATACCCGCTCGCCCGACCACGACCTGGGCGATGTGCAGTTCTTTACCACGTCCGCAGGGGTGGTTGTCGCAGTGCGCGATGGCGTCCTGGCGATGGGCCGCCAGTCGATGCCCGGCTCTCTGTTGGGTGAGACGCTCGACGTGATGGCCGACGTGGAGGCGCGACCACTGATCGAATCCGCCGCCTACCGCCGCCTCGGCGCCGACCTGCCCCCCGGCAGCATCGCCACGGCCTACATCCGCGCGACGCCGCCCGCCGAGGGCGCCGGCTTCGGCGGACGGCTGCTGGCCTCCGTGGCCGACGCCGTGCTCGTTTCTGCTTATCCCAGCGGCCGCCGTGTCGAGGTGGTGCTGCGCACCGTGGGCAGCCAGGCGCCCGACGCGGGCACGCTCTCCGCCGAGGCGATGGAACAACTGCAGCAACTTCCCCACAACACGCTGTTCGCCTGGGCCACGAGCATCGACCTGCAGACCGTGTTCGATCGCGCCGTGGCCCGCGCCGACCGACCCTGGCTTTCGAGCCACCTCGCGCTGCTTGGCGGCCTCCTGGCCTCGCCGGAGCGCCGCGAGCAGGGATTGCTCCGCGGCATCGGCCCCAGCGTCCTGCTCGCCTGGGGTGGGACCCCGGGCCGCACGCCGGCCGAGGCGCTCCGCCTCGCGGTCCTCGTTGAGTGCCAGGATGCCCGCGCTGTCGCGGCCGAGCTGGAAGCCGGACTGCGCCGACTTTTCGAAAACGCCCCGCCGCCTGCCGACGGCGAGGCAGCCCCGGCGGAACCCCCGGCGATCCGGGCTTCCACCTACCTGGGCTCGCGCGTCGTGCAGGTGCCGCTGCGAGAGCTCGCCGCGCGGCTCCGCCTCGTTCTCCCGGAAGCGCTCGACATCGAGCCGGTATTCACGGTCAGCGGCCGCTGGCTGATCCTCGGCACCACCGGTCAGCAGGTCCGCGAGATCCTCAGCGCCCGCAACGGCAAGCTCAGCTCGCTCGGCCGGCTGGGCGATGTGCGCCAGGCCTGTCGCGGAGCGCAGCCCTGTGGGTCAGTCTGGGTGATGCAGCCGAAGCTTGGGGCGGGCCAGATCAACCGCTGGCTCGCCGCCTACCAGCGCGGCGAGCCCTCAGTGGCCGATGCGGATCGTTGGCGCAACGCGCCGAGCGCCGAGCAGGCTACCGTCCGGTGGTACGGCATCGGGATGCGCGCGGAACAGACGCCGGGCGTGGTCTACGTCGCGGTCGTCCACCCCGACACGGCTGCCGCCGAGCGTCTGCAACCTGGCGACCTTATCGTGGGGGTCGACGGCGAGTTGCTGTCGCTCGAAGCTCCCAACGCGGACCTCAAGGCACGGCTGCTGCGCAGGGAATCGGGCTCGGGGCCGATCCTGCGGGTTCTGCGCGAAGGGGAGACGATCGACCTGCCGCTGGCGCTGCCCGCGGCGAGCGCGGTCGCTCAGCCGAAGATCGACCTCGCGGGCGCCCTGGAGGAATTGACGGCGCTGCTCCGCCCCGTGCGCTTCGTCACCTGCAGCGTGGAAACGCCGCAATCGGGCGTCACGTCGGCGCGCTTGACCTTCCGATTCGATCGCCCGCCGCCCGCCCTCGCCGACCGGCGCGAACGGGAGGATCGCGAACAGTCCGCAGAACCCTGAATCGCCCGCCGCTAATCGCCCCCGCCTGCCGCCACCCGTCGGAACGCCGCCCGGTGAATCCGGCTTCCCGCCCGCGAGAACTTGATCTCGAAATTGGTGCCGCCCCACTCGCCACCCGGTCCGCGGCCGGTGGATTCCCATTCGATGGGCCGGAGCTCAGGATGGGCGGTGAGTTCCCGGGCGATCTGCTCGAAATACTCGTCGTGGTCCGACTGCGCCAGCCAGAGGCCGCCCGGCTTGAGGCAGCGGACCGCCGCCGCGACGAACGGCGCCTGCACGAGGCGGCGCTTGTGATGCCGTTTCTTGGGCCAGGGGTCGGGGTGATACAGGTGCAGCGCGTCGACTGACTCGGCCACGAGGTGCTGCATCACGAAGATCTTCGCGTCGGTGCGCATCACGCGGACATTGGTCAGGCCGCGCCGCGCCATGCGGTCGGCGCAGTAGCGGTAGTATTTGCTCGCCCACTCGATGCCGAGCATGCGGATCTCGGGGTTCGCCCGGGCCCGGCTCAGCAGAAACCCCCCCTTGCCGCAGCCGATTTCCAGCTCGAACGGCCCGGGCGTCGGGAAGAGACAGGCCGGGTCGAATGCCTCCCCCTCGGCGGGTGGCGCAACGATGATCTCGTCTGCGGTCATCACGCGGGCATTATGGCGGCGGGCCACGGCGATGCCAGCGAGGCGGCGGATCGCCCTGTCACCCTGCGTCGCCCGCGGCTATAATCGATGGCCCGTTCGGAATGCGAGGTTGATCGACCGCGCCGCCCGGCGATCGCCGGTCACCAGACGCGGCCGGGCCGCGGCGGAGCCGGACCCCGCCGCCGGGAACCAGGGAAGGGGCCGCCCCATGCGGACGCAGCTTGCGGAGAACCTCCAGCGCGTCGAGGCGCGCATCCGCGCCGCCTGCGAGCGGGCAGGCCGCCCGCGCAGCGAGGTTACGCTCGTCGCGGTCACCAAGTACGCCGAGCCCGAGCTTATCCAGGACCTGATTGAACTGGGCGTGCGGGACCTCGGCGAGAGCCGCGTGCAGGAGTTCACGCGCCGCGCCGCCCTCATCCACGAATGGCTCGCGCGGCGACCGAAAGATGAGCCGCCCGTCTCCCCCCCGCGATGGCACATGATCGGTCACCTGCAGCGCAACAAGGTCAAGTCCCTGCTGCCATGGGTGGACGTAATTCACTCGGTCGACACGCTGCGCCTGGCCGAGGAGATCAACACCAACGGGGCAAAGCTCGGCCGCGTGGTCGACGTGATGATCGAGGTGCACGCCAGTGAAGAGGCCACCAAGCAGGGTATCGCCGTCCCGGCGGTCACACACTTTGCGGCCGAAATCGCCGGGCTGAGCCACCTGCGGGTCTGCGGCCTGATGACGATGGCCCCGCTGACCGATGACGCGGATCAGATCCGCCAGGTGTTCGAGCGGGTGCGCGAACTGTTCGACGAGGTCGCGGGCGAGCGGCTCTGCGGCCCGGCGTTCCGCTGCCTGTCGATGGGTATGAGTCACGACTTCGAGCACGCCATCGGTGCGGGCGCCACCCACGTACGAATCGGCTCGGCCCTTTTCGAAGGGATCGAGGGAGTGCAGCTCGCCGCGACGCACGACGCACCCACCGCCGCCGACCCGTCCGGGGACGACGACGCCAGCGACTGACCCCGCTCAGGGCTCAGTCGATCAGCACATCCGCGAGCGGCGAGAGGCTCATGACCGCGGACCGCATGACGATCACCTTGCCCCGGTTCGCTGTCAGGCCGCTGCGGCGAATGTCGGCGAGGTAGGCCTCCTTGGAAAGGTGCCCGTCGCGGCAGTCGTGCAGATCGGCATCGCGCAGGACGAAGAGATTCTCCGTATACTCGCTGAGAAGGCCGATATAGATAATCGACGTGCCGGTATCGAGCACGACGCGTTGATTCAGAAGCGGCGAAAGCGGGTCGGACATGCGGAGAGCTCCTTCGGCCCCTGTTGCTGTCGGATCATAGCGGCGCTGCGCCCGTGGGAAAACGCGGGGGGCGCCACAGAGCGGCCGAAGCCCGCCGGTCAGGCCGCGGTCCCGCACACTCTCCCGGGGGTCATGGGGTGCCCGCCAGCGACGCGCAGACCATCGACATCATGCCGCCGCAGGAGCCCGCCGCGCTGCCCGATGCCTCGGGCCGCTTCGGCGCGTTCGGCGGACAGTTCGTTCCCGAAACACTGATGGCCTCGGTGAAGGAACTGGCCGACGCCTACCGCGCCATCCGCGGCGATCGCGGCTTCTGGCAGGAACTGCACGATCTGCTCACCCACTACGTCGGCCGTCCCAGCCCCGTCTACGAAGCACAGCGTCTGTCGGGCCGCCTCGGCGGCGCGCGCATCTTCCTCAAGCGCGAAGACCTCAACCACACCGGCGCCCACAAAATCAACAACACGATGGGGCAGGTGCTGCTCGCCCGGCGGCTGGGCAAGCGGCGCATCATCGCGGAAACCGGTGCCGGGCAGCACGGCGTGGCCACCGCGACGGCGTGCGCCGCTTTCGGCCTGGAGTGCGTCGTCTACATGGGGGCCGAAGACGTCCGGCGGCAGAAGCTCAACGTCTTCCGCATGGAGCTGCTGGGGGCCAGGGTCGTCGCTGTTGAGACCGGCCAGAAGACGCTGAAAGACGCGATCAACGCCGCGATGCGCGACTGGATGGGCTCCAGCGAGTGGACGCATTACGTCATCGGCAGCGTGATGGGCCCGCACCCCTTCCCGCTGATGGTCCGCGACTTTCAGACCATCGTCGGCCGCGAAGCCCGCGCCCAGATGATCCAGCGGACCGGCCGCCTGCCCGACTTCGTCATCGCCTGCGTCGGCGGCGGCAGCAACGCCGCCGGCGTGTTCCACCCCTTCGCGGGTGACATCGATGTGGCACTCATCGGTGTCGAGGCCGCCGGTGAGGGCGTCGGCGTGGCCGGTCGCCACGCGGCCACCCTCAGCGCCGGCCGCCCTGGTGTGATCCATGGCATGGCGACCTACGTCCTTCAGGACGACGACGGCCAGACGCTGCCGGTCCACTCGGTCTCTGCGGGGCTGGACTACCCCGGCGTCGGGCCCGAACACTCGTTCTGGAAGGACGCCGGCCGGGTGCAGTATGTCGCTGCGGGCGATGCAGAGGCCCTGGCCGCGTTCACCGCCCTCAGCGAGACCGAGGGCATCATCCCTGCCCTCGAGCCCGCCCACGCCGTCGCGCACGCCATCCGGCTGGCTCCGACGCTCGACGCCGACCGCACCATCCTCGTGAACCTATCGGGACGGGGGGACAAGGACGTCGTCGAGGTCGGCAGGTTGCTGGGCCGCTTCGAGGGCTCACTGTGACGCCGGCAGCGGCCGCGGCCGGAGAGACGCCTAGGCGTTCTCACTTCATTTTGTGGTGCCTTCGCGTGACCGCTTCGCTCTCTGGCGGCGACTCAGGCGCGCCCCTTGAGCGCACGGCCGCGCCAACGAGGGCTCGGCGGCGCTACCCCCGGTCCCCCAGCCTCCCTGACCTCGCGCGATACAGGGAAGAAACAAACCCCCGCCATCCGCGGGCGTACAACTGATAGGAAGGCCGACGGCGTCCGCGGCGGGTGAGGTCCCGCTCCGCGTCGCTGCCGGCGGCCTTCGGTGGCCAGGCGGAGCCGGCCCCGCTTTCGTCTGCGAAAGGAGACCCGCATATGATGATGGACATCGCCACGCGGAATGTTCCCATGGGCAAGGCGCTCAAAGAGTTGGTTGAGCGACGCCTCGGTTTCGCCCTCTCGCGCTTCGCCAGCCGCATCAGCCGGATGCGGGTGACCGTCGCGGACCTGAACGGCCCGCGGGGAGGCATCGACAAGCGCTGTACCGTCGAGGTACAGCTCGCTTCGGCCGGAACGCTTACCGCCGATGTCGCAGACGAAACGCTCGAGTCGGCGATCAGCCGGGCCGCAGACCGCATTGCCCGCCGCGTGCGCGAGGAACTCCATCGTCGCTGGGCGCTCAAGCGCCGGGACCGCATCAGCGCCTCGGGCAAGTAGGAGCAAGCGAGGTTTCGCGCGGGCCGCACACTGACCCGCGCATGAACGAACTGTCGGGTTCTCCTCCGGGGCGTCTCGCCAAGGATGGAGTCACCCCGCGGAGAACGGCGGGCGGCCGATGTCGGCGAGCGCCCGTGTCTGATCGGCCGCCCGCGGGACGAGAACCAGAACAGCCTGTAATCAACGCGCCCGGCTCCGCGCATGCGGTCGCCGGGCGCCTTCGTTTTTCCGGTGTATGGCGCAAGCGCCGATCGGCGAATCAGCTTTCCGCCAGTGCCGACCCGGGAGGCGGACTGTGGCTCGACAGCGCCGCGCGCAGCGTGGTGTACACCAGGAGCCGCTGCTGAGCCATTCCCCACATTCGGACAGTCAGCTGCGCGCCATCATGGGTGATGAAGAGCGTCTGCTGCACGAAATCCACGACGACAACGGCCTGAGACAGGTCGATCGCTCGGACCCACGGGCGGCCCGCCCCACCGATCCGGTGAACCACGACCTCAAGACGCTGCGGCACGATCCGCAGGTGCGTGGGCATGAAGTACGTCATCGCGGCGAACACCGCGAGGATGCCGGTCAGCATTTTGAGGGGCATGTGCGGACCGGAGAACAGGTCGACCCCGAGGCTCACGCTGCGAATCGCCGCGCTGACGCCGTGCGCCGCGAAGAAACCGGCGACAAACACGGTCAACCCGAGGGCGTTCGTCGCGAGCGTGCGTCGGCTATCCTGTCGCCGCTCCAGACCGGCGGATTCGCTCAGATCGACCCGTGTGGGCAGAACGGGACCCAGTTCAGCCGGCTCGAACGGCACGTCGACCAGTTCTTCCGCATCCGGCAGCTCCCCGATCACCCAGAGCCGGTGAGACTCATCCGGCTCGTCCGCCTCGGCCGGAAGCCTGCCCGCCGACAGTTCTCGACGCGCCCGGACCAGCCGCAGCACCGCCAACACGAGCAGCCACGGCGCGAGGAAGATGATCAGCGACAACGTGCTCGCCCCAACCCCCCCCGACGAAACCCAATCACGAATCCAGCGCAGGCCGAGTACATGCGGCGACACGCTCGTGAAGAAGCCAACGTAGAGCAGGAACACGATCAGCGGCGGCACGAGCCGCCCCTCCGCGCGCAGCCCCGACCGCCGGGCGGTCGCGACGCGCAGCGCGGTCGACCTCGCATCGGCGGGTTCCTCTGACCTCGCCCCCAGTGACGGCTCGCCGGTCACCTCGCGGCCCTCGCCTCAGAAGTTCGCGTATCGCACCTGCGGGATGATCCGGACATACCGCATTAACCCGCCGACCACGAGAAGCACATTGCCCGTCAGGACGACCCACACTTCCAGCGGCGCCCCCCACACCATGCGCCCCCGGATCATCTGCGTCAGCCAGTCCTGAAACGCCATGAAACTGGTCACGAGCGAACCATTGAACAGGCAGAACGACCAGCTGTAGGCGGCCTCGAAGAACAGCACCCGTCGCGCGTGCTGCGGATCGGGCAACTGGCGGCGGAGGAAGACCCACCCGATCGCCACCGCGGCGACGCCGCGGTGCATCGCCCAGGCGGCCAACCCCGCGGCGGTGCCCATGGGCAGCGGCATCGCAATCTTGTTGAACAGCCCGGGGGGACCACCGGGAATCAGGATGATGCACGCCCAAAGCCACACCGCGGCGCAGCCGGCGATGGCGATGTACTGCCGCGCCGCAAAACGCCGAGCGCCCGCTTCAGACTCCCGCATCGGCAACGCCGCGTAGAACCGCGAAGGGTGCAGCAGCACCTCGACGGTGGCGAGGGCGAGCTCTCGCAGCGACAAGGAAGACTCCACGGCGGGCAGCCATCGCCGACGCCCTGGTTCGACGGACAGTGCCACATCAAGCCCGCATTCCGTGCACCGGCCGCCGACGGGAAGATGGCGGAGGTCGTAACCGCACGCTTCGCAGCGCGGGCTGCGCTCATCGGATCCGTCCTCTGCCCGGGCTCCGACGGCGGCCCTCCCGAGCCACCAGAGACCGAAGACGATCGCGATCATGGCACTCTGCACGTGCTGGAGTGAATAGACCTGATACGTGCTTACGGCCGTCCAATAGACAGAGAGCGAGCGCACCACCTCATACACGAACCAGCCCTGCAGATTCCAGAGGAGCAGCCCGGCAAGGGCCGGCCAGGCCGTGGCAGCCGCGGCTGCGAACCCGCGCCGCAGGCCGCCCCAGCGCGAGCCGGAACCTTGAATCAAAGGCCATTGGAGCACCGCCGCCACGCATGCTGCGGCGAGCGTCGCCGCGGGGATGGCGGCAAGGAAGCCATACAATGGCGCCGCACGACCCGCGGCGGCGTCATTCCAGAGGTACACCACCTCCTCGACCGCGTCCTCCAGGGGGTGGCCGTCCGCGGCGCGTTCGAGCACGCGGTGCAGTCCGAGCATCTCGGCGCCGATCACCACCGCCGGCAACACCAGGGAAGCCAGGACGAGGTGGAGCGCGGCAACCGCCAGCGGACCGCGGGCCAGCCGCAACGCCGCGCGCGATGGCGAGAAAGGGCGGGAGAACGGCGCGAGCAGCGCCGTCATGAGCGGGCCCCGGACCGGCTCCGCAGGGGGCGGGACAGGTTGAGGTTCCGCGGAAGTCATCAAGCGAGCAGACTCCCGTTCCGGGACCGCGTCGCCACCTGCCTCGGCTGCGACGGGGTGACGAGTCGGGCGCGGTTGCGTGAACGCCCCGGCCAGACGATGCTAGCGAAGCGTGCGGCCTCCGCGCGCCGGGAGAGGACACGATGACCGAGCCCAGACACGGCCACAAGCCCATCGTCCTCGACGAGACGGCAGGCAAGAAGGCCTACTGCCAGTGCGGCCTGTCCGAGAAGCTGCCTTACTGCGACGGCGCCCACGCCCGCCACGGCACCGGCGTCACGCCGATCGTGGTCGAACTTGCCGCCCCCGGCAAGAAGTCGGTCTGCCAGTGCCACCGCAGCGCTGACAAGCCCTGGTGCGACGGCACGCACGGCCGGGTGTAGCCGCGTGGAAGATGGAACCCTGGCGATGGTGATCGCGGCCCTGTGGTGGATCTTCTTCTGGTCCGCCGTCGGGCTGTGCGTCGGCAGCTTTCTGAACGTCATCATCTACCGCGTCCCACGCGACCAGTCGCTGCGCGAGCCGCTCTGGTCCGCCTGTCCGCGATGCGGCCATCGGATCCGGTGGTACGACAACCTGCCGGTCTTGAGCTTCATCCGCCTCGGCGGCCGCTGCCGCGACTGCGCGACGCCTATCGCATCGCGCTACGCGGTGGTCGAGCTGCTGATGGCCATCCTGGTCCTCCTCATACTGGACGCTTTCTTCATCGGCCAGGTTCGCAGCGGTTTCGATACTTCTTGCTTTGTCTCGCTCAACGATCACCTCGCCGTGAACTGGCCGATCCTGCTGGCCCACGTGATCCTGCTCGGCTGCCTGCTGTCGATGTCGGCTATCGACCTGGAGCACTACTGGGTTGATGTGCGCTTCACGAACATCGCCACGCTTGCCGGGTTCGTGCTGCACACGATCTGGACGCCGCGGGCGCGTACCGACTGGCCCCGCCCCGGCGACGCGCTCTCCGCCACGAGTTTGGGCGCCCTCGCCGGTCTGGGGGTTTCAGGGCTGATCCTCTGGCTGCTGCGGCGGCGTGGGGACGACGCCCCGGACATGCCGGTGACGCTGGAGACGCCCGATGAGCCGACGCCGGCCCCGTCCGTGGGAGGGTCCATCCCCGAGATGCCCGCGCCGGCCGATGCCGCTGAGGGGGTGGATCCCGCCCTCGCCGAGACGGCGCCCCAAGGGCCGCCCGATCGCCCCTCCCGAGCGCTGGTCTGGTGGCTCGCCTTGATCTTTCTTTCGCTCGTGGGTTCGCTGGTGGCGGTCGAGGGCTTCGGCGTCGCGATTCCGCACACCGCCCGCGCCCTGGTCCCGATCGTGCTGGTGTTCCTCCTTATTGTGGTCGAGGGCTGGCAGGAGCGCGAGAGCGACCGGCAGATCATGGAGGCCATCGACGAGGAGCGCTCGGAGGCACGCGGGATGGTGCTCCGCGAACTGGCGATCCTGCTCCCGGCCGTGATGATGGGTGCCGTTGCGTGGTTCTACTACCGTTCCAACTCCGAGCCGGCCTCCGCGCTGCTGCACACACGGTTCAGCCTGCCCGGGTTTGATCTGTTCCGGCAGTGGGAACCGCTGCGTGGCGTGGCCACCGCGGCAACCGGCTACCTTATCGGCGGCGCGGTAGGTTGGGCAGTGCGGATCGTTTTCACCCTGATCTTCGGCAAGGAGGCCTTCGGCGCCGGTGACATCCATCTCCTCGCGGCGGCGGGATGCGTGGCGGGCTGGCCCGTGGCGGTCATGGGGTTCGTGCTCAGTTGCCTGCTGGCGCTGACAGGCTGGATCGTGGCGCTGCCGCGCAAGAGTGCCCGGGCGATCCCGCTGGGACCTTGGCTGTCGCTGGGGTTTCTGATCATCATCGTGTTCTACGAGCCGCTGTTGCGCTGGCGACCGATCGCTGGCGTGATCGACGCGTCGCGCCTGTTATTTCCCTGAAACTCACAGGCCGGCGATCGGAGACGCCGAAGATGAGTCTTGCCTTTCAGCAGATCAAAGTCTAGGTTCGCCTCGCCGCCGTGCTGTTTGTGGCCGTGGCGATTGCGATCGTCCTGTTCATGAACCGCCGGAACGAGGTCTCGGTCTGGTTCTTCTGGCTAACGGACGAGTCGCGGAAAATCAACGTCGTGTGGCTGTTGCTGACCACGGCGAGCGCCACGCTGCTGTGCGCACGCGTCTTGTGGGTGGGACGCACGCTGTACGGCGACATGAAGCGCCTCCGCGCCAGCGAACAGGAAAAGAAGAAGGCGGAAGACCTCCGGCGCAGGGAGGAAGCCGTCGCCCGGCGCGAGCGTGAAGCGATTCAGGGCGTGCCGCCGGCGGCTGATGCTGATAGGGAGCAGGGGAAGGAAGAGACGTAGGCTGGCGGAATCGATCCGGCCGGATGAACCATCGGCGCGGATCGCCAATCGCGGCAGCCCCAGAGGAGTCAAGACCATGAAACTCGTTCGTTTCGCAGTCAGTTCGCTGGTGCTTGTGGGAATGGCGGCCGGGTGCAGCGGCAAAAAGGACGGTGTCAGCCTGGAGGAGCAGAACCGCAGCCTGTCTAACCAGATCGACCAGTGCGAGGACGCCCTCCGCGCCGCGCAGGGCGATCGCGACACGCTGATGGCGCGGCTCAACGAGGCGAATCGCGATCTTGAGGCGATGCGCGCCCAGCTCGCCAGTGCGCCGACGCCCACCGAGGCCGCCCCCGGGTGGACCGCGGTGCCGGGCGGCGCCATGATCGCCATTGAAGATGAAATCCTCTTCGAATCAGGCCGGGCCGTCCTGCGGGATAAGGCGCGCGGCCGCCTCGACAGCATCGTAAGCACGCTCAAGGGCGAGTACGGGGACAAGGACGTCCTTGTCTTCGGGCACACCGATAACCAGCCCATCAAGAAGAGCGGCTGGGCCGACAACCTGGAGCTCGGCGCGCAGCGGTCGCTGGCCGTGACGCGGTACCTCCGCGACAACGGCATTGCCCCGCGTCGGCTGATCCCCTCCAGCGCCGGCGAGTATCGCCCCCGGGCGAGCAATTCGAGCAACAACGGCCGACAGGCGAATCGCCGCGTGGAAATCTACGCCATCGACCTGACCGCCCTGCGTAACTGAGGAAAGACCGGCTGGGGGCGCCCTTCCTCGCGGCCTGTGCCGCAGAGGCGCGGTCCGGGAAACCGGCCCGGGGCCGCCGCCGCAGACGGGCGCTGCCGCCTCGTGGTCGTCGCGGCGGCGCCGGGTAGCAGAAACCTTCTGATGGGAGAGTTCAAATGCAGTTGTCACGATGGAACAAGGCCCGTAAGTCGCTGTGTGTGCTCGGGGCCGCAGGCATGCTCGGCCAGTTCGGCGGTTGCCAGATCCCTGACATCACGATCCCGACGACGCTCAGCGGAGAAGAGGCCCTGATCACGGTCATCCGCGGCGCGATCCTCACGCCGATCGACGCGTGGGTCACCAACGCCGTCCGCAACGCCTTCGAAAACGAGGACGACTAGGCGGAGTGGCGTCCCCGCGCGGCGCGCTTCGGGCGCGACGTGCCACGCGTTTTCGTGACCCCCTGGGCGTATGGAGACGGTGTCACCGGACCGGAGGACGAACCGGGCCGCGCGCCGTCTTGAGGAGACAATCAACATGAGGAAGTTTGGCAGTGCGATCCGGCTCTGTGCGGTCGTGGCCTTCGCCGCGACGGCCGCCCGGGCCGATATCATCGAGCTCACCGACGGCAGCCGCATCGTCGGCACCATCGAGCTCGTCCACGAGGGCAAGGCGACCATCGCCACGGCCTTCGCCGGAACGCTCAAGATCGACGTGGCCACCATCAAGTCTGTTTCCACGGATGCGAAGGTCAACGTCGGCGTCACCAGTGGCGACGTGCTCGTCGGCCCGGTCAAGCCGGCCGACGGCGGCGGCGTGGTGTCTTCCGAGAAGGGAGAGATCAGCTTCCGCGTCGGCGAGCTCTCGGCCATCTGGCCCGAGGGCACGATGAGCCCTGAGGCCCGGGCCCTTCAGCCCAACTGGATCACCACGCTCGAGGCCGGTGTCATCTCCACCGAGGGCAACTCGGACACCCTCAACGCCAACGGGCGGTTCGACATGCGCCGCAAGACCAGCGAGGACCTGCTGCAGTTCTACGCCTCGGTGCAGTACTCCGAGCAGGATGACCGGCGCAGCAAGAACGAATACATCGGCGGCGTCTACTTCGAGCGCAACCTCACCAAAAAGCTGTACTGGTATGCCCGCTTCGAACTGGAGCACGACGAGTTCGAAGACCTCGACATCCGCGCCACGGCCGCGGCCGGCGTCGGGTACTACTGGGTGAGGGAAGACATCCGCGAGTTCAAGACCCGCGTGGGCGCCGGTTATCGCCACGAATCGTACGATGACGGCGGAACGCGCAACGACCCCATTCTCGACCTCGGGTATGACTACCGCAGGCAGCTCGCCTCCTGGGCCGAGTACACCCACAGCCTGACCTACAGCCCGAATATCGAGGACTTCGCCGAGTACCGGCTGGTCGGCGACATGAACCTCACGTTCCCGATCGGGTCTGAAGATATCTGGAAGTTCAAGATCGGGTTCAAGAAGGAATACAACTCGAACCCCGCCCCGGATCGCGATCGGCTGGACAGCACCTTCTACAGCAACATCGTGCTGGAGATCAAGTAAGCGTCCAGGCCTGGCAGCCTGTGAGTCCTTCCCAGGCCGCGTCCGGTCACTTCGCGTGATCCGACGCGGCCTTGTTCGCGATAGAGCGCCCGGCGGCGCGAATCTCCGCCGGCTGAGGAAACCGACATGAAAATCATGAAGGAGGTCAAGGAGTTTGCGCTCCGCGGCAACGTCATCGACATGGCCGTCGGCATCATCATGGGCGCTGCATTCACGACCGTGGTCAAGTCGGTCGTGGACGACGTCATGATGCCGCCGCTGGGAGTGCTGGTCGGCGGGATGGACTTTTCCGACCTGAAGCTGACCGTGAAAAACCCTCCCATGACCGAGGACGGCATCATCATGGTCAACCCCAAGACGGGTAAGCCCTTTGAGCCGGTCAACATCCGCTACGGCGCATTCCTGAACACGCTCATCAACCTGTTCATCGTCTCCCTGGCGATCTTCATGCTCATCAAGGGCATCAACACCCTGCGGCGGCGATTCGAAGCCGGCGAGGAGGCCCCCGCGGCCGGCCCACCACCGCCGACGCGGGATCAGGAACTGCTCACCGAAATCCGCGACCTGCTCAAGAAGCGGGCCTGACCATCGCACTTGGCTAACGCGGCGGGCGTCGGATCCTTCGGTCCGGCGCCCGCCCTGTCTCTTGCCCCCCCGCCCCCTCCGGCTGACAAGTCTCGACACGCCTGCATGCAACTTCTGGGCAGCGCCGACCGTCTCACCGGTTGAGCGCCGTTGGTCCGCACGGACCGCGGCGCTACCCGGAGGAGTGAAGTGGCCACATCCCCCCGCCGCCGACGCGTATCCGTCCGCCGCGCCATGGTCATGGCGCTGCTGGTGTTAATGGGCGTGCTCATGCTGGTCGACCTGGCCTGCACGCTGACGGCGATGCAGCGCTTCGGATTCGACGCATACAGTGAGGCCAACCCGCTGGCGGCGGCGGTCATGCCGGCGGGGCCGGTCGGCGTCACGCTGTTCAAGCTCCTGCTTGCGGGGACGGCCGGGGCGATCCTGATCCGGCACCACCGGCATCGGCTGGTCGCGCCGGCAGCCCTGCTCGCGCTGGGGTTGCACGCACTGGCGGTGCACCGCTGGGCGGAACACTGGCGTACGCCGGAAGTCCAGACGATCGTCCATGCGTCGCAGCGGGAGCCGGCCTGGCCGCGCGCGGCCGCGTCGGCGCCGATCGCGAAGGCCCTGCCCGGACCCGCAGCAACCCGAGCCCTTCGCGACTCACTCACGCCGATGCGCGAGCGGGTCGCTGCGACGCGGGCGCAGCTCATGGCGCTGATGAGGACCGAAATGGAGGCCGAGTTCGACGAACTGAAGCGGATTCGAGCGGCAGCCGGACCGCACCGGTTACCGGCGCGCCCGCCCCGGAGCGCGCTACCGCCGCGATACGACGCGTTGCTGCTTGATACCTGGTGAGCTGCCGAGGGACTACGCGGGCCGACGCTGCTCAGTGAAGGGGATTCGCAGCTCGTAGACACCGTCGACCATGTCGCTTTCGACCGCGTAGCCGCACTTGTGGAAGATGCGGAGCATGCCGTGGTTCTGCACCAGCACGCTGGCAAAAAACCCGGCGATCCCCTGCCGCCTGGCCGAGGCCAGCAGTTCGGTCATCAGCGCCGTACCCACGCCGCGGCGGTGCCAGTCGTCGCGCACCAGGAACGCCGCCTCGGCGAAGTTGGTTCGCGTGTCCTTGAGATAGTGGGCCATGCCGATCATCTCGACGTCGTCGCCGCCGGAGCCGGTCAGCACCACGAGGGCCATGTCCTTGTCGTAGTCGATGCGCAGCAGGTCCTGGAGCTTCTCGTGCGGCATGGTCTGGATCAGGCGGAAGAACCGGCACTGCACCGACTCGGGGGTCAGGCGGTAGAACATGGTCCGCACGAGCGGCTCGTCCGAGAGCTTCAGCGGCCGGAGGAAGACGCGCGTCTTGCCGTCCTTGAGCGTGATCCATCGCTCCAGCTCTTCGGGATAGATCGGTGCGTGAATCTGCGGCTCGATCTGGTCGGGGTACACGAGCTTGCGGGCCTTGGCCTCGGCCAGCAGCCACGGTCGGAACTTCGGGTGGGCGATTTCGATCAGCGCCATGGCCCGTTCGCGCATCGTCCGGCCGTGCAGATACGCCGCGCCATACTCCGTCACCACGTAGTGTACGTCGCCACGGCTGGTCACGACACCGGCCCCGGGCTTCAGGATCGGAGTGATGCGCGAAATCGTCTCACCCTCGGCGGTCGATGGCAGCGCGATGATCGGCTTACCCCCGCGCGAGCGCGCCGCACCGCGGACAAAGTCCACCTGTCCGCCGATGCCGCTGTAGAACATCTGCCCCAGCGAGTCGGCGCAGACCTGGCCCGTCAGATCGACCTCGATGGCCGCATTGATCGAGATCATGCGGTCGTTCTGGGCGATGATGAACGGATCGTTCGTGTACTCAGTCGGGTGAAACTCCACCAGCGGGTTGTTGTGCAGGAAATCGTAGACCTTCCGTGAACCAAGCACGAAGCTCGCGATGATCTTGCCGCGGTGCAGGGTCTTGCGCGAACAATTCACCACGCCCGACTCAATGAGCGGGATCAGGCCGTCGCTGAACATCTCCGTGTGCACGCCGAGGTCGCGAAACTCGGTCAGAAAGTGCAGCACGGCGTCGGGGATCGTCCCGATCCCGAGTTGAAGGGTCGCGCCGTCCTCCACCAGTGCGGCGATGTGCCGCGCAATCCGGCGGGAGATCTCATCCGGCTGTCCCTGCGGGGCCTCGAGGATCGGATGATCGCACGCCACCAGCCGGTCGATCTCGCGAACGTGGATGAAGCAGTCGCCCAGCGCCCGGGGCATCTGCTCATTGACCTCCGCCACGACGATCCGGGCCGCCTCCGTGGCTGACTTCACGATGTCCGTCGACACGCCGAAGCTGCAGTAGCCGTGCTCGTCCGGCTCGCTGACCGAGATCAGGGCGACGTCGACCACGACCCGGCCGGTGCGGAAAAGCGCGGGCACCTCCGAAAGGAAAATCGGGGTGTAGTCGGCACGCCCCTCGGACACGGCGCCGCGGACATTGGGGCCGATGAAGTAGGCGTTGTGCCGGAACCGACTGCCCAGCTTCGGCTGCGCGTAGGGGGCGATGCCCAACGTAAGGATGTGGACGATCTCGTTATCGGACAGGTCCTCGCGCGACGTCAGCGCCTCGACCAGCGACTGCGGCTCGGCCGCCCCCGAGCCGACGAAGACCCGTTGCCCGGGCAGGACACATTGCACGGCATCCCGCGCCGTGAACACTTTGTCGCCGTAACGCTCACGCCAGTCCGGCATTCGCTCTCGCATGCGTATCGCCTCCGCGTCGGACGCCCGGCCAGGAAGCCCGGCTGCCGTGCGTAATCTTGCACGTCGTGTGCCGCTCGCGCCGGATTGGCTCATGCGCGGCGATCCCGGGTGCCGATGCCACCCGTGGGGCCCGCCGCATTCGCCGCGGCGGTGGACTGCGTTTTCCCGCGGCGACTAGCGTGGTTTCTCGCAGGCGCTGCGCCCCGGCGGCAGGACAACGGGTATAACCCCCTGTCCGCGTTTCGCGCGGTATCTCCTTGTCGCCAGCCGCCGCGCAGGGCCTGCGCGGCCCGTTCAGGAATCCGGCATGAAGTGGGCTCGATCCATCGCCGCCGTCGGCCTGCTGGCCCTCGCCCTGATCCTTGGCGTCCAGCAGTTCTCCTCCAGCCGGCTGGCCCGGCAGGTGAGCGAGTTGGAAGCTGAGCGGGACGACCTCCTCGAGCGGATTGCCCGGCTGTGCGCTTCTCGCCGGGTCGCCCAGATCACCGTCCTGGACCAGTATGTCGACGACCTCGGCCGCACGTGCAGCCAGCTCCAGTGGCAGGAGATCCGCGACGACGGCCTCCTCGCCCCGCCCGTGCTGGTGAACACGGTCGGGCGAACCGTCTACTTTGAGGCCTTGGTTGTCAAGTTTGACCACGAACATGTCGCCGCGGGCGAGCCGGAGAACGGCCGCAGCCTGGCGGTCTTCCGCCGGGTGTTCGGCGAGCACCAGGCTCCGGAGGCTTCCACGGACGTCAGCGCCAACGCCGCGACGCTGATGGCCCTGAATGGCCCACTGGCTGGCGAGACCCGCCGCTGGGAGCAGTTCTGGCAGCTTCTTGAGGATCAGGAACTGGCCGCCCGTCACGGCGTCCGGTCGGCCCAGTGCGAGGCCGTCGGGGCGCCGCTTCGTGAGGGTCAGGTCTGGGAAGTGTCGCTCGACGCGGCGGGCGGGCTCAACCTGCGCAAGCGGGAGGAGCGGGTCAGTCTGCCACCCACGCTCGCCCAGGAACGCCGTGAAGCCCGCGGGGCGGGCGCCGGGCGCTGATCCGCATCGATTCTCCCTATCGCAGCGTGCGGGCGATGCTGAAAATCGGCAAGAGCATGGCCGCGGCGATCGTGCCGACGATTGAGCCGACGACGATGATCATCAGCGGCTCGATCAGGCGCGTGGCCGATGTGATCCCTTCCTTGAGGTCGCGCTCTACCCAGTCGCTGATCCGCTGCATGACCGACCCGATCTCGCCCGATCGCTCGCCCGCTTCGATCGTCTGGGCCAGCGGACGGGGGAAAATCGGCGACTCGAGCAGTGCCGTGCTCAGCTGCTGGCCGCGCTGGATCTCGCGACTGACGTCGTCCCACATCTTCTCGTAGTAGTGGTTTCCGACAACACGGCGGGTGATGGCCACGGCGTCGAGCATGGACACACCCGAGCCGATCAGCGTGCCCAGCGTGTGCAGGCTGCGCGTCAGTGCCGCCTTGCGCATCATGCGGCCCAGAATCGGGAGGTTGAGCAGGATCCAGTGGCCCACGCGCCGCCCCGGCGCCGTGCGGAAGTACACCGTCGCGCCGATCACGGACGCCACGATCCCCCCGGTCCACCACGGCCAGTAGTTCGTCAGCCAGTTGCTGACGCCCACGACGAACTTCGTCGCGGCGGGCAGCATGTCCTCCTTGCCTGCATACATCGTCGTGAACTTCGGTAGCATGTAGGTCATCAGGAAGATGACCACCCCGATCGCCAGCACGAGCAGTACCACGGGATAGGTCAGCGCCCCGCGGACACGGGTGGCGATGTCACGCTGGTTGGCCAGGTAGGCCCCGATCCGCTCAAACGTCTCGCCGAGGCGGCCGGACATCTCGGCCGCGCGGATGAGGTTGACGAAGAACGGGGTGAACACGCGGGGATGCCGGCTCAGGGAGTCTGACAGCGGCTCGCCCGACTCCACTCTGCGGCGGACGTCGGTCAGGACGCGCTTCAGCGCCCCCGGCGGCGACTGGCGGATGATGCCTTCCAGCGCCTCGGCCACGGGAACGCCCGAATCGAGCATCAGCGAGAGCTGGGCACAGAGGAAGATGAGGTCGGCCTTGCGCACGCGGCGCGAGCCGCCCGCCTCGATCACTTGGCGAACGTCACGGACCGCGCCGGCCTCGTCGAGGCGCACGATGAACTTGCCCTCGCGGCGCAGGCGCTGGGCGGCCTCGGTCGGCGAGGCGGCCACGACCTGGCCGCGGAGCGAGGCCCCGCCCGCGTCGCGTGCCACGTAGGTGAACGTCGCCATCGGTTACTCCCAGGGTCGCGCCGAGCGCTTTCCGCCGCCCGCGAGTGCGGGCTCGGCCGGTTCACTCAAGCTGCGCTCCAGGCGATCAGGGTCCGCTGCCTTCTTGAGGGCTTCCTCGCGCGAGACCCGCCCCTGCTGGACCATGCGGGCCAGCGTCTGATCGAGCGTCTGCATGCCTCGGTTGGCGCCGGTCTCGACCATGCCGTGAATCAGGTGCGTCTCGCCGTCGCGAATGGCACGGGCGATCGCCGGGTGATTGACCAGCACCTCGACGGCCACGGCCACGCCCCGTCCGTCGGCCGCAGGAAGGAGCGATTGGCAGACAATCGCTCGCAGCGCGCCGGCCAGCTGGATGCGGATCTGCGGCTGCTGCGCCGGTTCGAATACGTCCACCATACGTTCAACCGTCTGCGCGGCGCTGATCGTGTGCAGGGAGGCGAGCACGAGGTGGCCGGTCTCGGCCGCGGTCACCGCCGTGCGGATCGTCTCCAGGTCACGCATCTCGCCGATCATGATGATGTCCGGCTTCTGGCGGACGATGTGGCGCAGGGCGTTGACGAACCCCGGCGAGTCGGAGCCGATCTCGCGCTGCTCGATCACGCAGCGCTCGTTACGGAAGGCGTACTCGATCGGGTCTTCCAGCGTGATGATGTGCGCCGCCGTGCTGCGGTTGATCTCCTGGATCATCGCGGCCATCGTTGTGCTCTTACCAGAACCGGTGCCGCCGGTGATCAGTACGAGGCCCCGCGGCAGGCGCGCAAAGTCCGCCACCACGTCGGGCAGCCCCAGGCCAGCGAAGTCGGGCACGGCGTCGCGCACGAAGCGGATCGCCGCCGCCAGGGAGCCGCGCTGATAGTGGACGTTCACGCGGCAGCGGCCGATCTCGGCCGAGGCGATGGAGAAATCGACGTCGCGCTCCTGTTCGAGCCTGGCGCGCTGATGATCGTCCAGTATTTCGAGGATGAGGCTCGAAGCCTCTTCGGCGCTCAGCACCCGGTCGCCGAGCGGCTTCAGCCGCGCCGACACGTAGACACTTGGCGCCGATCCGGCGACGATCAGCAGGTCGGACGCCTGCAGGGCGTGGGCCTCCTTCAGCAGGCGCAGGCAGTTGGGTCCGATGGCCATCCGTTGATCCCCTTCATTTGGCTCGTGCTACTCGATTGTCTCGCGGAGCACATCTTCGTAGGTGACGAGCCCCTCGGCGGCTTTCTCCAGCCCATCCTGCCGCAGGGTCTTCATGCCGGCTCGCCGGGCCTGGGCACGGACCGCATCATCGGCCTCGCCACGCGATACCGCACTGCGGATGTCGTCGGAGATGACGAGCAGCTCGTAGATACCCACGCGCCCCTTGGTTCCCAGTTGATGACACGCCATGCAGCCGCGGCCGCGCGGCACGCCGTCAGCGTCAATCCCCAGCCGCTCCAGCGCCGTGCGCACGTGCGGCTGCGACTCTACCGTCGTCCGGCACTCTCCGCAGATCCGGCGGAGCAGTCGCTGGGCCAGCACAGATTCCACCGCGGCGCTGACGAGATAGGGCTCTACGCCCAGGTTCGCCAGGCGCGAGATGGCGCCCGGCGCGTCGTTCGTATGCAGCGTCGACAGCACGAGGTGGCCGGTGAGCGCCGCCTGCACCGCGATCCGCGCCGTCTCGGTATCGCGGATCTCGCCGACCATGATCACGTCCGGATCCTGGCGCAGCAGGGCGCGCAGCGTCGAGGCGAATGTCAGGCCGATGCTTTCGCGCACCTGAAACTGGTTCACGCCGCGGAGGTTGTACTCGACCGGATCCTCGGCCGTGCAGATGTTGATCTCGGGACTGAGGATGAGATTCAGCGACGAATAAAGCGTGGTGCTCTTGCCGCTGCCGGTCGGTCCGGTGACCAGGATCAGGCCGTGCGGCAGGCGGATGGCGTGCTCGAACGCCTTGCGAAGCTCCGGGTTCATCCCGAGCTTGTCCAGCGGCACCTGGGCGTTGCGCATGTCAAGAACGCGCATCACCACCTTCTCACCGAAGTTGTTGGGCAGCGTCGAAATGCGCAAATCGATCGGCCGATCGTCTATGATCATGCGGATCGCACCGTCCTGCGGCAGACGGCGCTCGGCGATGTTGAGCCCCGAGAGAATCTTGAGACGGGCAACCAGCGCCGCCGTAAGCTGATGCGGCGGTTTCATCTTCTCGTAGAGTCGTCCATCCAGCCGGAACCGGACGCGCAGCTCCCGCTCGCCCGGCTCGAAGTGCATGTCGCTGACGCCCTCGCGCACGGCCGACACGATCAGCTGCTGCACGAGCTTCACGACGGGTGAATCGGCCGTGTCGGCTTCCAGTTCGAGGGCTGCGGCGGATTCCTCGGGGCCCGTCTCGCCGGCCTTCTCAGCCTGCGCGAGGATCTCATCCATGGCCTGCGTGTCGGCCGGGCGCGTCCGCAGCGCCGCCTCGATGGCGGCGAGAATGTCGCCTTTCGGCGCAATCGCCACCTGGACGACGTGGCCAGTCCGGGCTGCCAGTTCCTCGACGAAGAAGACGTTCGACGCCTCCACCATCGCAATGGTCAGCACACCGTCGACGAGGAACAGGGGGACGGCGACGTTTGCGGCCAGTTCCTCACGCGGAAATGTCGCCACGACCGCCGGGTCGACAAGCTGCGGCGTGAGCCGCACGAAGGGCATGTCGTAGCCCGCGGCAAGGGCTTCGAGGATCTGGAGTTCCGAGCAGAAGCCGAGTTCGACCAGCACCTCACCCAGCAGCTTCCGCGAGGGCGACGCCTTCTGCGTCTCCAGCGCCTTGGCGAGCTGCGCCTGCGTAACGACCTTCTGCTCGACAAGCACCTCGCCCATGCGGCGAAGTCGCAGCGGCGGAGCGCCGGCGGGTGTGGCGGTGTGCGGAGTCATGAATCTGTCATCCGAAACTGGCCAGAGCACCGTCGACGAACTCGTGAATCTCGAAGCGCCCGTCAAGTCGGGTGACGCGCATCACCGAGCGCAGTGTCGGCGAGAGTCCGGCGAGCTTCACCGTGCCGAGGCGCTCCTCGCTCCGCGCCAGCAGCCACGTCAGGCACTCGAGCCCGGCGCTGTCTACCCGACCGACCTGTGCCAAGTCTACGACGTAGTCGCGCTCGTCGACGTTCAGCAGCCGCTCCGCCTCGCGGCGCAGGCTCCGCGCCGTGGTCGCGTCGAGGTCGCCCTCGACCTTCAACACCTGCACGCCGCCAACGGTTTCCACCACGGTTGCCAAGGTTCTGTGCTCTCCGTAGACCGAGTCCGCGTCCGTCAGCCGCCGCGCGCTGCGCCAGCCGCCGCCCAGCCGCTTTGCGGATCCAGCTCGAGCGCACGCCGGAAGCGGGCATCGGCCGATTCGTCGCGTCCCAGCGCCTTCTGCACCTCCCCCATGAGGCAGAGCGCTTCCACGTCGTCCGGGCGGATCTCCAGCACGCGGCGCAGCGACAATTCCGCGGCGGCGTACTCGCGACGCTTCCACTGCAGCGCCGCCCGGGTGATCCACAGCTCCGGGTCGGCGGGCGTCGACTGCTGCGCGAGGTGCAGGCTGCGCAGCGCCGTCAGTTCGTCGTTCATCATCAGGCTCGCCCGGGCCAGCAGCACCAGAGCCGGCGCATCCCCGGGGTGCCGCGCCAGGCCGGACGAGAGCGTCCGGCAGGCCTTCTCCGCCCGCCCCAGGCGCATCTGGCAGACGGCCAGCCCGCGGTACGCGGCCACGCTCGCCGGCATGGCCTCGTCGGTCGCGCCGGTAAGCCCTTCGAGCACGCGCGCCGCCTCAACGTAGCGTCCCGCCCGCACCAGCGCGAGGCCATACGCCTCGACGCACTGCGGATCGTCGGGCATGGCCGCCGCCGCACGGCCCAGCCACAGCAGCATCGATTCCTCGTCGCCGCGCAGCGCCGCGATCTGGCCCGAGAGCAGGCTCAGGACCGGGTCGCTGCCGAGCTGTCTTCGCTGATCGGTCACCAGCAGTTCGGCCTCGTCGAGGCGATCGAGCGCCACGAGGCACTCGGCCTCGGCGACGACGTAGTCGATCTCCGTCGCGTCCTGCCGACGGGCGGACCGGAACGCCTCCAGGGCCTGTTCCGGTCGGTCACGCCGCTCGAGGATCACGCCGCGCGTGTACTTGAGCGCCGCGCTGCCCATGCCGCGGGACTCCGCCAGGTCGATCGCCTGTTCGGCTTCGGGCAGGCGGTTCATTTCGAGGTAGGCGCGGGCGAGGATCAGGTAGCCCTCGGCGCGGTCCGGATCGAGCCCGATGACCTCGGAAGCGGTGGCAATCGCCGCCTCCGGGTTGCCGGCGCTGTACTGCTGGCTCGCGAGCTGAACTTTCACCCCCGCGCGGACCTTCTTCCAATGATCCTGGGCCTGCGACGAGGCCGTCTTGTGCGAGAGGCGCTGACATCCCGCGAACATGAGGGACGCGGCGCTCAGCGCCGCCAGGCATCCGTGCATCAGGAGCTTGCTGTTCATGTCAGGGGTCCTTCCTTGGCCGGTCAGGGTTCGCGCTCGGGGGCCGGCAGATCGGCCGGCTCGCCCTTCGCCGCCGGACTTTCGAACACCGGCTCGCCGTAGCCCTTTTCGCGGTTGATGATCTCGTAGATGAACCGCCGTGAAGCGGCGCCTTCGTTTTCCCAGGCCCGTGTGCCGCTGAGGATGTCTCGCAGTTCGATCGCGGAAGTATGCACCGGGCTGTTGCGCAGCGCGAGGTCGACGTGCCAGCGCGCCTTACGCAGGTCGCCGCGGTGATAGCTTTCCACGGCCGCCTGGTAGTGGCTCTGCGCCCGCCGGTCGCGGCCGTGCCACATGAGACCCTGTCGCAGGCCGATGCGGCCTCGCTCCATCCGGGCGAGGATGTCCGCCGAGTCCGTGGCGTAGCGCTCGTGATCCTTCACCACGTGTACGGTCAGCAGCACAATGACCTCTTCGCGCTGGACGGTGTCGTTGTTTGAGCGGAAGAACTGTCCGACGTACGGCAGGTCGCCCAGGCCGGGGATCTGCGACCGGGCATCCGTCGTGACCTCGCGGAACAGGCCGCCGATCATGACCGTGTTGCCGTCCTTCACCAGCACGTTCGTCGTCACTTCCGTGGTCTGCTCAGACGGCAGACCCTGCGCTGAAACGACGCCGACGCTGTCTTTGGGATAGAGCTCGATCCGCACGAAGCCGTCTTCGCCAACGAATGGGCGGAAAATCAACGTCGTACCGGTTTCGAGAAACTCGACCTGCTGAATGGCGGTCGTTTCGGTCACCGTGGTCGTCAGGTAGCCGTCACGCCGGCCGACGATGACCTGGCCGCGCTGCTTGTTGAGCACCAGCACCTTCGGATTGGCAAGCACGGCCGTGTCGGTGACCGACTCGAGCGCCCGCACGAAGGTGGCGACGTTGTCCTTGATGATGCCGATCGACAGGCCGCCGCTGGGCACGTTGCTGCGGAAGTCGGTCGAGGCGCCGGCGTTGAACCGCTCAAGCCGATCCGTCGGCAGCGCCCCCAGGGCCAGGTCCTGCAGCCCCATCGAGGTCGCCCCGAGCAGTTCAAGGTCCACGCCGCCGACGAGGTTGAAGTCGATACCGAGGGCGTTTTCGTCGTCGAGCCGGGCGCGCAGCATCGTCGCCTCAATGAGCACCTGCTGAGGCCGCACGTCGAGGCGGGCCAGCAGTTCGGCCACGCGTTCAAGGTTCTCGCCCCGGGCCGTCACGACGATGAAGTCGCCGTGGGCGTGGTTGTCACCGCCGGCGGCTGAAGTGTTTGAGGCGATACCCTCTTCGGCGTTCGGCGACGCGACGACCGACCCGCCGGTGCCCAGCAGCGGCAGGACGTACTTCGCAGCTTCTTCCGCTCGCACGTAGCTGAGCTGAAATACACGCGTCTGCGGCGGATCCGACTGGATCGCCATCTCTTCCAGCTCGGCGTTAGTGTAGATGTAGATGAACTTGCCGTCGACGCGATAGCCCGCGCCGTTGGACATCAGGATCGACTCCAACGCCTCCTCGAAGGTCACGTCGTACAGGCTCGCCGTGACGCTTCCGGTCACGCGCGGCGAAGCGATGATGTTTCGGCGGCTCTCGATGGACAGCGCTCGGAGTACCTGGGCCAACGGCACATCGGACACGTGCATCTGGACCGCGCCGGCGTCGGTCACCTTCACGTCCGGCGGGCTGTCGGGCATGCCGGCGACCGTGTTCCACTCTTCGTGCTCAGGATGAATGGTGGACGCCTGCGATTCGTCGGCGGGCGGTTCCCCCTCACCGGACTGGGCCGCTTTCAGCAACTGGCCAAAGACGTCCACCTCTGGCCGCTCTGCCTGAGGCTGCGAGCCGCCGCCCGACTGCCCCGCCGCGCGCGGCGTCACCGCCGCCAGCGCGACGGCCATTGCCAGGCTGCGAGCAAGGGTCCACCTTCGAAAACAGCTTGATGACATTCCCAAGGCCTCCTTGCCCGCCGATCGCCAGTGACCGGGCCGTGTCGATTACGGCATGAGCAGGGTTACGCTGCGCTCGCCGGAGGTCAGCGTCACCTGTCGAGGGTGGATAGACGACACCCTCCACGCCCCGAGCCGATCCCCGACCCGCACCTCGCGCCCGCCGATAATGGCGAACCGCCGTGGAGGCGGGCCGGACGACTCGAAGGTCGCCTGTAGCAAGGCGCTGTCCGGCGTGAAGTTTGTATCGTCTGATAATGAGGCGGGGTTTGTTTCACCCGAGGAATCGATCACCCGCGAAGCCATCGACGCCGCGACCCCCGGGGGCGGGGCGAACACGTCGCGAGCGAGTTTCGAGGGCAGATCCGGCAGCTTGGGCAGCGACGCCGGAGCGTCGGGCAGTGCTGGCAGGGGCTCTGTGCCTGCCTCACTGATCGGCGGGAACGGTGCAGGGTCCGGCGGCTGGGCTGTCGCCGGCTGGGGGCCGCCACGTCCGATAAACTGGATGCCCACGATAACCGCCAGAAGCGCCAGCAGCCCGCCCAGCGCCGCCACCTTCCGGGGCGCCGCGGCGGCCTGGAGCCGCCAGTACGTGAGCTGTCGATCCAGCACAGACGCCACCAGCACGACTCCTCAGGTCCGAGGCTGCGACTCGTAAAACACGAACACGGTCAGCTTGTGCGCCAGCGGCGTCCCGGGTCGTCCGACCTGCCGCGAATCGAGCTGCGCCACGCGCACGATCCGCTGCATCGACTCGATGCGCCGTACAAATGTGTGCAGGGCTGTGAAGCTCCCGGTGAGTTCGAGATCGATCGGGAGCACGCCCAGTTCTCCCACAGTAATCCCCGCCCGCGGTCGCATGTCCGATGCTTTGAGCCCCGCCTCAGCCGCGGCCGACGCGAGGCGAGCGACGAGCTCGCCGAGATCGTCCGTCGGCGGGATTTCTTCATCGAACGCCGCCTGCCGGGCGCGCAGCGCACGCAGGTCCGCCTCCATCGCCGTCGAGGAGTGCGCCAGGTCGTGCCGCGCGCCGAGCTCTTGCCGAGCCTCGCGCAGCGCATCGCCGGCCCGGGCCAGCGCCGCCTGCTGCGGCCGGACCACCAGCAGCGAATAGCCGGCCACCAGCGCAACCGCCGCACCCAGCATGCCGAACTGGTTCTTCAACCGCTCCACACACCTGCCCCCGGGCACGTGCCCGCCTATTCGAACAGCGGCAACCGACACGCCAGCTCGAATTCCCGGCCCTCCAGCCCGCCGGCGTCAACGGCGCGGGCGTACACCATGCCGACATCCTCAAACAGCGGCGAAGCGCTGAGGTTCGTGAGCAGCGCGCCGATGGCCGCCTCGTCGCGGGCGTAGCCGGTGATGCGCACGTTCCGTCCATCATCCGGCGGGGCTCCGCGATGCGCCCGTCCCGGCGTCTCCGGCGAGACCGTCGCCACCCCCGGTTGCGCGATGTACAGCCGCGTAGCCCACGCATCGGCCGGCAGGCAGCGCGACAGTTCGGCCAGCACGCCGTGCATCGGCGCACCGCCCCGCGCTGTCGAGCGCATCTGCTCGCGACGGCGGGCCTGTTCCAGCTCATGCCGCACCGATGTCGCCAGATCCACGATCGGAGATTGGTTTGCACTGGCCGAGCGAATCGACTCGATCTCGGCGCGCACCGAACGAACCTGGGCGAACTTCCACATGGAGAAGGTCGCCATCGCGGCGATCAGCAGTGACAGTGATCGGGTCGTGCGTCGGCGCGCCAGGCGCCGCGCCGTGCGCACCCGATAGCTGGCCGGCGTGAAGTCGATGAGCTTCATGACGCCACCGCCGGCTGCACCGTCTCATGCTTCGCATCACCCTTCGGCACGAAGCCACGCATCGCAAGACCCGCAGCTGTCGCCCATTCCGGCTGCCCCGACCGGCGATCCGGACCGGCCAGCACCGTTGCACAGTGCACGCCGCGCAGCGGATGCCCCGGCACGACCGGTGCGCCGATCACCGCCGTCAGCCGCTCGAGGACGCCCCCGTGACGGGCCCCGCCGCCCACGCAGGTGATTCCGTCCGGTCGAAGCCCGCGGAACGTCACCGAGTAGTACCGCAGGCAGAGACCGATTTCCTTGCCGAGCTGCTCGATCGGCGCCGCCAGCGCCTGCCAGACGGCGGGCAGCCGTTCGTCCGTCGCGCCGGCCGCCGACGGCTCGGCGGTTCGCATCGAGAGCGCGAACAGCTCCGCCGCCTCGTCGGCACCGACGCTGAGCGACGAGCCGATCGCCGACTGAAAGGCTGCGCAACCGATGTCGAGTGTCTTGGCGAAGGCGATCTCGTCGCCCTGGGTGATGACCAGCCGCGAACCGCCCTGGCCGAGGTCGAGAAACGCGTTGATCTGGCCGGCGTCTTCCTCGCGCTTGAGAAACCTCTCAAACGGCCTGAACATCGCCGCGGGGGCGAAGTCGATCGCATCGACCTCGAGTTTCGCTTCATCCGCCGCAGTGAGCATCGCGTCCAGCGTGTCGCCGCGCACAGCCGCGACGATCAGCTCGCACTGCGGGCCCTGCGCCGACTCCACCCGTCCCGCGTTGAAGAACCGCACTTCCGGATTGCCGTCGAGCGACTGGAAGCGCTCCGATGCCTCGAAGAGCACAGCCTGTTCGAGCTCTTCCTCTGGGATGATCGGGAGGCGGAAGTTTTTGACCTTGATGAGCGAATGGCTCACCGCCAGCACGACCCGGTCGCCGCGGAATCCGCCCGAGGCCATCATGGCCCGCACCCCTGCGAGCATGCCGCCGGCAGCACCACAGGGCACACCGACGGGCGGCGTCGGCGTCTCGGAGGCCGCGATGACCTCAAGCCGGCCGCCCAGCGACGCAAGCTGGATCAGACGCACGCGGTGTGCGCCGAAGTCGATACCGATGGGACCAATGACGGGTCTGTCAAACAAGACGAGAAGCCCCCCGCGTCGATGATCGTCCCGGCTGCGCCGCGCTTCGCGTCAGGATCTGCCGCCCGGGGCCGGACGAGGTGCACCCGCACCCTTCGCGCGATCCGCAGCAGCCTTGTCGAGCCCTTCCACGCGAACCTTGATTGTCTGGTGCTCCAGCGTGTCGATGAGCTGCTGCAACAGAGCGTTGGTACGGCGGATCTCCTCGAGCTGCGCGACGCGCTGTGTGCCCGCGTCGGGGATCTGCGCCTGGGCGCGATCGACAAGCGGCGCAGGACTCAGCCAGACCTTCAGCACGCTCAGCGCCACCACGAGGATGATGACGCTCCGCAGGACGCGCGACGCGAGCGAGCGATTCCCATTGTCCATGAGGCTCCTCCTTGATGCGCAAGACCGAAGCGGCATCCACCGGACGCCGCTCGGTCTCGCTCTGGGTCAGGGCTGCCGTCGGCGCCGGCCGCGGCGACTACAGCGATTCGTTGGTGGCATCGCCATCGTTCGCCCGGAACGTGGCCACGCCGCTGCTTACCGTGTACAGCCACGCCGTGGCCGTGCCGTCCGACGCACCGATCGTGTTCGTACCGGTGTACGGGTTGTTGGGCATGCTCTGCAGGTACGGACCGAGCGTCCCGTTGGTCGTGCTGCCGGCGGCCGTCGTCTTCTGCGTCATCTGCGACGCGAAGGTCGTGCTGTCGGTCGGGTAGCTGCCGTTGTGCTGAAGCTTGTACAGCTCGAGCTGCGCCCGGATCGTCGCCAGGTTCGCCACCAGCGCGCTACGCTTGGCGTCACCCGATGCATCCGAGAACTGCGGGATGACGATCGCGCCGAGGATCCCCAGAATCACCACGACGATGAGAACTTCCACCAGCGTGAACGCGCGCGACTTCTTCATGGGTTCTTGTACTGCCATGGACTTTCTGCACTCCCTGTGTACGCCCCGACTACTGCTTGCGTACGCCCGGCCGCAGGGGCGAACCGGACCCCCGACTGCGCGCCGCGTGGGCCGTCGGCCATGCGGCGCGCTGGTCGAACTCGTCGCCCGATCCTCCCGGCGCGGCGTGTTGTCGCGCCGGTGAGACACCAGCAACGACCTTGGTATCGGTGCCGTGGGCAGCCGGGTTGAGGCGGTAAAGCAATGCTTGCCCCTCGAGACTAGGGTGTTTTACTTGCCGCTATGCGGACGCGCGCGGGCTCGGATGATCGGACGGGATCGGCCGTTATCGGGCCAGGGATTGGAGGACGGCCGGCCCCGCGCTAGGCAGGGACCAGCAGCGTCGTTGCGGCGAGGAGGCCGAAGACGAGGGCGAGCCGCCGTCGCCGCGTGGCGGCGCTCTGGTGTGGCTCGCGGAAAATCAGCGCTGCGCCGAGAATCAGCAGCGCCAGCGCGCCCGCTGCACTCGTCGCCAGCGGGCCGATCACCCAACGAGAGAGCGGCACTCCGGCCCCGGCCGCGACGAGCCCACCGACAACCAGCCGAGCATAAAGCCGACCCCACGTCGATGGCCGGACAGCGGTGCGATGCAGCGCCATGACTTGCCCGGTCGCGCACGCGAGCCCGACACCCGCCAGCCCGAGCCCCATGAGCGCCGATCCCGCCAGGCCAATCGCCCCGCCGCGCTCGTGCATCAGCACCGCCACAGCCACGATCCCGCCAGCCCCCGCGCAGCACAGCCCGAAGTCCGCCAGGTCACGGACCTTCTCAGGGCGCCGCCATCCGGCGACGCACCAGCCCAGCCCAGCCAGGAGCACTCCGCACGCCACGGCGGTCACGCGCTGCGGGGTGCCGGCCTCGGCGATCCACCCTGCCAGCGTCCACGCCGCGCACGCACCCGCGACCACGATTCCCGCGCGAAGCATCCGAGGCCGCCGATCACTCACCGTCGGCAGGCGCACATCGGAGACAGACTCTGCCACATGACCGACCGCGATGGAAGGCGGCATGCGCCATACGGCGACCACCGCCAGCGCCAGAGCAGGCAGCGCCGCGGCCATCATCGCGGCCTCGGGCCGGCCCAGTTGGGCGGCAAGCGCCCACGCGGCCAGAACCCCTGCGCCGCCGCCGATCAGCGCCGCGCCGGGTGCCGAAGGTACCGCGTCCTCGGACCCGGGCGACCAGGACTGAACGCGAACCAGCGCCATACCCAGCAACCCGATCGGCGCCAGCCCGCAGCAGAACCCCAGCGTCAGTTGGAGCGCAATCTCCGACGGCGTGTGCCAGAGGAAGTGAACGTGCATGAACCGGTATGCATCGGCCGCACGCGCGCACAGGAAGGGCAGCGTCGCCGTCGTCAGTCCGCCAATCAGAGCCGCGGCGGCCATCACGCCCGACTGGATATGCGGGTTACTCCGAAGACCGCCGCGCGACAGACCGCCGATCCCCATACCCCGCGCACGCCCGACGAGCCACGCGGCAAGTGTTCCCGGTGCAGCGAGGCCCGTCGCCAGGGCCAGCAGCAGGCCCGCCGCCGCCGGGCGCAGGCCGCCGTCGAAGTCGCTCGCCAGCCGTACCGCAGCCGCTGTCATGGCGAGCCCGAGGCAGACCCCCAGCGCCCCGGCAGCCACGGCCCCCGACCCGCCCGCCTGCGCGGAACTGCGGAGGATGGTTGCGGCGGTCGGCGCGTGGTCCTGAGCGGCAATGACGTCACGAAGTCCGCCGACTGAACCCGGCACGGCGGACCGTTCTTCACGCCGGGCGTGTCGCCCGCGAGTGCCGATCCGTCGGGCGGTGGAATGGGACATGAGGTGGCCTTCCCTGGAGGTCCGACGGCCGCGGCCTTATGCGCAGCCCCCATCCGTGGGCATCAATCTACGGCAGCGGGCCCGTGTCGTGGCTGGTATCGAACACACTGAATGCCCGCACGCCGCCGCCATCGAGTTGTACCACGAGCGACGCCGTGGGGTCCAGATCGACCACCGTACCGGAGAAGGTCTCCCCGTCGCGACGCAGCGAGACCCGCGATCCGATCATCGCGGTTCGCGACATCCACCGCTGCCGCAAGCCATCCAGATCGCATGGCTGCGGCGAAGCCAGCAAGCAATCCAGCCCGGTCAGCACGGCTGCAACCAGCGCGCTGCGATCGACGGGCCGCGTCCCGGCGAGGTCCAGCGAGGTCGCGACCGGAGACAGGTCGCCATCGAAGTGGCCCGCATGCTGCAGGCAGTTGATGCCGATCCCGATGACCCACGCCCGCCCGGACCCCAACGGCCTCGATTCGACGAGCACCCCGCCAAGCTTCCGTCCGTCGTACAGGAGGTCGTTGGGCCACTTCAGCGTCACTCGAACGCCGACTACGGCCTCAATCGCCTCCGCGGCCGCGACGCACGGGGCCAGCGCGAGCTGTGCCGCGGAGAGTTTCCGGCCGTCATCGACAAGCAACACACTGCACAGCACGCTCGCCCCGCGGGCGTCGCGCCACGGCCGCCCGAGCCGCCCCCGTCCGCCGGTCTGGTGCTCCGCGAGGACCACCAACCCGTCGGCGTCGGGCGAACACGCCTCGGCCCACGCGACATCGTTCGTGCTCGTGACGGTGTCACTATACGCCAGCCGCCGGCCGACGCGCCGCGGCGCGATCGACCGGCCGATCCGCTCCATGTCCAACGCGCCATGCAGCCTCAACGCCAGACTCCGCTCACCATCCACCCACTTCCCGCCGATGCCAGTTCCAGTAGCCCGGCTCGGTCGGGGCGATCGGGTTCTCGCCACTGGTCAGGACGAACATGATCACTTCCTCGCGCCGATCGTGGAAATCCGCGCCGATCGGCTGGCCGTAGTGCTCGTCGAGAAACTCCTTCCAGCCGGGAAACGGCGGCTGATCGAAGAGCAGCAGGATGACGCGCGGTCGCGCCGTCTCGAGTTCGGCAAGCAGCGTGCGCCGGCGCGATTCGACGCCCGGGTAGCCCTCGCTGAGCCCGGTGATCATCGTGTATCGCGAGGCGCAGCGCCGCTGAGCGTAGTAGTACACCCCGGTGTCGCTGCCGTAGACGAAGATCGTGTCGTCCGGCTCGGTGACCGCCCGCACCTTCTCACCCATCGCCCGACCCCAGTAGTCCCGCGAGTTGTAACGCTTCACGGTGATGCCGAAGGGAGGTTGAGAGAGGTAGTCGCGGTACTGGGTCACGGCCACGAGCACCGCGAGCAGGCCCGCCCCAAAGAGGCGGGCGCGGTCTGTGGTCGAGCCGGGCCAGGCGAACCCGGCAGCCCCGTCCGTATCAGTCGCCAGGGCGAGCGCCGCAGCCAGGGCCAGCGCCGGCATGAGCAGGTAGTAGTAGTGCGGCCAGAAATGCGCCGGCAGGCACGCCGCCACGAACGACGCCACCACCAGAAGCAGCCCGGCCGGCGCTGCGCGATCCCGATGCAGCACCACGCGCATCACCAGCCAGGCCGTGGCCAGCGCCCCGCCGATCCACAGCGGCAGCGCGCTGTCGAAGGTGAATGGATGCCCCTGCGGAGAGAAGAAAGCGATGAACCGTGCGGGCAGGGAGCCGTCGCCCCCGGCGTAGCCCAGGTTGAACAGGAACACGGCGTCGAAGAACTCGTGCCAGCGCGAGGTCGCCGCGAAGTAGCCGCCCACGGCCAGCCAGATGGCGGCCGGACCAACAGCGAACAGGCCCAGCGTGCGCAGTGCCCCCCGCCCGCGCGGGCCGGCCAGCAAAAGCACCGGCGCCAGCGCCACCCAGTGCACCGCCAGCACCGTCTTGACCACCGAGCCCAGCCCCAGCGCCACGCCCGCCACCAGCGCCCGCCGCCCGACCGGCCAATCGCCGCGCGCCGCCGCGTACCACGCGGCCAGCACGAGCGCATTCATGTAGATCTCGCGGTTGCAGCCCTCGCCCGCCGTGCCCGGGTCGGCCGAGGTCAGCGCGAAGAGCACCGCCGCAATCGCCCCGCACCACGGGCCGCGAAGCCGCCGGCCGATTCCCGCCAGCAGCAGCATCGACGCCAGCGAAAACGCCAGGGCAAGCAGCCGGAAGACGGTCGGGCTGTCCCCAAACAGGGCCGACGCCCCCGCGAAGAGCACGAAGACCCCCGGCGGCTGGTGGTCCCAGACGTCGGTGTAGAGCCGATCCCCCGCGAGCAACCGGGCCGCGGTGTAGGCGTAGTTGCACTCGTCCGTCTCGAGCGGCAGCGGGAAGGCGTGCGAGCGCAGCAGAATGAGCAGGAGCCCGGCGGCCGCCAGCACGATGGCGGGGCCTTGGGGCGTAGTCCGGACGGCGGCGGACGCCGGCAGATTGGAAGGGCTCTGGGACACCGAATCAGATCATCGGGAGGGCGGCCCGCAAGCCGGCCCGGCCGTCGGGCTCGACCTCAGGTCCGGGCCGGCGACCGGTTCATCCCCGCCGGGCGGGGGACGCCAGAGCCGCGACAACGCGGGGTCGCCACCGCTACGAGCCCGGGCCTGCCCCGGGTACAATCGCCGCATGCGGACGTTCTCCCTGCAATCGGGCTCCAACGGCAATTCGATCTACGTCGAGGCCCTCGACACGCGAATCCTGATCGACGCAGGCATCAGCGGCGCCTGCGCCCAGCGACGCATGGCCGCCCACGGCCGCAACATCCGCGACGTGCAGGCGCTGATTGTCACCCATGACCACAGCGACCACATCAGCGCCGCGGGCACGTTCAACCGCAAGTTCGGCATCCCGATCCACATCACCAGAAAGACCCAGCAAGCCTACAGACCGGGCCTCGGCAAGGTCCGCGGCGTGCGACACTTCGTCGCGGGCGAGTCCCTCAGCATCGGGAACCTGACGATCCACACCGTGCAGACACCGCACGATGCCGCCGATGGCGTGGCGATCATCGTCGAGGCGGAAGGCCGTCGCCTGGGCGTGCTGACCGACCTCGGCAACCCCTTCGCCGGCCTGCAGGAGTTGCTCGAATCAGTCGACGCGGCCTACCTCGAGAGCAACTACGACCCGATCATGCTCGAACACGGCCCCTATCCGATCGGCCTCAAGGAGCGCATCCGGGGCGGCGCGGGACACCTCTCGAATCATGAGGCGGCCGAACTGGTGAGACGGTGTCGGCGTAAGCGGCCGAACTGGGTCGCTATCGCGCACCTCTCCGCCGAGAACAACGAGCCGCACCTCGCCATCGACGCCCACCACCAGGCAGTCGGCCGCGACTACCCGATCCACCACGCCAGCCGGCACGACGTCTCGCCGGTGTGGGACGTGTAGGCGGAAACCTGGTCCGCAACCGTTGAGCGTCCTAGCCTGCTGCGCCGCGCCCGTGGCACTGCTTGTACTTCTTCCCGCTGCCGCAGGGGCAGGGATCGTTGCGGCCGACCTTGGGCTCCTCGCGCCGGATCGTCTCAATCTTCTGCTCGACGCCCTGGGCGCGCATCGCAGCCTCCGTATCGCGGGCGGCGGCGCCGAAACCTGCGCCGGTGGCGTCCGAATGCTGATAGCTCATCGCCCGCGGCTCGGGGCGCTGGGCGCCCGCCTCGACGGCCATCGGGCCCGCCGCGCTGGAGGCTGAAATCTCCGCCGGCGCGATCCGCACCTTGAACACCACGTCCGTCACGCGGTTCGCCACGCGCGACCACATCTGCGCGAACAGGTCGCGCCCCTCGATGGCGAACTGACTCTGCGGGTGGGTCTGGTCGCCGCCAAGCGGCCGCTGCTGGATGGCGCTCTTGAGGTGATCCATTTCCAGCAGGTGGTCCTTCCACGCCTGGTCGTAGATCCTCAGCAGCACGTACTGTTCGAGGCGGCTCAGTTCCCAGCGGATCAGCCGGCGGGCCTGGGCGAGGATCGCCGCATCGACGTCCTCGCCGAAACTGGCGAACTGTGCCTCGTGGAACGCAGGACCGCAGCGCTGGCGAATCCACTCGATCTTGCCCTCGCGGTCGAGACCGGCGGTTGCCTCAGCGATTTCCTTCTCCAGCCGCCCGCCGCGGAGGTAGTCGCGGTTCAGGTCGGCGAGCATCTGCTGCACCTCCTGCGACGACTTGCCGTTGATCTCCGCACCGGTCCAGTTGAGCCGGAACTTGAAGTTCGCCCACTGCACGATCATCTTCGCACCCATGCCCTGCTGCTGCTGTTCAGCCTGGGTGGCGCGCTCGATGCAGTACTCGGCCGGGTAGGTGACCTCGCGGTCGTCGTACGACTCGCGGACCTTCTCCGCCAACAGCGCGATGACGTCCTCCTTCGGCTTGCCCGCGAGTTCCTCCGTTGTGACCTTCAGCGAGAACTTCGCCGTCGCCCACTCTGCCAGCGAGCGGTAGGGGAAGACGTCCTCCAGGAAGGGCGCGATGCCTTCGACGCTGATGCCGTCAAAATGGGCCTCCGCGGCCTCGAACAGCGCCTGCTCAATCTCCTCCGGCTGCATCTTGCGGAGCTGGTTCTGGCTCACGCTGAACTGGAACAGCCGCTGGGCCCAGTTCGTCAGGCCGCCCAGGTCCCAGTTGCGGGCCGGTTCCTCCGGATCGATGTACTCGCCGATGGAGGTGCGGATCTGGTCGGCCACCTCGTCGCGCGCCCGGCGGCGGATGCTGCGCTCGGCCGAGTCAAGGTCCGACATGTCGATCGTGCTCTCCTCGATCGGCAGCTCCAGCGTCGACCGGCACCACTCGGCTACGCACTGCTGGCGGTAGCCCTTGCCGAGGTGGAGGCTCACGGTGGTCTCGATCGCGTTGCGAATGGTCTCGAGGATGATCGCATCGAGGCCGTTTTCCTCAAGAATGCGCTGACGCGACTTGTAGAACTCCTTGCGCTGGTAGTCCATCGGCTCGTCCCACTCGAGCAGGCGCTTGCGCGTCGAGAAGTTTCGCTCTTCGACCTTGCGCTGCGCCTTCTCGATGCCCCTGGTAAGCCGCTTGTCCTCCAAGCTCGACCCGTCCGTGAAGCCGAGCCGCTCCATCATCTTGAGCATGAAGTCGCTCATGAAGAGCTTGAGCAGTTCATCCTGCAGCGACAGGAAGAACCGCGACGAACCCGGATCGCCCTGGCGACCGGCGCGGCCGCGAAGCTGGTTGTCGATGCGCCTGGCCTCGTGGCGCTCCGTCGCGATGATGTGCAGGCCGCACGGGACGCTCAGCTTGCACACCCGCCGCCCCAGTTCCGGGAAGCGCGGATCGAGCTTGGGCTTGAAACAGTGCGCACAGTTGGTTGACGGATCATACTCCTCGCAGCTGATGCAGCACTTGGTCACCCCAGCCGGGTACATGACGCTCGGCTGCGAGCCCGCGGGAAGGGCCGCGTCGGCGGGCGACTTGCACTTCGGGTAGACCACGTTGAGCCCGAGCTTGATGTCCGTGCCGCGGCCCGCCATGTTCGTGGCGATCGTCACGTTGCCGACCACCTGTTTCGACTGGCCGCGCGTGGCGGTGCCCTGCTGCCCCGCCTTGGCGACGATTTCCGCCTCGCGGGCGTGGTTCTTCGCGTTGAGCACCTCGTGCTCGATGCCGTATCGCCGGTCAAGCAGGCGCGAGAGCTTCTCGCTGTTTTCGACGCTGGTGGTGCCCACCAGGATGGGCCGGCCGACGGCCATGTCGCCCATCAGCTCGTCGTACACTTCGGCCATGAACGCGATGACCTTCGGGTCGTATGTCGTAGCCTCATTGAACCGGCGCATCGCCTCGTCGAGACGCTCGACGCTGCCCCCCTGCTTCACCAGGATCGGGCGCAGCGCCTTGAACACATCCGCGAGCAGGAATGGGTCGGCCGGACGCCCGCGACGGTGCACCTCGTGAATCTCGTCCACGATCGCGCCATACTTCTGGTCGGTGTCGCGGTACATCTTGTCGTTGTGATCCATCCGGTTCACCGGACGGTTCGTGGGAATCTCGACGCAGTCGAGGTTGTAGATCTTCAGGAACTCGCCGGCCTCGGTCATCGCCGTGCCGGTCATGCCCGCTTTCTCCTTGTAGAGCTTGAAGAAGTTCTGGATGGTGATCGTGGCGAGCGTCTGCGTCTCTTCCTTGACGGTGACGCTCTCCTTCGCCTCCACCGCCTGGTGCAGGCCGTCCGACCACTGCCGGCCGTGCATGAGACGGCCGGTGAACTGGTCGACGATCACGATCGTGCCGTCTTTGACCACGTAATCGCGGTCGCGGGCGTAGGTCTTGTGCGCTCGCAGCGCGTTTTCGATCAGGTGCGGCCACTCCATGTTCGAGCCGCTGTAAAGGCTGCCGATGTCCAGCAGCTCCTGCGCGATGGTCACGCCTTCATGGGTGATGCCCACCTGCTTGCGTTCCAGCTGCACGATGAAGTACCGGCGGTACTGCTCGCTGGGCGCAATCTTCAGGATGTTGTTCTCGAATGTCTGGATCGCCTCGACGTGGTCGTCGGTCAGGAAGTCCGGGCCCAGGGTCGGAGTGTCGGCCGCGGCCTCCTCCTCCGCACCCTCGGCGCCGCCCTCCCCGACGGCGACCGCCTGCGGACGCTTCCTGGCGCCCTTTCGCTCTTTGGCACCGAGGATGTTCATGGCATCTTCGAGCTTGGGGATGCCGTGGGTCTCGCCGTCGAACTTGCCGACAGTCTGCATGACCTTGCGGTCCCAGCTAAGCTGTCGCCGGACCAGTTCCTCTGCCACGCGGTTGGCCCGCGGATAGCGCGAGACGTCGTCCTGCGCCGGGCCCGAGATGATCAGCGGCGTGCGCGCCTCGTCGATCAGGATCGAGTCGACCTCGTCGATGATGCAGTAGTCCAGCCGCCCCTGCACCTGCTCTTCCCACCGCACCTTCATGTTGTCGCGGAGGTAGTCGAAGCCGAATTCGCTCGCCGTGCCATAGGTGATGTCGCAATCGTACATCGCCTTGCGCACGCCCTCGCGCCCGCCCGGATCGATCTGCGACTGAATGTAACCGACGCGATAGCCCACCAGCTCGAACACCGGCTCGGCGAACTCGGCGTCGCGCTTCACGAGGTAGTCGTTGACCGTGACGACGTGGACCTTCTTGCCCTCCAGCGCCTTGAGGAATGCGGCGAGGTGACAGACGATCGTCTTGCCCTCACCGGTGCGCATCTCGGCCACTTTGCCGTCGGCCAGGACGGTCCCGCCGATAATCTGACAGTCGAAGTGCCGGTGCGCCTGCGCCCGGCGCGACGCCTCGCGCAGGATCGCGAACGCCTCGCCCATCTCCTCGTAGGTCGTGGGCACCGAGCGCAGTCTCTGCGACAGCGCCTGGGCACGCTCCTTCAGCGGCACTGAGAGTTCCACGCGGATCTGCTGGAGCTTCGCCCGGTGCTCCTTCACGGCCTTCTCGTCGGCAGGGTCGGGCGCCGGAAGCGCCGCCGCCCGCCGGGCGAACGCGGCGTCGTAGTCGTCACCCTCGGCGCAGAGCACGCGGATCTGCGGCTCGAGTCCCCGGGCCACCTCCACCGTGCGCCGCATGCGCTTGAGGAGCCTGTCGTTGCGCGTGCCGAAGAGCATGCGGGGCACGGACTTGATGCCCGAAAAGACGCTGCCGATCAGAGCCATGTTCAAGACCTCCGGGCGGCCGGCCAATGGGCGCGCCGCCGGTATTTCGCATTCGGACCGCCGGACCGCGTCGAGTCATGGACGACCCGACCGTCGACCGGTTCGCCGGGCGCTTGATCGCCCGCGCGACAGTATGAGTGAGAATAGAATCTGGGAATTCGTGGCGAACCGGCCCGGCCGGACGCCTGGCGAAGGTCGAAAGGTCGAACTGGAAGCTACGGCCCGTAGAGGCCGCCAAACCGCGTCAGTGCCACTTCGCGGACGCGAACCACGGCGACGACCGCGGCGACCTCCTGCAGCGGGCAGAGACTGAACGCCGCGACATCGGCAAGTGGAGAGGTCACCGAGGGGGCCGCGGTCAGATCCTGGGCGACTACCGGCACGACCGCCACGGCGATGTCCGCCTGGGACATGGTCGCCTGCGGGCTGTGCAGGGCTGAGGCGCCCTCGGCAAGGGCCACGGGCAGGGAAACGAACGCCGCGAGCAGCACGCCGCAGGTGGCCCGTCGGGCCACGGATACCTCGCCGGATTGACGCTCCGCTGTCCGCATGACGGGGGGATTATACTCCGGCCGACCCCGAAAGAAAGCAGCCCCGGTCGATCCCAATGGAATCGACCGGGGCGGTTAGAACCCTTGGGCTTTTCGGCGTTGGCCTACAGGCGGCGACGACGCAGACCGGCCTTCAGGGCCGTCAGGCCGGTGAGCGAGCCGAGCAGGCTGATGATCATGCCCAGGCCGCACATCCCGCCACCCGCGCCACAGCCCGTGTCAGGCTGCGGAATCGGCTGGCCCTCGCCGTTGTCGTTGCCGTTGGCGTTGCCGTTGTCGATCGTCTGGCGGGCCGTGACGACCACCTGCTCCTCGCCGGACCGACCCACGCCGCCCTTGCCGTCTTCGACGACGAGCTCGACGGTGTAGGTACCGGCCTCTTCGAAGAGCTGGGTCACTTCGGCGCCTTCGCGCTCGGAGAACATCTCACCGTCAACCTTGAACTCCCACTTGTAGGAGAGCTGGTCGCCGTCCGGATCGAACGAGGTCGACCCGTTGAAGACCAGGTTGACCGGCGCGGTGCCCGTGCGCGGGCCGGCGGTGATGAATGCGAACGGCACGTTGTTGCCCGCCGCATCCGACACCAGCACCTGCCGCGTGGCACTCGTCGAGGCGTTCTCCGCGTCGCGGACCGTGAGGCGAACCTGGTAGGCCCCCGGCGTGTCGTACACGTGCTCGATGCGGACGCCGGTGTCGGTCTTGCCGTCACCGAGCGACCACGAGTACGTGAGCTCCCCGCCCTCGGCATCGCTCGACGCCGAAGCGTCGAAGGAGAACCGCGTCGTACCGGCCACGCCACGATCCGGATTCACCACGAACGCGGCCGTCGGGGCCGTGTTCTCGGTTTCTGGACCGGTGCCACCCTCCTCGGTGATCACGATCGAGCGGGTGCGCGAGGCCGTGTTCGGCGGAGTCGCGTTGTCCACGACAGTCAGCCGGATGTTGTACGTCCCAGCGATCTCGAACTTGTGCTCGACGATCTTGCCGGTGCCCGTGGTGCCGTCGCCGAAGTCCCAGTTGTACGCGGTCAGCGAACCGCTGGCCGGGTTGTCACGCGACAGGCTCGCGTCGAGCACGATCGTCTCGTTCACCTCGCCCTGCGTCGGCGTGATGGTGAAGTCTGCGAACGGCACCGACTCGGCCGGCGTCGGCTTGCTCACCGTGACCGTCACACCCGGCCACATGGCCGTGGCGCCGCGGGCATCCGTCAGCAGGGCCGTCACCTGGTACGAGCGGCTCGTTTCGTTCGCCGGCAGCGTGAAGGTGTGCGGCACGGCGCCGTTGACGGCCGGCGGTTTGCCGGTCCGCGGGTACGTTTCGTTCGGCGAGCCGTCACCCCACATCCACGTCACCGAGATCGCGTCACCGTCCGCGTCGAACGAGTTGATCGCGTTGAACGTCACGGTATGCGGCGTCGAGCCGGTCGGCGAGGTGAAGAAGATGTTCGGCACCGGACGCGTGTTGCCCACCAGGATCTGGAGGGTGTCCGTGTCCGTCTTGCCGCCCTCGTCCTCGACCGTCAGCACGACGTTGAACGCCCCGTCGGTGTTGTAGAAGTGGGACGTCTCGACCAGGTCGCCGGGGATGCCGGTGCCGGCCGTCTGGCCGTCGCCGAAGTCCCAACGGTAGATGAGACCTGCGGTGCCCGACTCGAGATCGCTCGACTGGGCCGCGCTGAAGTTGACCGTCAGCGGACGCGGACCGCTTGTCGGCGTCGCCACAACCTTCGCCGTCGGCGAGTTGTTCGTCACGTCGATGTCGACGAACGACTCGTGGAACAGGCCGTTGATCGGGTTGGTCACCCGCAGCACGACCGTGAACGGCCGGCTCTCATTGAAGGTGTGAACCACCACGTCGCCGGTCGCCGTCGTGCCGTCGTCGAACGTCCAGAAGTAATCCAGCGGCAGGCCGTCCGGTTCGATCGAGGCGCGGCCGTCGAAGGTCACCGTCAGCGGGGCGAGCCCCGAAAGCGGGGTGGCGCTGATGATGGCCGTCGGGCCCTCCTTGATCTCGCCCTCGATCACGGTCACGCCCTGGCTCACCGCCGTGGCGCCCGTGGTCACGAAGGTGAACGAGTCGCCCATCGCGAACGGCACGGATCCGATGTTGACCTTGAAGGTGACCGGGCTCGTGTTCTGGCGCCGCGTGTAGTCGGAAGCCACGAACGTCGCGTCGCCCGGACAGGTGGTCGCATCCGTCGGATAGGTGAACGAAGTCGCCCCCGCCGGGATGCAGAACGTCGTCGGCAGCGACGTCGCAGGCACACTGGCCGGCACGTCCTCGGTGATCGAACTCGTCACCACCCACTTGCGGCCGTCGGCCGACTTGCAGGTCGCCGTCCAGGCCTCCGAGCGCGAGCGGCCCGGTCGCACAAGGCTCCACGCCTGGACGTCCCAGTTGTCGAGCGGACCGTTCACCAGCGGCGAATTCGCGGCGCCCTGGGTGAGTTCGAGCGTCCGGCCGTTGCCCGGAAGGCTCACGACCGTACGCAGGATCGGAATCCGCGTGTCAAAGCCGCTGACCATCAGCTGGTCGCCGGCCTGGATACCCGCGGCCACGAAGTCCACGTTGGGCCGAGCCTTGAAGCTGTTGTACCGCGTGACCGAGGCCGCCACACCGGCCGAGTCGACCACCACGTCGTAGCAGTTGAAGTCGAACGAGGTCGGCGGATTGAAGCACTCCGGAATCTCGCCGTTGCCGCACTGGCGCGGGCGGAGAATCTGGTACTCGCTGATCGTGTGCGTAGTGGCGCCGTCGCTGCGCGGGTCATCCCCGCCGACGATCGCGAGTCGCTGACCGTCGATCCGCCACAGGTCGTACAGCTCGCAGTCGCCCGTCTCGACACCCGAACCGGCGATGATCCGGAGGCGGTCGCCCTGGTCGATCGCCCGGGCCGGCATGCCGACCGCGGTCGAAAAGTCTGCGGCTGCATCGGTTAACACCAGCTCAGACACCTCGCCGTCGAGACCGCTGTTCAGCAGCCGCGTGCTGGCGACCGTAACATCCGACACGGTGCCGTTGCCGCGGTTGTTGCGGTTCTTGCGCGGTGGGGTGTTGGACAACTCGTCACCGTCCGCGCCGGGGCCCGGGATCAGTTCCGCGAACAGGTAGTACCGGCCGTCGGGCACGTTGTTGATGTTCCACGACAGGCTCACCGGGTGTGTGCCCGGCGTGTTCTTGCGCATCGAGCCCACGAAGTGCGCCGCGTCCGCGTTGGTCAGGAACGGCGGGACGAAGTCCTCGCTGTTCGTGCACTGGCCTGCCACGCAGGCGCTCGGGTGGCTGAAGCACGCGGTGACGTCGCCAACGGTGCACGACACGGTCTCGGGCTTCAGCGCCCAGAAGAACCGGATGAGCGTGCCGCCGAAGACGTCCGTGGCGATGCCGCGGATGTCATAGATCGTCGCGCCGTCCGGCGCCAGCACCGACTGGCCGCCCGGCGGATCGACAAACTCGAAGCTCGGAATGCTCGTCGGCGACCAGGTGATGTCGATCGCCACCGAGCCGGCGCCGTCCGGACGGACGTCCGAGATGCTCAGGCCCGTCCAGCGGTTCTGGGCATACCAGGTGGCCGCCGGGAACGTGTTGAAGTTGAACACGCGCTTGTTCTCGCTGCCCGGCCACGGATCGGAGGCCTCGCCCCCGTTCACGCCCGCCGCCAGCTCGCCGCGGCCGTCAGCCTCGACGATCATGTAGTTGAAGCGCGTCGCGTTCTGCTGGCCCGAAGGCAGACCCTCCGGATTCGAACCGACGTCCGTGTGCATGATGAGCATGCCCGGACCCGGCATCCGCGTGTTGAAGCCACTGCCCACCGACCAGAGGTAGTAACGCTCGCCGAGCCAGTTTTCGTTCTCGAGGAAGAAGTGGCTCTGGTCGCGCACGAACTCCGAACGCGGCAGCGTCAGCGTGGTCCGGACACCCGGCGTCAGCACGGTCGTGAGGTCGACCGGGCGGATCCACTCGGTGCACGGCTTTTCCTTCAGGATCGGCACCGGGTGAACCAGGCCGCCCTCGGCCATGATGCACCAGCGGGCGATCGGACGGTTAATCAGCAGGTTTGCCTGCGTGAAATACACGTCATAGTCGTACAGGTCGGGGAAGCCCTCCCACGAGTGCAGGTACTCGTGCGCCGAGTACGCCGTCTGGAAGTCGGCCGTGGGAATGGTGCCCTGGCCGGCGCCGGCGGACTCGCCCTCGACGCCCAGACTGATGATCAGATCATGGAACGCGATGTTCCAGTTGACCGTGTGCTGGGCAGCGGGATCGCGCGGCAGCTTGCTGAGCGGATCACCGGCGTCGTTGTTGTGAATCGGGTAGTTGACGGGTGACGCCCGGATGAAGTCACCCGGCACGTGCGCCCCGGCGGGCAGCAGCGTAATGCCCGACACCACACCCTCGTGCGGGATCTGGTCAAACTGCCCCATGCCACCGAGGTCCAGCGGCACGGAAGAGAACGTCGTCGTGCCCGGACACGCCAGGCGCGCCATCGACACCGCATCGACGAAGTCGTCAAAGTCGAGGATTTCGTCCACAACGTGGATGACGTCTTCGGTCAGACGCTGACGGTTCCACGGGTAGGCCGTGTCGGTACCGTTGTCGCGGCTGGCCTGGTCGCCGTCCACGAGGTAGCACTCGGTGCCGGCGATGCGGGACTCACCCTGGTCGACCATGCCGTCCAGGTTGTAGTCGCGGAAGCCCATGTTTTCGCCCGGCGTAGACTGATCGCCGGGGCCGGCGAACGGGTGCGGCCCGTGCAGGCTGTCCCACACGTGGCCGAACGAGACGGTCGAACCGTCGGTCACCCAGGTCAGCAACTCGGGCAGCAGCAGGTTACCCGCGTCGCGGCCCAGCGTGCCGTGCACGCCGACAGCCAGCGGACCGGCGCCAGGAATAATCTGGTCGCCGTTGCTCGGACCGGTCGAGTTCAGTTCGTGGGTGCCGAAGTCCTGGCCCCAGAAGTCCTTGTTGAACGGCGAAGTCACCTCGCCGAGGCGCTGATCGCCCGCGCGGTGGTACTTCGACTTGGGCAGATCGTCGTGCTCGACCGGACCGTCGTAGTAGACGCCCGGAAGCCCGGCGCCGTTGGCCTCCTCGGGGAGGATGCGGTAGTCGGCGGAGCCCACCATGAAGCTGTCCGCCTCGGGGGTGCCGTTCTCCCAGATGTTGGCGCTGAACGCGCCGCCGCCATCGATGCCGTTGGCCCAGCCGGTGCCGAGACCGATACGCCGGCGATGCTGGTTGCTGCCGAGCTGCGTGCCCACCGGATCGAGGAGGGTCGTGCCGCCGAAGTTGGCGCTGAAGAGACGACGGTCGCGCTCGGCGACCCAGTTTTCCGGATCAAGCTCGCTGTTGAACTCGACCATGCGCAGCGTGTTCGAGGACGGATCCAGGCCGCTCGAACCGGCCGGCCAGGCGCGCGCAGGAGACGTCTCGCCGCTGGGCACCTCGTAACGGTTGGCCCAAGCCTCCGCCCACCACGGCTCGTCGACCGGCTGGAACGGCGGATAGGTGCCGGGTTCCGGCGTGGCGATCACGAAGTTCGCCTCGCCGCCCGAGCCGCCGGCCGCCTTCATCTTGCTCGAACGCAGTGTCGTGTTGTTGATCCCACGGTTCGGCGTGACGTTGGTCCACGCATCCGGCGAGTTGTAGATCGAGTGGATACCGGCGAAGCAGGCGCCGGTCACCTCGGGGGTGCCGTCGCCGTCAAAGTCGAGATCGGCGCAGGGCACGTTGAAGTCAGAAATCCCGAGCATCGGGAAGCCGTCCGGGGTCGTCATGGGCATGCCCATGTCGTCCAGGACCACCGCAACGCCGACGTCGCACATGCACTCGGCCGGGCTGCCGATGCCCAGCGGGTCGTGCACGCCGAAAATCACCCGCGACAGGGCCTCGTTCTCGAGGGCCTCGAAGTCGCCGGGGTAGTTGAGTTCGATGTAGCTCGGCGCGGCCGCATCCGGGTTGGGATTGCGGCTGAAGGCGGCGTAGCTCACCCCGCCGGCGGGGTTGGTGCACTCGGGCGCGCCGCCGCTGGTCGGGTCGAACACCTTGATCCAGTGTGAACGCTGCTGGTTGGCGTTGCCCGCATCCACGTCCGGATCGAACAGGCACGGATCCCACCGGCGCATGAAGTTCTCAAAGGGCTCGACGATGTCGACGGCGCCGTCGCGGTCGCCGCCCACCCGGTCGTCCATCTCGCAGCGGTCGCGCAGGTTCTGGAACACCGGCGGACGCGGCTCGCAGACGGGGAAGCCGAAGCAGGAACTGTTCGGGTCGGTAATCTCGGAAGCGACGCAGTTCTGCGTGAAGTTCGCGTACTCGACGTCGTCCGGCGTGCCGTTCGGTTCACCCGGAACGCAGAGCCCCTCGGCCTCCACGAACGGGAGCTCGTCGCGCGACCGGCCGCAGGAGCCGGGGAACGCAACCGCCCAGCCCGAGTCAACGCAATCGTCGGAGTCGCAGTCGGCGTCGCAGAAGTCCGGCACCATGTTGCCGTTGGCGTCTTCGAACTCGAAAGCCGGGAAGTCGAGGCTGACGCGGAACTGCCACCTCAGACCGACGCCGGTTGCCGGATTCACGCAGGCGTTGGGGATGGGATCCCCGGTCGTGAAGTCGAAAATGGGATCGCAGCCCACCGTACCGGGCCCGTTCGGGCAGCAGTCCGGGAAGCCGTCGTTGTCCGAGTCTGGAAGGTACCAGCAGGTCGTCGGAGCCTGGGCATCGCCGTCGAGGTTCAGGTCGATCCACGGACCCTGGAGGTCCGGCTGCATGTCGCCGTCGTTGTCGCCCCAGTTGTTCGCCTCGTCCAGACCATCCCAGCGGCCGTCGTTGTCCACGTCCGCAAAGCGCTCGCCGGGCTTCCAGACCGGGTTGCCCGCGTCGGCGCCGACCGGCCGGCCGAACGCGCCCGACACGTGGGCACCGCCGGGCTGCTGACCATTGGGCAGCGCGCCGTTGAGGTCCACGGTGATGCGCGGGCGCATGTTATCGAACGGCTCGCCGCGGCCGTACTCGTACATGCCGTTGTTGCTGGCGTCGAAGAAGTTCGTGCCGTTGTTGTAAACCAGGGCGCCGGGCGCACGGCCGTTCTCGGGCGTGTCGTCCGCGTCATTGACCAGCGGCGCCTGGATCGACCAAGGCAGGCTGATCCAGTCGGTGACCTGGCCCGAGATCGTCACGTCGCCGTAGGAGATCTCCTCCCAGTACTCGGCGAAGGACCCGATGTTCGGGTTGATCTTGTCGAAGTACTGGCGGTCGATCAGCGTCTTGTTGATCAGGCCGCCGGTCGGCTGGAAACGCGGGTTGCGCGCCGGCCCGGGGTACTGCTTGGGCGAGTTCGCCAGCGTCACCAGGTACTTGCGCTCGGCCGCACGGGCTGTCGAGGCAGGCAAGAGGGCGCTGACAGTCAACGCCGCCAGCAGCGCTGAACTCAGATACCGCGACGCTCCGCTCCGTGGCATGCGCGTGTTCATCTCGTGTGTACTCCCCTTGACGCCTGCGGTCTTCAGGTGGGATGGATTACCAGTCTCGGTCATGGACAAATGGCTCTCTCTCTCGCGCGACGACCCGCCGTGGCAACAAACTTGATTCACCGCCCCGGAAAGCGCCGAAAACGCACCCGTGAAGGACTGACGGTCTGCCAGGAGGGGTGAACCGGCGCAAAGAGGCGCCAGGCACCTCGCGCCGACGCACTGGGGAGGGGTGGAAAAGGCCCGCCCGCAGACCGCGCCGACACGGATGACCACCATGACCCGTCGGTCATCGTATCGCCCGTCGCAAGTGTCTGTCAACCACGACGGACCCCGCCCGGACGGCCTATCGGACAGTGAGCTAATTATCGCCCCTGCAATGACTTGCCGCGAACAGGCCAGGCCGCTTCAGAGGCCCGGAAACAAGCGTGCCGGGCGACGGCTGACCGTCGTCCGGCACGCGAAAAAATCAGGAAAAACCGGATGACCGTTACGGCACGACTGAGCCGTACACGAGGTAAGCCTCGCCGGCGTTGGTCCGCCCGCGACCGGTCTGCGGGTCGGTACCCGGATCGGAGAGAATCGAGCCGATCAGGATGTCCGCCCGGCCGTCGCCGTCGACGTCGCCGGCGCTGCCCAGCCCGAACGACCGCCCGCGATTGAGCTTGGCCACGATGCCGCCATTGATCGAGTCGCCCGCATCGCCGCCGCCCAACCGGTCACCGGCACGCCGCCCGGCGATCATCAGGCCGCGGAGGTTGCTGGACCCGAGCTGGCCCACGCTGATTCCGATAATGCCGGTCGAATCGGGCGTCAGCTCGTGCAGTCGGTTGCGACTGGAGATCAGGTACACCAGGCCGGCGTTCATCAGGTTGTCATAGCTCGAATCACAGCCCGCGACGCCGGGGCAGCCGTCGGGGACACCGTTGGGACCGCTGACGTCGTCCTTCACGCCATCCTCGTCTGTGTCGACGCCCGTTGCCGTCAGCTGATCCATGCCGTCCAGCGGATTCGGATCGAAGCGCGGCGTCGCGTTCGGGGCCGCCACCAGCAGGTCGGCGAGGCCGTCGCCATCAACGTCCCCGGCGTTGGCGACGTTAAAGCCGAACTGACCGTTCACATCCAGGGTGTTACCGGTGATGCGGATAGCCCGCGGGCCGCCCGCGGCATTGCGGGCCTTGAGCAGCGCGTCGACCGTAATGCCATTGACCGGGCTGCGGAAGTTGGGATCGCCGAAGACGATGATCACCTCGCCAATGCCCGCACTCGCGCCGGGGCTGCCGATGACAAGGTCCGAGATGCCGTCGTCGTTGAAGTCCACGCCCGTCGCTAGGCTGGCACCGAGCAGAGCCGGTGTGTCAGAGACGACCAGGACACCATCGAGCCGCTCGGGATCGCCGCCCGGGTTGCCCGTCGAGCCGGGATCAAGTTCGAGCTTGGGCAGGACGAAGTCGCCCTCGACCGACTCGGCCCGGCGGAAGGCGATGTACACGCGGCCCTGGCCGCCGGCGGAGTTGGGCGCGCCGACCGCGAAATCGTTTCGGCCGTCGGCGTTGAAGTCGTCGATGCCGACGATGTTGCGAATCGCATCAGACTGATCGCCGACGATATGCGAGGCGTCGAGGTAGGGGGCGCGGTTGTCACCACAGTGGCTGACGACATCGGCCACGTACTGGTGCGGGCGCGGCGGAACGAGCCCCTCGCCGAAGACCGTGTCCGTGCCCCACAGCAGGCGGTTCTTCATGAGGTAGGCCACGCCCGAGCCCGAAGAGGTGCTGGGCAGCCCCATGATCTCGGCCGGCGTACCCGTTCGGCCCGGAGCGCTGATGATCAGATCGCCCGCCTTGTCCGGGTTGGTCGAGGCGCGGCTGAAGGTCACCGAGGTGCCGAAGCGGTCGCCCATCGACTTGCCGACGATTCGAGCGCCGAAGGGGGGCGAAGGAACGAGCCCGACCGCGAAGAAGCCGGATCCGACCTCAGGATTGCCCAGTCCGCCGAGCACGTTGCCGCAGACCTGCGCGTCGTAGATGAAGCCGCAGCCGCCATCGAGCGGCAGTCCGAGCACGATATGCGTGGGCGCCGCGAGCTGCGAAATGAACCCGATGCTTGGTCCGGTGATGATGTCGAACAGCCCGTTCTCACCCGGAACACAGTCGAAAGGCAGCCCGGCGCACGCGGGCTCCTCGGGCGCCGTTCGCCCCATGCAGGCGTCCTGTGCGATGTCCGTCGCAATCGTAACCCCGGCTGGCCAGCCCACGGCGGTGTTGCCCGTCGCGAATCCCTGCCCGACTTCGTCAAGGAAGATGGTCGGATCCTCGCCATCCGGATCCTTGAACTGCGGGTTGGTGCTGCTGACAATGACCACACCGCCCGACGAGAACTGCCCACGGGCGTCGAGCCCGTGCTCGACGTTCCCCTCCTGATCCAGACACCAGCCGCGCGAGTTCACGAAGGGGAAGCCGAACACCAGGTCAGGCAGGCCGTCGTTGTCCGCGTCGGGGATCATCGTGATGTCGGAGAGGCCGTCGGTCTGCTCGTTCGGCGTCGCCGGCTCGCAATTGTCCGTGCCGTTAACCGTTCGCATGCCCGCGAAGGTGACGCCCTTGAGCAGCGGCGTACCGACCGAGTTGAGGCTGAACTCGCCCACGAGGTTGGCTCGCGTGTCGCCGAACAGCATGTAGGCTTCGCCGTGACCGATACCCGACGGGTTGGTGAAAAACGGCTTGCCATAGCGGGCGGCGATGACGAATTCGTCCCGGCCGTCCTCGTTCAGATCGCCGGCGGTGGTGAACGAACTGCCGGCGTTGTCCTCGTTCTGGATGCCCTGGAAGATCGCGCCTTCCCAGACGCGATTCTCCTTGGCGATCTCACCGACCCACAGCACCGTCGGCAGTGACGAGACACGCACGTCCTGCGGAGCCTTGTCAACCAGCGGCGTCGAGCCATCAGTGAAACGGACCCGCACGTAGATCTCGAAGACGCCGGCGGTCGCGCTGCTGAACTCGGCCGACGTGATCGTGAGCGGACTCGCCGGAAGCACCGGGATCTCCGTCGAACCACCGCCCACGCGGAGCGCGAAGACCTCCACCGTGCCTTCGTCGGCCGGGACGTTCGTCTCCCACGTGACGTCGACGGTGTTCTCGTTCGAGCCGGCCGGCGACGGCGGAATCGAAACGGTGGTCAGCGGCGCTGTCACCAGCAGCGTGGCCGTCTTGACCAGCGTGACCGAGCCGGCCGCGTAGGTGATCACCGGCTCGTTGATGCCGTCGGTGATGATGGAACCGATGCGGTACACGCCCTCGTCCATCTCTTCGACCGGCAGGGCGAAGGTCCGCGTCGAGGTCGGCAGATCCGCCGCGATCGACGTGAAGCCGTTCGTCGAAATCGCGTCGGAATCGTAGAAAAGCTCAATCTGGCCCGTGGCCCCCGCCTCCCGGATCGTGCCCTGGAATTGCAGCGTGAAGGGCTCGTCGCGGAAGAGGGAGACGGCCGTGTCCGCCGGGGCAATCCACGAGAAGGTCGGCGGCATGCGCACCGACTGCGGATCGACGACCTCGATGAACACGTTCCGCGTGGTCTTGATGCGGAATTCCTCGCCGTCGGCCACGGTCGTCGCGATGGAGCGACCGCTGTCGGTGGCCGATACACCCAGCTCATACCGCCCGGGCAACAGGGACGCCGTCTGAAGCGTGTAGGAGCCGACGTTACCCGTCCCGATGGCCAACTGCGTGCCGATCTGGTCCGCGGCCTCGTCGCGGGAATCGTCCTCCGCCAGGCGGAACAGCCGCCACTGGACCACGCCCTCGGGATCGCGGTTGTCCCACTGGACGACCTGCTCGTCGCCGCGGCTGACAACCGAGAACGACTCCGGCTGGCGGAAGATCGGATCGGGCGAGCCCTCGACCTTCAGGACGCCGTCGCTGAGCACCGTCTGACGGACGCCGCCGACCGTGATGAACAAGCCGATGCGGTAGAAACCTACCCCAAGTTCCGACGGATCGACAAAAAAGGAAAGATTGCTGCCCATTGGCAGGTTCGCGTTCGTGATGACGTCATTGCCGATCTGACCCGCGTTGGGGCTGTCGTCGGCCACGCGGCGGTAGAAGCCGTCCACCTGTGTGGGGGAACCGCCGACGGTGTAGAAAACCGACACCGGCAGGTCGAGTTCAGAGACCGGCAGGTTCGATTTCAGGTTCAGAATCTGCCCGGAGGCGGTGCCCGATGAGCCGCCGTTGTCGTTCCCCGCAGGGGGCGTCGTAGCCGGACAGCCGGCGCCGAGCGCGGCCAGCAGGCCGACCAGGAGCACGCGCGACGCCATCGGAACGAGCCGGGTATTGGGGGACCACAAGAAGGTCATCACGGCGGAACTCCAACAGGCCTTCGGAATCAGGGAGGACACGCGGGGCGTACGGCAATCCCGCCGATCCAGGCGCACGGAGGGCCAATCGCTCCGAAACGCTCGACCGGGTGCCACGCAGACGACAGAACAGGGCAAGGCGCCCGCCGGCAGTCGCGACGTTATACGATCGTGGCAAGAGGGCTGTCAACCGAGACACCGCGGCCGCCAGCGGCACTGCTGGCCGACCCGTGAGAGCCGATCGCGCGGCTGGCGACAGCGCTGATATGGGCCTTCCAACGCTCCCCGCCCCTTTCCGGAGGGTGGCTCGCGCAGACCCGCAACCCCCGCTCGCCGAGCACCGCCTCCCTTGTAAGCAGGGCGCTTCCCCGCTAAGGTTTCACGCCCCGCACAGAACCCGACGCGCGGCCGCGGGGGAGGGAGGCGACACGGTGCCCAGACGCCCGATCACACTTAAAGAGAAGGTGGAGTACCTCTCCATCCTCGACGGCAGCGGCAAGCTCGACGCCGCCCTCGACCCCAAGCTCGACGCCGACAGGGCGCTGGCCATGTACCGCCTGATGCTCGTCTCGCGCCGCCTCGACGAGCGGATGATCAACCTTCAGCGGATTGGCAAGATCGGGACCTACGGCCCGTGCCGCGGGCAGGAAGCGTGCTTCTGCGGCGCGTCCGTCCTCATGGAGAAGGAAGACTGGATCTGCCACGCTTTCCGGGAGGTGGGCTCGTTCTACCACCGCGGCTGGCCGATCGAGCGAATTATCCAGTTCTGGGGTGGCTACGAAGAAGGTTGTGAGCCCCCCGCCGGGGTCAACGACCTGCCCATCGCCGTCCCCATCGCCTCGCAGTGCCCCCACGCCATGGGGCTCGCCCTCGCGATGAAGATCAGGGGCAAAAAGAACGTCGTCCTCTGCTACTGCGGAGACGGCGGCACCAGCGAGGGAGACTTCCACGAAGCCATGAACTTCGCCGGGGTCTACAACCTGCCCATGGTCATGTTCATCGAGAACAACCAGTGGGCGATCTCGATTCCCCGCGAGGCCCAGACCCGCTCCGAAACCATCGCCCAGAAGGCCGTGGCCTACGGCTTCGATGGCATTCAGGTTGACGGTAACGACATCCTCGCCGTCTACGTCGCGACGAAGGAAGCGGTCGACAAGGCCCGCCAGGGCGGCGGACCTACGCTGATCGAGGCGGTTACCTACCGCCTGAGCGTCCACACCACGGCTGACGACCCCAAGAAGTACCGCTCCGATGAGGAAGTCGCCCGGTGGGAGAAGCTCGACCCCATTCCGCGTTTCCGCAACTACCTGGTCAGCCGCAAGATCCTGAATGACAAGCTGATCGAGGAGATCGAGCAGGACGCCCTCGCGATCGTCGCCAAGGGTGTCGAAGCCTACGAGAGCAAGCGCGACGCCGATCCGCTCGACTGCTTCAAGTACCTCTACGCGGAGCTGCCGCAGGAGCTCATCGAGCAGCGGGAAGAATATCGAATCGCCCTGGAACGCGAAGGGATGAAGAGCAACCACTGATAATTGCCATTTGTCGATTTCCAATTGCCAATGAAGCAAGACGTCTGACCGCTCACCTGCATTGGCAATTGGCAATTGTTCATCGGCGATTTGATCCCCCGGAGACCCTCCCGTGGCTATGCTGAACATGGTCAAAGCCATCAACCTCGCCCTCGATGAGGCGATGGCCGCCGACGACAGCGTCGTCCTCCTCGGCGAGGACATCGGCAAGGACGAGGGCGTCTTCCGCGTCACGGAAGGGCTGCTCAAGAAGTACGGCGAGCTACGCGTCCTCGACACGCCCCTGGCCGAGGCTGCCATCGTCGGCGCGTCGGTTGGCATGGCCATCTACGGCCTCAAGCCCGTTTCCGAGATGCAGTTCTCCGGCTTCGCCTACCAGGCGTACCACCAGATCGAGCAGCACGTGTCCCGCTTCCGCAACCGGACGCGCGGCCGCTACGGTTGCGGACTGGTCGTCCGCATGCCCTACGGCGGCGGCATCCGCGCGGTCGAGCATCACAGCGAAAGCCGCGAGACCATCTACGTCCACACCCCCGGGCTCAAGATGGTCATTCCCTCCGGCCCGCGCAACGCCCGGGCGCTGCTGCACGCCGCCATCCGCGATCCGGATCCGGTGATCTACTTCGAGCCCAAGGCGGTTTACCGCTCGTTCCGCGAGGAAGTGCCCGACGAGGTCGAGGTCATGCCCATCGGGAAGGCCCAGGTGGCCCGCGAAGGCAAGGACATCACGCTGATCTCCTACGGGGCGACGATGCGCCCGACGCTCGAGGCGGCCGACGACCTGGCCGACGAGGACGGCGTCAACGCGGAGATCATCGATGTCCTTTCGGTCAAGCCGATCGACACCGAGACCATCACCCGGTCCGTCGCCAAGACCGGCCGCGCGATGGTGATCCACGAAGGTCCGCGGACCTGCGGCGTCGGCGCCGAGATTGTCGCCCGCATCGTCGAAAAGTCGCTGATGCACCTCGAAGCGCCCATCCGACGCGTGACGGGCTACGACGTGCAGTTCCCCTATTTCGCCCGCGAGCACACGTACCTGATCAATGCCGCCCGGATCAAGAACGCTGCCCGCGAAGTGCTGGCGTTCTAGAATGTCGTCCGGCGGCAACGTGTCCGGGTGAGCGGGCCTTCCGAGCGCCCCGCCCGATCACTGTCTCGTCGGTTCGCCTGCGCAGTCCGTCCTCGCATGGAGCTTTCGTTCGATGTCCAAGGATTTCAAACTCCCCGATCTCGGTGAGGGAATCACCGAGGCCCAGATCATTCGCGTGCTGGTGAAGGAAGGCGACCCGATCAAGGCCGACCAGTACCTGATGGAGGTCGAGACGGACAAGGCCGCCGTCGAGATCCCCTCGCCCTACTCGGGCGTGGCGAAGAAGATTCACGTCGCCGAGGGGCAGACCGTCAACGTCGGCTCGGTCATCGTGACGTTTGACGAGGTGGGCGGCGCGGGGCAGTCGTCGTCCTCGGGTTCATCGACCGCCGAGTCGAAGCCGGCCCCGGCCAAGTCGACGCCGGCCGCGCAGCCGGCGAAGACCCAGCCCGCCCGGGAAGAGAGCGCATCGCCGTCCCGCGGCCCGACGACCGCGCCGGCCGCGCCGGCCGTACGCAAGCTCGCCCGCGAAATGAACGTCGACATTGACTCGCTCAGGGGCTCGGGCCCCGGCGGGCGCGTCACGCGCGAGGATGTCGAGGCGGCCGCCTCCGGCGGCGGGCCCGCACCTTCGGCGGCCAAGTCGGCGCCGGCCAAGGGCGCGCCGATGCCCGCGCCGTCGCGGATCACCGCCCCCCCGCCGTCGCTGCCCGCCGGCACCGACGATCAGGACAACTGGGGCAAGATCCGCCACGTTCCGCTCTCGCAGATCCGCAAGACCATCGCCAAGCAGATGTCGCGGTCTGTGTACACGATCCCGCACGTCACCCATATCGACGAGGTCGACATCTCGCGGCTGGAGGCCTATCGCGAGGATCTCAACGAAGCGACCGGCGGCAACCCCAAGATGACCGTCATGTGCTTCGTCATCCGCGCCCTGTGCATCGCGCTCAAGCGGCACCCGATGTTCAACGCCAGCTTCGACGAGGAGAACGGGCGGATGACGTACAAGCAGTACGTCAATATCGGCATCGCCGTTGACACGGAGCGCGGCCTGATCGTGCCGGTCATCCGCAACGCGGATACGCTCAGCCTCGCTGGCATCGCGGGCGAGCTGCGCAGCATCGCCGACCGTGTGCGCACGAACCAGTTCGCGATCGAAGACCTGCGCGGCGGCACGTTCACCGTAACCAATGTCGGCGCCCTGGGCGGGCTGTTCTCGACGCCGATCATCAACTACCCGGAGGTCGCGATCCTCGGCATGGGCAAGTCGCGGCGCCTCCCGGTGTTCGACGACGAGGACACGATCCGCGAATCGATCATGCTCCCGCTGAGCCTCAGCTTCGATCACCGCGCCACCGACGGCGCCAACGCCGCCCGCTTCGTCGGCGACGTCATGGCCCTGCTGAGCAACCCGGCGATGTTCCTGCTGCACTAAGGCGGAGGAATTCGAACCGCGGAGTTCGCGGAGGCAGAGCGCAGAGTCCGCGGAGCCGCACGCGAGCCTGATGGGGACAACTGCCGAACTCCTCCGGAGTCGGCCATGCAGATCAATGACGTGACAAATGAGATCATAGGCGCCGCCATCGAGGTCCACCGAGCGCTGGGTCCGGGGCTGCTGGAATCGGCTTACGCCGCGTGCCTTGACATCGAGTTCCGATCGCGCGGATTGGTCTTCGAGCGGGAGAATCGCCTCGCGATCCGCTACCGGGACCAATTGATCGAGAACGCGTATCGCCTCGACTTCCTGGTTGCGGGCTCTGTGGTCGTCGAAGTGAAATCGGTCGAGGAGATTACCGCGGTGCACGAGGCACAGGTGATCTCCTACTTGAAACTGTCAGGCTGCCCGGTCGGCCTGCTGGTTAACTTCAACAAGAGAACCCTTGCCGAGGGTATTCGCAGATTCGCCAACGGCCTGGCCGGTTAGGCGCCTCCGCGCTCTCCGCGTCCGCCGCTCTGCGATCTCTGCGGTTTGACCGCGGCATGGTGGCGAAAGGATGTCGCAATGGTAGTGGGCGAATTCACCCAGGAAACCGATCTTCTCATCCTCGGCGGCGGGCCGGGCGGGTATCACGCTGCGTTTCGCGCGGCGGAGCACGGCATCGCGACGACCGTCGTCGACGCCAACCCCAAGCTCGGCGGCGTCTGCCTGCACCGCGGCTGCATCCCCTCCAAGACCTACCTCGCGGTGGCCGAGATGATGCACATGGCCGACGCCGCGAAGGCCATGGGCGTGGAGTTCAAGGCGCCGAAGGTCGATCCCGCCGGCCTGCGCGAATGGAAGAATCAGGTCATCACCAAGCTCGCTGCGGGACTTGATGCGCTCGCCAAGAAGCACAAGATCGAGCGCGTCACCGGCACGGCGGTCTTCGAGGACAACAAGACCGTGGCCATCCGCGACGGCGACGCCTCGCGCATCCGCTTCCGCAAATGCATCATCGCCGTGGGCTCAAAGGCCATTCGCCTGCCCCCGAGCATCCAGATCGACTCACCGAACGTGATGAACAGCCGCCAGGCGCTGGAGATCGAGAGCATCCCCAAGACGCTGCTCGTGCTTGGCGGTGGCTACATCGGCCTTGAGCTCGGGCAGGTCTACGCCTCGCTCGGCAGCAAGGTCACCGTCGTCGAGATGCTTCCGCAGATACTGGCAGGCTGCGACCGCGATCTGGCCAAGCCACTGCTCAAGCGTCTCAACGAGCAGTTCGCCGAAATCTGTCTCGACACGAAGGTCGTCGGGATGAAAGAGGGCAAAGGCGGCATCGAGGTGAGCTTCGAGGGCGCGAACGCCCCGAAGGACAGGAAGTTCGAGAAGGTGCTCGTTTCGGTCGGCCGGGCGCCCAACACGAAAGAACTCGGGCTCGACAAGGCCGGCGTCGAGATGACGGACCGCGGGTTCATCAAGGTCGATAGTCAGTTCAAGACGACCGCCCCGCGCATCTACGCCATCGGCGACGTGATCGGCAACCCGATGCTCGCCCACAAGGCGCTGCACGAGGGTCACGTCTGCGCCGACATCATCGCCGGCAAGGACACGGTGTTCGAGCCGCGGGCTATTCCCGCGGTCGTCTTCACCGATCCCGAGATCGCCTGGGCCGGCCTGACCGAAGAGGAAGCCAAGGCGCAGAAGAAGGACATCGAAGTGGTGAAGGTGAACTGGCTCGCCTCGGGCCGCGCCGTGGCGATCGGCCGCACCGACGGGCTGACCAAGCTGATCTTCGACAAGGGCACGAAGCGCCTGCTCGGCATCGGCCTCGCCGGCCCGCACGCCGGCGAGATGATCGCCGAAGGCGTGCTGGCGATGGAGATGGGCGCGGTGGCCCATGACCTGGCCACGGCCATTCACCCGCACCCGACGCTGTCGGAGATGATCAGCGACGCAGCGCGGACAGTTCACTGATTGCGGATTGCGGATTGAGACCCGCAGGGTGAACTCCGGAACCTCGCCGGAGTCGTCGAGCGGCGTGCCACCGCTGATCGCTCGAGGATCTGCCTTCGGGCCCGGCGATCGCCGTCCCCCAGTCCGCAATCCGAAATCCGCAATCGGTGATTCCCAACTTTGTCAGGCGTTTCCCGATGCTCAAGTCCCTCGCCAACGAACTGCTGTCCGAGCGGCTCCTGGCCGAGGATGACGCCGTCGTGGTGGGCGTCTCCGGCGGGGCCGATTCAATGGCCCTGCTCAACCTGCTCAGCGAGCTCAACGCCCGTCTCGGCTGGCGGTTGCGGATTCACGTCGCGCATTTCAACCACATGCTTCGCGGCGACGAGGCCGACAAGGACGCCGCGTTCGTCGCGTCTGCGGCCGACGGGCTCGCCCTTCCCTGCACCATGGAGCAGGCAGACATCGCGGCCCTGGCCGCGGCCGAGGGCGGCGGCCTCGAGGAGATCGCCCGGCGCGAGCGCTACGCCTTTCTGCACCGCGTCTGTCTCCGCGCTGACGCCAGGCGTCTCGCCGTCGGCCATCACGCCGACGATAACGCCGAGACCGTCCTGCACCGTGTGCTGCGCGGCACGGGCCTGCGCGGGCTGGCGGGCATTCCGCGGCAGCGTCGCCTCGCTCCCGCCGACGACACCCGCATCATTCGCCCCCTGCTCCGCCACACGCGGGCGGAGATCCGTGCCTACCTCGCGGACGCGGGGGTGGCCTACCGAGAGGATCGCACCAACGACAGCCCCGAGCCGATGCGTAACCGCCTGCGTCACGTCGTGTTGCCGCTCGTCGAGCGCGAGGTCAATCCCCAGGCCCGCGACGCCCTGCTCCGGCTGGCCGAGCAGGCGGTGTGGCTTGAGGAATTCCTGCGCGAGACTGTGCAGCGCACCTTCGAGACGCTGATCGTCTCGCACACGGACCAGGAGCTGGTCCTCAACGCCGACGCGCTGGCCCGCAAGAGCCGCATCGTCCAGACCGAGATCGTCCGCCTGGCCTACCAGTCATTCGGTCTCGGCGAGCAGGAGTTGTCCTTCGCGCACCTTGTCTCCGCGCTTGACCTGATTGCCGATCCGGCCAGCGGCCGACAGGCCCGCCTGCCCGGCGGCATGAGCATCGAGAAGCGTTACGGCCGGCTGCTGTTCTCGCTCCCCTCGCCCGAGCCGCGTGAAAGCGTGGCCGAGGAAGTGGCCGTGCACGTGCCGGGTCGCACCTCGCTGGCCGTGCGGCGGCTGGCAATCGAGTGTACGATCGAAGAGGTTGCCCCGGACGATATCCCCCGGCTGCGCGCGTCGGCCGGGCGCTACGAGGAGTTTCTCGACGGGGACGCGGTGGCGATGCCGCTGACGATCCGCGGGCCGCGCCGCGGTGAGCGGTTCACCCCGCTCGGTGCCCCGGGCACCAAGAAGGTGTCCGAGTTTCTGATCGACAACAAGGTCGAACCACGCGAGCGCGAGCGGACGGCCGTGCTCTGCGACCGTCTCGGCCTCGTCTGGCTCATCGGCCATCGCATCGATGACCGTGTGAAGCTGACCGGCCTCACGCGACGGGTGCTCCACCTCCGGGTACGGATGCTGGACGGCTGACGCGCCGCCGCATGGAGTGTCGCTTTCGTGGCACTGACGCCCGCTCCCCTCATCCCGCCCCCCCGCGAGGCGACGCGCCTGTCGCGCCGGTGCGTGGTCGTCGTGTTCGCCGTGGCGCTGCTGCTGCGGGCGGGCTGGGGGCTCGCCGCGATGCAGCGGGGCCCCGCAGCAGATCACCTCGCCTTTCCCGACGAAGTGCAATACTGGGACATGGGCCGCTCGCTGCGCAGCGGCGACGGCCTCCGTGACGAGCTTGGTCATCGCGCTACGCGGATGCCCCTCTACCCGACCCTCCTCGCGGCCCTGCCGGCAGCGCCGGCGGGCGTGATCCTCGCGCGGGGCCTGCAGTGGGTCGTCGGGGCCTTCGCGGCCGTCGCGACCGCGGCGCTGGCCGGGGTGCTCTTCGACCGGCGGACCGCCTGGTTCGCGGGGCTGGCGGCGGCGGCCGATCCCTTCGCCGTCTTCTTCAGCTCACTCCTCCTGACCGAGACGCTCTTCCTGCTGGCGCTGGGGCTGCTCTGGTGGCACGCAGCGCGGGTGATGACCACCTGCACGCGCGAGCCCTCGATGAGGCCGATGCTGATCCTGGGCGTGCTCGCCGCCGCCGCGGTACACGTGCGCGAGTCGACGCTGGGGCTCGTGTTTGTGCTGTTGGCGCTGCTGCTTGTCCCCGCCGGGGCGCGACGGGCCCGCTGGAAGGGCGCGGCCGCGGCGATTGGCCTCGTGATTCTCGCCCTCCTGCCCTGGGCCGCGCGAAACCGTGCAGTCATCGGCGAGTGGTGCTGGACGACCACGCGCTTCGGCATTTCGCTCTATGACGGCGTCGGCCCGCAGGCTGACGGCGGCAGCGACCTCGGCGGCGTGAAAGCGGCCGACGCCGTCGCCGGACTTCCCGAACGCGAGTGGAATGCGTGGTTCGTGCGCGAGTCCCGCGAGGCGGTTATTTCGGACCCGCTTCGCGTTGTACGGCTGGGCTTTGTCAAACTCGCCCGGATGTGGAACCCGTTTCCCAACGTCGAATCCTATCAGTCGCCGGTTGTCCGCACGATTTCAGCACTTTGGACACTCCCCGTCTTCGCATTGGCCGCGGGCGGGGCTATCCTATGGCCGATGCAATGGGGGCGGCGCGGTGTGATGGCCGTCGCCCTCCTGCTGCTGCCCGCACTGTATCTGAGCCTGCTGCACAGCGTGTTTGTGGGCAGCGTGCGGTATCGACTGGGGGCGATGCCGATGCTGGAAGTCCTGGCCGCCTCGGTGGCGGCCGGGCTGCTCCGCCGCCTCCGCGATCGGAAACCCGTTGACCACCCCGAACGAGCCCAGCCCCGCTGACAGCCGGCGACCGCGTTTGCGCGGGCGGCTGACGCTCTGGGCGTTCACGACGCTGGTGGTGCTGGTCGGCGCCGCGGTGATGGTGGTGCGCCATTACACTTCGCCGCCGCGCGTACTCGAGATGGCCCGTGTGTTCGTGCAGGAGCGCGTCACCGGCCGCGTGGGCATCGGCGCGGCCGAACTGTCTCTTGCCGGCAGGCTCCGCCTGCGTGACGTGGTCATCGGCTCGGCAGTACCCGCCGCGCGCGGTGGCGTGCCGTCGACGCCCCGTCGAAGCGACGCCGTCCTGGTCTGCCCCGAAATCGAGTTCGAGTACGACCCGTTCTCGCTACTGGCGGGCCGCCTCGACATCCGCTCGATCGTGGCCCACGCGCCGGTGTTCACGCTCTCGCGTGATGAACGCGGCGTCAGCAACATCGCCGATCTGCTCCTCCCCTCCGACGACCTGGGCGGACAGGCCATGCCCGCCATCGAGCTGCGCGACGCCCGTGTCCGCGTGGTTGAGCAGTATGGCGACAGTGAGCGCGTGATCGAGGACATCCCCCTGACCGTCCGCGCCCACCGCGCCGACCAACCCGGCGTGGTGTATGACGTGGTCTGGACCGGCCGCACGCCCGACGAGGGCGGCCTCTCCCGCATCGACATGCAGTCGGGCGTCATCTCCAACGTCCGCGGCGGCCTGCCGTGGATGTCCATCGAGGGCGTCATGGAAGTCGTCAACGTCCAGTTCGACGGCGCGGGAAGCTGGAGCCGCCTGCTCGGCCTGGGCGGCAGCGTTCGCGCTGAGGACTTCCTCATCGGCCTGGAAGGCTCCGCCGACCGGCCGCGCTACGTCACCGTCAGCCTGCGCGACGCCACGCTGTCCATTCCCGTCAGCGAGGCGGAGTATGAACTCGAACGCCATGAGAAGTACCTTTCGTTTGAGCGCGTCAACGGCGCGATCCGCGTCACCGACACGGCGCTGAGCGCCGACTTCACCGGCGTGCTCCACGGAGCCCGCTGCCGCGTATCGGCCACCATCCGCGGCGGCATGGACCGCATCCGCTCGCTTGACGACGTGAGCATCGAGGCCGACATGGCTCTCGACGGCTACCGTTTCCCCGAGGACACACCCGGCCGAGACACCCCGGAGGCCCGGTTCATCCACCGGTGGGCGGAGGTCACGAAGTTCTTCGAAGACTATTCGCCGCGGGGGCTGGCCAACCTGGACATGCAGCTATCCAAAGCCGCCGGGGCCGACGCTCCGGTCGTCGTCCACCGCGGGCGGCTCACCGTCACCGACGGCGAAGCCGTCTGCCGCTTCTTCCCCTACCGCGTCGACGACGTCACCGGTGTGGTCGAGTACAGCCCCGCCGGCATCGAGATCCGCGACATGCGAGGGCGCCACGGCGAGGGCAAGATCCTCGTCACCGGCCAGTGCGAACCCATCAAGCCGGGCGCACAGATCGTCATCAAGATCGTCGGCACCGACATCGCGATCGACCCCGAGATCCGCCAGGCGCTTCCGCCGCGATACGAGCGGATCCTCCGCCACTTCGAGCCCACCGGCACGGTGAGCGCCGAGGTGGTCACCAGCGGCCCGGTGTACATCAGCGAATGGCGCGACGCCTGGAAGACCAAGGTGGATGTTTCGCTCGACGGGGTCACCGCCGCCTTCGACGACTTCCCTTATCCGCTCGAGGATGTCCGCGGGCGCATCCTTGCCGATGAGTTCGGGCTGAAGGTCCGCAATGTGCAGGGGCGTCGCGGTGATGCCCGCGTCAGCATCGACGGAGAAGCTCGGCTGGAGAGCGACCGAATCACGGAAATCGACCTCGCCATCGTCGGCGAGGCGGTGCCTTTTGACGATGTTCTGCTCGCCGCGCTGCCGCCATTGCTGCGCGAGCAGATCGCCGCGTTCCGCGCCACGGGACGGTTCGACGTGCACGCGCGGGTCGGGCTCGACGAGCAGTCCGACGCCGTGGTCACCACCCGCGCCGTGCTTCGCGACGTCACCGTGCGGCCCGCCGTGTTGCCGTTGGAGGTGACCGGGATCACCGGCGAAGTGACTGTCGGCGGCGATGCCATTGAGTTCCGCCAGGTTCGCGGCCATCGCGGCAGCGCGAGTTTTGACGTCGAGGGTCGCTACGCCCTGGCCGAAGACGCTGCGCCGAGCGACCTCCGCCTCGCCGTGAAGGGAATCGACGTCACCGAAGAGGTGCTCGCCGCCATGCCTCCCGCCGTGCGCGAGGCGATCGGCGCCTGGCGGGTCCTCGGCCCGGTCGACGTGGTGACGCACTGGGTCGACGCGCGCCCGGACATCGACGGCGCCCAGGACGCGGCGCCGCAAAGGCTGACCTCGGCGATTCGGTTTGGCGGCTCGGTCATCACCCACCCCGCGCTGCCCGCTCCGCTCGAAGACGTCACGGGCGTGCTGGAGCTCACCGACGAGCGCATGGCCTCCGAGTCGCTCGAGGCGACCTATGCGGGAGCTGCGTTGCGGACTTCGCTGCTCGTGGATCGGGCGCAAAACTCGGGCCGCATCACCGCCTCGGCCACCGACATCCCACTTGATCACCGCCTCGTGGATCTCGCGCCGGCACAACTTCGCAGCGCCCTCGCCGAGCTGGACATGGCGGGTTTCGTAGACCTCGAACACGGAATCGTCACCTTTGCCCCGGAGGAACCCGGCGGGCCTGCCGCGTGGATGGTCAGCGAAGGCCGCGTGCGCTTGCGCGACGTCGCCCTCGGCGAGGACATCGCCATCTCGAAGCTGCGTGGCGAGCTGACCGTGGACGGCGCCCTCCGCGACCGCACCGGCGGCCTCACGCTTCGCGGCAGGCTCCTGCTCGACACCGGCGCGTTCGCGGGCCGCGTGGCCGAGGATCTGACCGCCGACTACACGGCCGTGCGCACGAGCGAGGCGGAAGGCGTGCTGGCCCTTTCAGACCTTCGCGCGAAGCTGTACGGCGGCTCGGTCATGGCCGAGGAAGTCAGCATGCAGTTCGAGCCCGGGAAGGCCTCGTATCACGTCAACGCCATCGCGCGCGAGATTCAGCTCTCGCCACTGATCAGGCCGGAGGGGCCGATCACCCACGAGGACGACGATGTCGACGCCGAGGGCCGGCTGGACGCCCAGATATCGCTCGTCGGCGAATTCGGACGATCGGCGTCCCGCCGCGGCACGGGCGGATTTGAATTGCACGATGCGTACATCTACCGCCTGCCCGTGGTCTTCTCGATCCTCAACTTCATCGACCCGACCACGCCGCCTTCGCCGAACGCCTTCAACTTCGCGCGGGCGAGGTTTTCCCTGGTCGGAACCCGGATGGACCTCGACGACATCCTGCTCACCGGCCCCGCGATCACATTTGCTGGAGGCGGCACGTATTACACCGCGGACGGCCACGTCAGCCTCGACCTGGAACCGCGCAGCCGGCGGAATTGGACCGTGCCGGTCGTCACCCCTTTGATCGACGGAACGGCCAGCCGCCTCGTCGCGATTCAGGTCGTCGGGCCGCTCGGCCGGCCGGTCGTCAACGCCAAGTCGCTGCCCGGGGTCACCGACACTTTCCGCGAGATCTTCCAGCGCAAGAAGCCGACCAATTACGCCTCATCCGGCGAACCCTGAGCCTCGCCTTGAGGGACAGCCACCATCGGCCGATGATGAGGCCAACCGAGGGAGATCCCGCATGCCTGACTGCACAACCGGACTTGCGCCGTCCGCTGCTCTATCGTGTCGCCCGACCCGTCGCGGCGTGCCGATCGCCGCGCTGCTGCTCCTGCTGACGGCGGTTCCGCGCGCCGTGGCCGAGGATCCCGGCGCGCCGCCGACGGCCGACGCTGCAACGGCCGTGCTGGGCGCGCCCCGCTCCCTCAAGCCCCAGGCCGAGGCGCTGGTCGCGGCGTTCGCCGGTGCGGCGGCCGGCCGCGCGCCGATTCGCATCGAGCCCGCCGCGGCCGAGAGCGGCGTCGCCTGTCTGGTCGAGGGAACTTGCGACGCCCTGTTGCTGCCGCGCGCCTCGGCCGAGGGCGAGCGCCGCCTCGTCCAGCACCGCCGGTCGATGGAACTGGTCGAAACCCCCTTCGCCGTCGGCGCGGTGGCCGTCATCGTGCACAAGGACAACCCGATCGCTTCGCTGACGCTCGAGCAGGTGGGCGCCGTCTTCCAGACGAGGGTTAACCGCTGGTCAGAACTCGACGTCATCATCACGGCGCCGGTTCAGGAGTCTGTCTGCGTGATCTGCCAGTCGCTGGCCGCCCGCGGGCAGCGCGCCCTGCTCGCCGAGGACCACACCCACGCCATCGCGCGCACGCTCCAACGGATCATCCCGTCCGAAGACAGCGGCGCGCCGGCGGTGCTGAGGCAACTCGCCACCCGCGGCGACCGGCTCGGCAATCTGCTGACCACGGTGGGCGACAGCTTTGAAGTCCGCCGCCGCGTGGCGGACGACCCGCTCGCCATCGGCCTGGTCGTCTGGGGCGCGGTGGAATCGGAGGGCGTTCGCGTGGTCCCGATCCGCGCCAACGCGGATTCGCCGGCCCTTGAGCCCACGGAGGCCACCGTCCGCGACCGGAGCTATCCCCTCGCGCACTTCCTGTACTTCTGCACGGCGGGGGAGCCGGAGGGCACCATGAGTACGCTGCGGGCTTTCGCCATCGCCCCGCACGGCGACCTGAAGCCCTCGCCCCTGGCGGGGACCTTCCCGATCACGGCGAGCAAGCCGTAGGGGACGGGCGTGCCGGAGCTCCGCGCCGCCGGGGCGAGGCAGGCTAGGGTATGCGACCGGCGAAAAACGCGTCCCAGATACGGTCCGCGAACAGGCGATGGGCCGCCACGTTCGGGTGAGCATCCGCGGAGTTCACGACCAATGCGTCGGGCTCATGGCCCTCGATCACAGGCAGCAGGTCCACCACTTCGATCCCGCGTTCGGCAAACCAGCCGCGCACCTGCGTGTGGATGCGCGACGAAGACCACGCCGTGCCGCTCGTCTTGATGAACGGGAGCAGGGCCACGCGAAGCCGCACGTTGCGCTCGCGGCAGGCTTCGACGATCTCGTCGATGTAGCCCAATTCCTCAGCGACGACCGCCGGGCTCTCGTATCCCGAAGCCAGCCAGTCGTGGTAGTTCCGCACGCTGGCCAGCAGCGGCGTGTACACGCGGCGGTAGAGATGGTCGAACAGCCACGAGCTTTCGGGGTTGAAGAAGGTCTGCTGCGGCGGTGAGGTGGGATCGCCGAACTCCGGCTTGGGCACGAGCTTCTCAATGTCGTTGGGCAGGAAGCACAACACCACCTCATCGACGCCGAGTTCGTCGATCACGTCGCGAATCGGCTGCACCTGGTCCTGCGTACCCCAGCCGCCCTTGGCGACGTTGAGCACCTCCACGCGGCCCACCGAAGCGCGACCCAGCCTCTCGCCGAGAATGTCCGTGAACCGATCCTCGACCCGGTCCACCCCCCAGCCCAGCGTGTACGAGTCGCCCACGAACGCGATGCGGTGCAGCCCCTCCGGCTTGGGTGTGCGCCACTCTCGATCACGGCAGTTCCACGCGTTGTAGTCGACGTTCACCAGGAACCACCGGCGGGAGGCGAGCGACGTGCCGAACGAATCGGTCTCGATGCTGAGAAACCGCAGGTAGGTCTCACCGAGGATCGCCGCCACGCCCAGCAGGCACAGCGTCACCAGCGCATTGCCGACCACGAGTCTCAGACGTGGACGCCGCTCACGCGGAAACAACCGAAAGAAGCACCAGGTGTGCAGGATCAGCGAGAGCAGCAGCACCCACCACAGCAGGTAGTCGGCCATGAAGCCGTACACGCTGGCCAGCATCATGCCACGCGCTCCAGCGAAAGGCTTAGCGCAGGAGCCGAGTGCGTCAGGGCGCCGATCGAGATGCGATCCACCCCCGTCTCCGCGACCGACCGGACCGTCTCGAGCGTGATGCCGCCCGAAGCCTCCAGGGCCACCTTGCCGGCCAGACCCAGCCCGTCGCGCAGCGCCACCGCCTCGCGTATGTCCTCCAGCGAGAAGTTGTCCAGCAGGATCACGTCGATCCCCACGACCTTCATGAGTTCGCCGACCTGGGCGAGTGTGTCTGCCTCGACCATGACGAAGCTGGGCCGCGCGGCCGCGCCCGACAGCCGGTTGAGCATCTCGAAGACCGCTCCGGCAAGCCGCGGCGTCTCGACCCCGGCGATGTGGTTGTCCTTGATGATGACCCCGTCGTAGAGCCCCATTCGATGATTGTGGCCGCCGCCGCAGCGCACCGCCGCCTTGTCGAGCCGCCGCCAGCCGGGAAGGGTCTTGCGCGTGTCGTAAATCTCCGCCGCGGTATCCGCGACCCGATCGACATACCGCCGCGTCAAGGTCGCGACGCCGCACATGCGCTGGAGGAAGTTCAGAAACACCCGCTCGGCCGAAAGGACCTGCCCCAGTCGCCCGCGGAGGATCGCCAGATCAGCGGGCACGGAGGCCAGACGGGCCCCGTCCTGTCCGCTCTCGGTCCAGACAACTTCGATCGCCGGGTCGTACGCCGCGAGTACGGCCTCCCCGACCGCCCGACCGGCGAACACACCCGGCTGCTCGGCGATCAGCCGGAACGTGGCCGGCTCATCCCTTCCGGGCAGGATCTCCGCGGAAAGATCCCCGCCGCCGAGGTCCTCGGCGCGGGCCAGTTCGATCAGGGTCTGCAGAGCGGCGGCATCATGCGGGGGCATGCTCGGATTGTGGTGTGGAGCCCAAGGCGGGGCAAGCGACCGGGGCGTGGCGCCGCGTCCGGTCCGCGGCGGGTTGAATCCGGACAGCGCCGCACTACATTCCTTGGTGAGACCACTCGCAGGCCGCGGAGAGGGACCGCAACTCGCCGGGCGGCGGCGTGTACAACCGAGGGGCATCCCGCCATGTGCGGAGATGGTCTGTTTGCGCATAACTAGCGTTCCAGCATCGACTTAGAGCGATGCCGGGGCCGGAGAATGATCCACCCGATCGCGGAGAAAGTGGCCAGCCCATGAAACTGCGAGCGTGTCTTGCGGCCGCCCTGTTCTGTTCCTTGCCGACCGCCTTCGGGCAGTCGGCCGCCATCGAAGGCGTCGAGGCCCGACTGCGCCTCGTTTGCCCCTTCGTGCAGGTCGGTGAGCCGGTCTGGGCGATCCTGTCTCTCGAGAACACGACCGACGAGGCGGTAACCCTCGCCGTGCCGGGCGTCACGCCCGACCTCCCCTCCCCCGAGAACGGCCTGCCGCTCTCGCACGTCTTCTCCGGCGACAAAGGTGCGGGGGTCGTCCTTTCGTCGGACACGGGGCGGTCGTGGGAGTTGCCGCAGGGGTACAAGCCCGAGGACCGCGCGCCGATCCTGACCATCGCCCCCCGCAGCACCGTCGGCGTCCGGCTCGACCTCGCGCAGTACTACCGCCCGCTCCGCGGCGTGGGTCTCTTTCGCTTGCAGTGGAAGCCCTACAACGGGCTTCTGGCGAGTGAGACCGTGACGGTCGACGTCTCGCCGCTCAAGCAGGCCGAGATCGTGACCGACTTTGGCCGCATGACCGTCCAGTTCTACTACGAGGACGCGCCGAACACGGTGTCGAATTTCATCGATCTGGCCCGGTCCAGCTTCTACACGAACCTCACGTTCCACCGTGTCGAGCCGGGCTACATGATCCTCGGCGGCGACCCGCGCGGCGACGGCACGGGCATCCGCTCTGACGGCAAGCGAATTGCACCCGAGTTCAACGCCAAGCCGCACAAGAAGGGCACGCTCTCGATGGCCCTGGCTGACGACGACCCCGAGTCCGCCAGCAGCCAGTTCTTCATCTGCTACACGCGGCAGAAAGAGTGGGACGGCCGATACACCGTCTTCGGCGAGCTCGTTGGCCAGGAGTCGTTCGACACGCTCGACCGCCTGATGTCCGTCCCGGTCGACGCCAACGGCAAGCCCAGCCAGCCCATCTACATGCGGGCCGTGCGCATCGTCCAGGCCCCCTACCAGCCCGAGTTTCCGCACGCGTCCAAGTAAGCCTCTCCGCGCGGCGCGCAGCGCTCCGGCGGCCTGTGAAGGGCCGTAAAGGCGCTGGGGGCAGCATGCCCAGGGAATCAGCAGTACGGGCGGCGGGAGCTTACGTCACGTCCTGGCAGTCGAACTGCGCCTCCACGTCCTCGAGAACGCGCTCGAAGGACGCGAGACGTCGGCGGGCGATTTCCTTGACTTGCTCGAAGCGGAACGAATGGTCGATGTGCGCGGTCCAGAAGCTGTACTCCTTCTGGCGTCGCCACGTGTCGAGCACGGTCTGAACGCCGCGACCCTCCAGCGCGCCGCGACGCAGGAGTTGCCACAGCGAGAGCGGCCCGACGGCGCAGAGGTTTTTGGCCTCCGTCACGACCTGCGATTCGATGGCCTTGATGTCCCGGTCGTTGAGCGTGCGGATGGCGTTGGAGGCGCGTTTGAGCGTGTCGGCGGAGAGCATCTCGGCGAGGCGTTCTTCCATGAACATCGCGCTGGTTTCGCGATGGGCCTCGCCGCGGGAGCGGCAGAGGATTTCCTGCGGGGTGACCTGGCCGTCGCGAACGCGGCTGATCCAGGCCGATTCGTGATAGAGGCAGGCCGCGACGACCGCCGACTCGTCGAGGCTGCGAGGACGGATCTCCGGGAGCTGGGCGATCCGCTGGGCGGTGCGCGCCACCAGCGAACAGTGCTCCCACAGGAAGATGTCCTTCTCACCGCCTTCGAGGGCGATGGTCAGGTCCGTGCGTGCACGATTCCAGAGAGCATCGAGCTTGGTCATGAACCGCGTCCGCCTCCCCGCCGAACGGACCGCGAAGTCCGAACGACGAGGCGCCTCCCTTTCCCCGGACGTCAATCCCCGACCGCCGGCCACGACGCGGCCTGGTGCCGGACAGACCCGAACCGCCCGCCCGAACCCACCCACGCCGAACAGCATGAACACGCCGGACGCGGGGCGACTACCGCTCGAATCCCCACAATCCGCCGGAAATTGACGTAATCCCGCCAGAACAGAGTCCACCAGTTTGCCGAGGGCCTTCGCCGAGTCGGCAACCTAGGAGCTTCATTGTAACGACATTACGGGACCTTCACCACCCCAAAATCGGGGTGGCCTTAAAGTGAGGTCGGAACGGCGTGAAGTCAAGGGGGGCAATCCGACATTGAGGCTGGAAGGAACCCCGGGAAACCCCGGAGTGGCACCCGCCGGGTGCGGGCGACGAACGGTCGGCCCCAAACTGCCAAGCTCCGCGCGGGGGTCGCGAGCCGCGAGGAAAGCCAGCCGGGATCACGGGGCCGGCTCCTCGAGCAGTTCGTAGTAGCAGTTCCGCTTGCGAGGCACCCATCCGGCGTCGCTGATGAGCCGGCGGATCTCACCCTCCGAGAGCCTGAACGTCGTGCCGGCCGCTGAGACGACGTTCTCCTCCATCATGACCGAGCCCATGTCGTTGGCCCCGAAAAACAGCGCCAACTGGCCGATCTTCGGTCCCTGGGTCACCCAGCTCGACTGGATGTTGGGGATGTTGTCGAGGAAGAGCCGGGCGAGGGCGGTCATGCGGAGGTACTCGTTGGCGTCGGCCAACACCAGGTGCTTGCCGTCGGGCAGGCCGGTGTAGTCGGCCGGCGGCTGCTTCACCCGGCCGAGGGGCGTATCACCGGGCTGGAAGGTCCAGCTGATGTACGCCGTGAACCCGCCGGTCTCGTCCTGCAACTCGCGGATGAGCCGCAGGTGCTCGATGCGCTCCTCGATGGTCTCGATGTGGCCGAACATCATGGTGATGCTCGTTCGCATGCCGACGAGGTGCGCCTCGCGCATCACTTCGAGGTACTGCGCGGTGTTGGTCTTGCCGAGGCCGATCTTGTCGCGAACGCGGTCGGCCAGGATCTCACCGCCGCCGCCGGGAATCGTGTCGAGCCCCGCCTCGCGAAGCCGCAGCAGCACGTCGCGGATGGGCATACCGAAGATCTGGTGAAACGCGTAGATCTCCGGCGGACTGAATGCGTGGATGTGCACGCTCGGATAGTTCCCGCGGATGAATCGCAGCAGATCAAGGTACCAGGAGAAGGGCAGAATCTCGGCGGGGACCAGCCCGCCCTGCATCAGCACCTGCGTGCCGCCGATCTCCAGCAGCTCGTCGATCTTCTGCCCGATCTCGTCGAACGAAAGGACGTAGCCTCCGGGCAGGTCGCGCCGGCCCGAGTCCATCCCCGGTGGATCTGCCTTGAAGTTGCAGAAGATGCACTTTGCCGTGCAGTAGTTGGCGTAGTTGATATTGCGATCGACGACGTACGTGCGATACGCCTCGGGGTGCAGGCGCATGGTCACTGCGTGCGCCCGGCGGCCGAGTTCGTGGATCGGCGTGTGGCAGTACATGTCGAAGGCTTCCGCGGGCGTGATGCGCGAGGTCGCCACGGGGCGGACGTGTTCGGAAGCAAGCGTGGTCATGTCGTAGCCGGCTCCTGCAGCGGTGCGAGCGCGTCGTGCCGATGCACCAGCTCCGCGAATTTCTCCATGGCTTCGAACTGCCTCGGGCCGAGGGTGAACTTGAGCCGCGATCCGAGGTATCGCTTCGCGAGCGCAACCGGCCAGCCCATGCCCGGGCCGAAGTCCTCGGCCAGCATGTCCGCCGCCTTCACGCCGCGATCGCGCGCGGCCGAAAGCAGCTCGCCCAGACCGGCGTCGGGCAGATCCCACCGCGCCGCCCACACCGCGAACACGAATGGCATGGCGGTCAGCGACTTCCAGGCGGAGCCAAGATCGATCTGCGTTTCGTAGTCGATCAGGCGCTGAGTCACCACCTTGTCACCGATGAGGAGCACGGCTTCGCATTCGTCGACCGTCTCGCGCCCCGTGAACCGCGAGAGCTGAAGTCGCTGCCCGTACAACTCCTGCCAGAGCACGCGGGCCAAAGCCACCGAAGTGTGCGAATCGCCATCGACGTGCAAGCGCCGGATCGACGCCGGCGCGACGCGCGAAAATACGCGGACGGTCAGGGTCTCGCCGTCGCAGCCGATGCACGCGTCAGAGACGATTCGCCACTCGTCCCGGTGCCGAAGCCAGTCCACCACCGGCACCAGCGCCGCGTCGACCCGTCCGCGCGCGAGCAGCGCCGGCAGGCGCGAGGGCACGTCGAGGATGAGCTCCACGCCGGGGGTGGTGTGGAGCCCCGCGATCAGCGGCTTGGCGTTGAGGAACGAGACCGCTCCCAGACGCCGGGAGCTCTCGGTCGGGCTGGGTTGGCCTTCGATCAAGCGGGGTTTCCGCGGAGCTTCGCACCCGGGTCAAAGGCTCCACACGGGCCGTCCCCCGAGCCGGCCGCGTCTCCCGGGCGACCGCATGGGAGTATACTGGCCCCGACCGCTCCGCCCTGCAACGCCCGCCGCGGCTTTGCCGGTTTTCAGTGTTTTTGAAAGCCCGGTTTGCCCTCTCGGAGGGCGGAAAGCCGCGGTTGCGCGCGTTGACGCCCGCCATCCGCGTGGCTAAGACCGTGCCCGGCGGCGCGGGAGTCCACGGATAAATGGTCCGGGCACCGGCTGAGTCGCCCTTCACGGAAAAGGGAAGCGGATTGACGCCGGAGCCAGACCCCTTTTTTCAACGGACAGGTAGGCCGTGCGTGGGGACACCGACGTGAGCGACAGCGCAATGACCAGCAGACGCCGGGGCAGAATGCGGCTGATCGCGACCATCTGTGCCGCGGCGGTCTCCGCCGTCGGCTGCGCCCCACGGGGAACTACGTTCACGGTCGTCGACCATCGCCCCGACGGCGAAAGTCGCCGCTACGTCGAGGCGTTCTCTGAGGCCTATTACGACACCGCCCCCGACGGCAACGTGACCGTCGTGCTCCGCTCGGTGACACCCAGCCTCGTTCACGCCGGCCAGCCGATCACGCAGACAATCGTACTTCGCAGCTTCTGGCGCCACGTACCCGGCAAAGCCCAGGACCATCCGACGCGGATTAACGCGACCGTCAGCTACGCCGTGCTGGTCGGCCCGGCCGGCACGGCTTTCGAGGGCGGTGGCGCGGTGTTCTGGTCGGAGAACGACGCGGGCGACACGCTGTCCGGCTCGGTCGACTACGCCGTGCTCGCCCCCACGCGGACTCTCAAGGATCCGGACCCGCTGTTCACCAACGTCGAGCTTTCCGGTGACTTCATCGCCCGGCGCCACAGCCGGATGACCACCCGTCTCGCCAACCAGCTCGACGGCACGTTCGGCCCCCTGCCGGCCGGATCGGCCCACGGCCGATAACCCGCCACGCGCCGCCGCGTCTCGCCAGCGTGGCGCCTGCCTGCCACGCTCGCCAGCTCCGCCAGAATGGCGGACCGACGGCTCACTTCATCCGCACTGAAAACGATCTAAGTTATTGCATTTGCTGAATTTGCGTCGCCAAGGTGGCGCTTCGATCGAATGGCACGCGGCTTGTACTACGGAATCCCGTTGGTTCCGACCCGTATGTCAGCGGGATGGGCCTGAGAGTTTGAAAGGAGGATGCCACATGCTTCGCGGTATGTTCCCCACGAATCGATTCGAGCAGCTCCGCCAGGAGATGGAGAACATCTTCGAGGACATCAACGGCGGCGGCCTGACCCATGCGATTGCGCGTCGGGCGGGCGTCTACCCGGTGCTCAACATCTGGGACGAGGGTGAGCGGCTGGGTGTGGAGGCGGAGATCCCCGGCGTCAATCGCGACGACCTCGAGATCTACGCCGTGGGCAACGAACTGACCATCAAGGGCCGTCGGCAGGCCATGGAGGGCGAGAATCTGGCGTTCCATCGCCGCGAGCGCGGCACCGGCGAGTTCACCCGCGTCGTGACCCTCCCGGTGGAGGTGGAGGCGGAGGGCATCGAAGCGGTGTTGAAGGACGGCGTGCTGACGCTGCACTTGCCCAAGGCAGCCAGCGCCCGCCCGCGTCAGATCACGGTCAAGACGAACTAGAAACGATAGGGACCGCCCGGAATCGTCGGCACACCGACCGATCCCGAGGTGACGGCCCCCACGATCCGAAAGGAGTGACAGCACCATGAACGGCCAGACGACCATGCAGAAGCCCGAGCCCGCCGCCGCCCAGCCCGAGCGTACCCGCCAGGGCCGGACGTATCTGCCCGCGGTGGACATCATCGAGAAGGACACCGAGCTGTTGCTCGTCGCCGACATGCCCGGCGTGACCGCTGACGGCGTGACCATCAACTACGAGCGCGGCCTGCTCACCGTGAACGGTACGGTTCGACCGAGACAGAACGGCGAGACGGACTACCTCGTGCGCGAGTACGGCGTGGGCGACTTCTACCGTTCGTTCCAGATCGGCGAGGGTATCGATGCGGCCCGCATCGAAGCGGAACTCAGCGGCGGCGTGCTGACCCTTCACCTGCCCAAGAAGCAGGAAGTGATGCCGCGGCGGATCACCGTCCGCAGCGCGTGACGCTGCCGTGCAGAAGTCCGTGACTGACTACAGGCAAACCCGAACGCAAGGAGGTGTGCCATGACCCTGATACCTTGGAAGAAGAAGAACGCAGAAGGCGGCTCGGAAATCGTGGAGTCGCCGGTGAGTCGACTTCGCCACGAGGTCGACTCGCTGTTCGATCGCTACTTCCGTGAGCCGCTGCGCGGGTTCGACACCGAGGCCTTGCCCGCGGCCTTCCGCGGGTTCCCCAGAACGGACCTGTCGGAATCGGACGAGGACATCACCATCGCGATGGAGTTGCCCGGTGTCGATCCCAACGAGGTCCGGATCGATCTGACCGCCGGCCTGCTCACCGTACGCGGCGAGAAGAAGCAGGAGCGCGAGGAGAAGCGGAAGAACTACCACTTCGTGGAACGGCAGTTCGGCAGCTTCCAGCGCACGGTCCAGCTCCCGGGCACGGCGAACACCAACAAGGTCGACGCCGTGTTCAAGGACGGCGTGCTGACGATCACCGTCGCCAAGCAGCCGGGCGCCAAGCCGCGCCGGATCGAGGTCAAGACGCAGTAGTCCGACGGCAACAGCCGGTGAATTCACCGATAACCCGTAGCGCGCGTGCGGGGCAGGCGATGAGCCTGCCCCCTCTCTTTTTTGCCCGGGCCCAGCCACCGACGGCATGACAGAAGCCGCGCCGCACGGCGTGGCTCGGGCTTCCAGCCCGAGCTCCTGCGCCGCCGCCATCCACGGTGACTGCACTGTGTCACCCCGAACCTGCGCCGCAGCGTGTGGCTCGGGCTTCCAGCCCGAGCTCCCGCGGCGACCGCGTCCGCGTTGACGCCGGCGGCGCCCTGTCGTAGCCTCAAGAGCCATGTCAACGATCTGCAGATCCTTATCCCTCGGGCTCAGCCTCTGGGTACTCGCCGGCTGCGGCGCCGACTACCACGCTCGCAAAGTGCAGAACGACCCCGGCAGCCGTCGCATGACGCTCGGAGCCGTGCAACGTGACATCCGCGTGGGCATGAGCGGCGCCGAGGTCGCCGAGACCCTCGGGAGCCCGAACATCGTCTCCACCGACGAAAACGGCCGGGAAGTGTGGATCTACGACAAGTTCGCCACCGACGTGGTCGCCTCGGAGAGCGGCTGGTCGGTCCTCGGCATCGGCGCCGGCGCCGGCAGCGGCGCCGCAGGCGGCGGCGGGATCGGCGGCAGCGGCCGCTCCGGCGCACGCAGCAGCAGCCAGCGCACGCTGACGGTGATCATCAAGTTCGACGAGAAGCGCCAGGTGCGCGATTTCGCCTACCACTCGTCGCAGTTCTGATTTCTTTCGCGGGCAAACCCTTCGCATGAGCAAGATCTGGCTGGCGGGGCTGGTGATCTGTGTCGGCCTGGCGGGTTGTTCGGGCCGTGTGCCGCGCGACGCGCTGCGCATGCACGCCCAGGCGCTGCAGCAGCGCCAGATGAGCACCCGTGTCTACGAAACGCGCGACGAAACGCGCATTCTCGTCGCGGTGGCCGGCCTGCTGCAGGACCTGGGCTTCGTGATTGAAGACAGCGAGACGGGCGTGGGGCTGATCGTGGCCTCAAAGGACCGCTCCGCCGTCGAGGGCGGCCAGGTGGCAGGCAAGTTCGCCCTGGCGCTGCTCGGGGCCAATATGCCTGTCGACCAGATGCAGCACCTGCGCGCGTCGGTGGTCAGCCGCCCCACGCCGCGCGGCATTGCCGTGCGCGTCACCTTCCAGCGGATCGTGTGGAACGATCAAGGGCAGATCTCGCGTCGCGAGCGGCTGCACGAGCCCCGTCTGTATCAGGAGTTCTTCGAGATGCTGTCCAAGTCGGTGTTTCTGGAGGCGCACGACCTATGACCAGCGCCCGCCTGATGTCGATTGCCCTCGCGCTCGTGCTGACCGCCGGGCTGACGGGCTGCGGCTCGTCGAAGCGGCGCCTGCTCGATGGGGCAGACAGCCAGCTTCGCCTGCGGCAGATCCAGACGCGGGCCTTCGACACGGCCGACCGCGTCCAGACGATCCGAACGGTCATGGCCACGCTGCAGGACCTGGGGTTTGTCATCGACGACGCCAGCGAAACCCTCGGCACGGTCAGCGCGACGAAGCTCGACCGCTACGCGATGCGCATGAGCGTCTCGGTGCGGCCCCGCGGCGAGCGGCAGCTCCTCGTCCGCGCCAACGCGCAGTTCAACCTGCGGGCGGTCGAGGATCCCGAGCCCTACCAGCAGTTCTTCAGCTCGCTGAGCAAGGCGATGTTTCTGGCGGCGCACCAGGTGGATTGAGGCGGGAGCGGCGTGGAAGGCGGTGGCAAGGCGGGCGAACGGGGCCGAACCCCGCCCGCCCGCCGGTTCCGGAAGGCTACTTCTTCGTCATCTTGCCGGACATTTCGAACATCTTGAATTTCACCAGCGGCAGCCAGCTGATCGTCATGTACTCGGTGAACTGCCACTCGACGGTCCGATCGTCGACGAAAATCATCTTGCCCTTGCCGATGGTCGTGTTCCCCTCGACCATGTCGCGGCTGCGGGCCTTCATGCACCACGTGCGCGATTCCGGGCAGTAGCAGCTCGTGCCCTCGCCGTACATGCCCATGCCGCTGAACCACCAGGCGCGGTACTCGTCGGACGAGTCGTCCCAGGTCCACGCCCCCATGCCGTGGAAGGTGCCCATCTGATCATCCGTCCAGGACTCTTCGCCGATCAGGAAGCGCTTGTCCGCATCCCACTTGTAGCTGGCCTTGCCCGACGACGTCATCGGAGGCTGGCCCTCGATGACCATCGTGCCGCTGGTTTCCCACTCGCCGACGAACATGTTGAGGTGTTCCAGCTGGGGCGGAAGCTGCCGGCGCTGCTCGGCGAAGGCCTTCATGTCGAACTCGGGGGCGGAGCAGCCGACCAGCGGGGCCGCGAGGCACAGGCCGAGGCCCAAGGCAAGAAATCGCTTCATGGTTATGTCTCCAGAAGAAGGGACAAAGCCGGGGCCCGTCGAACGCGCGGACACCCCCGGCCGGACAGCCGACCACCCCACCGCGCCTCGGCGGGATCGGCCAAGACTTGCAGTGTAGCTCGACAGGGCGCTTTGGCAAGGGGGCCTCAGCGCGAGAGTGTCGCGACAAACCGCGCCCGCCCGCAGGGCTAATCGAGAATGTGCGCCGGCGGCTCGATGCCGTCGTCGATGTGCTGCTGGGTCGACTGCTGGCCGTCGACGGTGAAGAGGATCGGCTCGTCGTCGATGCGGGCGGCGAGGTGGACGGGGCGTTTCCACGCCCGGTGGATCTCCTTCAGCGTCTCCACGGCGTACTTGATCTCCAGGTCCGCCCCGTTGTGACGATGGGCGAGGTAGAGCTCGCCGCGGTTGCGGTAGTTGCCGTCGACCACGTAGATGTAGGGCCGGCCGTGGTTGGAGAGCATGAACAGCAGCTGCTGTTTGACCTTGCGGAAGTCGTTGTTGACCACCACCATCTTGCCGGTGTTGGGGTCGACGCGGTACTGGTACAGCTTCTGTTCCTCGCAGAACTCCGGGGTGAGGAACTCGTCGAGGAAGGTCACGTCGTTGTAGATCGCGCGGACCTGGAAGATCTTCTCACGACCGGGCGAGCCCTTGCCCACGACCCGGCCCGTGGGGGCGCGGTCACGGCCCCACTCGCGCCGCGTCTGCATGTCGTCGCAGGCGTCATACTCCGGGCCGTAGCGGCCGGTGTTCCACCGCCGCTCGATGTCGCGGAACAGCTCGATGCCGACCTTGTAGGGGTTGAGCCGACCGGGGCTGGTGGCCAGCGTGCCCGAGTGGTGTTCGCAGTAGTCCACCAGCTCGTCGGCCTTCAGCACGTAGTTGGTCATGATCGTGGAGTGCCAGTAGCTGGCCCAGCCCTCGTTCATGATCTTGGTCTGCCCCTGCGGCGCGAAGTAATACGCCTCCTCGCGGATGATCGCCAGAATGTCCGCCTCCCAGTCCTCGAGCGGAGCGTGGTTCAGCAGGAACAGCAGCACGTCGCGCGTGGGTGAGGCGGGGAAACGGGTCTTGGCGCTGCGCTGGGCCTCTTCCTGCCGGGCGCGGTCCGCGGCGAGGACCTCGGGCGGGTTGATGAAGCGGTCCATGTAGCTCTTGGCCGGAAACCGCGAACCCTCGGCATCGTCGCTGCGCTGCTTCTCGTCGCGCTCCCGCCGGCGATCGGCACTGATGGCCGCGGGCTGGCGCTGCATGAACACCGAGTGCGGATCGATCAGGCTGTCGAGCGCGAGGAAGGTATCGACGGCCTGCTCGACGCGCTCCAGCCCGTACCGCTCGATATACCGCCGGACGCGGGTGGCGTGGTTGGCCATTTCGTCCATCATCTTGCGGTTTGTCTTGCTGAACCAGACGTTGTTCTTGAAGAAGTCGCAGTGGGCGTACACATGGGCGATCACGGTCTTGTGATCGACCATCATGTTGTCGTTGAGCAGGTACGCGTAGCACGGGTTGTTGTTGATGACCATCTCGTAGATCTTCGAGAGGCCGTACTTGTGCTGCTTGCGAAGCTCTTCGTACTGCATGCCGAAGCGCCAATGGGGGTAGCGCTGCGGAAAACCCCCGTACGCGGCGACCTGGCTGATCTCCTCGGCGGAGAGCATTTCGAAGATCGTCGGGTAGAAGTCGAGCCCTTCGCGACGCGCGTGGTCGGCGATGATCTCCGCCCATTCGGAGATTTCCCGGGGCAGCATGTTGGTCGCGCCGCTGCGGAACTTGTGCTCGATCACGACTAGCGCCCCTCCGAGAAGAACGACTTGATGCTGTCGTAGATGTCGTCCTTGCCGTTCACGCGGCTGGTGACCACCGTGGGGTGGCTGCCGAGGTGCTCGTGCACGACGTTGATGAAGTTGCCGCTGCCGTACGCGCTGGCCACCTGGCAATAGCCGAAGAGGTTGACCTTGGGCAGCAGGTGTTCCTTGAGCATCGAGCAGCAGTCGCGCGAGTCGGATTCGCTGCTGTTGTCGCCGTCGGAGAAGTGGAAGAGATACACGTTCCACTCTTCCGGCGAGTACTGCCGCTCGATCATCTCGCGCGCGAGGCGGTAGGCGCTGCTGATGCGCGTGCCGCCGTCCTCGCGGATGTGGAAGAAGGTGTCGCGGTCAACCTCGCCGGCGCGCACATCGTGCACGATGTAGCGCGACTCGATGCCCTCGTAGTTGCGGCGGAGCCACGCGTCGATCCAGAACGCCTCGAGCCGCACGAGCT
>CAYRSS010000006.1:0-144342 GCA_964426945.1 uncultured Phycisphaeraceae bacterium
AGGATCGCCTGGTGGACCGAGTCGCGGCCCATCTTGGCGCTGCCGCCGGCCGAATCACCCTCGACGAGGAACAGCTCGCTCGCCTCTGGATCCTTGCTGCGACAGTCGGCCAGCTTGTTGGGCAGGCCGAAGCTGCCCATCGCGCTCTTGCGCGACAGTTCACGCGCTTTGCGCGCCGCTTCGCGCGCCTGAGCCGCCTGCACACCCTTCAGGATGATCTTCTTCGCGTCGGCGGGGTGTTCCTCGAAGTAGGTCGCCAGTTGCTCACCGACGATCTGCTGCACCACCGTTTCCGCCTCGGGGTTGATCAGGCGGACTTTGGTCTGGGCCTCGACCTTCAGATCGCGGATCTTGACCGAAACGATCGCCACCAGCCCCTCGCGCCAGTCGTCACCCGTGATGACCGTGTCGCCCTTGATCAGGTTGTTCTTCTTCGCGTAGTTGCCGGCGACGCGGGCCACGGCGGTCTTGAGGCCGGACAGGTGCGTGCCGCCGAAGATGTTGTGAATGTTGTTGGCGAAGCAGAGGATGTTCTCGGTGTAGCTGTCGGTGAACAGCAGCGCCGCCTCGACGGCGACGGCCTGCTCGGTGTCCTCGCCCTTGATGAGGATGATGTCCTTGTGCAGCGGCGCGGCGCCCTCGGCCAGGTGCTCCACGTAGTCGCGCAGCCCCTTCTCGTAGCAGTACTCCGCCTCCTGACCGGTGCGGTCGTCGATGATGCTCATCCGCAGGCTGGTGTTGAGGTAAGCCAGCTCGCGGACGCGCTTGGCGACGGTGTCGAACTTGAACTCGCAATCCGAGAAGATCTTCGGATCGGGCTTGAACTCGACCGAAGTGCCGCGCTGACCGGTGAACCCCTCGGACACTTCGAGCCGCTGGGTCACGTCGCCCGCGCTGAAGCCCATGGTGTAGCGCTTGCCGTCGCGGAAGACCTCGGCCTTCATCCGTTCGGAAAGGGCGTTGACGATGCTCACACCCAGCCCGTGCAGACCGCCCGAGACCTTGTAGCTGCTCTTGTCGAATTTGCCGCCGGCGTTGAGCACGGTCATGACGATTTCGAGGGCCGACTTGCCGTCGAGCTTGGGATCTTCGTGGCGCATGGGGCCGACGGGAATGCCGCGGCCGTTGTCCGTCACGCGGCAGGTACCGTCCGCGCCGAGCCGCACCGAAATGGTGTCGCAGTATCCCGCGAGCGCCTCGTCGACCGCGTTGTCGAGCACCTCCCACACGAGGTGATGAAGGCCGGCCGACGACGTGCCGCCGATGTACATGCCCGGGTTCTTGCGGACGGCCTGGAGTCCTTCCAGGACGACAATACTCGACTCGTCGTAACGTGGCTCGGTAGGTTGCATCAAGGTCGTTTCCATGTCGGCTTTCCGTCAGCCCTCCGGCGATGGCCGTGCTGACCGGCCTGCGGCGACGCTCTCGAAAGGCAACGCCGCGGCAATCGAACTCATTTTCCGCACACGCGGCGCGTTCATCCGTGAACCGCCGCCCGGACCGCCCCGCGCCATCAGGCGCCGGGAATCTCGCAGCCTTCGTCGCCCGGCTCGAACACGATCCGAGCCGGACCCCGCCCGCCCAGCACGCGCGGCAGCGCCTCGCGAAGCTCCATCGCCCAGCGGCGACGCAGCGGAAAGATCATTCCCACGTCGGACACAGCCAGCACCAGCTCGCCGCGTTCATATCGCACGACGCGGCAGCAGCGGCGAAACTCGTCATCCACGATCCCGCCGAGCACCTGCGCCATTCGCGCCGGGCCGCGGGCGGGCGCCCGCTCAAGCCGGCGGATCAGCGACGACGCCACATCACCCAGCGGCCGGGCCCGCCGCGACGACGAGCGGTTGCGCATGATCCACGCAAGACGGTCGCTGCGGTCGGTCATGACGTCAGGCCTCCCGGTGGCGCCGGCTACAGGCTCACCGGCATGACGACGTACTGCATATCCTCCGGCACGCGGACCACGCCCGGCCGGTTCGATTCCTTGAAGGCGAATTCGATCGTCTCCGTGTGCGCCACGCGCAGCACGTCGAGCAGAAACACCGGGTTGAACCCGATCTCCTGCGGCTCGCCCTTGTACTCCACCGGCAGCGAGATGCTCGCCTCGCCCTGCTCCGGGGCACGGCTGGTGATCGTCAGCCGGTTGTCGCCGAACGCAAGGCGCACCCCCTTGCTCTCTTCGTTGGTGAGCAGGGCGGCGCGCTTCAGCGCGCTCTGGAAGTCGGCCAGTCCCAGGTGCACCCGGTGGCGCAGGTCGGTCGGGATGACTTCCTGGTACTTGGGGAACTTGCCCTCGACCAGGTTGGTCGTCAGCGTGGCGGGGCCGGCGCGGAAGAGCGCCTGGTTCTCGGTCAGCCGCACGGTGACCGGCGTGGCCGGGTCGACCGCGAGGCGGGTCAGGATGTTGAGCGCTTTGACCGGGATAATCACCGACGTGGCGCCGCCGGCGCCGCCGGTCACGGCGATCGTCCCGCAGGAGAGCCGGCGGCCGTCCGTTGCGGCCATCGTCAGCTTCTCCCCCGACACCTCCCACAGCACGCCGTTGATCGCGAAACGCGAGCTCTCCCGGGCGGCGGCGAAGGAGGTCCACTCGACCAGCCGCCGGACCTCGCCGAAGGTCACGGTGAATCCCGCGGCCCCCTCCGCCGAGGCCACCGGCGGGAAGTCCTCCGGGTCCTGGCAGACCACCTGGAAGTGGCTGTCCGCCCCGCGGAGGTGGAGCTTGCTGCCGGCCATCTCCAGGTCGAGCCGGTCGTCCGGCGCGTCGCGGACGATGCTGGCGATCTTGTCGGCGGAGACCAGCGTGTCGCCGGGCTGGGTAACCTCGACGTGGCTGACCGCGTAGCGGACGCCGATCTCCTGGTCGGTGGCGGTCAGGAGGATGAAGTCGGAGTTCGCCTCGATCCGCACACACTGGAGGATCGGCTTGGGGGTCCGAGCGGCGACCACGCTGCCGACCACGGCCAGAGCCTCAGCCATTTCCTGGCGACTGAATTGCACTTTCATCGCTTGGGGCACCTCGATGCACAGGGCAGGGCCCTGCTTAGATAAGAATGATCAGTCAGTGCGCTATCGTACCTCGTCATAAGGCCGGTGAAAACCGACAAACAGCGGCCTTCCGCCGTTGCAACCTCCGGTTCCTGCAGAGGTTCGAGACGATTCACCACACCGGCCGCCTGACAGATTCCTGTTGGATTCGCTGTGATCATCCGGCCCGCAATTCACCGGTGCCACGGCGGTCGGATCGCGAGCCGCAGATGCGGGTCGCCAATTCACACGGAGCTCCGCCCGCGGATCCCCGTGAGTTTTCGCGGAATCACAGCCCCGGCTCAATGCGCGGTCCGGCGAACGTCCTCGACGATCTCGTGGACGATCGACCGGAGCTGGTGGTCGGTATCGAGTCGCTCGGCGATGGTGCGGTGGGCGTGAAGCACGGTGGTGTGATCCCGCCCGCCGAAGAACCCGCCGATCTCCTCGAAGCTCCGCTGCGTGACTTCGCGCGTGACGTACATGCACACGTGGCGCGGCAGCGTGACCGACTTGGCCCGTTTCTTGCTTTGCAGATCCGCGACGCTGACTTCCATCCGCCCGGCGACAACCTCCATGATCGCGGCGATGGGCGGCGTGCGCAGCGAACCCTCCCCGATGGCCCGGCGGGCCAGTTCAAAGGTGATGGGCTTCTCCTCCGCCTGGCTCATGGCGTCCAGACGGGTCAGCGCCCCCTCCAGCTCGCGGACGTTGCCGTCGATTCGCGAAGCAATCAGCTGTACGACGTCGTCGGCCACCTCGATGCAGCGCATGGCCGCCTTCCGACGGACGATGGCGATGCGCGTCTCGAGGCAGGGGCGATCGAGGACGCTGACCAGCCCCGAGTGAAACCGGCTGATCAGTCGCTGCTCAAGCCGGGGAATGTCGCCCGGGGAGCAGTCGGCCGAGAGCACGATCTGCTTGCCCGCCTGCACAAGCGTGTTGAACGTGTGAAAGAACTCCTCCTGGCTGCGTTCCCGCGCCGACAGGAACTGGATGTCGTCGATCACGAGCAGGTCGGCTTCGCGGTAGCGCTGTCGGAAGCGGTGCATCGCCCCCTGCTCGAACGCCTCCATGTAGTCGTTGGCGAAGGTTTCACACGACAGGTAGAAGCAGCGCCGCTCCGGGGCGGCTGCTGTCACCTGGTGACAGATCGCCTGCAGAAGGTGGGTCTTGCCCAGCCCCACCGAGCCGTACAGGAAGAGCGGATTGTACGTTCGCCCCGGGTCGCGGGCCACCGCCAGCGACGACGCGTGCGCCAGGCGATTGCAGGGGCCCGTGACGAAGTTGTCGAACGTAAGCTCGGGCATCAGCCGCGGGCGCAGGTGGGCCGACTCCTCGGCGATGGCGGCGTCGGCGGGATCATCCTGCTCGGCGGCGAACTCGACCGAGACCAGCCGCCCCGTGGCGGCCATAGCGGCCTCGCTGAAGGCGTTCCGACAGTGGTTCTCGAGGTATCGCGCCTGGGCTCCGTTGGCCGCGCGGATCGCGAGCACCCCGCCCCGGAGGGCCGTGGGAGCCAGCTGCGTGAACCAGGCGCGAACGACCTGCGGGTGCGTGAGGCGGATCTGCGCGAGCAGGTCACTCCACATGCTGGCGGACAATCCCGATTCCATGCACGTCCCCGGCAGTGTTCACAAGCTCGCCCGCGAGGCCCGCGCCGCACCTCGCGCTCACGGAATGAATCCGTAAGTTGTTTATTTTCAACATGTTACGGACCGGCCGATTGCCTCGGTCCGCAACGGTGCATTCTACCACGCCGCCCGGCTTTCGCCAGCCCTTTGTGTGCCGGTGCGCTGCCGGAATCGGCACCCGCCGCGCTGGAAGCCCGGCGGCATCGGGTCTATGATGCCCGCCGGCAAACGCAAACGGATTCTCATCGAGGGAGAGCCACGGATGGCCCACGGGAAGACCGCCGCACCGCGCCCGGCCGATCAGCAACTGGCCCTGGGTTTCGAAGACACCGCCGACACCGCCACTGCGACCATGCCCGACGACGACGCAGACTCCGATCAGCCCGCCCGTTCGAAGCGCGCTGCCAAAACCCCCGCCCGCGGGGCGACCGCCGAGAGCATGGCGAAGATGCAGCGGGAGATTTCAGTCTCCGAGTTCTTTGCCAAGAATCGCCATCTTCTCGGTTTTGACAACAAGCGCAAAGCGCTGCTGACCGCCGTCAAGGAGGCGGTCGACAACAGCCTCGACGCCTGCGAGGAGGCCGGGATTCTGCCGGAAATCGAGGTCTGGGTCCGCCAGTCGGATCAGGACCGATTCGTGATGACCGTGCGCGACAACGGGCCGGGCATCGTGAAGCAGCAGATTCCCAACGTGTTTGGCAAGCTGCTCTACGGGTCGAAGTTTCACCGGCTGAAGATGTCGCGCGGCCAGCAGGGCATCGGCATCTCCGCCGCGGGCATGTACGGCCTTATTACCACGGGCAAGCCGGTAGTCATCACCAGCCGGACGTCGGCGCGCTCCGCGGCCCATCGCTACCGTCTGGCCATCGACACCAAGAAGAACCGCCCCGACATCATCGACGAAGACACGGTGGACGTGGACTGGGCGCACGGGACCGAGGTGAGCATCGAGATGGCGGCCTCGTACAACAAGGGCCGCGCGAGCGTCGACGAGTATCTTGAGCTGACCGCGATCGCCAACCCGCACGCGCACTTCACCTATCATCCGCCGGTGGGCGCGACCACCGAGTTCACCCGCGGCACGCAGGAACTGCCCCGGGAAACGAAGGAGATCAAGCCGCATCCCTACGGCATCGAACTCGGCACGCTGATGAAGATGCTCAAGGAGACGGAGAGCAAACAGGTCGGCGCGTTTCTCCAGGCCGAGTTTTCGCGCGTGAGCGGGCCGATCGCAAAGCAGGTCTGCACGCAGGCGGGCATGACTTCTTCGACCTGGGTGGCGTCGGTGACGCCGCCGATGGCGGAGAAACTCTACACCGCGCTGCAGGCGGCGAAGCTCAAGGCGCCGTCAACCGACTGCCTGGCGCCGATCGGGGCGCAGGCGATCCTGACCGGCCTGCTGCGCGGCATCAAGGCGGAGTTCTACACCGCCAGCACGCGCCCGCCGACTGTTTATCGCGGCAACCCGTTTCAGATCGAGGTCGGCCTGGCCTACGGCGGCGACCTCGGCAGCGACCGCCACGACACTGACGAAGAGGGCAACGCGAGCGGCGCGTCCGACGAGGCCCAGGCCCGCGTCATCCGCTTCGCCAACCGGGTGCCCCTGCTCTATCAGCAGAGCTCGTGCTCGCTCTTCAAGGCGGTGTGCGAGACCAACTGGAGCAACTACACCCTGCCGCAGTCGAGCGGCAGCTTGCCGCGGGCGCCGATGGTGATCTTCATCCACATGGCCAGCGTGTGGGTGCCCTTCATCTCCGAGAGCAAGGAGGCGATCGCCGACTACGACGAGATCCGCAAGGAAATCAAGCTCGCCCTGACCGAGTGCGGCCGGCGGCTGGGGCTGCTGCTGCGTCGCAAGCGTCGCAAGGCGGACTACACCCGCCGGCGCGACGTGTTCACGCGGTACATCGAGGAAGTGGTCGAAGCCGCGCGGTCGATGGCCACGTTCAACAAAGACGAGTTCCGCCGCAACCTCATCTCGCTGGCCGCCTCGCACACCGAGCAGGCGGACATGCAGTTCGACGAACACGGCAAGATCGTGAAAAAGAAGCAGCTTCCCGGCAACGACCTGGGGCTGGCCGATACGATCATCGTCGACCGCGGCGGCGCGGAGCCGTCGCCGGAAACACTTTTCGAGGAGGGTGAGGAGCCCGCCCGCCCCGCCCGCGGGAAGGGGAAGCGGCCCCGCTCAGCTTGAAATCCGGTCGCGATGGTGTACGCTGGTCGGGCTGGATGCAGCAGGGCGGCGGCCACGTCTCCCGGTGGCGTTCCCGCAGATGGCGGCGTAGCTCAGTTGGTTTAGAGCGTGGGATTCATAACCCCAAGGTCCCCGGTTCGAGCCCGGGCGCCGCTAGTTTCCCTTTCCGATATACGACCTCGCCCGCGACCTGGGCTGTCGCTGTGCGCTCAGTTCATGGGCACCGAGCTGCTCGTGGGGAAGATCTGCAGCCTGTCACCATTCACCACGATGTCGCAGATCGTCTGCGTCGAGGTTTCGGTGAAGTAAGCGGCGCGCTCGCCCTTTTCGGATCCGAAGAGAATGCAGAAGAATCCGCGCTGAAGCTTGTTGCCCTCAATGTCCCAGCCGGTGAAGCGGCTGTCGTTCAGGGTCCAGATCAGTTCGCCGGCCTCGGCATCGAAGCGGACGACCTCGCCGTCGATGTCCCGCGCGTCGTTGGTCCGGAATCCTCCGTCCGGATCTTCGAAGATGACCAGCCCCTCGATCAGGCTTTCGTTGTCGTTGTCCGGCGACAGGTTGTCATTGGCCGCCGCGTTGTCGTTGGCGTTCTGCGGTGCGTTATCATTCGCGTCGGGCGCATTGTCGTTGGCGTTTGCGGCGGTGTTGTCGTTGCTGTTCTCGTTGGTCGGTGTCGGCGACACGGCGCACGAGCAAACCACCAGCATCAACCCGGCCCCCACCCATCGCATTCTGAAGCTCATCCGGTTGTCATCCCCCATCGTGGTCCACGGTACGGAGCGGCGCTCCGCGGCGGAGGATCATATCAGAACACCCCCGCCCTGTCTGCGGCGCCGCTCAATCGCCGAAGACGTCGATATCGACGTCAAAGTCGATCAGCACCGAGCTGTGGTCAAAGGTGAACCGGATCAGGCTGCCGCAGGAGAAGTCGTCGCCGTCGCGAAGCACGCCGGTGCTGACGGACGGTCCGATGCTGCCGACGACGTCCAGGTCGGCGTCGACAATGACCACCGCCTGAAGATCGTCGCACGGGCGGATGAACGCCCGGCTTTCGCCCGGTTCGATGATTGTCTCGATGTGCTCGCCGTCGGCGATGATGACGCCCAGCGGGGCGAGCTGTTCATCATAGATGTACATGTCCAGCTCGACGTCGAATTCGCCGTCGTTGCGGAGCTCGATGGACGTGGTTCGCGTGATGTTACCGATGAGCCCGCAGCCCGACGCACCAGCCAGGGCGATGCCGCCGAAAGCGAGCGCGAGGGTGGCGGGTCTTCGGACGAAAGATCGAACGATGTTGCAGGCGCGGGTCATGGGCCTGTACCTCCACAGATCGGGGAACGCTGCGGCATCGCGGCCGCGGACGATGGTTCATTCTTGGCGCCCCGCGCAACGGGATCAAGTCGTGCGGCGTCATGGACGGCACGGCGATCCCCCCTACAGCTTGTGGATTGCCCAGCTTACAATGCGCCGATGCCAACCAAGACCGTCGAGAAGCTGCCGCTGCGAAGCAAGACACCCGCCCGGTGGGCAAAGTTTGTGCTGGCCGAGCCGCTGGTGCTCCTGAATGACCATGCGCACCTGGAGAAGAAGGCCGCCACCAACGCGCTTGAATTGCTCAATCGCTGGCCGGAACCGAATCCGCCGGAAGGCTGGGTGACGGCGATGACCGCCGTCGCCCGCGACGAAGTCGAACACCTCGCCGTCGTGACGCGCATTCTCGCCCGTCGCGGCGGGCGCCTCACCCGCGGACACCGCTGCACCTACGCCGCCGAGCTTCGCAAGCTCGTGCGCGGTGGCGTGGGCGACTACGACCTGCTCGACCGGCTGATCGTCAGCGCCCTGATCGAGGCGCGGTCGTGCGAGCGATTTTTCGTACTTTCGGAACACTGCGAGGATCGCGAGCTGGCGAAGCTCTACAAGGGTCTCTACGCCTCGGAGGCCGGTCACTATCGCACGTTTCTCTCGCTTGCCGAGGACCTGCTCCACCTCGACCCGCACGAACGCTGGGACGAGATGCTCGACGCCGAGGCGGAGATCATCGGGCGCATGCCGCCGATCATCGCGATGCACGGGGGGGTCGTGGCCCGCACGCGCGAGCCGTAAGCAGGGCCCAAGGGCCTGCAGAAGCGGTTCAACGCGGGGCCGGCCGGGCGGTGCTTGGTGCGCGGCGGGGCATCCGTTACCCTGCCTTCCCGGCGTCGTGCGGCGGGGTTTCGAGATTCCCCGCATCGAACGCGTCGCCCCCGGCGGATATCGCAACCCATGAGCACTGCTTCCGTTCGCACGCTCGCCGTGGTCGGCGCCGGCACCATGGGCGCGGGAATCGCCCAGCTTGCCGCCCAGCAAGGCTGCACGGTCCGGCTCATTGACGTTTCCGGCGACGCCGTGGATCGGGCCATGAAGGGGCTCAGCCAGACGCTCGACCGGCTGGCCGAGCGCGGCAAGATCACCCCCGCCGATCGCGATGCGGCGCTGGGCCGGATGCATCCTTCCTCGACCATTGAGAATCTCGGCGACGTGGACCTGGCCATTGAAGCGGTCGTGGAGGATCTTGCCATCAAGCGCAAGGTCTTCGCCGCGCTGGAGAAGGCGTGCGGCCCCGCGGCGGTGCTGGCGACCAACACCTCTTCCCTGCCCGTGACGCGCATCGGCGAGCAGCTGGGCGACCCTTCGCGGCTGATCGGCATGCACTTTTTCAACCCCGCGCCGCTGATGCCGCTGGTTGAGATCATCGCCACCGAGCGCAGCGCCGCTTCCGCCGTAGCCCTCGGGGAATCCGCCGCTCGCGGCTGGGGGAAGGTCACGGTGCGGGCGAAGGACACGCCGGGCTTCATCGTCAATCGCGTCGCCCGCGGCTACTACCTCGAGGCGATGCGCCTGCTGAGCGAAGGGGTGGCGGGCGTGGACGAGATCGACGCCATCATGCGCACCCACGGCCGCTTTCGCATGGGGCCGTTCGAGTTGATGGACCTCGTCGGCCTCGATGTGAATCTCGCGGTCAGCACCTCGGTGTGGGAGCAATTGGGCAAGCCGGCGCGGCTCACCCCGCACGAGGTGCAGCGACAACTGGTCGCCGCGGGCCGCCTGGGGCGGAAGACCGGCGCTGGGTTCTACGACTACGGCGCCGCCCACCCGATCCCCTGCGTGCCGGTCAATCGGCAGAGTTTCGCCCTCTCGCTGCTGCTGGCCGACGCCCTGCTGGGATTCTGCACGCGCGCGGGCGCGGCCGAGGCCACCAGCACGGAGCAGTACGTTTTCGGCCGGATCCTCGGGGCGATCATCAACGAAGCCTACCTCGCCTTCGACGAGGGAGTCGCCACCGCCGACGACATCGACACGGCGATGCTGAAGGGCACCAACTATCCGCGCGGCCCGCTGGCGTGGTCCGACGAGATCGGTACGCGGTCTGTCGCCGGCATGCTTCGGGCGCTGGACGACGCCACACCCGATCGTCGCTACACACCCGCCGCGGGGCTGCGCAAAGGCTGAGCCGCGCCCGCGGGGGCTGAAAGGAACCCGACCCGATGCGTACCGCCGTGATCATCGACGCCGTCCGCACGCCGATCGGCCGATTCGGCGGGGCGCTGGCCGCCGTTCGCCCGGACGACCTCGCCGCCATCGTCATCAAGGCCCTGGTGTCGCGTACCGGCATCGACCCCGCGTTGATTGACGACGTGTATCTCGGCGCGGCGAACCAGGCGGGCGAGGACAACCGCAACGTCGCCCGCATGGCAGCGCTGCTCGCCGGGCTGCCCGATGGCGTGCCCGGGGCGACGGTGAATCGGCTCTGCGCGTCGGGGCTCGAGGCCGTCAACATCGCCGCGCGGATGATCGAAGCGGGCGCGGGCGATGTGTTCATCGCCGGCGGCACCGAGAGCATGACGCGTGCGCCCTTCGTCATGGCCAAGGCCGAAGCGGCTTACGATCGTCGCGTCGAGGTGTACGACACGACCATCGGCTGGCGGTTTACGAACCCGAAGCTCGCCGCGCTGCACAAGCCCTACTCCATGGGCGAGACCGCCGAAAACGTCGCCCGCCGCTACAAGCTCACCCGCGAGGAGCAGGACCGCTTCGCCGTCGAATCCCAGTCGCGGTGCGCGGCGGCCATGCGATCGGGAGCATTCGGCGACGAACTCGTTCCCGTGGAAATCCCGCGTCCGCGGGGCGAGCCGATCGTCGTCCGCGAGGATGAACACCCCCGCCCCGATACGACGCTGGAGGCGCTCGCCCGCCTGAAGCCCGCCTTCGCGGCCGACGGCACGGTCACCGCGGGCAATTCGTCGGGCATCAACGACGGCGCCGCGGCGTTGCTCATTGTCGAGGCTGCGACGGCGGAACGAATGGGTTTGCGGTCGCTGGCCCGCGTCGGCGCCTCGGCGTCGGCGGGCGTCGATCCGGCGTGCATGGGGCTGGGCCCGATCCCCGCCGTGAAGAAGGCCCTCGCCCGCGCGGGCTGGAACTCGGCCGATCTCGACCTGGTCGAACTCAACGAGGCCTTCGCCGCCCAGGCGCTGCCCTGCTTGCGCGAGCTCAAGCTTGATCCCGCGCGCGTCAACGTGCTGGGCGGTGCGATCGCGCTTGGACATCCATTGGGTTGCAGCGGGGCCCGGCTGGTAACCACGCTGGTGCACGAGATGAAGCGCCGCGGCGCCCGCCGCGGGCTGGCGACGATGTGCGTGGGCGTCGGCCAGGGCGTGGCTACGCTCTTCGAACAGACGTGATCCGCCGCGGTCAGGCGAGATCGAAGGCCTGGCGGTAGGCCGGCGCCTCCACCGTCAGGCCCATCTGCGACCGCAGCGTGCCGGCGAAGGCGTCGATGACTGACTCTTCGCCGTGCGTCAGAAAGACCCGCTCGGGCTTTCGGTCCGGGTGACCGATCCACTTCAGCAGCGCGCTGCGATCGCCATGGGCCGACAACCCGTAGAGGCGGTCGATCTTCGCCTTGACGTCGTGAAACCGCCCATGGATGCGCACGCGGTCGGCGCCATCGACGATCTCGCGGCCGAGCGTGCCGTGCGCCTGGTAGCCGGTCATGAGGATCGTGCTCTCCGCCCGGCCGATGTGTCGCGCGAGGTGGTGCTTGATGCGCCCCGCGTTGCACATTCCCGACGACGCCAGCACGATGCAGGTGCCGCGAATGCGGTTGATCGCCTTTGATTCGGACGCCGTGCGCGTAAAGCGCAGGCCGCTGAATGAAAAGAGCCCCTGCGGCGAGTCGAGCCGGCGCAGCGCTTCGGCGTCCAGGCATTCGCGGTGACGCAGGAATACCTCGGTGGCGTCGACGGCCATCGGGCTGTCGAGAAAGACCATCAGGTTGGGGATGCGGTCTTCGCGCGTCAGCTCGCGGATGTGATAGATCAGTTCCTGCGCGCGCTCGACGGCGAAGGTCGGGATGATGACGTTGCCGCCGCGATCGACGGTGTCGTTGATGACGCGGGCGAGCTGGTCTTCGACGTCGCCGTTGTACTGGTGGTCGCGGTCCCCGTAGGTTGACTCCATCACGACGAAGTCCGCGCGTTCGGGCAGCACCGGATCGCGGATGATCGGCTTGCCCCATTGGCCGATATCGCCGGAGAACAGCACGCTGCGGCTGCGCCCGTTCTCCTCGACATCCACGCGGATCATGGCCGAGCCGAGGATGTGCCCCGCGTCGAACCACGTCGCCGTGACGCCCTCGCCGAGCTTCAGCGGCTGGCGATAGCTGACCTTCTGGAACAGGGCGAGGGTCCTGGTGACGTCGTGGGGCGTGTACAGCGGCTCGATCGGATGCGGGCCGGTGCGCTGCTCGGCCTGGTGGCGGCGGCGCTTGAACTCGGCGTCTTCCGCCTGGATTTCAGCCGAGTCGTTGAGAATGATGTCGGCCAGGTCGCGCGTCGCTGCCGTCGCGACGATGCGCCCACGGAACCCATCGCGGACGAACCGGGGAATCAGCCCCGAGTGGTCCAGGTGGGCGTGCGTCAGCAGAAGAAAATCAACCGACTCGGGCGGCACGACCGGCTCGGCCCAATTGCGCTCGAGAAACTCGCGCTCCTGAAACATGCCGCAGTCGATCATCAGGCGCAGCCCGCCGGCTTCGAGCAGGTAGCGCGAACCGGTGACCTGTCGCGACGCTCCGAGGAATTGGAGTTTCATATCGGCCGGCCCCGCGTCGTGTGACTGACTGAACTACTTGCGCACCTTGCCGCCCTGCTGCTGCTGGGTCTTGCGGGCTTCCTCCGCCGCGGCCTCCATGCGGGCCATCATCCGGGCCATGAAGCCCGTGCCCTTCGGGCCGCCGCCCTGCTTCATGGGCTTGTGCAGCGTGCCGGCCGCTTCGCGCTCGCGAACGTGCACGCGGATGCGCCACTGTTCGATCGTGCCGAGGATCGAACTGCTCATGACGTACAGCGTCAGCCCGCTCGGCATGCTGTAGAAAATGAACAGCATCAGCACGGCCATGATCGGCATCATCTTCTGCATCATCGCCTGCTGCTGCCGCTGCTCCTCGGTCATCGAGGGGTTGGGCTTGGGCTTCGGCATCGTCTTCTGCTGGATCAGGTTCGTGGCCGCAACCAGGAACGGCAGCAGGTTGAACGAATGAATCGCCCCCATCAGCGGCAGCGATATCGGCGACGAAAACACGAACAGGGCGTCGGGCGCGGTGAGGTCCTTGATCCAGAATACGAAGGGCTGGTGCCGCATCGCGATGTTGTGGCTGAGGCTGATGAACAGCGCGACCCAGATGGGCATCTGCAGCAACATCGGCAGGCAGGTGAGCAACTGCCCTGCGGGGTTCATCCCCTCGGTCATCTGCAGCTTGCGCACCTCGGTCATGTACTTCTGCTGGTCGTTGCCGAAGCGCTTCTTGAGCTCGGCCATCTTCGGGCCGAGGCTCTCCATCTGCTTCTGCATGCGCACCATGTTTACCTGCCCGGCCTTGGTCACCGGATGCAGAATGAACCGCACGATCAGCACGAGCACGAAAATCGCCACGCCGTAGTTCGGGATGACGCGATAGACCGCATTCAGCAGCGCCACCATCAGCTCGACCAGCGGGGCGAAGGTGCACCAGCCGACGTCAGCCCCGACCTGGTGGTAGTAGTTGCGGGCGCTGTACTCGGGCACCTTCTTGAAGGAGCGGCCGCTCTTCTCGCCGAGATACACCGCCAGCGGCAGGGTCCGCGATCCGGCTTCCGCCAGGAGCAGCGGCCGCGTGACGAAGCGCGGGGCCACGTCGGCCGCATCCGCACTGGTCGGATCGAGCGCCACAGCGTCCACGGCGACCAGATCGCCGGCGAGGGCGTCGCGGTTTTCGCTCAGCGGGGCCACGGTGCAGGTGAAGTATTTGTTGGCCGTCGCCGCCCAAGCCAGCTTCTGCCCGCTGGTGGCGGTCGCCTCGGCATAGATCGGCTTGATGGGGTTGTCCTGCTGCGGCACGGCGGAGACGTGCAGCCGCTCGCCCACGACCGCGTCGCCGTTCTTAAGGCCGTAATCAATCACGCGATCGTCGGTGCGCGTGTCTTCCTTGGTCAGGCCGAGACCGCCGAGATAGGCGACCACCACGTCCACCGGCGCGCCGCTCTGGTTGCGGATGGTCAGGTCGGCGACCAGGTCATGGCGCCCCTCGGAGCGCGGCTGCTTCGGCAGGAAGTAGCGGCGCTCAAGCTGAAGGAACGGCGCGCCGTCGAGCAGGATGTCGAGGCCGAATCGAACCTCGACCCCGTCGGGCTTCTCCTCCTTGGCCAGCAGCAGCCAGCGGCTCGCGCGGACGACGATGTCGCTGCGCGAGGCGATGCGCCCCGTGGCATCGGGTACGCCGACGTTGATCTTCTCAATCGCCAGCGAGCGGAACGCCGTGGCCGCATCGGGACCGACCGGCGCAAGCAACTGGTAGCGGTCCGACTCGCGAAGCGTGGCCTTGTGGTCGGTCATCTCCGCCGACTCGATCGACGCGCCGATGTTCGATAGCTCCAGCCGCATGCGGTAGGGATCGTCGGAGGGCTTCATCCCCTCCTCGGTGCCCTCGAACGTGGCGCCGACGACGAGCGTGACCGGTTCGGGCGCTTCGACGATCGAGAAGCCCTCAGGGGGCGCGGAGCCACCGATCGTCGGCGCGGCCGCCGCGGTGGACCCGACGTCACCCGCCGCCCCCGGCATGTCGCCGCCCTGCGGGGCGGTCGGCGGCTTGGGCGGCGGAATGAAGTAGTTCGTCGCGCTCAGCACGAGGAAAAACACCATGCCGGCGACGATCAGATTACGCAGAAAATCCTTGTTCATGATTCCGTCAGACCAGCCCCGGGTCATCGGCCGCAAGCGCGCCCCGAGAGGTGATGGCAGCAGCCGGGCCGCTTCAGCGCCCCTCAAACAGGCGCGAGCCGAGAAAATCATCGAGCTCGGGCGTGTCGTATATCTTGCGAGCGGCCTTCTCGATGTCGTACTCGAGACGCACGAACTCGGCCGTCAGGTAGTCGGCATTCTCGTCGACGTCCGGATCGTACCCTTCGGGAAACTCGTCCTTCTCGTAGAACACGGTGTAGCACAGCCGCGGATCACGATCGCGCGGCTGGCCGACGCTCCCGACGTTGATGATGGCCTTCTCTTCGCGGGTGACCGTGTAAATATTCATCTCGGGCAGCTCGTCGGGCGGATCGAAGTAGGGGTCGTCCAGAAAGACGCCCGGCACATGGGTGTGACCGACGAGACAGGCCAGGTGATGATCGTCGAGCCGCTCGAAGTTCGCGAGGATCTTCGACGGGTTGGTGTACACGTCCTCGGGGAAGAGATACTCGTTCACCGGGCGGCGGGGCGAGGCGTGGACCATCAGCAGCCCCTTGTCCTCGTGCCGCATGCGCAGCTTGCCCAGCATGTCCCACCGGCGGTCGCGGACGGCCTTGTTCGACTCGTCCTCGAGAACCTGCCGCGTCCAGTAGGCCGCCCGCTCGGCCCCGACGTTGAAGTTCGACGGCTCCAGGAACACCGCCTGGTCGTGGTTGCCGCACAGCGAAAGCCGGCAGCGCTCCATGACCATGTCGAGACACTCCTTGGGGCTGGCGCCGTAGCCGACGATGTCCCCGAGGCAGTAGATGGTCTTGATCGACCGGCGGTCGATGTCCGCCAGGGCGACTTGGAGGGCTTCCAGATTCCCGTGAATATCTGAAATTACAGCGAACACGCGGACTGACCACGAAGGATAGAACACCGACCGGGGACGGGTCAGGGAGGACCGTTTCCGTCGCTCAGGGGCGTTATTTCGGCCGGAATCGGGGTCGGCGGCACCCGCGGCACAACCCGTCCCCTGCGTGGGGGTGACTCTACGGCTGCCCTCCGGCGGCGTCAATGGCGGGGGCGCATGGCCACCGCTTTTCACATCCGCGCCGAAGTTCTCATGAGATGTCGGGGACGAGCGGGTTTGTGTCGCCGATTGTGCGCGCCGCGGCGCCGGTCCGCCCGCGCGGGAGGGGCGCCGAGGAAGGCCTCGGTGGCGCGGGGCGGACCAGGCGCGGCTAGGACTGCGATTCGGTCGCGGCCGGTGCGGCGGCCGCGCGAGACCGTCGTCGCGAGCGGGCCACCACCCAGATCGCCGCGCCGCCGATCAGCAGCCACGGCAGCATGACGATCAGGCCATACGCGATCATGCCGAGCGAACCCCACAGACCCTCCAGGGCCTCGCGGACGCGCTGACGGAACGCGCCGCCCGCCTTCTCGGTCGGCGGCGCGATGGCGGCCTTCTCCGCCAGTGTCACCTCGATGACACCGATCGTGGCCGGGTCGATCGTGGTCAGGTCGCCCAGGTTCAGCCCGCTGATCTGCCGGCTGCGAACAAGGCCGAGCCCCTCCAGCCGCGTGACGACTGCATCCATCTCCGCCGCGCGGATCCCCAGCCGGAATCCGCCGATCCACGTCCCGTCGGTGCGCTGATCGCTGCCGGCCGCGAGGACCTGCAGCTTCTTTTCCGCCACGAGGGCGGAGAGCTGCTGTCGGGCGGGGTCGAACTTCTCGACCTCGAGCACCATCTTGCCCGCGGGCACCTGCTTGACGCGCTCGGCGAGCGTGAGCGTCAGCGGACAGGGCGTCTCCGCGGCGCCGCCGGTGATCTCACCGACCTCACCGGAGGTGTTCTGGTCGATGGTCCGCCCCAGCGCGCCCTCGGCGGCGAGCCCGGCCAGCAGCGCGGAATAGCGCCCGGCGGGTACGGTCAGCCTGAGCTCCGCCTCGGTCGAACCGTCATCGCGCCGTCGCGTGACGTTGGAGACAATCGACGCACCGACCTCGCCCAGCACCGCGTCGAGCCGCCCGACCGCCGCCGGGGTCGAATCGACTTCGATGCGCATCGTGCCCGAGGGAAGCTGCCGTGACTTCTCGGCCAGCGTCAGCGTCAGGTCGCAGAGCACATCGGCGGCCCCGCCGACGATGGAGCCGATCTCGCCCGCGGTGTTCTTAACCACAACGCGGCCGATCGAGTCGCTGCCTTCAATGGTTCGGATCAGTTCGCCGAAGGTGGCGGCGGGGACGCGAATCTGCATCTCCTTCTGCTGCGAACCGTCGTCGCGGCGCTGCGTGGTGCTGGTGATGATCGACGCCCGGTGTTCGGGCAGCAGCGGCTCCAGCGCCGCCAGGGCGTCACCGGCGACGTCGACCTCGATGGTCATCACGCCGCTGGGAAGCTGCCGGGCCCGCTCGAAAAGGTCGAGCGTGATCTCGCAGGTGACGCGCGTCGCCCAGGCTGCGGCCGCGTCGCCCTCCTTGAACCCGGTGACGTTGCTGACCGCCACGCGCCCGAGCCCGCGCAGCCCGGCCAGCAGCTCGGGGAAGCGATCGAGCGTGACCGACAATCCGTAGCCGCCCATCAGCGTGCCGTTTTCGCTCTTCTTGATTTCGCCGCGGATCATGCGCCCGCTCACGTCCGCCAGCAGGCGCTGCACCGCCTGCGCGCCGGCTTCGACCGTGCCGACTTCAATCATCAGCTTCGCTGTCGGCACGGTGCGCGGCGGCTCGTGCAGGTGGAGCGTGATCGTCGAGAGCGCGATGCGGTTGTCCATCACCCGCAGCGAACCCTGCATCTGTTCGATCTGCGTGCGAACGCGCTGCAGTTCCCGCTCGACCTCGAGCAGCGCGGTGACCTCGTCGAGGAAACTCTTCTCCGTAATGAGTTTCTGAAGGCGTTCTTCCGTGATCAGTGCGCTTTCGATGCGGGCGGCGAGATCGACGTACTCCGCCGTCACATCGGCGGAGCGGGCGTCCTCCTTTTCGACGCGGCCGACCGTCTTGAGGGCGTTGTAGATGGCGTCGAACCGTTCGGGGGGCATGCGCGCGACGAGCTTGCCCGACAGCGCCCCGCCGGAGAGTTCGGCCGTCGATCCGTCGGCGACGAAGCCGCCGAGCTCCTCGACGATGCGCCGCGCCGCCGCCACAGCGGGCGCGTACTCGGGCACTTCGACGGTGATCTCGGCCGTCTTGATGACCTTGGGGCGATTCTCGCCCCGGATCGCCGGCGCACCGTCGGGCCCGGGCGGCGGAGGGGGCGGCGCCGGTTGAGAGGCGGCCGTACGCGGAGCCTGGACCAGCCCGATCTCCGGGCGGTTTCGGTCCAACCGGGCGAGCTCAACCGATTTCAGCTCCTCGCCGAGCATGACGATGTCCCACTGGACTGGCGCGCCCTCATCGGTGCCAAACAGTGTCAGCGATTGACCGGCCGAAACGGCGGGCGCTGCGTCAAGCAAACTCCGAGCCACAAGGTGTCTCGATCCCAATATGGGGTCGTCGTCGACGGATTTTCCATAGGTGGCGTCCGATTCGACGAATGCGAGTTCCTCGGTTGGATCCCAGTCGATGGCATCGACCGTGGTTGTCGTGAGTGGAGAGCCAGCCAAGATTTCTGGCCGGTCCTCTGATCGTCCAGCCGCGCCGTTCGCCGGAGTGAAGCGGCCGCCCATTGCGACACCTCCGGTCGTGGACGAAGCCGCAGGTTCCAGGCGAAGCACCGCCTTGCCGGCCTGATCGGGCTGCAGCGCAGGCAGGCCGAGCATGGTGCTGTCCGGCGCGGGGCCGGTGGAGTTGAACGCGTAGAACACTTCGCCAGGCTGAGCCGCGCCTTCCGCGTCCTGGCCGTCAGCCTTGAACGCGAACCCCCGGCCGGCGGATGCGGTGGCCTTCGTGCTTGAGGTGGGGGAATCCGCCCCCGTGGGTTTGTTTTCGGCGAAATCCCAGGTCTGATCAGCGAGATCCTTGAGTCGCGCATCGACTACGGCGCCTCGGTCTGCTGCGACGGGCGGCGCGCCAGCGACATCTCCGAGCATGCCGTAGGTTGCGGTATCCCGCGAACCAGTGCGCGCCGATTCGGACAGTTCTGTGCCCGTGGCGAATCGACCGTACCACCGCCCCTCCGCGGTTGCTTCGTCCGTGACGGGTTCGGCGGCGTACAGGTCGGTGGAGGGGAGCGGTTCATCGTAAGAAGCGGCGACTGAACTTTCGGGCACAGTCAGCTTGCCGTCGACCGCTGAGAATCGTTCGCGAGCTTCCAGGCTGCTGAGGCTCCCCAGCCCGGTCGCCAACAGGCCGGCCACGCTCGACCGCCCTTCGTAGCGCACCTGCCCCAGCTGCTGGGCTACCAGCAGCAGCACCGCCGCGCCGATGCACGCCGCGGCGTAGCCCGCCATCACCCGCATCCTGCCAAGCCACGCCGGCGGCGACGCCGCGGGCAGAAACGCTTCAGCCTCTATCGCCGTCCACATTGACTTGATCTCCGCGGGAGTCGGGCTTTCCGAGGCGGCGCCGCGCAGCAGCGCCCGCGTGCTCATCAGACGATCCAGATCGGCGCGGCAGGCCGCGCACCCGGCGAGATGCCGGTCCAGCGCTGCCAGGTCGAGCCCCGCCGGCGGCGGGCCGTCCGCGTGATGCACGCGAAGGTCGATCAGGTGTTGAGCGGTTGAGCAGTTCATTGAATCAGTTGCGAGTCGCGAGTTGCACGTTGCAAGGGCAGAGAGGGTCTGTGGCGCTCGGCCGTCGGAGCGCTACTCCTTGCCACTTGTCACTTGCCGCTTGTCACTCGTTCTCCTCAGCTTCTCCGCCAGCTTTCGCCGGGCCCGAAAAAGCGTCACCTTCACACGGGACTCCTTCCACCCGAGCACCTCGCACGCCTCGCGGATGGTCATGCCGCCGATCTCGCACAGCACGATCGTGTCGCGCATCGCCGAGGGCAGATCGGCCACCGCCTGGCGCACCTCGTCGCGCTGGTCGTCGTCGAGGCCGCCTCCTTCGGATGCCGGGGCCGAGCCCCGCGGGTCGCCGGCGCCTGAGTCGTCCTCCGGCAGCCGCACCAGCCGGAAGATCTGTGGCGCCTCGGTCAGGCGTCGCTGCCGCTGCTCGCGGCGGGCGTGGTCGATCGCGACGGTGCGGGCGATGGCGTAGAGCCATGTCCCCGCTGCGCTGCGACCCTCGAACGAGTCGTGCGACCGTACCGCCCGCAGGAAGGTTTCCTGCACGATGTCCGCGGCGGCCTCGCGGCAGCCGGTGCGCGCGTAGCCGTAGCGCCACACCATGCCGGCGTGTCGGTCGAACAGCTCGCGAAGCGCCTCGGACCTCGCCTTGGCACCCCGCGCTATCCCGCGCGCGTCGCGGTCGGACATCGCCCGCTCCTTGCCTGCATTAGACCGCCGACCGGCGGAGGCGTTACGCGATTCTTCTCAGAATCCGAGCACCGCCTCCGCGGGGCCCCAAGTTCCCCCTTCATTGCATCACCCGGCGCGCCGGGTGGATTAAATCAACACTTTTATTGGCTGCGGGCTCTCCTCTTCGGCAGGCCTCCCCCTCGGCGGCGGCGGGCGCGAGGTGGAGAACCACCCGTCCGGCTCGACAAGCCACCGGGTGTCATCTATCAAAGACGGCCAGCGGCCGAGGGGCTGCTCAAGGGGCGCCTCGCTCCGGGCCGATGTCCGTAGGGCAGGCCGCTTATCCGGTCCTGCGGGAGAGCTTTCGTGCGCAAGTGGCGAACGGGTCTGCGGGGTGCGGGTGCGGCGCTGGTCGTGGCGGCGGGCTGGACGGTCGGCTGCGGAGACTATGCCGCGCTGTTCGTGAACCAGACCGCCTCCCTCGGGGGCGGCTCTTCGGCCATCACCCCCGGCGGGGCCGGCGCCCAGGCCAGCCCCCGCGGCGACATTCGCGCCCTGTTCATCAACAACACCCCCTACCGCGCGGTGTTCAGCGCCGCCGCCTATGACGCGGCCTCGCGCCACAGCAGCATCGACCTGGTCCAGTTCGGAGCCGAGGAGAGCGAGGTCAACCTCGATGGCGACACGGCCTCGGGCATCGGTACCTTCAACTGCGCCCGGCAGGTCGGCATCGGCGATGCGGACCTGCTGCGGCTGATGACCGACGACTTCAACGTCATTCCGCTCGTCGCGAGCGCGACCATCCCGGGCGTCGAGTTTTTCGAGGTCATGGAAGACGGCACGCGCGTCTCCATGGGCTCGGCCGCGCCGCGCGTGGTGAACATCGGCACCGAATTCCGCTGCGAAAGCCTGCTCATCTTCCGCTTCGAGATCAACGACATCGGCGACATGCCGTTCCGCATCGACTACGAGGTCGTGCCCGCGCGCTCGACGCGATGACCCGCTCACGACGGGGGAGAACCGCAGAGATCGCTGAGGGCGGACGCGGAGAGCGCGAAGACGCGCTGCCGACCGACGGCCGCGTAGACCGCGTCACATGAAGGTCTGGATATCCAGCGGGTCAAGACGCCCGGCATGAATGATCTGCCCTGCTGTCTGCGTCCGTCCCGATGCTGTCCTGTCGATCTCACGACTTCGCCAACCAGAATACGGTAGCGCGTCTCCGTGCCCTCTGCTCCTCCGCTGCGCTCTCTGTGGTCACTCCCCCTGTCGGGGGCATAGCTGTCCGTTGAAAAAGGGGTCTGGCTCCGCCGGAAGCCCCGTTCCATTTCCAAAAAGAGCGAATCAGGTGGTGCCTGACCCCTTTTTCAACGGACTCATAGGAGATCGCCGAAGCTCAACCGTGCGGGTCGCCTTCGATGATCGGGAGTGAGATACCCTCGGCGCGGATGGTGGGTGGGTCGGCGTGGCCGTGGTCGACGAAGCCGGCGGATTCCAGGGCGCGCAGCGCCTGCATCCAGTCCGCGTAGACGTAGGGCACGGCCAGTTCCTCGTGCATGTCACGCAGTCGTTTCAGCAGCAGCTCGGTGATCGGACCCTGCCACGCCTCGGCGCTGGGGTCGCAGAAGAAGATTCGGCAGCCCGCGGGCCGCTGGGCGCGGGCGTGGCATTTTCCCCCGCGGGCGTGGGGACAGGCGTCCTCGGTGATCGGCGGGGCGGGCAGGCCCGCCGCAACGTAGTAGCAGAGCTCCAGGCTGGTTACATACAGCCGGTGACCGTAGCGCCCGAAACGGCAGCATTCGCCGCTGTTCCAGCAGGTCGCCTTATGCGAGGCGATCAGCACGTCTGCCGATTCGTAGAACTCGCGCATCGCCGAAACCACCTCGGGCCGCTTGGCGGCGGCGAGGATGTCCGGAAGCGGAATGGCCGGCGAAGCGGTCATGACAGGTCCGTACGATACCGCCGGGACCCCGAGCGCACCACCCGCGGATGGCGTGCTGTGGATGGTCCGATCAGTGCCACAAGCTGGCACGAACCGGCGCCGCACGATGATCCGGAAATACCCCGATGTCGGCCTGCGCATCGCCGGAAACCGCGGCAAGACGGCCATGCCCGGGCGCAGGGTCCGATATTATCCTTGCCCGATTCGCGCCGCGGGCGATCACGAATCGTGCGGGAACCGTTTTGAATTTGAACGCTTTGCCACTAGAATAGGCCCTGTTGAGTTGAGCGAATCAGAGCGGAGAGATTGAGAGTCAAGGTCGAGGCTGCGGCCCGACGGATCCGGGGAGAGAATCACCGCTTCGCGCTGGCGCCAAGTCACCCCCAGGCGCGTCAGGGTTGGCCTGCCGCCTGCGCGCTGCACGATGATTCTCCGCCTCAGTCCGGGTTTCCGCCTCACAGACGATATCGATTGGGCGCGCAATGCTTGTTGAAACCCTACCTACACCAACGAGGGCGCAGCAACCGTCTCTGGTCAAGCGTTTCCTCGATTACCTTTTTATTGAATGTGGGCTGGCCGGTTCGACCGTCACGGCCTACCAGCGTGATCTCAACGAGTTCTGGAATCACCTGGTCGAACGCGACGTAGACCCCGCCGACATTTCCATCGAAGACGTCCAGCACCACCTGATGCGACTGCAGCAGCGCGGGCTGGGCGTGGCTTCCATCGCCCGACACCTGGCCTCGATCAAGGTGTTCCTGCGTCACCTGCACGCCGAGTGCGTGCTTCGGCGTGACGTAGCCTCGCTGATTGAGACCGTTCGCAAGTGGCGCAACCTGCCCGATACGCATCGTTACGAACAGATCGAAGCCCTCCTCAGCGCCCCGGACCCCACCGACGAGTTTTATCTGCGCGACCGTGCCCTGCTCGAGCTGCTTTACGCTACGGGCATGCGCGTCAGCGAGGTCGTGGACCTGTCATCTGACCGGATGAACCTCACGCTGGGTTACGTGCGCTGTATCGGCAAGGGGCGCAAGGAGCGGATCATCCCGATCGGCCGGGCCGCAATTCAGGCGGTCCAGGAGTATCTGGAGGATCTTCGGCCGTGCCTTCTGGGCGAGCGGCACACGCCGAACCTGTTCCTGTCCCGTTCGGGCAAGTCGCTGGATCGAACGAACATCTGGCGGCTGGTTCGCAAGTACGCCCGCGGCGCGGGCATCAAGACCAAGCTTTCGCCGCACACGCTTCGCCACTGCTTCGCCACGCACCTTCTCACCGGCGGGGCGGATCTTCGCATTGTTCAGGAACTTCTCGGCCACGCCGACGTCTCCACGACACAGATCTACACGCACGTGGATGACGAGCGGCTGCGCGAGGTTCACCGCCGCTTCCATCCGCGGCAATAAGGGAGACGACCGCCCACGGGCGGACCCTTCAAGAGCTGATCCGCGGCGGTCCTTTCCGGGGCCGTCGCGGATCGCTTTTTATTCGTGGGCGGATCAGGCCGCGGACACGCGGCGGACGAACGCCTCGATCGGGGCGTTGACGCTCGCCGGATCGGTGTAGCTCAGCAGGTGTCCCCCGCCCGGAACGATCACATCCGGCTCGAACCCCGCCCGCCGCACCTGGGCCAGGGGGATGACCAGGTCCTGTTCGCCGTGGATCCACAGCCGCGGGCACCCGGAGGGCGCCGGTCCGTCCCAGTGCATGATCATGTCGGCCCAGCAGCGGATGTCGGTCACCGAGGTCTGCCGGAGCATGTCGGCCATCAGTTCGCGATCGTCACTGCCCAGGTGACCGAAGACGTTGAGGAACTGTCGCGAGAACCCGGCGCTGAAGCTGATGAGCTGATCGGGCACGGCCCGGGTCAGTGCGTTGACGAAGCGATACGCGCCGGGGACGGCTCGGCCGGTGAGGGCCGAGGCGATCAGCACCAGCCCCAACGGGCGCGGGATCGCGGGCGGGTCGCTCTCGGCCGCCGCGGCCAGCTCCGCGGCGACCATCCCGCCGAAGGACACCCCGCCGATCACGAACCGGGTCGGCCAGTCGATGCCGCCGGCCACCCGCCGGGCGTAGGCGGGCAGCGCCTCCCCCGCCTGCGGTGATGGCCAGTCGATCGCCACCACGGGGAACGGCAGCGCCCGTTGGGGGGCGAAGAGCCGGCTGTCGGCGGCCATGCCGGGGAAGAGGACGAGGGTTGCAAGGTCAGCCATGCGACCAGTGTAGCGTCGCGGCGCGGGCGAAGCGCACCGCCGACGCTTTCTTGCCGCCCTTCCACCGGGGCGGGTATAGTGCGCGGCGACATGCGGCCCGACGCGCCGAGGTCGGCGCGCGACGGGCGGACATGCCGTCTCCGCAGCCCGGCCCGTGCCCCGGTCGACGCGCATTTACGGAAAGGTTCCCGATGACAGCACAGACGCAGGTCGCCCGCGAATCGATGACGGGCCACGAGCACATCCGGCTGGTCGAGAAGTACGCCGCCCACAACTATCACCCGCTGCCCGTCGTCGTTCGCGACGCGGAAGGCGTGTGGGTGACCGACGTGGACGGCCGGCGCTACATGGACATGCTGGCGGCGTATTCGGCCGTGAACTTCGGCCACCGTCACCCTGAGCTGATCGAGGCCGCCCGGCAGCAGCTCGACCGCGTGACACTGACCAGCCGCGCCTTTCACAATGACCAGCTCGGCCCGCTCTGCAAGGAACTGACCGAGCTGGCGGGCATGGACGCGATCCTGCCGATGAACACGGGCGCCGAGGGCGTCGAGACGGCGATCAAGACCGCCCGCAAGTGGGGGTACAAGAAGAAGGGCGTGCCTGAGGGCAAGGCCAAGATCATCTGCTGTGACGGCAACTTCCACGGCCGCACGACGACGATCATCAGCTTCTCAACCGATCCGCAGTGTCGCGACGGTTTCGGGCCGTTCACGCCCGGTTTCGAGATCATCCCCTACGGCGACATCGCTGCGCTGGAGAAGGCGATCGATGCCAACACCGTGGCATTCCTCGTCGAGCCGATCCAGGGCGAAGCGGGGATCGTCTGTCCGCCGAAGGGCTACCTGCAGAAGGTCCGCGACGTCTGCCGCAACCACAACGTGCTGTTCATCGCCGACGAGATCCAGTCGGGTCTCGGCCGCTGCGGCGTGACGTATTGCTGCGATCTGGAAAACGTCAAGCCCGACATGTACATCATGGGCAAGGCGCTGGGTGGCGGCATCATGCCGATCTCGGCTATCGCGACGCGCTGGGACATCATGGACGTGTTCCACCCCGGCGACCACGGCAGCACCTTCGGCGGCAACCCGCTGGCGTGCGCGGTGGCCCGCAAGGTGGTCGAGATTCTCAAGAGCAGGCAGTATCAGGACAACGCCCGCGTGCAGGGCGAGTACCTCTTCTCGCGGCTTCGCGCGATGAAGACCGACAAGGTCAAGGAGTTCCGCGGCGCGGGGCTGTGGGTGGGCATCGAGATGCACAAGGCCGCGGGCAAGGCCCGGCCCTATTGCGAGAAGCTGCTGGCCGAAGGCATGCTGTGCAAGGACACCCACGAGCAGGTGATCCGCCTGGCCCCGCCGCTGTGCATCACGCGCGAGGAGATCGACTGGGCCCTGGAGCGGCTGACGCGGGTGCTGTCGTAGCAGGAAGAGGAACCGCAGAGGGCACAGAGTGAGGACGCGGAGAGCGCGGAGGCGCTAAGCCTGCGGGCGCGGTGGATCGTTCGCAGGCCGTTGGGGTGAAGGAACGCGAGGCAACCCCTCTTCGCGTTTCGTGATTCGTAACTTTTGATTCGTCATTCTCGCCGGAGGCGTGTCGTGTCTTCCAATCTCGTCGGTCGCAGCTTTCTGTCGATGCTTGATTTCACCAAGGAGGAGATTCTCGACGTCCTCAAGACGGCGAAGAACCTCAAGGCGGACCACGGCTATTCCGGCGAACTGCCGCTGCGCAACAAGACGCTGGCGATGATCTTCCAGAAGCCGTCGCTGCGCACTCGCGTGTCGTTCGAGACGGGCATGACCCAGCTCGGCGGTCACGCGATCTACCTGGCGCCGACTGACATCAGCATCGGCAAGCGCGAAATGACTGAGGACATCGCGATGGTCCTCTCGCGCTATGTCGATGTCATCATGGCCCGCGTGTTCGGTCACGACATCGTCGTCGACCTCGCGAAGCACGCCGGCGTGCCGGTGATCAACGGCCTGTCCGACTTTGAGCACCCCTGCCAGATCATGGCCGACTTTCAGACCATCATCGAGCGCAAGGGCCACCTCAAGGATCTGCACCTGTGCTACATCGGCGACGGCAACAACGTGTGCAACTCGCTGATGTTCGGCGCGGCCATCGTCGGCATGCACATGACGGCCATCACCCCGCGCGGCTATGAGCCCCCGGCCGACGTGACGAAGAAGGCGGCGCAAATCGGCGCCGAGTCGGGTGTCCGCATCAACGTCACCGACGACCTCAAGGCGGCCAAGGGGGCCGACGTGCTCTACACCGACGTCTGGGCCTCGATGGGCCAGGAGGCCGAGGCGGAAGAGCGCAAGAAGATCTTCAAGAACTACCGCATCGACATGCAGACGCTGTCCATCGCCGACCCGAACTGCGTCGTGCTGCACTGCCTGCCCGCTCACTACGGCGACGAGATCGACTACCAGGCGTCGCGAACGCCCAATTCGGCGATCTTCGACCAGGCGGAAAACCGCATGCACGCCCAGAAGGCCCTGCTGGTGCACCTGGTCGAGGCCGGCTGACCGCAGTCCGAACCGGGTTCCGCGCCGGGCCGCGGGTCGGAACCCCCGGGGCGGACTTTATCTTCTGATTCCACCCAGCCGATAATCTTCGCGTAGTGCGGGCCGACCGTCCGGAGCCCGCCAGTCGCTTCCGCGTCCGGCGCAGTCTATGGCCCCAACCAGTCTCATCGTCGTCGCTCTCGGCGGCAACGCCATCAGCAAGCCGAACGAGGAAGGCAACGTCAAGCAGCAGTTCGTGCAGTCGCGCATCACCGCCCAGCAGCTCGCCGACCTGTACGAGGCGGGCCACCGGCTGGTCATCACCCACGGCAACGGGCCGCAGATCGGCAATTTCCTGCTCCGCAACGAGGCGGCGGCGGGCGCGATCTATCCCCTGCCGATGGAGGTTGCCGTCGCCCACGTGCAGGGCGGCATGGGCTACATGATCGCCCAGACGCTCAGCAACGAGCTGGCGCGCCGCGGCCGGCCGACCGCGATTACCTCCGTCGTCACGACCGTCCGCGTGGACCGCAACGACCGCTCTTTTCAGGATCCGACCAAGCCGATCGGCCGCGTCCTCACCCGCCAGCAAGCGGAACACTGGGGCCGCGAAGAGAACTGGCAGTTCAAGGAAGTCGGCCCCGAGAAGTTCCGCCGCGTGGTCGCTTCGCCCCAGCCGCTGGAGATTGTCGAGATCGAGCACATCCGACGGGCGGTCGGCGCGGGCGAGCTGATCGTGGCCTGCGGCGGCGGCGGCATTCCCGTGGTCCGCGACGAATCGGGCGAGCTGCGCGGGGCGAAGGCGGTCATCGACAAGGACCTGGCCAGCGCCCTGCTGGCCCGCGAACTCGGGGCCTCGGCGCTGGTGATTCTGACCAACGTCAACCGCGTCTGTCTGAACTTCGGCCTGCCTGCGCAGCGCGAGCTGGAGCGAATGACCCTCGCCGAGGCCGAGGGCTGGCTGAAGGACGATCAGTTCGGGGCGGGGTCGATGGGGCCGAAGGTCCGCGGCTGCATCGAATTCCTCCGCGGCGCCGCCTCGCCGGACGCCTTCGCCGCGATCGGCCCGCTCGAACGGGCGGGGGACATCCTCGCCGGGCACACCGGCACACGCATCACCCGCTAGATCAGAACCTCAACCCGCATTCCGGACAGCGCCGCTCCGGCAGGCCGACCAGCGGATAGCCGCAGCCGTCGCACAGGCCGTCGTCGAGCGGGCGGTAGCGCAGCCGACAGGGGGCGAGCCGGAGAATGGTCTCTATCGTGCGCGTCCGGCAGAACGCCTTCGCCTCGCCGACGGCGCCCACCCCGATCAGCAGCGCCCCGAACATCGAGAGCCACAGGCCGAAATAGGCGATCCCGCCGAGCGCCCAGAAGGCGAACCAGACTATCGCCAACCATGCGCCGATCCACCGCGCGGACAATCGTCCCGCCGCTCCCGCGCGGAGGGCGTAGATCCAGGCGAGCAGCCCCAGGAGCATCGAGACGATGAGCCCCGCCATGCACAAGTCTTCGAACGAGTTCGCCCAGAACAAATCAAAGGGCACTCCATCCACGAAGATGCTGACGGTGAAGGTCGCGCTGGCAAACCCGACGATTGCCGTCGCCAGCCCGCTGCAACATGTGGCTGCACGATCTCGCCCGCGCAGCGCGAACCCGGCCCCCAGCGCCGCGAGCAACCCGAAGGCGTAAGGACTGACAAACATCGAGAACGCACCGGGTCCGTGCTGTGAGGTCAAAGCGCCACCGCGAACCGCCTCGGCGAAGTCGACGATGGGGTAGACCGGCTTGTTGCAACTGTCCACCGCCGGCAGGAAGAAGCCGGCGAACAGGATCAGCCCGCCGAAGAGCGTGGTCGTCCGGCTCCGGGCGAGGCGCACCTTCCGCGGCAGGGTCGCGCCCGCGACCGCCGGTTCGGCGGGTGCCGGTGGAACATCCTGCACGGCGGCGGTATCCGGCGCCGCGGGGGCTGGATCCATGAAGCGGTCTCCGGCGTCGCCGTGCCGCCTACGGGACGGCCTGGGTGGCGCGGATCTGGTGAACCGCGCCCATTTCCTCCAGCCGCTTCAGGTCGGTCCAGAACGTGCCGTCGCCGGCGTAGAAGAGCTGGATCGACTCGGGCTGGAAGTTCTCGGCGAACTTGTAGAGGTTGTACGCCTGCGGCGAGCCGAAGGCCGAGACCAGCATCCGGAATCCGTCGGCTTCCGCGGTCTTCATCGCCTTCTGCACGTCGGCGTCGGCCCGGCCGAGGATCTCGGTGCGCTGGGCTTCCAGCCGGGCGACCTCTTCGCGGATCGTGGCGATTTCGAGCCGGGCTTCGGCGTCGATGGTCGCCGCCTCTTTGCCGGCATCGGCGTCGATCTGGGCGACCATGACGCGGGTGTCGGCCTGGATGCTCTCCCGGGCGATGTCGATCTTCTTGCGTTCCTCCTCCAGCCGGGCCTTGGCCGTGGCGGCCTCGCGCTGCTGCTCCTTGGTGAGCTGGCTTTCGATGGCGATGTAGCTCTGCTGGATCGTTCGCTTCAGATCTTCGGTGGTCTCGTCGCCCGGCGCGCCGGGCGCGTTGACCTCGATGTCGCGGACGAGGGCCAGCTGCACGTCGATGTTGCGCCGCCGACAGACGCGCCGCAGTTCGGTGGTCAGCGCCCGCTGGAACAGTTCGCGCTTCTCGCCCTGGATGAAGTCGCGAGCGGCGTAGGTCGAACCGATATTGCGACAGATCGACCGGAGCTGCGGCCCGATGACGCGCTCCAGCACGCGCTCCACCCCGCCGTACTCGTTCACGATCTGTGCAGCGTGGCGCGGGTGGATGCCCCAGATGACCGTCACGCCGACGCGGATGATGTAGCCCGTATCCGAGGGAAACTCGATGCGGAAGTTCTGCTCCTCGCTGACACGGATCTGCGAATACTCGTGATAGCCGACCTCCAGCGTGGTGACGCGCTGGAGCTTGGGATTGATGAAGTACACGCCGGGCTGCAACACATCGGCCAGCGTGCCGCGCTGTCCCGGCAGGGCCAGCGGGCGTGCGAAGTAGGGCTCTTCGGCGCTGGAGCCCTCCTCTCCGCCCTGATCATCGCCCTGATCGCCTGTATCATCCCACCCTTCAGGGGTGTCGCCCCAGCCTTCGGGCGTCTCGCCGAAGAGATTGGTCACCACGCCAACGAAGCCCGGCGGAATCACCACGGCCGGGTGAAGCTCGATCTGATAGACGTAAGGGTTGATCTTGTAGGTACCCGGCGTGAGCACTTCGCGCAGGATGCCCCGCGAGCCCGACGCGCGGTCGACAATGACCGAGCCGTCAGCCGGCTCGGGACCGATCTTGCGCGTCAACACGCCGACCATCGGAAACTCGCCCTCCATGCGCACGGTGGTGTGCGCCGGGGCCCCGTCGCGCGCGGGATGATGCTGCTCGATCCAGCGCCAGGTGCTGGGGTTGCCCGAGGGCACGACCGTCAGCGGCTTGAGCTCGGAACGCCAGGTGACGGGGTTGCGCCAGTGCCGGCCGGGGCCAAGCACCTCGCGCTGAATGCCCTTCTGGCCCGGCTCGGTGGCCACCAACTGGCCGTCGGGAAGTTCATCGCCCGATTGCCGGATGAGCACGGCGCACTGATCCTCGGGCACATAAATGCGGCAGGTGACCCACACCACGGCGGCCACGCCGCCCGCCACCACCATCAGGAAACCAGCAGCCAGCGCGAAGAATCGGTTCATCACTCCACCCCCTCGGCCCTGGAGCCGGTGCTGTCCGCGGTCCGATCCGCCGTCGTGCGCGTCGCGCCGGCGGCGGACGGGAACGTCTGGAACTGCTTGAACACCTCGGCGAACGGACCTTCCGTGTTGGACATGATCGAGCGGATCGACGGCGCGATGCGGCCCAGGAAGAAGTGCTGGGCGTAGGTCGTGCCGTCACCGAACGCAGCGACCGACGCCTCGAGCGGTTCGGCGCGGGCCTGGTAGTCATAGCGGATGACGTTGGCCTCGGCTTCGCCGCGCGAGACAGTGGCCGCGGCCTCTTTGCGCGCCGCGTCCAGCTCCAGGCGGGCGACATCCAGTTCGCGCTCCGCCTGCGTAACCAGGACCACCTTGCGCTCCTCGGCCTCCTTGGTCACCGTCACCACCGATCGGCGGGCCTCGCCGACGAGGCGGTTGCGGTTCTGCATCTCCTGCTGCTCGACGAGCAGCACCTCAGCCTTGGCCTCCTCCATCTGGTTCGTCGAGCGCTCGATTTCCTGCTGCGCCTGCTCACGCTGGCTGATGAGCCCGGCGATTTCGCTCGGCGGCTTGATGTCGCGGATCAGTGCGGCCTTGATCTCGATGCCTTCCTCCATGCAGCGGCTGCGCAGCTCGCTCATGAGCCGATCCTGAAACTCGCGCCGCGTCGTGCCGCTGATGAACTCGCGGGCCTCGAGCTTCGAGCCCTGAATACGGGCGATGCTGCGGGCGTGCGGCAGGATGATCTTGTCGAGGATGTCTTCCGCGTCGCCATAGCCCACGGCGACCTCGGCGACTCGGTCGGGGCGGATCGCCCATTCGATCGTGCCTTCCATCGTGATCGTGAAGCTGTCCTTCGACGGGAACTGGATCGCATCCTCATCGCGCATGTCGTACTTCTGGCTGCGGATGTCGACGATGTCGATGCCTTTGAGATAAGGGTTGTAGAACACCAGGCCGGGGGGCAGCGTGTCGTGCTGCACGCCCTTTTCGCCGGGGGCGACGGTCCAGGTGTTCTTCTCGACCGGGTCTGCACCGGAAAGAAGCGTTACGACGCCGACGTGTCCTGCGGGAATCTCGATCGCCGGGAAGCGCTGCACGTCGTAGGCCAGCGGGTTGATGTTGTACTTGCCGGGGAGCAACTCTTCAGCCACGGGTCCGCGCTCGTCGGGCTCGGTGGCGACGGTCTTGGGCGCGGGCAGCGGACGGCCGTAGCGGCGAATCTTCACCCCGACCTCGTTGGGGCCGATGATCGTCGCCTGAATCCGGTCGCGCCGCAGGTAGTCGTAGGGGTTGAAGAAATGCCGCCCCTCGCCGAGCACCTCGTAGCGCACCCCCTTGTAGCCCTGGCGGACTTCCCCCGGCGTGCGCCCGGTCTTCGCGGCGATCGCCTCGACCAGCGCGGGATAGAGTACGACCTGGTCGCCGAACTCGTCCTGCATCTCGGGTGGCAGGTTGCGGCCGGTCTTGTTGACGATGACCAGCAGTTCGTTGGGTCCGACTTCGATGCGGCAGACGTACCAGTAGTACGCGCCATAGCCCAGGCCCCCCAGCATCGCCAGGCCCAGCAGCGTGGCGATCAGGCCGCCGCCGGGTCGCGGACGGAACGATCGCTTCGGAGCCGATTCGTGATTCGTGGTCATGTTCTGGTCACTCCGGGTTCAGCCACGCACAGCCGACCGATGCCGTCGTCGATCAAAGCGGCCGACCGCATTGTCCGCAGAATCGCGCCGCGGCGCTGTTGAGATGGCGGCAGCTTTCGCATTCCTTCCGGCCGCTCAGGCCGGGATGGCGCAGGGCACGGTAGATGAGCACCGCCCCGCCCAGCACGAGCACCGCGCAGGCAATCAGCAGCACAAACGTAGCGGGGCCTGTCAGCATGGTCTTTCGCTCTCGGGCTTCCGCGCTCCATCGTCCTCTTCACGGACCCAAGAATACACTTCGCCCGAACCGCAGGCACTTATAAAGCCGCGGCGGGTTTCGAAGGGATGCTGAGGCTATCACGTCCGGAAAGGGCCGCAAGGGCGTTGCGGCGGGTGTCATCAGGCCGTCACACACCGGCGCAGCGCCCGCGCCGCGCGGTAAAGCTGGGCACAAGTCACCCATCCGGGGTGGCGATGCCGGTACAACTCGCCCAGGTGGCGCCGATCGGCACGGAGCACCGTGGCCAGGTAGCCCGCACGGAATCGCAACCCCGGCGTACAGAGCAGGTTGACCATCACCTGGCGCAACCCCGAACGCGCATCGTCCGGAGCGGTGCGAAGCACGAGTCGCTGTCGCCAGTCGCCGCCGCGGGCGAGGGCGTTCAGCGCGGTGTCGGGAATGACACTCTCAAACAATTCCTTACACCGCTGCAGGGCGCTGTACACCGCCGCCGCCAGACGCCACCGTCGCGCGAGCGACACCACGATGTCCCAGTTCAATGAGACGGATTGCTGCTCCAGGGTGCGGTGCAGGTCGTAGACCCAGATCAGCCGGCGACAGCCGTGAAACGCCGCATGGGCGGCGAGGTGGATCAGCATCGCCTCAGGGCCGGGCACGCGGACCGACGTGTCGCCAACGCGGGCCTCGCGCGATTGTGCCCAGAGCGCGTCCTCGGGCATCCAGCGCGCGAGCGGAAGCGGCCGCAGCGGCCGGGCGTGCAGATCGATGCGCAGCGGCTGGGGACTGGGGCCGAAGAATTCAAGTTCGTAGTACCACTCGGGAAACAGGTCGTCGTTCAGCAGCGCCATGCCGCGGCGACAGCCGCACGACTCCAGCGCCTCGATCGCCCGGGCCGCGTCGGCGGGGCGGACGAGCAGATCCACGTCGGTCATGGGCCGCAGATCGGGGCGGTCGTACAGCGGCAGGCCGGGGGGCGAATCGGTCGCCGACCGGCAGAGGCTCAGCGCCGCACCCTTGAGAAGCATGGTCGGCACGCGGGCGGTCCACAGCGCGCCGAGAATGGTCTCGAGCTCGGCCCGCGAGTGCATCGTCCACGCGGCCGTCAGCGAAGCCTGGCGCGAGAACGCGGATGCGACGGCGGCTTCAAACTGCACCTCTCCGAGACGCGCGTGCTCCAGGGCAATACCGCCGAGCCCCGCTTCGAGCACCGCGCCGGAAAGGTCTCGCGCCGCCTCCGCAGCACGACTGGCTCCCGATCCGCCTGTGGTGAGGTCGATCAGCCACCGGGCCACTTCACGATCGCGCGGCAGCAGCGTCATACGGAGTCTCCGGCCAGCATGACCATCACGCGGCCCCCGCCAGCGCGCGGGCACCGAGGGTGCGCTCGAGCAGGTCGCACGTCGCGCCGAGCTCGCCGGTCGTCAGGCGGTAGCAATCGGCGCCGCGCACGACATCGGCAAGAACATCCACCCCCGGCGCGGCACAGTTCAGCAGGTTGAAGCAATGACGGTGCATCTCCAGCGCCGCCTCGGCGCGCGACATCGGCGCGAGCTGCGGCACGGCGCCGGGCGTGTACTTCGGGAAGATGACCCACCGGATCGGCGACGCCGCGGCCACGCGGTCGCGGCCGAGCGAGAGCGGATCGACGAAGCCTACCAGCCCCTTGCCGCCCTTGAGGTGATAGGTGTTGCGATGCACGCACACGCCGAGCTTCTCCGCCAGCGGCAGCGACGGCTTCTTGAGACACAGCGCCCGCGGAAACGGATGCACCAGCCGCGTTGACGCATGGATCAGGGCGAACTCGTCGCTGAAGTATCGCCAGCCGCGCGCCAGCAGCCCCATCGTCAGCGTCGACTTGCCAAAACCGCTGCCGCCGGGAAAGACCACCGCCCCGCCGCCGAACTGAACCGTCGAGGCGTGAAGCTGCAGGAACTCCGGCAGCACGTGAGGCACCTGCCAGTTCACCGCCCACTCGACGTAGGGAAGCACTTCGGCCCGGGTGGCGGGCTCAAACTGCAGGCGGTTGCCGCTGATGACGTCGAAACGACGACGATGCCATAGCGAAAAGGGCTGGCGCCGCACGGCCACGCGCGCCGCACCGGGCAACGGCTCGTAGCGACGATAGCTTTGGTAGAGCGAGGTAAACTGGTCGAGCACGCCGCGGCAGGCGGTCGTCAGCGTCACCGGCACGACGCCGATCTGGAACGACACGGATTGTTCCCGTCGACGCAGCGTCATGATCGATCATCCGTGGGCGGGGTGATCCGCCAGCAGCCCGCGCTCGCAGAATCGCGAGAGAATCGTCTCGACGTGCGGCAGGGCCGCCTCCGCCGATATCTGGTACCCCGCGCTGAGCGCCTCGGCGATTTCCACAGCGAGACGCGATCCATCGCACAGTCGCCACACCGACCACGCCGTCGCGTTGAGCCGATGGGTGTCGCCGGTCCGCGGGTCGTAGAGCAGCGCTTCGCCGTCGAGTTCGTGAATCGTCAGGTCGCTGCGCACCAGCGGCATCTCGACCGTCGTCGTCGTGGTCACGGTGTGCTTCGTCACCGCCAGATCCCCTCTCCGCGCGTCGTCCGCCCTACTGGCAGACGTTGGTGACACAGGTCAGTCCGTCGCAGCATTGCTCCAGCGTGACACCGCCGCAGGCGTGTCCGACGGGGTAGCAACTGTGGTTGCTCGCCGTGCCGGCGCGGGCCTCGCGTGCGAAGAAAGTGACGATCGCCGGGGTCACGAAGGCGAGCTTCACGCCCTCGCGAATGATGGTCCGCCGGCTCAGCTTGCGCGAGCCGGGCGCATCGCGATGGACAGGTTTGGAATCTTCGCTCACCGGGCATCCGTCCTTTCGGCCGCGACGGGCGCAGGCCGCGCGTGGCCGGATCCGCAGATCGGTCCGGCTCGCGCAGAGCGCCCACCTCTGAGGTATCGGACGACGGCAGGCGCGGGTTCAGCGGGCGCCGACGAAAAACGGGACGTTATGGGACGGCGGGCAGAAGCCGCAGGAGCTCAGCCGGGTGGTGAATGAGGTGGTCGGGGTGGTGGCCCGCCAGGAAATCGGCCGGGCGATAGCCCCAGGTGACCGCGGCCGCGGTCATGCCGCCGCGACGGGCGGTCTCGATGTCATGGCTGGAATCACCGACGAAGATGACCTCCGCCGGGGCGCGGCCCATCATTGCGCTCAAGGCAAGGGCTCGCGTCGGATCTGGCTTGAGCGGCACACCCTCGCGCTGCCCCTCCACCTCGACGATCGGCCAGGAGGCGAGCAGCTCCGCGCAGATCCTGCGCGTGAATTCGTGCGGCTTGTTGGAGAGCACCGCCATCGGCGCTCCCGCGGCGGAAAGGGCATCGAGCGTCGTCGTCCATCCTTCAAACAGCCGCGTCTCGTCGAGGTAGTGCCGCCCGTAGTACTCACGAAAGCGATCGACCATCGAGGCGATCGCGCGATCGTCGCTGACACCGGTCGCTTCGCGCATCAGCATGCTCACGCCGTCGCCGACCATCGCCCGCACCTCGTCAGCGGATCGTCCTTCGGGGCGGACTTCGGCGATGGCGTGGTTCACGGCGGCGGTGATGTCGGCGATGGTGTCCACGAGCGTGCCATCGAGATCGAAGATGAACGCGGGAGTTGGCGGCATAAGGATCCTGGGGAAACGCGGAAACGTGAAAACGCGGAAACGAAAACGCTTTCGCGTTATCCTCTGTCGGACTGACTCATCCCCCAATCTGGTACATGATCCTCAGCTCCGTCGTCTTCCCGCGCTCCAGGTGGTGGCCGGTGGGCTTTCGGGCGACAGCCTGCAGCAGCGTTTCGGCGATTTCCGCATCGCTGCCGCCGCCGCGGAGCAGGCGCTTCACGTCGAGCTCGTCGTCGTTCAGCAGACACAGGTGAAACTTGCCATCCGCGGTCAGCCGCATGCGGTTACACGATCCGCAGTACGGCTCGGAGACCGGCGAGATGAAGCCGACCACCCCTTTCGCATCGGGGAGGCGGTAGTTCTTCGACTCTTCGGCGGCGTGCGACGGCGGCAGCGCCGTCAGCGCGCCGAGGGCGTCTTCGATGCGGGCCTTCGTATCGCGGTTCGATACGTAGCGCTCCCAGCTTACGATGGCGCACTCTCCCTCGCCGAAGGGCATGAGCTCGATGAACCGTACGTGCCAGTCGCGGTCGACCGTCAGCCGGGCGAGGTCCACGACGTCGAGGTCGTTGTGCTCGGCGACGACGACGCAGTTGAGTTTGATCGGCGAGAGGCCGGCCGCCTCGGCCGCCTCGATGCCCTTCCAGATCGCATCCACCGAGCCCCAGCGCATGACTTTCGCCAGGCGCACCGGGTCGAGCGAATCGATGTGGATGTTGACGCGCTTCAGCCCCGCTTCCGCGAGAGGCGCCGCCAGCCGGGGCAGCAGCACGCCGTTGGTGGTCATCGCGACGTGGCGGATGCCGGGCGTGCGGGCGACGCGTCCGACGATGTCGACAATGTCGCCGCGCAGGGTCGGCTCGCCCCCGGTGAAGCGGACCTTGGTAAAGCCGACCCCGGCCGCCGCCCGAACGACGCGCTCGATCTCCCCCGCCGAAAGCTGCTCCGACGCCGGTGCGTGGCGGAGCCCTTCCAGCGGCATGCAGTAGATGCAGCGGAGGTTGCAGTGGTCCGTGACGGACACACGGAGGTAGTCAATCTGGCGTCCGAATCCGTCGAGAGGCATAGGGCGGATCGATCTGGCCTGCGCGCGTTGTCCGACGCCGGCCCGGCGTACGGGGGCGATCCCGGGAGCCGGGTGCGGCGTGTCGGGGGCCCGATCGCGGAGCACCATTGTAGCCGTCCGCGGCTGGCAAGTCTCGGGGTCCGCTTCTAAGATGCCCGATTACCGACGCGGACGTGCGTTGTCCGCCTCGCCGACGCAGGGGAACGGTCGTTTGAAATCCGGAACGCCATCGGTAGGGCTCTGGCTGATCGGTGTCTGCGGGGGAATCGGCAGCACCGTCGCGCTGGGGCTCGAGGCCCTGCGGCGCGGGTTGACCGGCCCCACCGGCCTGGTGAGCGAGCTGCCCGAGTTCGCCGGCGTGCCCCTGCCGCCTACCAGCCGCATCGTCCTGGGCGGCCACGAAATCCGGCAGGAACGACTCGTCGACGCCGTGTGGAGCTGGCGCCGCGAAGCCGGCCTTTTCGATCCCGACCTGATCCGAGCCTGTGAAGCGGGACTGCGGACCGTGCAGCGAAACATCCGCCCCGGCACGCTGCTGGGCGCGTCGTCCACGATTCGGGCGCTGGCCGACAGCGGCGACCATCCCGCCGACCGATCCGCCGCCGCCGCGGTCGAGCGGCTCACCGCCGACCTGGTCGAGTTCCGTCGGCGTCATCGCCTCGACACGGTGGTGGTCATCAACGTCTCCTCCTCCGAGCCTGCGGCGAAGCCCGCCCGGGCGCAGGAGCGCTGGTCGCTTCTGACCAAGGCGCTCTCCCGTCGCGGCGGCAGCCCCCTGCCCGCCAGTTCGCTCTATGCCCTGGCAGCCATCGAGGCCGACTGTCCCTACATCAATTTCACCCCCTCCACGGGGATCGCGCTGCCGGCGCTGTGCGAGCGGGCCGCGGAGCGCGGAGTGCCCTACATGGGGCGCGACGGCAAGACGGGCGAGACGCTGGTCAAGTCGGCCCTCGCGCCGATGTTTGCCGCTCGTCATCTGAAGGTGCTGTCGTGGTTCGGCCAGAACATCCTGGGCAACCGCGACGGCGCGGTGCTCGACGACCCGCTCACGCGCAAGTCGAAGATCGACACCAAAGACGCCGTGTTGGGCGGAGTGCTGGGCTATCGGCCGATGTCGCGCGTGAACATCGACTACGTGCCGTCGCTCTCCGACTGGAAGGTCGCGTGGGACTTCGTGCACTTCGAAGGGTTTCTCGGCACGAAGATGAGCATGCAGTTCGTCTGGCAGGGCAGCGATTCGATCCTCGCCGCGCCGTTGGTGATCGACCTGGCGCGTTTCGCCGCGTTCGAGGAGCGGTGGCGCCGCGGCGGACCCATGCGGCACCTGGCCTGCTTCTTCAAGAGCCCGATGAACGTCGCGGCGGCCGACCTGGCCGCGCAGTGGGCGATGCTGGTCGAGCACGTCACCTCGCGGGCGGCGAACTGCGGAATCCCCGTGTGACGGGCCGCTAATCGTCCGTCGCGGCCATCAAGCGAAGACCGCGACGCTGCACGAGTTCAGTATACCACACCGGGGACGGGACCCATATCAGCCTTCGGATTCTATTGGGGACACATTACGATGTTGCAGGACGAAAGCTGCCACGTGCTGGCATTGAATCGCGTGTCCGGCGATCCGTTGTTGTTGCCGCTGCCGTTCTGATAGTCCGGCTCAGCATGACAGTAACCGATCTCCGCCGACACGAAACCGCGATCCGCCGCGTTCACGACGCCGTTGCCGTCGAGATCATACAGGCAGATCAGATCGTAGTTTGTGGCAGAATAATTAGCAGAAACTGCGCCCCTGTCAGCTGTATTCACCGTACCATTGGCGTCTGCATCGGCAAAGCAACCGGCATAGCCTGCCGAGTAGTAGGTTCCTCCCACGTCATTGCGAAGCGCCGACACATCGCAGACGTAGTCTTCGCAGTCGCCCTCGTCATACTCCTGGCACGCTCCGTCTCCCCGACAGCAGGCGCCGATCTGGACTTCGTTGATGCCCATGTCAACACGCGAGCCGACCTCACGCCAGAGATTGTCCAGATCGCGATTCCATGCGAGGTTGAATCCGGGATTCCCGGCGTCCCGGCAAGGGGATGAGTCCGTTATCCGGATGTCGGTTGTGAAGAGCGGATCCTGGTTGATGTTGCCCGTACCGCTATAGCCACCCTCAACGTCGCTGTAGCTCACCGTAACTGTGGCGCCGCCTGCCGTCACAATCTCGCTGCTCACCCCCGGCGGGCTGTTCTCGATATACATGTTGTCCCAGAAAATCGAACTGTCGATTGTGACCGATGTGCCGGAGCCATCTGCAAACAAACCCCCGCCCTGTGGCGTGACCGAGCACTCAGTTCCCAGTTTCACAACCACGTTGGCGTGAACGGTGCAGTTCCGGATTGTCGCCTCGGCGCCTTCGCCTGCGTAGATCGCGCCGCCACCCGTGCAGGTAGCCTTGTTCGTGCCCGTGAACAGGCAGTTCCGGGCAATCAGATTCGTTCCATCTCCGGTCACGGCCATGCCGCCTCCATGGCCGTTCGTCGCAAAATTCGAATGAAACTGCGAATGATTGATCTCTCCCACGCCGTCGAACGACATGCCCCCTCCGAACGAGGTGAATTCCTGCTCCTGGGCATTCGCGTGGTTCGCGGAGAATGTGCACCACTCCACGCTCCCCCATTCTTCGGCGTAGGTCGTCTTGATGTGCAATGCGCCGTACTTTCCGCCCTGATTGTCGACAAAGTCGCACCGCACCACATCGATCGAACCGACCGCATGCAGGCCCGCCGCCTTGGTCGAGTTGGAGTTCCGCCCCTTGGTGATTCTGGCCTGGTCGATATAAAACGCGTTCTGAGGGTGTGCGGAGGCGATCGCGGTTACGACGGTTTCGGCAATTTCGCCGCCATTGAGCTCGGTGCGGCCGACACTGCTCCTCTGGCCGAGCGTCATTTCGCCTCCATTGAACCCGCAGTAGACCGGCACAAAACTCTTCAGGGTGAACGTGGCGCCCGAGCTGGTCAGGGTATAGGGACCACCTGCGACCCAAACCTCATCACCGGCGCCAGCCGCCGTCAGCGCCACAGAAAGTGACGTGTAGGCGTGTGTCCACTCGGAACCATCGTTGTTTCCCGACGCTTGACTGTTTACGTAGATCGTGTCGGCGGATGCAGGATAACTCATCATGGCCAGTGAGACTGCAAGAAGTGCGCGGAACCATCTCATGTCGAACCTCCTGTTGCATGTGATGACTAATCGAGCCAAGAATGGCCGTAGCCAATATGGACAAGGAAGTCACGCCGACTTCGTTGAACCTTGACGGCGAAGCTGAATCCTGCTTCCTGAGGCAGCCACAAGAACATTCAATCGTCGGCGAAGTGTCGCTGATAGGCGACCACATCGAGCAGATCCACGTCGCCATCGAAATCGAGGTCGCCGAGCAGGCACTGGATTTCGTTGGGGTCAATCCAGGGGCCGTTCAGGCACAACCGCACCCTGTTCCAGTCTCGCGAATCCAGCACACAATCGCCGGTCAAGTCTGCTGCGTGAACACATTCCGCGGTCGCCAGCCGCTGTAATGCAGCGTAGTCAACAAGGTCCACGTCGGAATCTTCGTCAAGATCTGCCGGGCCACAGGCGAAGGGAACTACCGACATCGGACCAGTGTGACAATTGGAAAAGGGAATGGTGTCCCTTGCGTTGATCCTCCCATCCGCATTCAGATCCCCCACATGGTCTCCGGGGAGCCGCAAACCGACGGCAACGTAGCCATTGACGCGCCCATCAGCCGTCACCAGTTCGCCGCAGACCGTGCGATTGTTGGCAGAAATGCTCCTGGCGGATGAAATCCAGGCGCCTTGGGGGAGCGATGCTCCCAAAGCCACAAGTATGTCTTCGACGACACGCCGTCCGTTCATCGAATCCCAGATCCAGGCCCCCGGCCTGCCATTTCCGACGGCGAAGAGCCCGTCCGGACTGGACGCGCTGAAGGCGCCGAAGTTCGGGAGCAAAGTCGGGTTCTGCCCCTCGCGCCACACGAACTCGCGGCCGCTGATCTGCCCGAAGACTACGTCCCCGGCTGCGGAAACGTGCTCGGCGCTTCCGAATTGTCCGGCCGGAAAGCCCGGAATGGGCTCGATGCCCGCGGCCGTCCAGCGGACGGGGGCGGAGCCGGGCGCGTTCGTGTAGTCGCACCAGCCGACGACCACCGAGCCGTCGGCGCTGACGGCGTTCGCCCAACTGCTGCGGTGCGACTGGTCGAAGAAAGGCAGGCCTACCATCCCTCCCGATGGGGTCCAGGCGAAAGCCTGTGTGTCTAGGAAGAAGATGGAGCCCGTCCCGACAATCACGTCACCATCGAACGCGACATCAAAAGCCACACTGCTGTTCGCGCCGGTCGGAAGATCCCCAAGGTTCACGAAACCGGCTGATCGCGTCCACCTGTAGGCCAGTTGCTGACCGTAATCAAACCCGACGAGGGTTGTACCGTCCCCCGAGATGGCCCGCGGTATGAACGTGGGGCGCGGAAGAATCTCGAGTCCCGACGCTTCCGTCCAGATGTAGGGATACTCGCCGGTCCGGCCCGTCACCACGGCCCCGTCCCAGGACATGTCGTGAGCATAAGTCGGTCCCCCGGACGAACCGAACACGACGATCGTCGGCGGAACGTCCCCCCCGGCGGCCAGCGACGCGAGAAACACACAGGCTGTGGTCAGAATGGCGAACAGCGGTGGTTACTCCGCACGGAGATGCAACCAAGACATGGCAATTGTACAGTTGCGCGACAGGTCCGACAATAGGAATATCGATGACCCGGTCGGAATTACGTCGCCGACGAAGGCGCAAGCCCGGGCCGCCGGATGCGTCCCGCTGCCGCGACACCGCGATGAGCCGGCGCGTCGCTGTCCGGCTGGGCGACGCCTCGGTCGCCGTGTCACGGTTGCCGCGGACCCGCTACAATACCCATCGCATGAAGCTCGCCTACAGCAGCAACGCGTACATGAGGCACGGCGTGCTTGACGCCGTCGATCGCATCGCCGGACTCGGCTATCGCGGCATCGAGCTGATGGCCGATCTGCCGCACCTCTGGCCCGCCACCACGACCCCCGCCGAGGTGGACCGCGTGCGCCGGCGCCTCGACGAGCGGGGGATGACCGTCTCCAACGTCAACGCCTTCATGATGAACGCGGTGGGCGATTTCTGGCATCCCTCGTGGATCGAAGAGGATGAGGACTATCGCGCCCTCCGCGTCGATCACACCATCGCCGCGCTGCGCATGGCGGCGCTGCTCGGCGCGCCCTCCATCACCACCGAGCCCGGCGGGCCGCTCGCCGAAGGACACAGCCGCGAACAGGCGATCGAGCGATTCGTCGAGGGGCTGCGCAAGGCGCTGCACGTCGCCGAGGAGGTGGGCGTGCTGCTGCTGGTCGAGCCGGAGCCGGGGCTGCTCATCGAGACAGCGAGCGACTTTCTCGAACTCGCCGAGCGCATCACCTCACCCATGTTCGGTCTGAATTTCGACGCGGGACATTTCTACTGTGTAGGCGACCCCCTGCCGGAGACCGTCGCGCGGATGCAGGGCTTCACCCGTCACTATCACCTGGAAGACATCGCCGCGACCCGCGTGCACCATCACCTGGTTCCTGGCCACGGGGCGATCGACTTTGTCGGACTGATGAAAGCGATCCGGCAGACCGGCTACCCGGGCTGGCTGACGGTTGAGCTGTATCCCTATGTAGAAGACCCCGACGCCGCGGGGCGCGAGGCCATGGCCCACCTGTTGCCGATGCTCTCGCCGTGAGCCGCGATCCCTCGATCCCCGGCGCGTCGCTGCCCCCCGCCGTCGGCGGATCGGGCGGCCTTCCCGCCCCGCGCGGCCGCGCGCGGGCGATTCTCGAACTCGTCCGGGCGCCGAACCTCTTCACCGCCGCGGCGGACAGCCTGGCGGGGGTTCTGTTCATAGGCGGGACGGCGGCCGAGGCCGGGACCGCGGCGCTGCTGATGGTGGCGTCGGTCTGCCTCTACGCCGGGGGGGTGGCGCTGAACGACGTCTGCGACGCCCCGCGCGACGCGGCGGAGCGGCCGGGGCGGCCCATACCCTCGGGGCGGATCCGCCGGGGGCTCGCGGCGGCGATCGCCGCGGGGCTGATGGGGGTCGGCGTGGCCTGTGCGGTGGCGGTCTCGCCGACCGCGGCGGCGGTGGCGGGCGGGGTGGTTGCCGCGGTCGTGCTCTACGACGCCGCCCTGAAGCGGACGCCGCTCGCCCCGGGGGTGATGGGGCTGTGCCGGGCGCTGAACCTGCTGCTGGGGATGTCCGCGGCGGGTTGGCCCACGGGGCCGGGGGTGCTGCTGCCGGTCGGGCTGATGTGGCTGTATGTCACGTCGCTGACGTTCTTTGCGCGCAAGGAGGCGGCCGGCGGATCGCGCCGGCGGCTGCACGCCGGGCTGGCGGGGGTGGCGGCGGCCGCGGCGTGCCTGGTGTTCGTCGCCCCAGGCGACGCGACCGCCGATCTGGGCCGGTTGCTGCCGCCCTTCGTCCTGATGGGCCTGCTGGTGGGTGCGACGCTCCCGCTCATTCAGTCGCCGCAGCCGCGGTCGGTGCAACTGGCGGTACGGAACCTGATCTTCGGTCTGGTCCTGTTCGACGCGTGCCTGGTCTGGCTGACGCGCGGCGCGTGGCCGTCGCTGCTGGTGGCGAGTTTGCTCGTTCCGACGGTGTGGCTGGGTCGAAGGTTTGCGGCGACTTGAGGCGGCTTGCCTTCACTCGGGCGAGAAGCCGTTCTCGAACGCACGTCTGGCGGAATCCCTTCCGCCGCGCCGTACGGACGTCGCTCGCGCGAGGTTATGTTTCCAATGGATGAGCCGGAAGCCTCGCCCGCAGAGTCCGGACATCCCGCGGGAAAGGATTCCCGCGGAAGAGGGTGCGAGATAGGAATCTCGCACCAGCGTCCTGACACTTTCCCGTTCGGAGATTGCCGGTGCCGACGAGCACTTCCAAGTCTGACGGCGGGAGAGACGGGCGGCTGCAGCTCGTCGACGACACGCTCATCTTCGAGTCGCCGGACGCCGAGGGCTGGCGGCTGGCGATTGCCGACCTGGCGGTCCTTGGTGAGTTTACGAATGCAGACGGACCGGAACTTCCCGATTACTTCTTCATTTTCGTCAAGAACGACGGCGCATGGCATCGCTGCGCCATCTATGCAGATGGCGCATTGGATGTCTCCGGGCGGATCTGCAAGCTGTTGGGATGTGAAGAGCCTCCTTCGCTGGCCGATCGCACGGATCTGGCGAGCGTGGCTCAGTGGCCGCCGGTGCTGAGCGGGCGCGAACTATTCCGATTCGAGGAGATATCAACCTCATGGTGGCGGCGATGGCTTCTCGGGCCGGAGTACACGATTCACTTATCCGCTGCCGTGGCGGATTACCTGCGCGACCAGAACACGGTGTCAGAATGATCCACTTGGCAGTGGGACTACCCCACGGGGTATCCGCCCACGATCTGACGTGATAGAGCTTGCTTTTCCTTTGCGCCTTGGCGTGAGATATCTCACGCCAAGGCGCAAAGCTCGCAAAGAGTGTCAGGGCGGGGTTTGGAGTCACGCGCGCCGACCACATCCGACAGCTCGGCGCCCCGGGAGTTATCCTGACCCCTTCCCTGTGGGCTCGCCGAGCGCGCGCTGCAGAGCGGGCATGTGGCGGTCACGAGAGCCCTCGGCCATCCGTCGGAACACGGCCATGACGTCCGGCGGCGCGGGGGCGGCGAGCATGCGCTCGTACATCTCCACGGTCTGCGCCTCCGAGGCGATCGCCCGCTCGGTTGCCTCTCGGAGCGTGGCCGGGATCGTCTTGGGGTCAAGCGTCGGTCGGGCGGGCCGGTCCACGCCGTAGGCGTCGAGCAACCCCCCGATCGCCCCCGCGTGTCGCTTCTCCGCGGCGACCAGGTTCGTGTACGGTCGCCCGGCGTCGAACCTCTCGATCACCATCTCGTAAAACGCTTCGTTATCCCACTCTGCCAGCAGCGCCGTCTGCAGCGCGCGGACGAGTTCCGGCCCGACAGCTGTCTTCTCCGAGATCGCCGCGCCGCGATCGCGGCCGCCCCCGGCCCGCCGCCCGCATCTCGCGGGCTGAGCAGCGCATCCGCGACATACGCAGCCGGCGCACGGTTGTCCGGCCTGCATCCGGTGGCGCTGCCGCCCCGGGCTGCGGGAGAAGGAGTTGTCCGTGCATCCCGTGAACCCAGCAATCAGGGCGACCGCTACGATGAATCCGTGCCGTGTCATCCTCTGTACCTCGCTTTCCGTTTCGCGCCGGTCGCCGGGCCGCGGCGCTGCCGCACGTGCGCCATCCGGCGCCCCTCCGTCCGTCCGGTTCAGGCGCTGCGTCGTTACCCCCGGCCGCCCCGCATCCTTCGGCCCCGTCCTTGTCCCGGGCCGTGTCCCCGCTGCTCGTGTTCGTGTGCTGCATCGGGCGACTCGCCGCGTCCGCCGCGCCACCGTCTTCCGCTTCCTTCGCGCACTCCTTCCGCGCAAAGCTCGAAGAGTCGCTTCTGCTGGTCGGCGCTCAACAGATGGCGCACGGCGAGCAGTTGGTCGATCACGGTGCGCTCGACCCGGGTGTGTGTTTCGATCACCGCCTCGGCCAGCGCGCGGATTGTTTCGTTGGGGGCATCGCCGGCTTCGAATGCCGCGGCAAGAGCGGCTCGTGCTGCAGCCTGATCGGCTCGCAGGCGCTGGAGATCCGCATCGAAAGCGGGGTTGAGGGCCTCGACTTGGCGAGCCTGCTCATCGCTCAGCCCCAGCCGTCGCGCGAGCGATTGTCCGAAGCCCTCCGGATGCGGCGTCGTGGCCGTGGTGGCCGGGGGTTCGGCCGGCGGCTGCGATCGAACCAGCACGGTAGCGGTGAAGCTGCCCCCCAGCGCCAGGAACAGCATGACGAAATTACGGAGATTCGCAGCGGGGAGAATCATGGCTCGTCATCCGTAAGCTCAAATCCGTCACCGACGAGAGCCTGCAGCCCTGTCGCCGACTCGGCAAGCAACCACTCCAACTCAAACGGCTCAGTCGGGTCGGCCGGACCGATTCCGGGCGGCGGCTCTGCGTGGCGGGGGGAAGTGAGCACGCCGGCAGACACGCCGACGCCGACGGCCAGTGCCAGGCCGGCGGCGGTGCGGAGGGGCTTCAGCCACCACCGCGATCGAAGTGCGACCGGGGTGTGGCTCGCAGCCGGCGCGTCCAGCGACGCATTGATCCGATCGGCGATATCACACCACGCGTCGTCTTCGGGCGCCTCACCCAGGGCGCCCCATACAGCGCGCTGCGCTGCCACCAGCTGCGCGCAAGCCTCGCAGGTCGCCAAATGGGCTTCCAGCGCGGATCGCTCCGCCTCGCGCAGCTCGCGCCCCACCAATCGGATCCAGTCGATGTCCGGAGGGCAACCCATGGCACACTCCTAGCTTCTATGAGACGGTTTGCCCGCCTGGTTTCCTGCGGTCGATTTCGAGGCGTCGTCGTCGGCGGCGAGTTCCCGGCGCAGCGTCGCGTACGCCCGCACCAGGAGCGATTCGACGGCCGAATCGGTCCATCCCGTGGCCTCCTGGACCTGCTGAATGCTCATGTCGCCATATTTGTGCAGCACCAACGCAAGCCGCTGGCGATCCGCCAGCCCGGCGACCACGCGCCGGACCGACTCGCGGCGTTCGCTGTTCATCAGGACCGACTGGGGCTGAGTCTGTCGATGGTCCGTGATGTCCAGGCCTTCGATCGAGCCGGCGCTGCGGCGGCGCTTCGTGTCGAGGCACAGGTTGACGATGATCCGGTAGAACCACGATCGAAAGCTCGCCTGTGCACGGTAATCCCCGGCCCCGCGCCAGATTCGCAAGAAGGCCTCCTGCGCGATGTCTTCCGCCTGGGCACGGTGGCCCAGGGTGTGGTAGGCGACGCGCAGAGCTGTGGCCTGGTGCCGCCGGACCAGCTCCGTCAGCGCCGCGCGGTCTCCCGCAGCGAGCCGTTCGACCAGCTGTTCATCCGAATCAGGGATGGTCGCTGACGACTCCATCCGCCGCACGTCCTGAGAAAAAAAGCGCGCGAACACCGCAGGCCCGTACCTGCCGGGTGCGTCCAACAATGGTCAGGCACGATGCGTGCCGCCGGCGCGGGAATCCCCACCCGGTTCGGTTTCTGAGGGAGCAGGGGATACCCGACGACCGTGGAATCAAGCGGGTCTTCAAGACAGGAGTGACAAGCGATGAAACGAGTGATGATGCTCGGCGCAGTGCTGCTGATGGGGACGGCGCTGCTGGGCTGCGACGAGGCGAGTTTCCTGGCGACCGCCCCCGATACGGTGGTGAAAGCCTACCTCGCGGCGAAGGGCGGAGGCGACATGGACAGCATCCACCTCGCGGTGCAGGATCGGGATCGTGACCGCCTCGCCGACGGAACCGGCCCGCTCTGCCCGAATCCGGATCCTGGCGGACCGGGCGACGGCTCCGGCGGGGACACGACTCCCCCTGGCGGCGGTGATCAGCACCAGGATCGTGACCGCGACCAGTGCCGCGACGGATCATGCGGCGGCTAGTTCGCGTCGAAGTGCAATGAAGGTGTCAGGATGATCCGCCCGCCCGACAAGCCCGGCGAATCAACAATCATCCTGACACCTTTCCAGTTTCGGGTTGATGGCGAAAAGGCCGCAACGAGGGCAGGGAGGGAGCACGGGGCCGGCAAGACAAGCGCGAGGAGCGGGAGGGTTGCAGAACGGCGCGTTCGTTCGTCTGGTTTGGCGAATCGTGAACCAGTCGTACACTTGATTCTCTGAGATCCCCCCTACCGCTCCGCCCCCGTCTTCACCTTGTACGCCGCGCGAACCCACTCGCCCGCCTCATCGAGGTCGGGGTGAAGCTGGGCCGCGCGCTCCAACCAGCGCTGCGCCTCGGCACGCGGGTCGCCCCAGGCGATGAGCACTTCCATCGCGTCGCGCTGTGCCTGTGAGAGCACCAGCCCGTCCCCCTCGATCGCCGCCGCGGCGGTCGCGCCCTCCGCGGGCAGGGCGAGGTCTTCGAGCTTGCCCCTGAGCGTGGCGACGATCAGTTCCGCCCCGCGCTTGCCGATGCCTGAGAGCTTCGAGAGTTGCTTGGTATCACCTTGCTCGATCCACGAGGCCACGCGGCGGACCGGCTCGGAGAGCGCCCGCAGGGCCTTGCGGATGCCAATGCCGCGGACCTCGAGAAAACGATGGAAAAACAGCTTGTCCTCGGCGTGCAGGAACCCCACGATCCGCGGCACCAGGTGTCCGGAGGCCTGGTTGCCCTCGTAGAACTCCATCGTGTAGAGCGTGACCTCGCGCCCGCGCCACGCCGCCAGCTCGGCGATGGCGAAGTGCGGCGTGAGCACCTCGTACACCAGCCCGCCGCGATCCAGCAGGGCGCCCGAGTCGGTCACGTCCACCAGCATGCCCGTGATGCGTACGATCATGACGACACTCTACCGCGGACCCGCCCCCCGCCGCGATCCCCCCCGGTGTCACCGCCGCGCCCGCCGGCCTATCGGGCCGGCCTGGTGCTCGCCCGCGCAGCAGAGGGCAATGGCGATGGCGTCAGCCACGTCGGGCGGCTCGGGAATGCCGTCAAGGCCGAGGTGCGCCTGCACCGCCCGTTGCACCTGCAGCTTGCTGGCCCGGCCGTTGCCCGTGAGGTGCCGCTTGACCCGCGTGGCCGCGAAGCTCCGCACCTCGATGCCCTCCCGGGCGGCGACCAGCAGGATCACCCCGCGGGCGTGGCCCATGAGAATCGCGGTGCGCGGGTGCTTGTAGTGAGCGTAAAGCTGCTCGACGGCGACGATGTTCGGTGCATGCTCGGCGATGATGGCCATCAGGTCGGCCTCGATCTGCACGAGCCGATCGGCCAGGGCGAGACTGTTCTTGCCGGAGAACCGGCACGCCCCCGCTTCGATAACCTCGACCCGGCCGTCGCGGTCTTCGACGCGCAGCACGGCGTAGCCGGTGGTGCCGAGGCCGGGGTCGATGCCGAGGATTACACCTGCCATACCGCGGATTAAACGCCGAAACGCCGAAACGTCAAAACCAAGGAGACTTGGACACGGGATCGTCGGGGGAGAAACGGAGCAGCCGTCAGGCGAGGAGCCAGCGCAGGGCGACGAGCGCCCCGGCCACGCCCGCCACCCACGGCACGGTGCGGATGGCGGCCATGAGCAGTTCGCGGTTGGTCGGCTCATGGTGATTCGATTCTTCCGTCGGGCCGACGCCGGCCATGCCCTCCAGCAATGACCGCAGGGGCGACTCGGTGCAGGCCTCCAGATCGTCGAGCATCTCCCCCGCGGTCGCGTAGCGCTCGTTCGACTGTGGCGCGCAGGCCCTGGTGATGACCTCGCTGAGCCGCAGCAGGTCCCACTGCCCCGCGGTCGCGCCGAAATCCTCGGGCAGCCGCGGAAACGCCGGATGATCCATCCCGCAGATCATCTCGTGCAGCACCTTGCCGAGCGCGAAAATGTCGGCGGAGCGATCGTTGGCCCGGTCCGGCGGCATATACCGCGGCGTACCCAGCACGCCGCCGCCCGCCCCGCCAAGCCCTACCGTGATCATCCCGATGTCCGCAAGCTTCGGCATGCGCTTCACGATGACGATGTTGGCGGGCTTGATGTCGCGGTGGACGAGCTCAAGGCGATGCAGCAGCGCCAACCCGCGCAGCAGTCGTCGAGCGATCTCCGCGGCGGTGTCCGGGCGGATTCGCCGTCGCTGCAGCACCCGGGCGAGCGTGAGCGGACGGTACACCGCGGGAAACTCGTCGGTCACCGGCAGCTTGGTGACGTCGTTGTCGGCCAGGTCCATCGTGTAGTAGAGCAGGTCGCCCGCCATGCCGACGTGATGCACCTGGATCAGGTAGGGGTATCGACCAACCTTGCGGCAGTAGGTTTCGAGCGATTGGCGCTCGCGCTCGCCGTTGGCGCTGCGCTGCTGCGTACCGATGCGTCGCAGGTTGACGATCTTCATCGCGCGGTAGACGCCGACGCGGTCGCGCACCACCCAGACCGAGCCGTAGGCGCCCTCGCCGCAGAGCTGAACCCGCTCGTAATCGGAGACCAGCCACGCCCCCGGCCCGCCTGCTGCCGCAGAATCTCCCGATGGGGCCGCGGCGGACGCGATTCCGGCGGAGCCGGCGCTGGCCGACGCGGAGAGCCGCCACGCCTCGCGAAGCACGTCGGCGTCGGCGTTCGCGCTCTGGCGGGCGCGCAGCGTCGCCCGGCACCGGTCGCAGTCGCGAAGGTGATCCTCGATGGGGGCGGCCTGTTCGTCGGTCAGCTCGCCGGCCTCATAGGCCGTGAGCACCCCCCGCCGGGGGTGCCCGCGCAGCTCGCTCATGATGCGTCTCCGTAGAGAAGTTGCATCAGGCGGGCCGATCTTTCGCGCAGCTTGCGGATAATCCGGTTCTTGGCGACGTAGACCTGGTTCGGGGTCATGGCCAGGATGCGGCAGACCTCCTCCACCGGCATGTCGCGAATGACGTAGAGCTCGAAGGCCTGGTAGGTGTGCTCGGCGACGCTGCCGCGCACGTCCGCCAGGCAGTAGGCCAGGTGGGCCGCTTCCCACTCCCGATCCCACGAATCGGGCCCCTCCGCCCCGGCGTCGGGCAGCCGGTCCAGCTCCTCCCCGCCGCCGGCGGCCCGGCGGTGACGGTCGCGGTAGAACTGGCGGACCTTGTTCAGCACGATCGTCCGCAACCAGCCGCGAAAGCTGACCCGCTTCTTGAAATCCGCGATCTGACCAAGCACGACCTCCAGGCACTGCTGGGCGATCTCCTCCGCCTCGCCGGGCGCAAGCCCCTGGTGGCGCGCGTACTCCACGAGCAGCGGGCGGTAAAGCCGGTCAAACTCGACCCAGGCTTCCGCGTCGTTAAAGTCGCGAATGTCGCTCAGCAGGCTGGATCGGGTGGTATTCACAAGACGGGATCCGGGACAACGACCGGTCGGCCGCGCGATTCCCCGCGCGGCCGCTGCGTGCCAACTCAGTATACGCAGTTCTTTCAGCCAAACCAATGAAACCGATTTCACATGGTGAGGCTCGCTTGCGGGAAACCCTGAATCAGGGGACATGCCTCGCTGGCGAAGTCAAAGTTGATCGGCCGTGGCGCGCGATCGGCGTCCCGAATCGCCGAATTTCAGCGCGCGGACTGAAGAACGGCCCGTGCCGCCGTGATCGTCGTGTCGATCGCGGCTTCGTCGTGGGCGAGCGAGAGGAACCACGCTTCGTACCCGCTGGGTGGCAGGTGGACGCCGGCGGCCAGCATCGCGTGGAAGAACCGGGCGAAGCGCGGGTGATCGGACGCGGCGGCGGCCTGAAAACTCCGCACAGCGAAAGGTGATGCGGCTGCGTCGGACGCCGACTCGCCGGAGAAGAACACCGTCAGCATCGACCCGACGCGCTGCACTGCCGCCGCCACGCCAGCCGCGGCGAGCTCGCCGCGCAGGCCGGCCTCAAGACGGGCGCCGAGCGCTTCCAGCCGGTCGTACGCGGCCTCATCAAGCAGCCGGAGCGTCGCCACCCCGGCGGCCGCACACACCGGGTTGCCCGACAGCGTGCCGGCCTGGTACACCGGGCCGCTCGGGGCGATCATCTGCATCAGCCGGGCCGGTCCGCCGTACGCCCCGACCGGCAGCCCGCCGCCGATGACCTTGCCGAACGTGGTCAGATCCGCGCGGACGCCGAATCGCTCGCCCGCCCCGCCGCGGGCGACGCGGAACCCGGTCATGACCTCGTCGAAGATCAGCAGCGATCCGTGACGGTCGGCCAGCGTCCGCAGCCCCTCCAGAAACCCCGGCTCCGGCGGCACCACCCCCATGTTGCCGGCGACCGGCTCGACGAGAATCGCCGCGACACGGTCGGGAGCGTGGGCGAAGAGCTGCTCGACCGCGGCGAGGTCGTTGTACGCCGCGATCAGCGTATCGGCCGCCGCTCCGGCGGTGACGCCCGGCGAATCGGGCAGCCCCAGCGTCGCCACGCCCGAACCCGCGCGGGCCAGCAGCGCGTCGGCGTGGCCGTGATAGCCGCCGTCAAACTTGATGATCAGCGGCCGGTCCGTCGCCGCCCGGGCCAGCCGCACGGCACTCATCACCGCTTCGGTGCCGGAGTTCACCAGGCGCACCATCTCGACACCGGGCGCGCGGGCGATGATCGCTTCGGCGAGTTCGAGCTCCGGGCGTGAGGGCGCGCCGTAGCTCAGCCCGTCGCGCGCGGCGCGGGCGACGGCTTCGACCACCGCCGGGTGGGCGTGGCCCGCGATCATGGCGCCCCACGAACCGATGTAGTCGACGTAATCCCGTCCGTCGACGTCGATCAGTCGGCAGCCGGCGGCGCTGGCGATCACCCGCGGCGTGCCCCCCACGCCGCGAAAGCTGCGCACGGGAGAATTGACTCCACCGGGGAGCCGCTCGCGGGCGCGGGCCATGTATTCGTCAGATCGGGACATCGGGTAGCGTGTTTCGCGCCGCGTGGCGAAAGCGGTCATCCCCGCGCCAGCCACGCGGCGGCCTGGCGCGCGAAATAGGTGATGATGATGTCGGCCCCGGCCCGGCGGATAGCGGTGAGCGACTCGAGCACCGCGGCGCGCTCGTCGAGCCAGCCGTTGGCCGCCGCCGCGCAGATCATCGCATACTCGCCGCTTACCTGGTAGGCCGCGAAGCGGGCGGTCGGAAGCTCGTCGCGCAGGTAACGCAGCACGTCGAGACAGGGCAGCGCGGGTTTGACCATGAGCAGGTCCGCGCCTTCCGCCAGATCGAGCCGAGCCTCGGCGAGGGCCTCGCGGACGTTGGCGGGATCCATCTGGTAGGTTTTGCGATCACCGAACCGCGGCGCCGAATCGGCCGCTTCACGGAACGGACCGTAGAAGCTCGACGCGTATTTCACGGCGTAGGAAAGCACGCCCACCTCGACGTGTCCGGCGACGTCGAGCGCCGCGCGGATTGCCCCGACCATGCCGTCCATCATCGCGCTGGGGGCGACGAGATCGGCCCCGGCGGCGGCGTGCGCGACCGCCGACTGCGCGAGCACGGCGAGCGTGCGATCGTTAGCCACCGACTCGCCATGCAGGACTCCGCAATGGCCGTGATCGGTGTAGCTGCACACGCACACGTCGGTGAGGACGGCGAGATTCGGGGCCCGATCGCGGACGCGACGAACGGCCAGCGGCACGATGCCCGCCGGGTCGGCGGCGCGCGAGCCGGTTGCGTCTTTCACAGCGGGCACACCGAAGAGCAGCACCGCGCCAACGCCCGACTCGACGACGGCGTCGATCTCCCGGTCGAGACCGTCCAGTGTCACACGGTTGACACCCGGCATCGCCGCAATCGGCCCAGCCTGGTCCGTGCTTTGCACGACAAACAGCGGCTGTACCAGCGCGTCGCGCGGCACGTGCGTCTCGCGAACGAGGGCGCGCAGGGCGGCTGTGCGTCGCAGGCGACGCGGGCGGTGTTGCGGATGGGGAAGGTCGTCATTCATGGCTTCGAGCCGGACACGGCGTCACCCGGCGACAGGGCGGAGCAGAGGGCTTCGATGACGCCGGCCTCGTTGTGCCGGTCGGCCACGACGTCGGGACAGAGGCCGGCTTCACGGGCGGCCGCGGCCGTCGTCGGGCCGATGCACACGATGATCCCCCGTCCGCGCGGCAGGTCAAGCGCGGCGACGCGCTGCGCCGCCGATGGGCTGAACAGCACGATCGCATCCACCCCCTCGCGCAGCAGCGACCGCGCCGCGGGCGGCGGATCGACCGGAGTCATCGTGTAGGCGACCACATCGTCGACGGTTGCACCGGCGGATTGCAGGGCGGCGGTCAGTGTGGGCGCGGCCCGCGCCGAGCGCGGATAGAGCACCCGCGCTCCGCGGACGTGCGGAGCGAGAGCCGCCGCCAGCGAGTCGGCGCAGTGCCGCGCAGGCACCAGGTCCGGGCGCAGGCCGAGCCGCGCCGCCGCGCGGGCCGTCGCCGGGCCGACGCAAGCGATGCGTACGCGCGTCAGTGCCCGTGCGTCGCGATCCCGTGCGCGCAGCGCTCGCCCGAACGCGCGCACGCCGTGCATCGACGTCAGCACGAGCCAGTCGTACCGCGAGAACTCATCGATGGCGCCGTGCACCGTATCTGCGCCATACACCGCGCGGAGCAGCGGACAGTGAATGACGCGCGCCCCCAGCGCGAGGAGCGCGTCGCGGGTCGATTCGCCGACGGATCGCGGCCGCGTCAGCAGTACGCGCCGCCCCGCCAGCGGGCGTCCTTCGCCTGGCGCTGCGTCGGCGCCGGCTGAGGCCAGCCGGGCGACCTCGCCGACGATGGTGACCATCGGCGCGGCGAGCGCCGCGGCGTCAACGCGATCGGCGATGTCGGCCAGCGAGGCAATGACGTGTCGCTGGTGATTCGTGGTGGCCTGCTGCACACACGCGACGGGTGTGTCGGCCGGGCGACCGGCGGCAATCATCGAAGCGGCGAAGTCGCTCAGCGCCGCGCGGCCCATAAGTACAATGATGGTGTCGAGCCCCGCCAGCGCCGCGTAGTCGAGCGGCGGACCCGGATACTCGGGATCAACGTGAGCCGTGACCACCGCGAACGAGCGGGCGATGCGCCGCGCGGTGACGGGAACGCCGATCGCCGCGGGTGCGGCGACGGCGCTGGTCACACCGGGCACCACGTGACAGGCGACGCCTGCGGCGCGGCAGGCCTCGAGTTCTTCCCAGCCCCGCCCGAAGACGAAAGGGTCGCCGCCCTTCAGCCGCACGACGCGGCGGCCCACCCGCGCGTGGCCGACCAGCAGATCGTTGATTTCCTCCTGTGTCAGCGTCGCCGCACCGGGCGACTTGCCGGCGTCGATGATCGTGGCGCGGGAACGCACCTCCGACAGGAGTTCGCGCGGGATGAGTCGATCGTGAATGACAACCTCGGCCCGGCGGAGCAGGGCGAGGCCGGTGACCGTGATCAATCCCGGATCGCCCGGTCCGGCGCCCACGAGATGCACCACGCCGCCGGTCATGTCATCGCCTCGCTCGTCGACGCCTGCCGGGCGGCATGAAGTCGCCGGGTGACCAGGGCGGCTGCGGCCCGGGGGGTGTCCCCTTCGGCTTCGGCATCCCACGCCGCGTCGCCGTCTTCGCTGAGCAGCCGGCCGCGCAAGTACACAGGCCCCGTGGCCCCGCACGTCGCCAGCGCGGCCACGGTGACGGCGCGATCGGCGTCGAAGGCGGCTTGAAGCGCCCACTCGGCGTCCGCGGCGCGCTGCGTTGCGGGATCATGGAGTGGTGCAGCGAGTGTCAGCGCTGTGTCGTCGTCCTCGCGCGCCTGAACCACCAGCACCCCCTGCCCCGGCGCGGGCAGCATCGCCAGCTCAGTGAACCGCTCGCTGGTGCGATCGGCCAATCCGAGCCGCTCAAGGCCTGCGAGGGCGAGGATCGCAGCGTCGAATCGGCCGTGCTCCACCTGCGCCACGCGCGACTCCACCGGTCCGCGGATGGTCGCGACGCGCAGGTCCGGGCGCAGACGGCGAAGCTGAGCCGCACGGCGGGGGCTGCTGGTGCCAACGAGCGCGCCGGGCGGCAGGTCGGCCAGCCGCTTGCCGTCGCGCGACACCAGCGCCTCGCGCGCATCCTGTCGCGGCAGAAAGGCGGCGAGCCGAAGCCCCGGCGTCGCCCGGGCTGGCAGATCCTTCAGACAGTGCACAGCCAGGTCGATCTCGCCGCCGCGCAGCGCGGCCTCGATGTCGTCGGCGAAGGGGGCATCGCCGGGCAGATCGACAATCGCGCTGGCCTGATCGCGATCACCCGGCGTGGAGAGCTCGACGATGTCGACCAGTGCCCTGCGCCCTCGCAGAAGTCCGGCGACGAGGTTCGCCTGCCATCGGGCCATGGCGCTGCCGCGCGTGCCAAGGCGGAAGGTGCGCGGGATTCTCGCCTTCGGTACGGCGTCGGCAACAGCCGTTAGCGCGAGGTCGAACACCAGTTGCTCGATGCGCGGATCAGCGCCGATTGCCGCGTCGCAAAGTATCCGTCGGCCGGACACTTCTGCAAGAAGCGGCCAGGTCGGGTCGATGGTCTCCGGAATCCCCAGGGCCGCGGGGATGTCGCGCGCCGCGTGCGGGCCATTGCTGATGAGAAACGGGATCACGAGCAGATCGCGATCACCGACGGCCGCCACAACCTCCGCCACGCCCGGTGCTTCGTCCAGAAACGCCGGGCGGACATCAGCACAGACGCCGCGGCCGCGCAGCCGCTCGGCGAGGGCGAACGTGGAAGCGCTGCTCTTTGGATGTCTCGGCGTGCCGTGGCCGACGACTATCAGCGTGGTGCGCGAGGGGTCGCCCCGGCCGAGCCGCAGCAGTTCGACAGCGCGTTGCTCCACCAGCGACGCGAGTTGTGGATGCAGGCCCAGCGCCGGGGTGATTTGAACCGCAGCCGCCTCGAAGCGCGGGCTCCGCCGTAACTCGCGCGGCAGGACGACCTGCGCATACCACCCGTCCGCGGCCATAAAGGGGACGACGATCACGCGCGGTGCCGCGGTAGCGGTCAGCGCGTCGGCGAAGGACGGCTCGCCATGGTGAAAGGCGGCGAGCACTTCGGTGAAAGGGCCGCGTGACGCGAGGCGGCGGGCAAGGGCGCGGACATCCTCCAGCACGCCCGCGTCATGGCGCGAGCCGTGGGCGGCCAGAATGAGCGCCACATCGGTCACGCCGCTCTCCCCCGCTTCGCGACGAGGCGGCGCCGGGCCGCACGCCACCGTTCAAAGCGATCCACTTCGCGAGCCGCGATCGTCTCCGCCTCGCGCACGCCGGGTTGCTCAGCGCGCGTTCCGGCCGCGTCGAAGAACGCCTCCAGCGCCACGACGCGCACCCCGGCGACTTGCTCCACGAGCGGCGACACGTTGCGCGGCACGCCGAGATCGATCACCAGCCGCGGCGCCGCTTCTGCGGCCCACGCGGCGGCAGCCGCCTCGCCGATCAGGCCGGATCGCGAGGTACACGCGATCACAATGTCGCAGCCGATCAGGGCCTCGGCCAGTGCGGCATATTCGGCGCGAGAATCCCCTCCGGCTTCCGCCGCGTGCTGGTTCGCCGCCTGCGCTCGGCCATCCAGCGCCGTGACCGTTCCCGCCGGGGCTGCGCGCAGGGCCCGCACAACCTCGGCCGCGAGATGTCCCCGGCCCAGCACGCCGATGCGCTTCGCAGAAGCTGTCCCCTCGCGCACGATGAGATCAGCAACGCGCTCGGCCAGCCCGCGGCAGGCCGTGTGCAGCGTCGTGTCTCTCGCCACGCACCGTCCCACGTGAATTGCGGCGCGGCCCAACGCGCACAGCATCGCGTCGAGCGTGCCCGCAGCGCGGGCGACAAGGTACGCCCGCCGGACCTGCCCGGCGATCTGCGACTCGCCGACGATGCGCGAATCGAGCCCGGCGGCCACGTGCAGCAGGTGGGCCGCGGCGTCGCTCTCCCCACGGAGGATCAGGGCGTCGTGCAGTTCGCGTCGGTGTGCGCCCGCCGGCAGCGCCGCGGTGAGCGCAGCGGGATCGGGCAATCGCTCGCCCGCCGCCGAAGTGACGTACACTTCAAACCGCTCACACGTTCGCAGCACCAGCGCTCCGCCGATCGCGGGCAGGTTGTGCAGCCGCCTTGCCACGGCCTCGGTCGGTTCTGCGCACAGCGCCTCAACCAAGGAGGCCGAGGCCGAAGGCAGGCGAATGGCGGCAGCGAGCAGCGCTTCGCTCACGACGGCATCTCCAGTTGCACCAGGCCGTGGGTGGGTGTCTCGGCGCCGGTCACGAGCCGGCGCGGCTCATCGTGGTGCATGAGCCGCTGGTAGAAATCGCTCAGCCCCTCGCCGCCGCGGCGCTGCTTCGCCCACGCGGCCAGCAGCGGCCGGAGCGTATCGGGCAGATCGGCCACGGCGATGTCGGCGGCGTACAGATCCGCGACCCGGTCGCCGCCCAGCCCGCCGCCGACGTACACGTGGTACACGTCGGGGCGCCGGCCGACGAAGGCGATGTCGGCGGTGTAGGGTCGCGCGCATCCGTTGGGGCAGCCGGTCATCCGCAACGTGAGCGGGTCGTCGCGCAGCCCCATCGAGTCGAGCATCTCCTCAAATCGATCGACCACGGTGGGCATGAGTCGTTCCGACTCGGCCATCGCCAGGCCGCAGGTGGGCAGGGCCGGACAGGCCATCGAGTACCGCCGCGCGGCCGAAAGCTGCGGCGTCAGCCGGATGCCATGGTCTGACAGCCGCCCTTCCACCTCGGCGGCGGCCGCCGCGCCGAGATCGGTGAGCAGGAGACTCTGCTGCGCGGTCAGCACGACGCCGGGGCGATAGCGCTGCACGATGTCGCGCAGCCCTGCCTTCAGGCGGCGTCCGCCTTCATCGCGGATGCGGCCGTTTTCGACGAACACGCCGTAGAAGCAGCGTCCGTCGGGCTGATCGTGATGGCCGAGGTGATCCTGAAAGCCCGGCCGCCCCACGTCGCGCCACGGATGCAGCGTGAAGCTGACACGTCGACGGAACTCGTCGCGGAACCTTTCGATGCCCCATTCTTCGAGCAGATACTTGAGCCGGGCGTGGCGCCGGTCGGCGCGGTTGCCGAAGTCGCGGAAGATCGCCGCGATCGTGCGGATTGTCTCCACGCCGTGATCGGGATCGACAAAGCCGACCGGATCGGCGAGCCGGGCGAAGGTGTCGGCCTTGTTGTGGGTCATGCCCATGCCGCCGCCGGCCACGACGTTGAAGCCGACCAGCCGATCGCCCTCGAGAATCGCGATCAGTCCGGCGTCATAGGAATAGATGTCTACGCAGTTGTCGTGGGCAAGCGAGACGCCGCTCTTGAACTTCCGCGGCAGGTAGGCGTCGCCGTAAAACGGTTCCTTTTCTTCGGTGGTGACGGCCTTCTCATCGCCGAGCCAGATTTCGTGATAGGCCCGCGACGCGGGGCGAAGCTCCTCGGCGATGCGCCGGGCGATGCTGCGCAGCAACGCATGCGGACGATCGCCCAGCGGCGCGGGACAGGACATCACGTTGCGCTCCACATCGCCGCAGGCGGACAGCGTGGTGACCAGGTGAGCATTGATCTCGGCGATGGTCGCCTTCAGATCGCGCTTGAGCACGCCGTGATACTGGATGCCCTGTCGCGTGGTGATCCGCATCGCCCCGCCGGCGTAGCGGTCGGCCAGCTCGTCGAGGGCGAGGTACTGATCCGCCGAGAGCACACCGCCGGGAATCGCGCAGCGGATCATGAACGAGTAGGCTTCCTCTTCGCCGCGGGCCCGGCGGTCGCGGCGCTCATCGCGGTCATCCTGCTGATAGGTGCCGTGGAACTTCAGCAGTTGCGTCGTGTCGTCCGCGAAGTGAGAGGTCGGCTGCGCCAGCTCCTCGGCGATCGTGCCGCGGAGGTGGTGGCTGGCCTTCTTGATCTTCTCAACCTTCGATTCCTTGATGTCGCCTTCGTCCACAGCCATGCAGCGCCTCCCGCGATCCGCCCGTTCGATCCGTCGCCGCCAACCCGCCCGCAGGGTCAGATGCCCGCGCCGTGCAGGCCGCACTCGGTCTTGCCCGTGCCCGTCCACCGCCCGTCGCGGCTGTAGTCCCAGGGCTTCGAGCCCGGCACCGGCTTGGTGCAGTGCGTGCAGCCTACCGTCGGATACCCTTGCTCATGCAGCGCGTTGTAGGGCACATCGTGCTTTTGAATGTACTCCCACACCTCGCCGCGCCCCCAGTTGGCCAGCGGACTGACCTTCAGCACCTGGTATTGCCAGTCCCAGTCGATCACCCGGATCGTCTCCCGGGACTTCGATTGGCTGCGCCGCAACCCGGTGATCCATACGTCCACGCCGCGCATCACGTCGGCCATCGGCAGGACCTTGCGCAGATGGCAGCAGAGATCGGGGTTGGTCTTCCACAATTCCGGGCCGTGTCGGGCTGCCTGGTCTTCCGGGCTCAGCGGCGTCGCTGCGCGGATCAGCTCGACATGCGGGTAGCGCTCGGCCATTCGGTCGCGCAGGCGCAGGGTCTCGGCAAAGAAGAAGCCCGTGTCGATGTAATACACCTGCAGCGGCCGACCGTGACGGGCGTACATGTCGAGCAGCGCGCAGCCTTCCATCCCGAACGATGTCGTCATGATGAGCCGCTGGTCGGCGAAGCGCTGCAGGCTCCAGGCGACGACCGCGTCCGGCGGGCTGTCTTCGCTCAGCCGGTCGGTTGACGCGTTGGATAGCGTGTTCAGGTGCACGGGTCGTCCTCCGGGGACGAAAACGGTGCCGCCGCGGCCCCCTCACGCCGCTGCAGCCCGGCAGAAAAAAAAGGCCCGCAGGAACAATCCTGCGGGCCTTTGGTGTACTTGCCGATGGCGGACCGGCCGTTCACGTCCCGTCAGGGTGTTCCTCTCCCGCGGAGGCCATACAACAACAGGCCACGACACACAGGGAAGCTACGCGCTGACGGATGCGGCGGTCCATGTTCATTGGGATTATGCCGGTCTGACCGGGGTGAGTCAAGCGGAGCGGGTGCCGCCCGGCCGTCACTTGCGCCCCCGCACCCCCGCCAGCGGATCGGGATTGGCGGCCCGCAGGCGCAGCCCGCAGCGCGGACACTTCAGCCCGATCCCGGAAGGCATTGCCGGCCCGTCCCCCAGCCGCAGCAGCAGGTTGGGGTTGCCCGGCGACCAGTCGGGCTCGATGCGCACGAACACCTCGACCGGCTCATGCTTGCCGCAGGTGTAGCGCGCCACGATGTCGGCGGGCTTCTGACACTGCGGGCACGGCCGCGCGCCAGCCTGTCCCTTCTCGGTGAAGCGGTGACCCGCGGGACACTTCCAGGTGAAGTCGATCTCGCTTGGCGCGCGTTGCGGCGGCGGCGCGGGCAGCTCCGTTCGCCACACCCGCCAATAGCCCAGCGCCATCAGCGCGACCACGAGGGCGATGAGGAGGCTGATGTAGGCGGTGCGGCTGCCGCGGTGACCGCCGACGATGCGGATAAGGCGTTGACGACGGGGCGGGGCGAGCGAACTGTCGGATGAGTCTTGCGGGGTCACTCGGTCGGGACCGACCCGGTCCACCAGAACACCTGGTCCTGGGCGAAGGAATAGTGCGGCACGCGAAGCTCCGAGCACAGCGTGCAGCCGCCGGCCGCGCAGCCCGCGTAGAAGGGCAGAAGCGGGCTGCGGCCGACTTCAAGCGTGCGAATCTCGCGAACGCCGCCGGCGATGGTCAACGCGTTGATCTTCGCACCGTGACGCTTGGTGACCCAAGGGCCGCTCGACTCCATGTAGGTCGGGTCAGAGCCGTCGTCCCAGGCGAGAATGCTGTCGTTACGCTTGGGCCCCGACTCGTCAGCCCGGATCGGGCGGAACGACGCGAAGTCGGGCCCCGCATCGGCCAGCAGGATCGTGTCGAGCGGACGCGTCGGCTGGTAGCGGTCGAGATTCGTGAGGTAGCCCCCGCCCGCCAGCATGATGAAGCCGTTGATGCCGTAGCTGGAGTAGTCGGACAGATCCGGCTCGAGCACCGGCTCCTTCGCGTTGCTCAGCCGCATCCGGAACGGGTCTTCCGGGCAGGAGAGCGCGTTGAGGTCGGTCAGGTGATTCGGCCAGAGCTTGAGGAACCACACCTCGCGAACCGGGCCGTCCTCGTACCACTCCGAGGGGGCACCGGCCGCTTCGGCGGCCGCGTTGCCCGGATGCACGTTCGGCAGGTAGCCGTCGTTCTCGATGCGGTACACCTGGAGGCTCTGACCCACCTCGCGCAGATTGTGCATGCAGACGGTGGCGTTGGCGATGCGGATGGACCGCTTCAGCGAGGGCAGCAGCATCCCCACCATGAGCGCAATGATGCTGGTGACCACCAGCAGCTCCACGAGGCTGAAGCCCCGGGCGCGCAGCGGCGCAGAAGGAGAACGCGGATTTGTGCACCCTACCCTGGCCATAAGCGATCAATAAAAATGTACCCCAAACCGCAATCCCTCGCAATCGAAAAATCACACACCAAGTTGTGCGAATGCACCAAAAACCCTGCAAAACAGGCCGGATCGCGCTCCCGGCGGCCGGGAGGCCGCGCCCGACGACCGAGCGGATATCGCGCGCCGCCGTTTCGTCCTATACTGCGGAGCAGGCCGGACCGCACCGAATCTCGACCCGCGACCGCCCCGCCGCCCGCGGCGGCCGCGCCATCCCTGCCGCCGTCCGGGGCGGGATGTGAATCGTGGCGGGCCGTCGCCGGCCCGTCGTCAGCCCGGGGAGCCCGCTCGTGAATAGCCTTGCCCATCGCATCAGCCACGAATTGCTGCCCTTTGTGCAGCAGCCCGCCCAGTACATCGGCGGAGAGTTCAACCAGTTGCCGCGCGACGGCGACTGGCCGCGGGCCGACGTGCGCGTCGCCGTCGCCTTTCCCGACACGTACACCATCGGCATGAGCCACCTCGGCTGTCAGATCCTCTACTGGCTCATCAACCACACGCCGGGCTGCGTCGCGGAGCGCGTCTTCTGCCCGTGGACCGACGCCGAAGCGGTGATGCGGGCGAAGGGGCTGCCGCTGTTCACGTGGGACACGCGCCAGCCGGTGTCTTCGGCGGATGTCCTCGCCGTGTCGCTGCAGTACGAAATGTCCTTCACCAGCGTGCTGCAGATTCTCGACCTGGCCGGCATCCCGCTGCGCAGCGCCGACCGCGACGACACCCACCCGCTGGTCATCGCCGGCGGACCGCAGGCCGACAACCCCGAGCCCATGGCGCCCTTCCTCGACCTCGTCGTGCTCGGCGACGGCGAAGCGTCGATGAGCGCCATCCTCGCCTGCTACAAGGAACTTCGCGCGGGCGGCATGCGCCGCCGCGACATGATCCGCGAGATGGCCCGGCGGTTTCCCTGGATCTACGCCCCCGCTCTCTACGACGTGCAGCACCACGCCGACGGCACCATCGCGGCGATCAACCGCACTGACCCGAAGATCTTCGCGACCATCGAACGCTGCCAGACGGAGAACTTCGACGCCGCACCCTTTCCCGTCCGGCCGCTCGTGCCGTTTGTGGAGGTGGTCCACGACCGCATCGCGGTCGAGATCATGCGCGGCTGTCCGCAGCGCTGCCGCTTCTGCCACGCCGGCTACACCAAGCGGCCGGTGCGCATGCGAACCGTCGATCAGATCATCGCCATCGCCGAGGAGATGTACGCGGCCACCGGCGTGGACGAACTGGGGCTGCTCTCGCTCTCGACGGCCGACTATCCCGACCTGGCCGAGCTGGCCAAGCGAATCAACGAGCGCTTCGAATCGCGCAAGGTGAACATCTCCGTGCCGTCGCTGCGCGTGGACAAGATGCTGCAGAACATCCCGTGGATGGTGAACACCGTCCGCAAGGGCGGGCTGACCATGGCCGTCGAGGCCGCCAACGACGACATGCGGGCCGCCATCCGCAAGAAGGTCACCGACGGCAACCTGCTCGACGGCGTCCGCCAGGCGTTCGAGGCCGGGTGGAAGAGTGTGAAGCTCTATTTCATGCTCGGTTTCCCCGGCGAGCGGCCGGAGGACATCGACGGCATTGTGCACTTGGCGAAGAAGGTCAGCGACGTCCGCCGCCACATGGGCAAGGCCCCGGCCGGGGTGAACGCGAGCGTCGGCTGGCTGGTGCCCAAGCCCTACACGCCCTACCAGTGGGCCGCCCAGCCGCCGGCCGAGTACTTCCACGAGTGCCGCCGCCGCCTGTCGCGCGAGTTGGCGGGCCTGAAGAAAACGCCGGTGAAGGTGAAAGCTCACAAGGTGGAGCGTTCGATCCTCGAGGCCGTCTTCGCCCGCGGCGACCGCCGCTTGGCCGACAGCATCGAAGCGGCCTACCGCCTGGGCGCCCGCTTCGACGGCTGGGACGAGCGTTTCGACAACACCATCTGGACCCGCGCCTTCGAACAAACCAGCACCGACCCGGCCTGGTACGCCCACCGCGAACGGCCGTACGGCGAAGTCTTCCCCTGGACCCACCTGCACGGCGGCGCCCCGGTGGAATACCTGCGACATCAGTATGCGGATTCGTTCACGCAGATCGGCATGCCGATGCCGCTGGGCGCGGCGGGGTAGCATGAGAGCGCCGTGGGTGGCATGCTCTCGCCGTACTCGGCGTGAGCATGTTTTCGACGGGGCGGAGACCCATTTTCATGGCCGATGGTCCGACAGATTCTGCATACAGCACTCTCGCCCGAGGCCGACAAGAATCACCGCAGGAATCGTATGTGTCATGAATCATCATACTGACGCATTTGTTCCCGGTCGCGACTTGAAATACCGGCGCGTCGGATTCAATGTGGTTGTCGTCGCTTTCATCGCGCTGATGATCGATGCGTTTCTCAATCGCGATCCCTGCGTTCGACTGCCCAACGGCTACAGCATCGTCGCCATTTCGGCAGGCAGCCCGTGTTTGCTGCAATACGAGCCCTGGAAGGACGAGCGGGAGTACGCCGGGTGGAGAGCCCTGCACCAGCAAACCCGGGACGAAAACGGAAGGGAGTCAGAGCGCTTCCTCCTCGTCCCCCTCGTCGATGGCGCAACCAGCGAGACGCTGGAGTTTGATTCGAAGCAGGAGTGGGAGGCCGCGACTCGAGCCAAGAACGCCGAGCCGTCGCCCTTCCATGTGGAGCAGTTCAGCGGTATTACGCAGTTCGGCACGCGATCCTCGTTTGTCATCGGCGATCATGACGGCGGCTACTTCATCCTGAATACGGCCGAAAACTCCGTCGAGAGCGTGGAGACGAAGGAAGAATGGTCCCGCAAAGCCGCGGCCGCTGGGCTGTCAACCGAAGATCTTTCTGACCCGAAGTCCTGGTTCCTCCAGGCTCGAGATCAATTCTCCGTCGCGATTGTCGGCGGATTTCTGCTCATCACGCTGCCATGGGTCCTGCGACCGCTCTGGGCGAGCAAGAGGCCGAAGGTGCAAAAGGTGTCAGGATGATTTATTGGGTGCTCTCTTTGCGTTCAAAGGGAAGGCGGATGGCCCCCCTGGACCAGCCGGACTTGTCTCCGAGGGTCAGGAGTGCTCCGCAATAATCAACCTGACACCTTTTCCTTCATGGATGCCGATGTGACCGTGATTCACTTCAAAAACGCTGACGGTAGCCCGCGAGTGATGAGCCTAGGTGGAGCGGGTGCGAGTGATCGGTGGGTGCTGCGAAGGCCTGATCCGAACGATCCGCAGTTTGTCGCATGGGAGGCCCTGCCATGATCTTGGCGCAATGGAATAGTGAGTGGTTCATCGCGCAACGCGGAACAACAAGTGTTCCTGGATGCTCCCTTCGGCTACGAAAATCAGCCACGCCACCAGAAGGCTTCCATGTCTATAGCGTTGAAACGTTCTGGCACAAGTATTTCCCGGTAACGGACGAGATTACGTTCTACCCGGAGCTCCGCTATCGCGGCTGCAAGGTTACTCCCGAGAGCTGGCACCTCGAATCGGCTGAGCCGATCGTGAAGTGTCTCCTGATGCCGGAGGACTTGGACACGGAAGCGATGCTGGGCATCAAGGACCTCGCCGCCTGGGCGCGCCCAAAGTACATGCGTGAAGCGGGCTGGGAGTGGGACCCGCGCGATGGCGGCACGAAGTACATCCACGTCGACGACCTCCAAAAAATCGAAGGCCCGCCCCCGGAGGGCGCGTTCTGAGTTTCGCCAGCCGGGCGCGGCTCGCGCGAGTGGGAAACTCGCACCAGCAACGTGCTCCGCGGTGCGCATCCGGCGACGCCGGCGTTCATCTCGACAGATCCTCGCTCGCCAGCCGTGAGCGGATCATCCGGCACAGCGCCCGCTCGCAGTTTTCCACCCGGGCGAAGGTTGCCCCCGTCTCCGCGGCGATGCGCCGCAGCGGGCGGCGGCGCTCTTCGTCGGGCACGAGCAGCCGCTCCTCCAGCACGCGCTGCACGACCGCATCCAGCCCGGCCACATCCGAGCGGCGGGCCAGGTAGTCGCTCGCCGCCTGCCGCGCCGCCGACTCGATCAGCTCGCGCAATCGCTCGCCCGGCATCTGCCCGCTCTCGTCGCCCGGGGCCTGTCGCCGGTCGACCAGGCTCGCCCCCGCGTCCCGGGGCAACTGGTGCATGCGCGGGCCGGCGGGGTCGTGGCGCCGGCGCTCGTCCGACCGTCGGCCGTCCTCCCCCGCCGGGTCGCGGCGACGACGGGGTCGCCGTACGCGGGCACCGGGCTCGCTGAATCCCGTCCGCAGGGCCGCCGCCACCGCCCGGCGGATGCGCAGCAGGGCGAACGCCCCGAAGGGAATCCCGCTGGCCGGATCCCACCGGCGGGCCGCCTCCATCAGCCCGAGGCAGCCCTCCTGGAACAGGTCGGCCCGCTCGCGTTCTCGGCTGGGCAGGTCGAGGCTGTGGACGCGCCGTTTCAGGTGCAGCCCGACCAGGCCGGTGTTCTCCGCGACCAGCTTCTGCTGCTCGGCCGTCAGGGGCGCCGGGGCCCCCGGGTTGTGCTGCGCCATGGCTGTTTCCTTCCGTTGAATGGGCCGCCCACGGGCGGGATTGGAGACCGAACAAATACCTAACAAACGCGAGGCGGGAAAGTCAACGCCCATCCCCTATCGGGGGTGACAGAACCTGGCGCGGTCGATGGGCGGCGGACTGGTCCGGATCGTGCAGGGGGCTTCGGCGCGTCGCGGCGCGGGGAGGCGCCCCGATTTCGGGCGCTGCCCCCCTCGCCGCGGCGTACAAGGAATACCGCCATGGCAGCTGCTCGGAAGAACGTCATCATCATCGGCGCCGCCGGGCGGGATTTTCACGACTTCAACGTCTATTGGCGCGGGCGACGCGACTGCCGCGTGGTGGCCTTCACGGCGGCGCAGATTCCCGACATCGCGGGGCGCGTCTACCCCGCAGTCCTTGCGGGGCGCGCGTATCGCCGGGGCATCCCGATCGCCCCCGAAGAGCAACTGGCCCGCCTGATCGGCCGGCACAACGTCGTGCTCGCCGCGATGGCCTATTCCGACCTGCCGCACGAAGAGGTGATGCACAAGGCGGCGATTGTGAACGCCGCCGGGGCGGACTTCGTCATGCTCGCCCCGCGGCAGACGATGCTGAAGTCAAAGCGACCGGTGATCGCGGTGTGTGCGGTGCGGACGGGTTGCGGGAAAAGCCAGACCACGCGGGCCGTCGCCGCGGCGCTGAAGGCCATGGGCCGCCGCGTGGCCGTCGTGCGCCACCCCATGCCCTATGGCGACCTCGCGAAGCAGGCTGTGCAGCGTTTCGCCGCCCCGGAAGACCTCGACCGGCACCATTGCACGATCGAAGAGCGCGAGGAGTACGAGCCGCATATTGCCGCGGGCAACCTCGTGTTCGCCGGGGTCGACTATGCGCGGATTCTTCGGCAGGCGGAGAAGGAAGCCGACGTGATTCTCTGGGACGGCGGCAACAACGACACGCCGTTCTACGTGCCTGATCTGCATATCGTGGTGGCCGATCCGCACCGTGCCGGGCATGAGCTGCGCTACTACCCCGGCGAGACCAATCTCCGCATGGCTGACGTGGTGCTCATCAACAAGGTGCGGACGGCTGATCCGGCGGCCGTGGCCGAGGTCGAACGGAACGTGACCCGGATCAACCCCGATGCGAAGCTCATTCTGGCGGATTCGCCGGTTACAGTGGATCAACCTGAGCGTATCGCCGGTCGGCGGGTCCTGGTCGTGGAGGACGGGCCGACCGTGACTCACGGCGAGATGCGCATTGGCGCGGGCTACGTGGCGGCGCGGGTGCATGGCGCGATGTCGCTGGTCGATCCGCGTCCCTTCGCGGCCGGCTCGATCCGACGGACTTTCGAGAAGTATTCACACGTGACGGAGGTGCTGCCCGCGATGGGCTATGGCAGGAAGCAGATGCGCGAGCTGGAGGCGACGATCAACGCCTCCGACGCCGAGCTGGTGCTGATCGGCACGCCGATCGACCTTGGCGGGCTGCTGAAGCTGAACAAGCCGGCGCTTCGCGTGCGGTATGAGCTGGGCACCGAGGCGGCGAAGGCGCTGGCGAAGCACGTGCGCCGGGTGGTGAAGAGGTAGTCGCACCTGTCCGGACCCGCCATGTTCAGCGCCGCCGCGTGCGGCGGCCCGGCGAACCGATCACGCCGCACGCGACGCGGCGAATCCGCCCCGCCTTGCGTCCGCCGCCCGCCGCTCGTAAGCTCTCGCCGCTTTGGCGCTTACGATTTTTCGGTGCGGACGGGGCGACCCTTCGTGGACATCAACCAGCTTCGCGATCATCTGACGGCCGTGGAGGCCGATGTGCGGGCCCGGACCGCCGGTGTGACCGCCGTGGAGGCCCTGCGCGGGCTCGAATCCTCGGTGCTGAGCAAGACCGGCTCGGTGGGCAGCCTGGTTTCGGCGATTCGCGAGGCTCCGGCGGACCAGCGCAAGCAGTTCGGCGAGATGGTCAACGCAGCCAAGACCACGCTCAAGGCGGTCTTTGATGGCCGGCTGGCCGAGCTGCAGCGGGCCGCTGAGTCGGCCGAGTCCGCCGGCGCGGCCGACTTTGACCCCACCCTGCCCGGGCTGGTCGAGCCGATGGGCGCGGTTCACCCCGTGACCGCGGTGCAGTGGGAGATCGAGCGGGCCTTCGAGCGGCTGGGCTTCACGGTCGAGGCCGGTCCGGAGATGGAGAGTGAGTACAACAACTTCGAGGCCCTGAACATCCCCGCGACGCACCCCGCCCGCGACATGCAGGACACCTTCTGGCTGACGAACGGCAAGGTGCTGCGGACGCACACCTCGCCGGTGCAGCACCGGGCGATGCTCAAGTTCGGCGCCCCGCTGCGGATCGTGTCGCCGGGGCGGTGCTTCCGCTACGAGACGATCGACGCCTCGCATGAGAATACGTTTCATCAGGTCGAAGGGCTGATGATCGATCGTGACATCTCGATTCCCAACCTGATCGCGATGGCCCGGACGCTGCTCTCCGAGGTGATGCAGCGCGAGGTTGAGTTGCGCGTCCGGCCGGGGTTCTTTCCCTTCGTCGAGCCGGGTATCGAGATCGACATGAACTGCCAGATCTGCGGCGGCAAGGGCTGCCCGACGTGTAAGCATTCGGGCTGGGTCGAAATCCTGCCCTGCGGCATGGTGCACCCGAACGTGCTTCGCGCGGGCAAGATCGATCCGAAAGAGTTCACCGGCTTCGCCTTCGGTCTGGGGCTCACGCGGCTGGCGATGATGAAATTCGGGATACGGGACATCCGCGTGCTGAACGCCGGGGACATCCGGCCGTTGATATCGCCGCGGCGGCTCGCGGGGCCGGTGCTTGGCGGGACGAACTGAAGCGGGACGCAGAGGAGGCGGAGATTCGAGGAGGCCGTGTGACGGAGGGCGGTTCCAGATTGGTGCGCAGGCTGGGAACGGGTCGGCTGCTCATTCGGGCGCTTCTCGTTACCGCAACGCTGACGATCGCGAGCGGCTGCGCTCTGATTTACATCCCGCACACGGTGGCTCTGCCACCTGAGCAGTTTCGGCACTTACGCGTTGTGGCGGAGGAATCGGGCGATCCGGTGGAAGCAGCGAGCGTACGGCTCATCAAGCAGTCGTATAAGAACTGGGCCAAGCCGGGCACGTTCCCACCGATCTACTGCGACAACTGCGCCCGCGATCCTGATCACGAGCGTTTGGAATGGTGTGCGAATTGCCACCGCAAGACTGCGATTTGGTCCGCGAAGAACGTGGGGGACGGTGCATTCGAGTTCCGCAACCGCTCAGCGACAGGCTGGTGGCGAATCGTTGGCCCGGGTCCACTCGGATGGGTGTTGTACGATACCTGGGAGACCATCATTGTGGTCAAAGCGGATAACCGGCAGACAGCCTGGTTCCCGGCGACGACAGCAGGGTTCGCAACATGGCAGCGGCGCCCCGTCGGGAAGGGTGGGCCGGGCGCCGGTACACGAGTCGAACTGAAAGACAACTACGCTCTTGTTAGCCTCTCTGCGACAGAAGAGACGCAATGATCACGAGGCCGAACCCTGTAGACAAGAAACGCGGCGATCACTGACGGCTTCGCAGAAGCAAAGCGCTTCAGGATACGGGTGCAAGAATAGCGCGGAACCCCATGAACGTTGAAATACAGAGAGACGGATCCCTGTTCGAGGCCACGCATCAGCGCCTCCGCGCTCTCTGCGCCTTCTCTGCGCCCTCTACAAAGGCTGAAAGACCCCGTCGATGCTGATCTCGATCAACTGGATCCGTGACTACGTCGACCTGCCTGCGAAGCTTGATCTGCACGAGCTTCACGAGCGCTTTACGACCACGTCGGCCGAGGTCGAGGAGATCCGGCCGATCGAGGTCGGGGCTCGCGGGCTGATCGCGGCGAAGGTGGTGCAGCTCACCGAGCTGCCGGGCACCCGGAATCTGCGCGGCGTCACGCTCGACATCGGCGGCGGCAAGTCCGTCGAAACCGTGTCGGCCGCGCCGACGCTGCACGTCGGCGGCAACGTCGTGTATGCCCCACCGGGGGCGAAGCTGGCCGCGCTGGGCGACATCAGCGAAGGCAAGGTCGCGGGTCGGACCAGTGTCGGGCTCATTCCCCCGGGCGAAGCGCTCGGCGTGCCGATGGCTTTGCAGGAGGCGCTGTTCCCCGCTGCTTCCGTCGCACCCGGCACCGCCCTGCCGCCGGAGTGGTTCGACGACATCCTGATCGAGGTCGACAACAAGGCGATCACCCACCGCCCCGACCTGTGGGGTCACTACGGCATCGCCCGCGAGGTGGCCGCGATCTACCGGGCGGAGCTCAAGCCGTGCCCGATGGCGCCGCTGGCGGAGCTGACGGCGGACGCGCTGGCGCCGATGGCGCTGCATGTGGCCGACGGCAAGGCCTGTCGCCGCTACAGCGGTCTGCGCCTCGACGGCGTGAACGCCGCCCCCGCCCCGCTGTGGATGCAGCTTCGCCTCGGACACATCGGCCTGCGCCCCATCAGCGGCCTGGTCGATCTGACCAACTACATTATGTGCGACCTGGGCCAGCCGATGCACGCGTTCGACGCGGCGAAGGTGGACCAGATCGAAGTCGACTTCGCCCGCGACGGCCAGTCGTTCCGCACCCTCGACGGCGTGGAGCGCCCGATCGGCCGCACGACGCTGATGATCCAGTGCCGCGGCCACAACGTGGCTCTCGCCGGCATCATGGGCGGGCTGGAGTCCGAGGTCTCCGCCGCGACGACCTCGCTGCTGCTCGAGTCGGCCAACTTCGACCCGGCCACGATTCGCAAGGCCGCCATCGCCCTCGGCCTGCGCACCGACGCCAGCGCCCGGTTTGAAAAGGCGCTCGATCCGGTCAACACGGTACTCTCGATCCAGCGGTTCGTGCACCTGGCGCGGTCGATGTATCCCAACCTGCGCCCGGCCGGTCGCCTGACCGATGCGTTCCCGGCCCCCTACACACCGGTGAGCGTGCGCGTCACGCCGCGTCACGTCGCCCGCACCGTCGGCAAGACGCTGTCGGTGACTGAGGCCAGCGACATCCTCAAGCCCCTGGGCTTCACCGTCCGCGGCGACGGCGAGGCGTGGCAGGTCGACGTGCCTTCGTTCCGGGCGACGACGGACGTGACGATCGAGGAGGACGTGATCGAGGAGATCGCGCGCTACGTCGGCTATGGCACCATCGCGGCGGACATGCCGATGGTCACCGTCCGGCGGTTCGAGCCCAACGCGCTGCACCAGCTGGAGCAGGACGTGCTCCGCCATTTCACGGCGTGCGAGCGATTCGTCGAGATTCATGGCTACCTGTGGTATGCGCAGGGCTGGATGGACAAGCTCCAGGCGCCGCCGGGCGACTGCGTGACGCTGAAGAACCCCGCCGCCGAAGGCTGCGAGAAGCTGCGCCGCACGCTGATGCCGGGTCTGCTCGCCGCGGTCGAGAAGAACCGCTTCCACTTTCCCGCGTTCTCGCTCATCGAGGTCGGCAGCGTCTTCGCCCCGCACGAGAAGGGCGACCGGGAGTACCGCCACGCCGGACTCGTGGTCGCGCAGCGCGGCAGGAAGCTGGATGACGAACTCTTCGCCAGGCTGAAGGGCGCGATCGAGCGGTTCGTGTGGCAGCGATACGGCCGGCCGGTGTCCTTCGCGGCGGGCCGGGCGGATGGCGTTCGTCCGTGGGAGGACGCCGCCCGCACGGCGATCATCCGCACCGCCGACCGCGAGATCGGCCGCATGAGCGTGCTCGACGCCGCCCTCCGTCGGCGGATCGACGAACACCTCGGCGCGTGGGCTGTGGCGTGGGCCGAAGTGGATCTGTCCACGCTGGTGGGTGTGACCCGTGTGACCGAGCGGCTCGGGGTCATCCCGCCCTTCCCGCAGGTCGAGCTCGATTTTTCGCTGCTGGTGCCGCGCGCAGCCCGGTACGAGGAGGTGGCGCACCGGCTGGGCGAGTTGAAACACGATCTGCTGCGCAAGCTGAGTTTCGTCACCGCCTACGAAGGCTCGTCGATTCCGGCCGATCGCCGCAGCCTCACGGTCCGGGCGGTCATCGGACATGGCGAGCGGACGCTGATCGACGCCGATACCGCCGGATTCCGCCAGGCGGTTGAGGCGCACGCCCGATCGTGCGGGTATGAGATCAGGGGGTAACGACCTCGTGCGAATCGCGCCCCGGGAGCTGCGAGTGATCTGTTGCTCAAGAGACCGGCGATACACCGCGTGTCGCGCACTGGGGCTGCTCGTCGTGTGCGTGGCGGCGGGCTGTTCGCAGTACGTTGACCCGAACGTCCCCGCGCCGATCATCCCGATGGTCGAGCCGACGCTCGATCGCGAATACCTGCTCTACAAGCCGTCGAGCTACGACCGTCGGCGGCAGTGGCCGCTGATCGTCGCGTGTCCCGGCGGCTTCCCCGACTCGCCCAACCGCCAGATTCGGCAGTGGACACAACTGGCCGAAGAGAAAGGCTTTCTTGTGATTGTCCCCCGGGACGCCGCCCGCCCCGTCGGCGGAGAGGACACGCCCCTGCGTCGGCTTCAGGCGGAGGAGCAGCGGATTCTCGCCGCCGTGCAGCATCTGCGCGGCGGGCACTCGATCTCCGAGGACCGGGTCTTCATCGCCGGCCAGTCGCACGGTGCGGCCGCCGCCCTGTTCACGGGTCTGTCTCATCCGGAAGTCTTCCGGGCGATTGCCCTCGACGAGCCGCGATCCGAGCCCGCTCACTTCGGCGACCTCGGCCAGGTGATCGACGCCCACCAGCCGGTGGCGGTCTTCACGGGCATCGGCACCACGATTCTGGATGATCGCGCCGATCGGACCACGAAGTGGCTGGGCGAACGCGGCGCGGCGGTCATCGCGCGCACGACGACCAGCTCCGACACGCTTCGCACGCGCCCGTTGCTGACCTTCTTCGAAGAGGTGATTCGCAACGTGCCCTGGCTGCGGATCCGGGCGTTCGCGCCCGAGCGGCAGAGCCCGTTCGAGTTTCGCTTTAAGCTGCACGCGACGACCGAGCCCGTTCGCTTCCTCTGGACCTTCGGCGACGGCGACGACTCGCCGGTGGCGGCGCCGCTGCACCGCTACGCCCGGCCGGGCACCTACCGCGTCACCGTCCGCGTGGAACTGCCCGACGGCAGCAACCACCTCCGCGCCGTCGATCTCACCGTGCCGCAGGGCTTGCTGACGCCGCCGCTCCGCGGCGACGAGGAACCGACCGGCGACGGCCCCGGGTAATCCGCCATTCCGAGTAATGCTGAGGCGATCGCGGCACGGGCTTCCAGCCCGTGCTGCGCAGGCCGCAACTCCGCACTCCGCTCGCGATCCCGACAGGTCTCCGCCTGGACTGGAAGCCCAGGGAACGCGATGTCCGCCGCGCTTCGGGAAATCGCGGCTACGCCTGGGTTGCAGGCGCATCGCCCGCGGTCTCCCGCCCGAACAGCCGCCCGCGCTCGACCAGCACGGGCAACAGCAGCAAGCCCGCCAGCAGCGCCCAGATCATGGTGAAGCCGACCAGCCCACCGAAGTACGCCGTGGGCAGGAACCGCGAGAGCAGCAGGATCCAGAAGCCGCCGGCGACGACGACGGTCGTGAACAGGCAGGCCCGACCAACCGTGGCGTGCGTGGCCACGACCGCCTCGTGATAGCGGCCGCAGCGCCGGAACTCTTCTCGGCAGCGCCACAGGTAGTGGATCGTGTGATCGACGGCGATGCCGAAGGTCACCGAGAGCATCATCACCGTGGTCATGTTCACGGGAATGGCCAGCCACGCCATCGTTCCCACGCAGACCAGCACGGGCACGAGGTTCGCCGTCAGCGCCGCCAGCGCGAGCCGCACCGAGCGCAGCACGCCGCCGATGATCAGCAGAACGAGCGGTACGGTGACGCCGAAAGAGGTGTATTGGTCGCGGACCAGTCCCTGCACGAGCCTCGCGTAGAAGTAGTACAGCCCGGTGATCTCGACGTGGTAACCCGCGCCGAAGGTATCCACCGCGATCTGGCGAATCGCATCACACATCCGCAGCTTGTCGTCCACGGCGACTCCTTCCACTGCGCGCAGATTGAGTCGAAGGGCTGTGCCCTCGTCGTTGAGAAACGCCCGCACCGCCTCTTCGCCGAAGAGCTCTCGCGCCATGGAGAGTCGCAGGCGCAGCGCGGTGAAGTTGTCGGGCAGGTCGGGCTGGACGATCGTCAGCAGATCGGCGGGTGACATCGCCTTGCGGATGGTCGAGTGATCACTTCGGACGCGCTCGGCGAGGCTCGCCGCCGCCGCGAATGCGTCGGGCGTGACGATCGATCGGGCGTCGTCCGTGCGCACCACGACTTCGATCGAGCCCAGCGGGGTGAGATGCTGCTCGATGAACTCGTACGCCCGGCGGACAGTGCTGCCTTCGCGGAAGTTGCGTACAAAGTCGCTCTCGAAGCGCAGGCGAGGCAGACCGCCGACCGCGACGAGGCCGACGACGCCGAACGCGCCGATCACCAGCCCGCGACGCCGCAGCGCCCACGCGCCGACGACGGCCAGGCGCGACGACACGCCGCCCACGCCACGGGGTCGGGCAGCGCCGGACATGGCGATGGGCAGCGCGGCAAAAGTGAGACCCAGTCCTACGGCCAGCCCCGCCGCCATGAGCAGGCCGAAGGTGCGCACCGACGCGATGTTCGACACCGACACCGACGCGAAGGCCGCCGAGGTGGTCATCACCACGCCGATGCACGGCCACACCAGCCGCCGCAGGGTCTCCCGCGCCGCCTGCCGCGGATCGGTGAGCGCCGCGTGACGGGCGATCTCTTCGCCGCGGACGACGAGTTGCACGCCCGTCGCTCCGGTCAGCACGAACAGGAGGATGGCAATCATCTGCACGATCAGCGAGCAGTTCAGGGCCAGCGCCGCAGCCGCCCCGAGCGTCGCCACGACCGCCGCCAGCGCCGCGCCGACCGAGTAAGCCGTCGCTGGCAGGCGTCGGAAGACCAGCCACAACGTCAGCCCCATCAGGGAGAGCGCCGCTGCGCTGAACACCATCAGGTCGCGGTCGACGTACTCGTACATGTCGATCAGCGTGACGTAGGGCCCGGCCAGATGGAACGTCGCCCCGGGGTGGTCACGACGGACCTGCTCCACCAGCGACCGGAGGCGATGAACCGACTTGCGCCGCGCCTCGCCGGGCGCGTCGGCCATGTGCAGCACGATGGCTCCCGTGCGTCCGTCAGCGCTGAGCAGGTTGCCCGCGACAAGCGGATGGGACTTGAGCCGATCGCCCATCGCACGGAGCAGCATCGGCGGAATGTCGGTGAGCGAAGCCGCACGCTCGACCCCCGGCACGTGGCGGACGGCGTCAGTCAGCTCGCGCAGCAGCTCGCGCGACGCGTCACTCAAGGCATCGTCGGTGTGTACCGCGATCAGGGCGAGCTCGTTGCTGCCGAACTCCGTCGCGAAGGCGCGCAGGTTTTCGAGGTCATGCGAGTCGCCCGCGACGAAGGCTTCGAGCGAATAGTCGCGCCGCAGCCCGGGTGAGACGACCAGGCCCGTCCCGCCGAGGATGATCAGGGCGAGCAGCACGATCGGTCCGACGAGTCCCCGCCGTTCACGGGGAAGCTGGGTGTGTTCCGCGGGCGTGGTCATGCGCTACGGCTCGCCCGTCGCAGACCCGGCCAGCCGCTGCAGCGCCGCTTCCGCCTCCACGTCGGCCGGGTTGATTCTCAGTGCGCCGCGGTAGTGTCCGGCGGCGGCCTCGGTGTCTCCGAGCCGCTCGTAGGCCTGGGCGGCGAAGAAGTGCACGTCGGCGAGTTCGGGTGAAATCTCCAGGGCACGTTCGTAGCGGCCCACGGCCTCGCCGTCGCGGGCGAGCATGGTGAGCACGTGACCCAGGTTGGCGTGCGCCTCGGCCGAGTGCGGGTTGCCCTCGACCGCGCGCTGCAGGAACGATTCGGCCGCGGAAAGGTTTTGTTGCTGGGCGGCGGCGACGCCGAGGTTCATCCAGCCGAGCGAGTCGAGGCGTTCCTCGTCCAGCAGCGGCCAGTTGACGATCGCCGTGGCGACCAGCGTCGCGACCAGCGGCTTGACCAGTCGCGCTCCCAGTCGTCGACGCCAGCACCGCCACGCCTCGACCACTCCGACCGCCGCGAAGATCACCAGCGGCGCAACCAGCGGAAAGCGATAGCGACCCAGCACGAAAAACACAGCCACCGCCGCCGCCATCGTCAGCGGCAGCACATAGAGCAGCCACAGTCGGCGTCGATCACTCCAGGTCAGGCTGATCCCCAGCGTCGCCAGCGGCGCGAGCAGACCGAAGTGCCACGCGAGCGAGGTCAGCGCGAGCACCAGCGAGTACTCGGCATAGACGTGCGCGCCTTCAACGTCGGGCACCTCGTACTGGTTAAGGACGATGAGCGCCTTGCGACCGAGCAGACCGAGCCAGCGGAGTGGGGCTTCGCCGATTTCGCCGAAGGCGCGTGACCACCAGTAGCTCGATACTTCTTTCGGCGACAGCGGGCGCCCGGTGGCCTGCTCAGCCAGTCGCGTGGCGTCGGTGCGCTCGAACTCAGGCGTCTCGTGTCCGCGCACGAGCGGACGGTAGAGGCCGTCGGCTTCTGAGCCGTTGCCAATGTAGAAGTTGGGGCCGGATTGGAAGGTAGTCAGCGAGAAGCTGCCGCAGAGTGACAGGTTTCGCGCCGCAACGGGTACGAGTATCAGCGCCGCGCCCAGCGCATACATCACCAGCGGCATGATGCGCTCGCGCGGCCGGCGACGCCGCAGCTCGATGACCATCCACACCGGCAGCAGCGCGAGCCATAGCAGCGCGTTTTCACGGGTCAGTGAAAGGAGCGAAGCGGCGACACCCAGCGCGAGCGCGATCCATGCGCGCGGACGATGCTGGAGCTCTACCGCGAACAGGAACACCGCAGCGACCAGCAGGCCGGTGAGCGAGGTCTTCTGGATGATGCCGTCGTAGAAGATGGCCGGCGCATAGAGCGCCAGCATGAGCCCCGCGACCAGCCCGACGCGGCGGTCGAAGAGCCGCCCCGCCGCGAGAGCCACGGCCGCACAGGCCAGCGATCCGCCGATCATCTGTGCCACGAGAATGGCACTCATCGAGTCGCCGAAGAAGCGCAGCACCACGCCCGACAGGTAGGGATACAGCGGCGCCTGGTAGAAACACTCGCCGCCCAGCCAGTCGCCGCCGGCCAGTCGACGGGCCCACTCGAGGTAGCCGCGGGCGTCGCCCACGGGCTGATTCGCGAAGGGCACGGCGGCGATGGCGGCGAGGTGTGCCCAGCGGACGAGAGCGGCCACCCCGACGACGATCGCCAGGTCGAGAAAGCGCAGCGTCGAATGTTCGCCGTGGACGGCGCGTCGGTCGCCGGGTTGAGGTCGATCGCCGACCATGAAGCCGGGCATGATACCCCGCCGCCGCCCCGCCGCCGCGCGGGAGCCTACGGGCTTCGTCGCTGCCAACCTGGTGAGTCCGGCAAGATCGCCAGTATGTAGAAGCATTATTGACGTATTATTGTGATGCCACGCGATTCGACCAGCGCGGGAGTATCGCCAACTCGCTCGCGACATGCGTTGCTGTGGCTCCGAACGAGTTCCCGCAGGCGCGGTGCGGACGACGAAGCTCGGCCTCTCGCGCTACGCCGACGAGCCGCGCCAGCGGTTGTCTCCGAGCTTCCGAAGTCGCGACGCGACCCCACGCAATAGGCGTGCGGCGGCGAGAGCGCTCTTGAATGTGGACTCGGCCCCCGGAAATCCGGCCAACCGCGCCAGGCAAGGCCTCGCTACGCGCCGCTGGGCTCCAGGTCAGTCGCCGGCTACCCCCGGCTGACCGGCTCCGCGGGCTGGCCTAGGGGCTGGAAGAAGGCCGCTCGGGAGGTCCTGGTGGCGGCGGCAGGGCGGGTAGGGGGCTCGGAAGTCTGCCCTGTTTCACGTGGAACAAGTGGCGTGGCGCTGGCGTAGAGTCCCGTGATTGCGGAGCTGTTCCACGTGAAACAGCCCGGTTGCCATCTCCGCCTCGGTCCCGCGAGCGCCCCCTGCCGACACGGTCCTCGCCCAGAGAACCGATGGAAGTCCGCCTTCCGGTGCCTGCCGTGCCGCCGACCGCGATGGGTCCCCCCGCATGGTAGGATGTACGTCCGCACGCCGCCCCCTCAGAGTGGAGTTGGGAGCCACCGGCAGGGCAGCCCGCAACGCCAACCCGGCCCTTGTCATCGCTCGCCGCGGCGGGTATAGACTCGACTTCGCTTCGTTCGCGCGTGCTGCCGCGCCGCCCCGTTTTGGCGGCGCCACCGCGCGGCCAGGGAGGGCGGATCCATGTCCAAGCCTGTTCGAAGACTCGGTCGAGGCCTCGATTCACTCGTCTCCGACCTCCGCGGTGAGCCGGTCGCGGCGGAGGCTCAAACCGTCGAGCGAAGTCCGGGGTCCGATAATCCGGCCACAAGGGGCTCGAAATCCGTGCTGCCGGCTGGTTCACTCCGGCCGAACCCCTTCCAGCCGAGGCGAGATATTACTAACTATGATATTGTAACACTCATCGATTCCATTCGCGAGCACGGCATTCTCCAGCCCATCACGGTTCGCCCGCACGGCGGGGGGTACCAGATCATCGCCGGCGAACGCCGCTGGCAGGCCGCCCAGGCGGCCGGGCTGACCGATGTGCCCGTCGTCATCCGCGAGGCGACCGACCGCCAGATGGTGGAGTGGGCCCTCATCGAGAACATCCAGCGCGAGGATCTGAACGCGATCGACCGCGCGGAGGCCTACCGCCGCTATTGCACGGAGTTCGACCTCAAGCCCGAACAGGTCGCCCAGCGGCTCGGCGAGGATCGCACCACGGTCACAAACTACATTCGTCTGCTCGACCTGCCGGCGGAGCTTCGCCAGGCGGTAGCCGACGGCTCGCTGAGCATGGGCCACGCCCGCTGTCTGCTCGGCGTGGAAGATCCCGATCGCCAGGCCCGGCTGGCGGACAGCGTCGTGGCCCATGGCCTGTCGGTGCGGGCGCTGGAAGACCTCGTCCGTCGCGAGAAGCAGCGCAAGCCGGGCGACGCGTCGCGCGCCGAGACAACGGTCCGTGCCTCGCCGCATGTGCGCGACATGGAGCGGCGGTTTGAACAGGCGGTGAAGACCAAGGTGTCGATCCGCGAGAGCCGGCGCCGTGGCAGGGGACGGATCGTGATCGACTACTTCTCGTTCGACGACTTCGACCGCATCGCCGGACTGCTGGGTGTGGAACTGGAGTAGATGTCCCGGTCTGCGGCGTGACGAATCTCAACAACTTCCCACGACATCGCGCACAAATGCGTGGGTCGGGGTCTTTGCACGCGGGGCGTTGTGGCGTACGCTCCTCGGGGTGCAGCGGGACGGCGGGGCACTGCGGTGCCACCCTATGACACCAACAGCTCGCGCTCGCGGCGATTATCAGCAACAGCAGGAGATCTGATCATGAGAATGCGTATGGTTGGCGGGTTGGCGGCGCTGGTTCTGCTCGTGACGGCCGCGTCGGCGCCGGCGGGCCTGGAGACCGCGGGCGGCGTGATGAAGCTTGTCCCCGGCGACGTACCGCTGGCCGCGGTCTTCGCCGACATGGACAAGCTCGACAAGACGATCCAGCAGTGGGGTCGGCGGATCGATCCCGACGCCGGCGAGGGCGGGCCCCTCAGCGATCTGCGCGAAGAGATCGGCATCGGTGACTGGGTCGACTTCTCCAAGCCGCTGGTCATCGCCGCGATCGAGGCGCAGGGCGGCGACCCGGTCGTCTGGGCTGCGGTCCCCGGCTTCGCCGAGAAGATCGCCGCGCACGAAGGCGCGAAAAACGTCGAAGGCGTCTGGGAGATGACGCTTCCCGGCGGAACCGGCCGGATGATGTACCTCAAGGCCCTCGAGGGCGACTACGTTGTCGGCGCGGCGTCGAAGGCCGAGCTGGAAAAGGCCGCGCCGAAGGGCACCACGCTCGCCGACGAACTCAAGGCCCGGGCCGAGATGTTGGCCCAGCGCGACTTCGTTGTGCACGTCAACATCGGCCACTATCGCGATTCGGCGCTCGCGGGCATCGCCCAGGCCGCGCCCATGGTGATCATGATGGGCGGCATGATGGCCGCGCAGGGCATGGACGCCGAGGACGCCGCCAACCTGCAGGCAGCGCTGACGACCGCGATGGACATGGTCAAGCAGTTCATGGAACAGCTTGCCTATGTGGACGTGATCGGTTCGATGGATGCGCAGGAGGCCAACATCACGCTGGCCACTGGTTACGTGGATGGCCCGATCCGCGCGGCGCTGGCCCGGACGGCGCCCGCCGATCGGCCGATGCTGACGGGCTATGAAGAGCAGCCGTACGTCGTCGCCAGCGGGTTCCATGCGCCGGGGCTCATGGCTTCGTTCTCCGATTACTTCTTCAGGAAGATGGACGCTGCGAAGGTAGCCGCCGCGCCGCCGCCTCCGGCGCCGGCCGAGGGCGAGAAGCCCGCGGAAGGCGAAGCTCCCAAGGCCGCTCCGATGAGCGATATGATGCGCCTGTCAATGGAGATGGGCGCCATGACCGAGGGGGGCGATTTCGTCATGGCCTTCGGCAAGGACGGCATGCGCATGATCGGCGAGTACCTGGTCAAGGACGCGCCGAAGTACGTCGGCCTGCTCAAGGAGTCGCTCAAGTCAGCGAACGCGGGCATGGGCATGATGGGCGGCGGCGGCGTGTCGTTCGAGATCATCGGCTCGTCCAAGATCGGAGACATCGACGTTGAACAGTTCACGATGAAGATCGAAGAGCCCGCCGACCCGAACATGGCGGCGATGGGTGCTCCCGACCTTTCGCAGCTCTACGGTAAGAACTCGCGTTACGGCGTGGGGGTCAGCAAGGGCAACGTGCGTTTCTGCTACGGTACCGAGGCCGAGATGCAGAAGGCGTTCACGGCGAAGGTCGACAAGCCACTGGCATCGAGCCAGTACGTCGAGGCAGCGCTGAAGAAGCTCCCCGCCAAGCGTAACGGCGTGCTCCTGGTGGACATCGCCGGCGCGGCCCCGCTCATGGAGATGTTCGGCCAGCCGATGAGCGGCCAGCTTCCCCCCGGTCCGCCGTTCGCCCTGTCGTTCAGCTTCTGCGGCGAGCCGGCCCGCGTGGACATTCACATCCCGCTGCGTGCCATCGAGCGGGCTGTCCAGGCGTTCAGCCCGCAGCAGCCCATGTAGGCCGGGGTTTCCCGGTCATGACACTCTCCGCGAGGCACGTGGCGCGTCTGCGCCGCGTGCCTCGTTGTGTTCCGGGGAGGGCGATGACGCCGCTTTCAGCGTCGCGAGGGCGGTCGGCGGGCGCGGCGGCCGACGCTCGCGCCTGCCGCTCAGGCCCGTCTGCGGCTTGACCGGTCATCCGGTCGATGATGTGCTATATCGCGGCACGCAGCCGCCGGGTATGCTGTCGGCGCACTGGGCGGCTCACCTTTGATTCCAGCTTTCGGAGGCTACTACTGATGCGTAACCGAGCGAGTCTGATGTTTTCTCTGGCCTGCGGCGCGGCGATGCTGGCCGCGGTCGGCTGCGGCGGCAAGGAGCGGGCGACCGTCAACTTCAGCTACAACGTGCAGCCCACGAAGGGACTTCCCGCGGGTATGCACGTGCTGTACATCGAGCCGGCCAAGGTCGGCGAGACCACAGATCGCAAATGGTCCGAACTCGCCGTGGCCATCATGAAGGATCTGGTCAGCGAGTCGGCGTCCGCCTTCGGCACGAAGGTGGTGTTGGCGGATCGACGTGATGCGCAGGTCACCTTCAACGAAGCCGATCTCGCCGCCGCGGGGATGTCCACGGGAAGCGGCACGCCCGAGGGCGGCAAGCTGCTCGGCGCGCAGGGCGCGATTCTCAGCACCATCAACGTGAAGGTGGATGAGAAGATCGGCAAGCAGGCGACGATCAGCAACATCTTCGCCGCCGGCGGGGGCGGCAACCGCTCCGGCTTCGGCGCACTCGACCTCCAGACGCGCGAGGTCGATACCGTCACGCGGACGATGAGCGTGCAGTGCGAGTTCAAGCTGCTCGACACCGCGAACAACCGCCAGTGGGACTACCTCGCCGCCGGCCCCTACACCAGTACCGAGCGGACGAAGGCCAGCCCCATCTTCGGTTCGAGCCAGACCGCGGCGGCGCTGACGCCCGAAGACCGGATCATCGGCACCCTCGTGCAGCAGTGTGCCCGCGAGTTCATCAGCCGCCTCATGCCGATCCGCCTGCGGGTTGAAGCGGAGGTCGAGTCGAGCAGCAACAAGAACAGCGCGATGGGCGTTCGGTTCCTGCGGGCCCAGTCGTGGGAGCAGGCGCTGGCCAGCTTCCAGCAGGCGCTGTCCGAGAACGCCAACGACGACCGCTCGGCCTATGGCGCCGGCGTCGCGGCCGAGGCGATGGGCCAGCTCGACAAGGCCCTGGGGTACTACCGGACGGCCTGTGCGCTCCGCCAGAGCGCGATCTACATGGAAGCGCGGGACCGGATGAACGCCTACGCCTCGCGGGGCGGCTGAGCCGGTGGGGTGAATTGCGGGGGCGTGCCAACCTTTCCGTCGCGGGCGTGTCTGCCTGGTCGGAAGGGACGGGGCCGCTCCCCGGCGACCGGACGGCGGCGCGACACGTGAAATGACCAGCACGGACCGGCTTGTCGGTCCGTCTTTCTTACCGGGAGATGACGAGCATGAAGTCGAAATCGCTTTTCGTATGCCTCGCGGCGGGGCTGATCGCCGCGGTGACGGCCGCGCCCGCCCTGGCCCAGAACGCCGCGGCGGACGCCCAGAAGAAGGTCCTCGCGAAGCGCGCCGCCGAGGCGGATGCCTATCGCAAGCTGGCCGAAACGGTTTACGGCCTGCAGATCACGTCGGAGACCTACGTGCGCGACTTCGTCACCGAAAGTGACGAGATCCGCAGTGCGGTCGACGCGTTCATCAAGGGGGTGCGCCTCGGTCAGCCGCGGTGGTACGAAGACGGCGCCTGCGAGGTGGACGCTGAGGTGACGCTGGCCAAGGTCATTCAGACGCTCGAAGAAGCCCACGACACCTACTACAAGGGCAACAAGGTCGTGAAGGTCGACTTCCAGCGCATCACCGAGACGGTGAAGAAGGACATCATCAAGGTCACCGGCAGCGGCGCTCCGCGGCCGGAGCTTCCGCCGGACCTGCCCATCGGCACGGAGGAGCTCATCGAGCCGCTGCCTGCCGGCTACGCCCCGACGACGCTGTCGGTGCCCGGCATCTGGAAGACCATTCCGGCGCAGGCCCGGCTGATGGCCAAGCAGGCCGCGATCCGCGACGCGCAGCGCAAGCTGCTCGAGCAGGTCAAGGGTCTGCGGCTCAGCTCGGAGACGCTTGTTCGCGACTTCGTCACCGAGAGCGACGAGATCCGCACGCAGGCCTCGGGCCTCGTGGTCGGCGCGACCGAGGTCGGTTCGCCGTACTACTATGACAACGAGCTGATCTGCGAAGTGACGATGGAAGTGCCGATCGAGAAGGTCATCACCACCATCAAGGAGCTGCACTCGGCCCACTACAAGGGCAACGACGTCAAGCGCACCGACATCGAGAACATCGAAAAGACGGTGAAGCGCGCCGTGATCCGCGCGACGGGTATGGGCGTGCCGCCGTCCCGGTTCGTCTCGGCGGCGGCGCCGTCGGGCGGCCAGGCCTCCACGCCGACCACTCCGCCCTGGTTCATGCAGGAGATCAAGGTCGTCGGCGAAGGTACCGATCCGCAGTTCGAAAGTGCACAGGGCCGGCTCAAGGCCCGCCGCGCCGCCGAGCTCGACGCGATGCGCAAGCTCGCCGAGCAGATTCACGGCCTGCAGATCAGCTCGAACACCACCGTACAGGACTTCGTCACCCAGCACGACGAGATCCGCTCGCAGGTGCAGGCGGTCATCGCCGGGGCGGTGATCGGCGATCCCGAATTCGTCGACGGCGTCGCCCGCGTGACGGTGTCGATCGGCGGGGCGGAAGTCTGGCAGGTGATCAACTCGCAACTGGTGATCGAGAGCCGCCGGTCCAACGGCTAGGCGACAGGGCGTCGCCCGCCGGATCGGGTCTCAATAACAAACAGCGCTTCCGCCAGGATCGCGCCGCCCGCGGGTCGGGCGGTTCGTTCCGGCGAAGGCCCGGAAGGAGTGACCAGGCATGATGCGCAGATTTCAGAGCGTGATTCTGGTGGCCGCCGTGGCGGGTCTGATGACGCTGCCCGCCTGCCGCAAGAACGAGTACCGCAGCACCAGCGTCTACACGTCGACCAACGACGCGTCGTCGCCGGCGAACCGGCCGAACCAGGCGAACCAGAACACCCACCAGGACGACGACTACGACTTCGTCGCCCCGCAGGGTCGGATGGTCGTCGATCCGGACTGACGTCCGCCGCCGAACCGCGCTGAACTTGCCGCCGCCCGCGTTCCTCGCCACGAGGGGCGCGGGCGGTGTGCGTCTGGCTCCTTGCATATCTCCGTAAACTTCTATTAAAAAATAACTTATCGACGAAAGCGCCGCGCGTTGTGCCGCCGTCTACCCCCAATTCCTGGCGAGAAAAATGGGGTTCGTGCCAGAAAATACATTCGTCATGTTGCATAGATGTGCATAATATGTACGATACCCCGAACGTATGGCCGATAAGGCGACGAGGCTGGAGGCGCTCGTGCGGCTGGTGCAGCACGGGCAGGTGACCACGCAGGCGGGGTTGATCGAGCGGCTGGCGGCGGCGGGGTTCGAGGTGAACCAGCCGACGCTCAGCCGCGACCTGGCCGAGCTGGGCATCCGAAAGGTCGGCGGGCGGTACGTAATGGCCCCGGAGGACCCGGGCCGGACGCCGCATGTGGACCTGGCCGCTGCGGTGACGCGGTTCACCACCTGCGGCCCCCACCTGATCGTCCTGTGGACGGGGGTGGGGCAGGCCCAGGCCGTCGCCGTCGCTATCGAGCAGGCCGAGGATCCGTCGATCCTCGCGACCCTCGCGGGCGACGACACGATCTTCATCGCCACCCAGAGTCGCCGGGCTCAGACGGTGGCCCTGCGGCGGCTGGCGACGTGGTTCGGTGACAAGAAGCATCCGTGAACTGTGTTGCTGTCTGGTCGCTGGCTGACAGCTGACAGCTTAGATCGAGAGGAACATCGAATGGCAAACAAACCCTGCGTTCTCGCGTACTCGGGCGGACTGGACACGTCGGCCATCGTCGTGTGGCTGGTCGAGCGCGGGTACGACGTGCACGCCGTGCTGGTGGACGTCGGCCAGAACGAGGATCTGCACGGCCTGTGCGACAAGGCGCTGCGCACCGGGGCCGTCTCGGCGGTCGTGCGCGATGCGCGGCCGGCGATGTTCCGGAACGTCGTGCCCAACGCCATTGCGCTCGCCGCAACGTACGAGGGACAGTATCGCCTCGGCACGGCGCTCGCCCGCCCGTTCATCGCCGCCGAGCAGGTGGCCGTCGCCCGCGAACTGGGCGGCGCGACGCTCGTGCACGGCGCGACCGGCAAGGGCAATGACCAGGTGCGCTTCGAGTTCGCGTATCGCTCGCTGGCGCCGGAGTGTCCGGTGCTCGCCCCGTGGAAGGTGTGGGATCTGCACGGCCGCAAGGACCTCGTCGAGTATCTCCAGAAGCATGGGGTGAAAGACCAGTTCGCCCTCACCAAGGACTTCAGCCTCGACGAGAACCTGTGGCACCTCTCGGTCGAGGGCGGCCCGCTCGAAGATCGCGGCGGGGTGCTGAATGTCGAGTCGGTGCTGGCCGGCGTCGCAGATCATTTCGGCGTGATCGGCGGGACCGCGGCCGGCGCGGCGCAGACGGCCGTCGAAGTCGAGTTCATCGACGGTGTGCCTGTTGCGCTGAATGGCGAGCCGATGCCGCTGCCGCAACTTCTCGCCGCGCTCAACGCGGATTTCCGCAACGCCCCCTGGGCGTGGGACCTGGTGATCGAGAACCGTTTCACGGGCGTCAAGTCGCGCGGGCTGTACATCAACCCGGCGGCGAAGCTGCTGCACATGGCCGTGGATGGCCTGGCGCGGAGCGTCTTCAACAAGCCGACTTTTGATCAGTGGGTCTCGCTGGGACAGCAGTACGGGGCGATTCTCTATCGCGGCGAGTACTTCTCCGACCAGCGCGTCATCGTCGAGACCACCGCGCGGGCCATTCGTCGCCACCTGACCGGCTCGGTGACGGTACAATTGTCGCCGACGCCCTACGTCGCCCGCGTCGAGGCGAAGAAGGCCGTGTTCCGCAAGGAGCTGGCGACTTTCGAGGCCAGCGAGTTTTCGCACGGCGACGCGGCCGGATTCATCAGCCTGTCTTGGCTGTCGTCGGTGGGCAAGAGCTTCGTTGAGGATCACGCGCATGCAGACCTTGTGGAAACAGCGACAGCCCCTGCATCCGACGTTTGTGGAACTCAACCGCTGCCTTCACGAGGACTGGTTCCTGCTCCGGTATGAGCTGCGACTTCAGCGGGCTCACGCCCGCGCGCTACGCGCCGCGAACGTGTTCACGGCCGCCGAACTGGAGTCGATCGAACAGGCGATCGAGCGCATCGACCAGGAGTCGCTCACCCTCGCCGGCCCGCCGGAGTGTGATGCGGAGGATCTGCACACCTGGGTGGAGGCGCGACTGACTGAACTGGCCGGCGACGCGGGCCGGCGCATTCACACCGCGCGGTCGCGCAACGACCAGGTGGCGACGCTGCTGGTGATGTTCGCCGCCGACGCGGCGGAGTGGGTCGCCGAGGCCCTCGATCCGCTGACGGTCGTGCTGTGCTGCCGGGCGCTCGAGTGGAGCGACCTGGCGTTTCCTCTTCAGACCCACGCCCAGTTCGCCGCACCGGGTTCGGTGGGCGCGTGGGGGCTGCGTTTCGCGGTCGGCCTGGAGCGCGCGGGGTCGCGACTGCGCGAAGCGGCGACGGCCTGGCGGCGGTTCTGTCCGCTGGGCAGCGGGGCGGTGGCGGGTTCGTCGATCCCGATCGATCGCACGATTCAGGCGCGGGAGCTCGGCTTCGAGGCCCCGTCGCGCAGCGCGCTCGACTCGACGACGACGCGTGATGAATGCCTGGAGCTGCTGGCGCTGCTCGCTCCGGTGGCGCTTCAACTGCAATCCCTGGCGGCGGACGTGATCGGCTTCGCCGGAACGTCGCTCATGTGGGTGAAGTATCCCGAGGCGTTCGGCACCGGCTCGTCGATGATGCCCAACAAGGCAAACCCCGACGCGATGGAGCTGCTTCGCGGAACATGCAACGAGATTCTCGCGGCGCACGGCCACGCCCTGCTGCTGCTCAAGGGGCTGCCCAGCGGCTACAACCGCGATCTGCAGTGTCTCAAGCCGATCGTCCGCGACGCAATCGGAACGGCCCTGACGATGATCGACATGACCTTGGCGTTCGTCGGCGAGCTGTCGTGGAATCCGGAGCGACTGGCGGCTTCACTCGGGCAGGGGGCCATCGACGCGACCCTGCGAATGGAAGAGAAGGTTCGCGGCGGCATGGCCCTGCGCGATGCCCACCACGCGACGGCAGAGGAAGTGCTGGCGGCTTCGCTCGCCGGGGACTCAGTCCCGGCCGCAGCGAGCGCGCTGGGCCCGGATCGCTATGTGACGATCGGCTCGGCCTCGCCGGCCGAGGTGCAACGCGTCGCAGCGGAACTGATCGCGGAGGCGAGGGAGCGGAGCGAAGCTCGGCCCGGTTAGCGACGGCGCTGAACGGGTTCTGACCGACCGGTAGCTGGTTTTCGAACACGAGGAACTCGAGCGAATTGATCCGACCCATGAATGCCATTCCAAACGGCGCTCGCGCCCGCAGCCTCGGGCATGTCAAACGCGTCATCGTGAAGGTCGGCAGCGGGGTCATCGCCGCCAAGGGCAAGCTGCGTCCGAAGGCGATTGAAGACCTCGCGTACCACGTGACGCTCCTCGTGCACCAGGGCTACGAGGTGGTCATGGTCGTTTCCGGCGCGGTGGCCGCGGGCTATCCGGCGCTGGGCATGGCCGCCGCCCCGAAGGAAGTCGTCGAGCGCCAGGCCGCCGCGTGCATCGGTCAGTACAAGCTGATGACGCTCTTCGCCCGCGCCTTCGGCAAGCACCGTGTCGAGGTGGCGCAGGTGCTGCTGATGGCCGACGACATCGAGGACCGTCGACGATTCCTCTCCGCGCGGCACACGCTGCTGCGGCTCGTGTCGCACGGCATCGTGACGATCATCAACGAGAACGATCCCCTGGCCGACGACGAGGCGAAGATCGGCGACAACGATCATCTGGCGGCGCTGGCGACGAATCTCGTTTCGGCCCAGTTGCTCATCATCCTGTCGAGCGTGCCGGGGCTCTACGCCGAGGGCATGAACGGGCCGATCATCCCGAAGGTCAGCTTCGGGTCCCCGGTCGAACAGCACATCTCGGCGCAGATGACCGTTACTGGCGTAGGCGGCATGATGGCCAAAGTCTCCGCCGCCCGCCTCGCGGGCAACTTCGGCGTGCCGACCATCATCGCCGACGGCAAACAGCCGCAGCTGCTGCCGCGCATCCTCCAGGGGGAGGAGATCGGCACGATGTTCGTGCCGCGCGACGGCAAGCTCATCAGCTCGCGCAAGCGGTGGATCGCCTTCCGCACCCGTTCGTCCGGCACGCTGCATGTCGACGAAGGCGCCCGCCAGGCCATCGTCGCCCGCGGGGCGAGCCTGCTGCCGTCGGGTATCCTCGAGGTGGAGGGCCGGTTCGAACTCGGCGCCCGCGTGGACATCAAGGACGCCGCCGGCCAGGTCTTCGCCGTGGGGCTCGTTTCCTACCCCGCGGGCGACATCCGCAAGATGCGCGGCCGCAAGAAGAGCGAGTTCAAAGACGTGCTCGGCTACGAGTACACCGGCGAGATCGTGAACCGCGACGACATGGTTGTGCTGGAACGCGATCTGGCGGTGGAGATCGCGCCGTAGCCGCTTACGGGGGGGAGAAACCGCAGAGGACGCTGGGGTGGGAACGCGAAGAGCGCGGAGCGTCTGCGAGCGTCCGATCGCGAAGGAGGGCCTCACGCGGGGATGCCTGGGACGCAGAGCGGGGAGAGAGCTCACGCAAAGTCGCAAAGCTCGCGAGGAGGCGCGCGGCCGGGATGAGGCCGAGTGTGAGGATTGGAGACATGCGGATCGAGGGATCGGGCCTGGGGGGGGATTTGAGATTTCAAATTTGAGATATCAAATTTGAACCTGCAGATCTGATCGCCCCGCACCTTCCCTTTTCGTGTGATCCCGAATACGCCTGTGCCCTCCGCGCCTCTGCGTGAGACTCTCTTCCCTTGGCGAGCTTCGCGCCTTGGCGTGAGCCCCGACTTCCGATCCGAAGCGCTGAAGAGGATTCTGCCATGACGCCGATTGAACAACTCGCCGCCCGCGCTCGCGAGGCTTCGCGAGCGGTTGCGACGCTCTCGACCGATACGAAGAACGCCGTGCTGCGCGATCTGGCCGGACGGATCGAGCATGGCGCCGCCGCGATCAGGACCGCGAACGAGGCCGACGTCCGCGCGGCGAAGAACGCCGGACTCGGCGAGGCCAAGGTCCGCCGGCTCATGCTCTCCGACAAGGCCATCGCCCAGATGGCCGACGGCCTGCGCCAGGTCGCCGACCTTGCTGATCCGGTCGGTCAGGCGACCCGCGACTACTCTGTCCCGAGCGGGCTGCATGTGCGCAAGATCCGCGCGCCGCTTGGCGTGGTGCTGATGATCTACGAGGCCCGGCCGAACGTGACGGTCGATGCCTTCGCTCTTTGCTTCAAGAGCGGTAACGCGTGCATTCTCAAGGGCGGCCGCGAGGCGGCGAAGTCCAACGAGGCGCTCGCCGCCATGGCGGCCGAGGCCCTCGTCGCCGGCGGCGCACCGCGCGAGGTGATCACCCTGCTGACGACATCCGATCGCGAGGCGATGAAGGAGCTGCTGCGGCTCGACAAGTACATCGACCTGGCCATTCCCCGCGGCGGCGAGGAGCTGATCCGCTTCGTGCACGAGCACGCTCGCGTGCCCATCGTGCTGCACTTCCACGGCGTCTGCCACATCTTCGTGGACGACTCCGCCGCCGCCGACCGGGCGATCGAGGTCTGCGCGACGGCCAAGACCAGCGCCCCGGCGACCTGCAACGCGACCGAGTGCGTTCTCGTCCACGAGGCGATCGCGCGGAGCTTCGTCCCGCGGCTGGTACAGCGCTACACCGCAGATGGCGTCGAGGTTCGTGGCGACGCGGCGGTCTGCCTCCTGGCCCCGGCGGCCCGGCCCGCGGCCGATGGCGACTGGGGCAAGGAGTTTCTCGACCTGATCGTCGCGGTGAAGGTCGTGTCTGATCTGAACGCCGCCATCGCCCACATCAGGCGCTACGGCTCGAACCACACCGACGCGATCCTCACCGAAACGCCGGCCCACGCCCGGCGGTTCCAGGCCGAGGTGCAGTCGTCCTGCACGCTGGTCAACGCCTCGACGCGGTTCAATGACGGGTTCCAACTGGGCCTTGGCGCCGAAATCGGCATCAGTACCTCGAAGATCCACGCCTACGGCCCGATGGGTCTGGAAGAGCTGACGACGCAGCGATTCGTGGTCGAAGGGGCGTATCAGACGCGCTAGACCGGCCGGCCGCGTCCCGTCCTCTCGACCCCGCCGGCATTGACACCGGCCCCGGCCGCGGGTCTAATCTCTCTCCCCTTCGGGGCGATTAGCTCAGTTGGCTAGAGCGCCTGCTCGACACGCAGGAGGTCACAGGTTCAAGTCCTGTATCGCCCATTCGGTTCCGGGCAGGCACGCGGCGACGGGGGGTGGGATCGCCCGAACCCCCTTCAACTCCAGCCGCATGCCCCGATTTGATGTCCTCGCGGGAACCTGACGGCGGCCCTCGCCGTCTTGCAGGCTGCGCGGAAACTGACGCCCCTACCCGTCGAGGAGCCGGCCGCTCGAACTCGGCGCCCTTGGTGCCCCGGCGATGACCGGCGCCCGCGGGCGAAGCACTGCCGGCCTGATGACCGCTTTCCGGGAGGCAAGTCAACCATGCGAACGACCTACTTCATTTCAGCATGCGCGCTGATACTCGCCGTTGGGGGGGCTTCCGGGAAGGTCTCGGCGGACGGGTCCGTCGTGGCGTGGGGCCGGGACGTTGAGGGGCAGACCAGCGTCCCACCGCCCAACGCGGACTTCGTGGCCGTCGCCGGCGGCGGGGTACACAGCCTCGGCCTCAAGGCGGACGGCTCGGTCGTGGCCTGGGGGCGCAACGGCGAGGGTCAGCTCAACGTTCCCGCCCCCAATTCCGGTTTCATCGCGATCGCCGCGGGCGAAGGGCACAGCCTGGGCCTCAAGTCCACCGGAACCATCGCGGCGTGGGGCTTCAACGACGACGGCCAGATCAACGTTCCCTCCCCGAATTCGAACTATGTGGCCATCGCCGCGGGCGAAAACCACAGCCTCGGTCTCAAGTCCGACGGATCCGTCTACGGCTGGGGGAATAACAGCCACGGTCAGGCGACGGTGCCCGAGCCGAACTCGGGGTTCGTGGCCATCGGCGCGGGAGAGAAGCACAGCATCGGCCTCAAGTCCGACGGATCCATCGTAGCCTGGGGCGCGGGGCTGACCAACACGGGCGTTTTCCCCGAGCATGGCCAGCGTATGATCCCCGCGCCCAATACGGGATTCGTGGCGATTGCCGCCGGCTGGAATCACAACCTGGCGCTCAAGGCCGACGGCTCCGTCGTGGCCTGGGGATGGGACGTGGTTGGCCAAACCAACGTTCCGGCACCGAATTCGCAGTTCGTGGCCATTTCCGGCGGATTGTTTCACAGTCTCGGCATCAAGTCTGACGGGACCGTCGTGGCGTGGGGGCTCAACAACTACGGGCAGGTTACGGTGCCGGCGCCCAACGAGGATTTTGTTGCCGTCTCCGGCGGAGGGCAGCACAGCCTGGGGATTCGCGCCGAGGATCAGGCGGACGGCGCCTGCTGCACCGGCGTAAGCTGTCAGGACGTGGACAGCGCCGCCGAGTGTGTCGGCTACGTCTGCGACGTGGCGGACCTGCACCCCGGCACCTTCGCAGGCTGCACCGGCGATGCTGACGGCAACGGCGTGGTCAACGCCGCCGACCGCGGTGTCGTCTCCGCGAACGTCGGCCAGGCGGCGTCGGATCTCATCTGCCTCTACGACCTGGACGGCAACGGCGTGATCAACGCCGCCGACCGCGGTGTCGTCTCCGCGAACATCGGCTTGTGCGAACCGCTTCGCGACTACCAGAACGGCAGCGGCCAGAACGCCGGCGCGCCCGACACCCGATTCGCCACGGCCACATTCTTGGGCCCGGGCACGCTCTGCAGCGAAGATCCCTGTCCCTGACCGACGACGATCGCGCGATTCAGCCGGGCTGTCACCGCGATCGATGCGAGAGGTGACGCACTCTCTCTCGGTTGATCTGTGACGCCCTCCGGCCGGGCTGGGATGCCGCCCAACGGGGGTTGACACGGCGACCGAATCTCCGACGGTACGTAACTCCCCGGCGCCCGCTGCTACCCACGGGGGTCTTCCTCCCCATGCCCCTCTCTTGATACACTTGTGGCGTTGCTTTAATCCTCGCTAGGGCGGTGGGGGGCAGATGACAGCGCCATTTCACACAACTTCTTGGACCATGATCTCGCGCACGCGCGAGGCGGGCGACGTCGCTCGAGACGCGACGGCCGCGCTCTGCCGGTTGTACTGGAACCCACTCTACACCTACGTTCGCCGCGCGGGTCAGCAGTCGCACGAGGCCGAGGACACGGTGCAGGAGTTCCTTGCGCACGTCGTCGAGAGCGGGGCATTCTCCCGCGCGGATGCGGACCGGGGGCGGTTTCGTACGTTCCTGCTGGCTGCACTTCGCCAGTTCATGGCCCGGCACCATCGCGATCAGCATCGCCAGAAGCGGAGCCCGGCCGGTGGCGTGGTGTCGTTCGATTTCGCGCAGGCGGAAGCGACCCTGGATCGCACGCGCGACGCCTCGCCGGACAGCGCTTTCGACCGCGCGTGGGCCATGACGGAGCTCGACCTCGCATGGCAGCGCCTGGTGACCGAGTACGAGGCAGCTGGCAAAGGTACGCTGGTTCGCCATCTTCGTCCGATGGTCGCGGGGCAGATGGCCTTGGCCGTGAAGGACCTGGCCGCGGCGCTGGGCATGACCGAAGGCGCGGTCAACGTGGCCACGCATCGGCTTCGGAAGCGGTTTGGTGAGGTTCTGCGCGAGCAGGTTGCCAGCACACTGAGTTCCGACGCAGAAGTCGATGACGAGATCCGCAACCTCCGTCAGGCGCTGTCCGGACCGCCCCGATGAAATTTCCGGCGCCCCGGCTGTAAGGTCGTCGTTTCGATAGGCTGATACTCCTACGGGAGTACACGACTATGGCCACCGACACCCTGACCTGCCTGAGCTGCGGCGCCCAGCTGGCGGCCGATGGGGGCGACTGCGCCAGCTGCCTTTTCCAGCTGGCGGCCGACATCGGCACGATTGAGCGAGCCGTGAACGCCCCGGCTTTCACACCGCCCGATCCCGACCGGCTGGCGGCGCTGCTGCCGGAGCTCGAGTTTCACGGCCTGATTGGCCGTGGCGGCATGGGCGCCGTCTACCGGGTGACGCAGAAGCGGCTCGGCCGCTCGGCCGCTCTGAAGGTGCTGCCGCCCGAGCGGGCGGTGGATCCGGCCTTCGTCGAGCGGTTCTTCCGCGAAGCCCAGGCCCTCGGACAGCTCGCCCATCCCCACGTAGTCGAGGTGTACGACATGGGCCAGCGCGGCCCTTACCTGTACATCCTCATGGAATTCGTCGAGGGCCGTTCCCTGCGCGAGGTGATCCGCGACCGGAGCGTCGGCCCGGCCGAGGCGCTGCGCATGGCCGTGTCGCTGTGCAGCGCGCTGGAGTGTGCGCACGCGCAGGGCATTGTCCATCGCGATCTGAAGCCCGACAACGTGCTGGTGACCACCGACGGGCGCATCAAGCTGCTCGACTTCGGCCTGGTCAAGCTCACCGAGGACAGCCGACTCGACCGGTTCACCCTGACCGAGATCAACCTGCGCATCGGCACGCCGCACTATATGGCGCCCGAGCAGATGAGCTGCGCCGGCGAAATCGATCATCGCGTCGACGTGTACGCGATGGGCGTGCTGCTCTACGAGATGCTCGCGGGCGAGCTTCCGGTGCTGGACTACAAGCCGCCGTCACAGCGGGCCGCGGTGGACCCGCGGATGGACCGGGTCGTGCTGCGGGCGATCCGCGAGGCGCCGCACGAGCGCTATCAATCCGCGGCCGACCTTCGCCGCGACATTGAGCACATCGCCCGCACCCCGCGCCGGCGGGCGGTGGTGGGGGCCGCCGTGGTCGCCGTGTTCCTCGCGCTGGGTGCGGCCGGGTTTCTGTGGCACCGGGCGGCGACTGCCGATCCTGCTCCCCCTCCAGGAACGCCGATCGATGGCGTGCCCATTGCGGTCGCCCCGTTCACGGCGGAGCAGGCCCGCGCGCACCAGGAGCGCTGGGCCGCGCACCTGGGCGTGCCGGTGGAATGGACCAACAGCCAGGGCATGAAGTTCGTGCTCATCCCGCCCGGCGAGTACACACGCGGCATCCGCGAAGAGGACATCGCCGCCAACGCGCCTCTGCCGGTGGAGCAAGGCGGTGAAATCAGCGCGGTTCAGATCTTCCGTGCCTCGCTGCCTGCGCACCGCGTGCGGCTGACGCGGCCGATCTTCATGGCGACGACCGAAACCACGCAGGGCCAATACCGCCGCGTCACGGATAAGGACGTTGGTTTCTTTCGGCCGAACGGGCCGGGGCGGCTCCTGTTGAAGGACCGCAACCCCGACAATCTGCCCGTCCAGTTGCTGGCCTGGAACATGGCCGTCGAGTTCTGCGATGCGCTGAGCAAGCTGGACGGCATGCCCCCGGGCGCTGGCTATCGCCTGCCCACCGACGCCGAGTGGGGCTTTGCGATCGAGGCGGGGACCACGACGCGGTACTGGTACGGGTCCGAGCCTGACTACGAGGGGATCTTCGAGGCGTCGTCGGCCACGGAAGCCAACTGCCCGCTGGAGGTCGGATCGCTCCGACCCAATCCGTTCGGGCTCTACGACATGGCCGGGAACGTCTACGAGTACTGCTCGGACTGGTGGACGCAGGACGAGTTTCAGCAGTACGCCGATCGCTGCGCCGTCGATCCGACGGGCCCGGCCGACGGCGCGGCCGGCGGACACCAGAAGGTGGTCCGGGGCGCGAGCCTCGACAACCCTCCCGAGGACCACAAGTCGTATCGGCGCGTCCGCTCCGACCCGAGCCTGTGGGTGAACACGCTGGGCTTTCGCGTGGTCATCCCGGCCGCCTCGGTGGCGGAGAAGCTCCGCACCGCCAATCCTTGATCGACCACCTGCCGGTGATCGCCCGGCCCGGCGGATCCGCTGCCCGGCCCTACCCCAGAAATCATGCCCCCGCCCTGTAAGGTCTCCCCGGCCGCGGTCTTAGGTAGGGGTGAAAGGCGGGTGCGATGTCAGCCCCCGCGGACCTGCTTCGAACCAGCTTCCTTAAGGGGAAACACCGATGACTCGACGCATTCTCGCTGCAATGATGCTCGCTCTGGCGGCTCTGGCCACTCCGGCCCTGGCCGATCCGGTCGGCACGGCGTTTACGTATCAAGGCCGCCTCAAGAGTGCGGGGGCGCCGGCCAACGGCGATTACGCGATGGTCTTCACGCTCTGGAACGATCCGACGGCGACGGCCGGCGCCAACCAGGTTGGTTCGGCAATCGAGTTCGACGGCCTTGGCGGCAATCCGGCGCCGGTCAGTGTGGTCGATGGTCTGTTCACCGTGACGCTGGACTTCGGTGCGGTATTCACGGGCAATGCGCTGTGGCTGGAAGTCGAGGTGGCGGGTACGCCGCTGTCGCCACGGAGCGAGCTTACGCCCGCACCACACGCGGCGTTCTCCACCGCGCCGTGGATCACGGCCGGCACCAACATTCACTATCTGATGGGCAACGTCGGCATCGGGACGAGCAACCCGGCCGCCAGGTTGCAGGTGGACGACGGCGCGATTCGTGTGCGCAACAACGCGGACAACAAGAACTGGGATCTCGCCTACGACGCGACGAGCAACTACTTCTACGTGGACGAGTTCGGCGCCGCGCGGCGGTTCGTCATTGAGAACGGCGGCAACGTCGGCATCGGAACCACGAATCCTGATCGTCACCTGGTGGTGAAGAGCCCGATTTCGCGCAACGAGAGCACGTGGATCCAGATCGACTCGGGTGGCGTCTCTTCCCAGTACTCCGGCCTCGAGCTGATGGACCGCGGCGCCGCCAAGTGGGAAGTGGGCAAGACCCCGAGCAACGAGTTCTACGTCGAGGAGCCCGGCGTCGCCCGTCGGCTCACCATTCAGCCCGGCACGGGCAATTTCCAGCTCACGAATGACGCCTCGATCTCCGGCGTGGACCAGATCATCGGTTTCAACGACCTTCGCCTGGCGGCCGACAGCACCGGCGGGCCTGACATGGTGATTCAGCCGAGCGGCAACGTCGGCATCGGCACGACCACGCCGGGCAACAAGCTCACCGTGGCGGGCATCATCGAGACCACCAGCGGCGGCATCCGCTTCCCCGACGGTTCGGTGCAGACCACGGCGGGCGGCGGTGGAGGTGGTGGCGGATCGTGGGCCTCGGCCGGCAGCAACATCCACAATCTCAACGCCGGCAACGTCGGCATCGGCCTTAGCGATCCCGCCTCGAAGCTCGAGGTCAACGGCGGCGTTCGCGCACTGGGCGGAGCGCCGGACGGTGATCCAGGCAGCGTGAACGTCGGCTACGCCTTCGAGAACTCGCCCAACTCCGGCGTGTTCGCACCGTCCGCCGGCCAGGTCTCGCTCTTCGTGCAGGGTGCACGAGGCATGATGATCACGCCGACCGGATTCGTTCCCGACCCGGCGGTGCATCTCGGTATCGACTCCATCTCCGACGCCCTGATTCAAACGGGCCGGCTGAACGTCCGCGGCCTCTTCGGTGAATTCGCCGGCACGGCGATCACGGCCAGCGGCGGCGACGGCTTCCCCGCGATCCGCGTCGACACCGGGGGCGATGATGCCGTCGGCATCTATGTCCAGGGAAGTCTCGGAGCGAACAGCGTCGGCGTGCTCGCCACCGGCGACACCGGTATCTCCGGTGAGGGCGAGACGTACGGTGTCTCCGGTTTCAGCGGCGACACGGGTGTTAACGGAACCGGCGCCCAGATCGGCGTCGAGGGCATCGGTCTCGGCTTCGGCGGCAGCATCGGCGTCCGCGGCGAGGCTCCCGGCGTGGCCATTCACGGCGACGGCGGCATCGGCGTCCGAGCCACCGGCCACCTCTACGGGATCCAGGCCGAGCTTCCCGCCGACCCGGAGATTGCCGTGGGCCACGCCATCATCGCCTTCGTCGAGGACGAGGTGAATGACTTCGCGGCCACGTTCCACGGCAAGGTGCATGTGGATGGCATGCTCAGCAAGGCCGGTGGCACGTTCAAGATCGACCACCCGCTCGATCCGGAGAACAAGACGCTCTCGCACTCTTTCGTGGAAAGCCCGGACATGATGAACATCTACAACGGCAACGCCGTGACCGACCGGAACGGCGAAGCGTGGGTCGAGCTGCCCGCTTACTTCGACGCCCTGAACCGGGATTTCCGCTATCAGCTCACCGTCGTGGATACGGAGCAGTTCGCGCAGGCCCGCGTCTTCCGCAAGATTGAGGGCAACCGCTTTGGCATCAAGACGGATCGCCCGGGCGTGGAAGTGTCGTGGCAGGTGACCGGTGTGCGCCAGGATCCCTGGGCCGAGCAGAACCGCGTGCAGGTCGAGGAACTCAAGCCCGAAGCGCAGCGCGGGTTCTACCTGAACGCCAGGGCGTATGGCCAGCCGGACGAGAAGGCCCTGCGTCACTACACGAGAAGCTCGCTCGATGCGTTGACGAACGCCGATGCCGCCGATGCCGACCAGGCCCGGCCGGGCGTCGCGACGAACGCGCAGCCGCAGTAAATCGTTTGGACCACAGACCGCAGGCTGACACGTAACGCAGCCTGCATTCACGCAACACACAAAACCCGCCCGCGGGCGGCACTGACGAAAGGAAGACTACGATGATGCGAAACGTTCTATCCCAGACCGGTTCTCTTGTCCGCCGAACGACGGCCGCCGCCTGCAGGTCGCTGTGCCTCAGGCTGGCGTTGGGCCTGATGCTCGTCCCGGCCGTCGCTCATGCCCAGCCTTTCTCGATCGACTGGCACACGATCGACGGCGGCGGGACCGGGAGCAGCGACGACGGGCAGCCGGGCGGCTTTGAGCTGGCTGGCACAATCGGCCAGCACGATGCCGGGTCGATGGCCGGCAGCGAATTTGAGGTGTCCGGAGGGTTCTGGCAGTCGTCGGAATCCGTGGCCCCAGGCGCGTGCTGCTTCGACGGGGTGTGTGAGGATGGTATCGCACCCGGCTTCTGCACGACTTTCATCTGCGACGTGGCCGCCTACCTGCCGGAGACCTTCCAGGGTTGCTACGGCGACGCGAACGGCGACGGCGTCGTCACGGCCGGCGATCGCGGGTTTGTCTCCGCCAACATCGGGACAATCGACGCGGAGATGCTGTGCCTCTTCGACATGGACGGCAACGGATTCGTCACGCCTGCCGATCGCGGGTTCATCAGCGCGAATCTCGGGCAGTGTGCGGACCTGCCCGACTACCAGAACGGCAGCGGCCAGAACGCCGGCGCGCCCGACACCCGATTCGCCACGGCCACATTCTTGGGCCCGGGCACGCTCTGCAGCGAAGATCCCTGTCCCTGACCGACGACGATCACGCGATTCAGCCGGGCTGTCACCGCGATCGATGCGAGAGGCGACGCACTCGCTCTCGGTTGATCAAGTGCGACTGACTGCGAGAATCCTTGCGCCGCCGCTGCTCCGGCACGTTGAGTCCTCGCGCGATTCTCGCTAAGCTCCAGATGGGAGAGGTGTCTGTTCGGGTCCGGCTCGTTGATGGCCGTCGCGGGCATCGCGGGGATTCGACAGGCGCTCTGCCAGTCTGCTCCCGTCTACCCTTGTCCATCAATGAGCGATGAGCGTCGTCGTCCGTGTCGGGCCGATACGGCCCGGGCGACGCGGTCAGTGGGGACTTCACCGGCGGAGCGTCATGGCACGCGCCGGCAGTTTACCGGACTTCACATCGGCGGGCGCAGTCGCGGCCAGGGAGCCCGTGCCCGATGGGCGGGAGCTGCGCGAACTCTTTCTCGGGCTGGTACCGGCACGATTCAGCAGGCTGACGGGCGCGCCGATCGGCTGGGCGCTGGTCCGTGGCCGCGAGAACGGCGTGGTCGAGGCACTTGAGCATCCTCTCTGCACCCGCTGCCCCGCCAGGAACGTGTGTCCGCGCAACTGGGCGCGCGAGGTGCCGACGCTGATCGCCTGGCCGGTAACACAGCGGGGTCGTTGCGCCTCGCGAAACTGGTGTTCGATCGTACCGGTGGCGGAAGACGGTCGGTGTCTCGCGGCCTGTAAAATCGTCGATCGACCGACAGCGGCCACCGAGGAGTTTGATCGCCGTTTCGAACTGCTCGGTGTGCTGGTGGAGAACTTCGTCCTGTCGCTGCGGGCGGGCGGTCCGCCCGCGGCGGGGCTGCCGGCTGGCGACGGGATCGCGAAGGACGCCGGCCATCCGCTCGTCCGTCGAGCCGTGGCCCACATCGAGGATCACTTCCATGAGGCGGACCTGTCAGTAGGCCGGGTTGCCGCAGCGCTGGAGTCCAACGCGTCCTACCTGGGCCATGTCTTTGCCGCGCAGACCGGTTTGCGCATGCACGTCTACATTGCGCAACGGCGGATCGAGCAGGCCGGCCGTCTGCTGACCACGACGAACTGGCAGGTCAAGCGCGTGGCCTATGTCACCGGTCATCACAGCGCAGACTGGTTCAGCCACGTCTTTCGACGGCATACTGGCCTGACTCCGGGCGAGTTCCGCCGCCGGGCGCATCGCCTCAGCAGCCATCAACCGCCTTGCGGCTTCACCTAGGAACGGCGGCGCCGCGCGTTCACTGCGACTCTACTCCCTTTGACTTTCTTCGATCTGCGCCGGGGCGCGGAGTTCGCGGTTGTCGCGGGCCGCGGCGCGCTGAAGACTCCATTCCGGCAGGCAGACGCTCGACATGCGGAAGCGCCCGACCCGGCGGCTGCGGTCAAGGTGGCTTCCGCTGCCGCGCGGTCTGCCGCCGTCCTGTGCTCGGATGGACAGGCGAAGGTGCTTCGGTCCGCGGGCCTGGCAGCCCGCGGACGCCTCCCCGTCCGGGACTCTGTGCTGCAACAATCTGTGCGCCGGAGTCCTCACCGGTCGGCGCGCCCGCCAGAACTGGAGGTCTTCCCATGGTTCACCTGTTTTTCATCGCGCCGGTCGGCGCCACTCGGATCCGGCCGTGCGCCTTTCATCACGGTGTTTGCGCGTTTGTGGCGATGATGGCTGTGCTTGCGGCGCCGCCACGCCGGAGCCATGCCATTACCGTGCTCTATCAAGCTCCCGGCACATCGGTAACCACGGGCCTGGCGCACAGCGACGTCGAGTTCGAGAATCCGCTCGCCGGTGGTGAGACGGTACTCTCGCAGCCCCTGTTTGAGTGGCGCGACGCCGACTACTTGGCCGGTCCTCCTCCCTGGTATGACGACTGGACGGTCGCGGGCGCAGGCGTGATCGACGGCAACGCCAACGAGGTATGGATGCGCCAGGCGGGGCAATCAATCACAACGTCCACCACCCGTTCGGGCCGGTGGATGTCCGTGCATCTGATCGGCGACGCCAATGACGGCGTGGCCGACGTGCACGTAGACGGCGTGCTCGTTGCGACGCTCGACATGGGGTCCAACCTGCTGGACCGGGCCGTCGTGCTGGTCAGCGGCCTCGCCGACACCCTGCACCAGGTGCGGGTAAGCAGTGTGGGGCCCGGTGCACTCCGTGGTGTGGATGTGGCTGCGTTCGGCGCGGCGCTGCTCGGGCCGCCGCCGGACTCCTACAAATGGCAACAGCCACCCCAGCCGCTCAGTTCCGGCCCCGTCTATGATGGCTGGGACGAACTGTCAGTGTTCCTCGGCCCGCAGATCGGCGCCGATGACTGGGTCTGTGAGACCAGCGATCCGGTGACCCGCATCCGCTGGTGGGGCTCATACCTCGGATGGAAGGAGCCGGTGCCGCCGTATCTGCCAGACGCGTTTCACCTGACCATGTGGACGGATGTGCCGGCCGGCACTGATCAGGAATTCAGCCATCCCGGCCAGGTCATCTGGGGGGTGGACTGTTTCGACTACACCTGGGAGTTCGTCGGGTGGGACTACAGCCCGATCACCCATGAGATCGAGGCGACGTTCCTGTTCACACAGGAGCTTCGACCGGAGGAGTATTTCCAACAACCCGGTGTCAGTGCCATCTACTGGCTCAGCGTCGCCGCCTTCGAGCCGCTGGGTCAGCCGACGGACTATCCATGGGGTTGGAAGACTCGTCCCCGCGATCCGACATCGCCGGCCCCGGACGACGCCGTGGTGATCTGGGCGCCGACCGATCCGCAGCCGGGCATGGTCTTTCAGGCCGGCGCCCCGCTGTGGTTCCCGACGCCTGACGAGTCCTGGGACTTCGCCTTCGAGTTGGAATCGGCTCCGCTGCTGTCGGTTGTGAAGTTTGTCTCGGAGCCGGAACCCGATCCCGCCGGAGGACCGTGCTATTTCGGCTTCGACGAGGAATCGGTGTGGTGGATTCCCCCCGGCCAGATCGTGGCCGACGACTGGCTCTGCGCGGACGATCTGCCCGTGACGGCGCTGGAGTGGTGGGGCTCGTACCAGTTCTGGGTCGAGCCGTTCCCGCCGGCCGACGCCCCGGAGATGTTCCACGTCGGCATCTGGACCGATGTGCCCGCGGGAGTGGATCAGCCCTTCAGTCACCCGGGACAGATGGTGTGGGAGTTCTGGGCGCCACGCGGTGCACTCCAGGAGGTCACAGATCTGTGCGATGAGTACCCCACGCAGTTCCATTCCTATACCGATCAGTCCTTCCGCTATCGGCTGGACCTGCCGCGCGAGTGGTGGTTCTGGCAGGAGTCCAATCCACCGGCCGTCAACATCTACTGGCTCAGCGTGGCCGCGTGGTATCCCGCCGGTCCGCCCTGCGCCTGCAATGGTGATGTCAATCGAGACGGGATCATCAACTCGATCGACATCAACCTGGTTCAGTTCAGCTTCGGCTGCCCGGTTGGCACCGGCAACCTGGTCTGCGACCGCGCGGACGTGAACTGTGACGGCATGGTGTCGCCACAGGATCTCGCGGTGCTGAACTGCCAGTTCGCCGGTGTTCCTTGGCCGCCGAACCAGCAATGCTGCGTGCAGGTGCCGGGCCCGCGCACGGGCCATCCCTGGGGCTGGAAGACAAGGCCGCATCGGCCGCTCGCCCCGGATGACGCCGTCAGGATCTTCGACCCGGTAGAGCCGGCCCTTGGCGCCGCGTATCTGCTGGGGATGCCCGTCGAGACCCTGGAAGAAGGAAGCTGGGACACGGCCTTCGTGATCTGGTCTTCGGATCCTCGTCCGCCGCTGATGAAGTGGTCGCAGCCGCCGGTAGTGTACACGGGCGGCGAACCGTTCTTCAACGGGTGGGACGAAATCTCCGTGTTCGGCGGGCCGCAGGTCGTCGCGGACGACTGGGTCTGCTCGACCGAGACGCCGGTGACGGATGTGCACTGGTGGGGTTCGTTCCTGGGATGGCGGGAAACGTACCCGCCGTCGTTCGCCTTGCCGGATTCCTTCCAGTTGGCGATCTGGACTGATGTCCCCGCGGGTGTCGATCAGCCGTTCAGCCATCCCGGCGCCGTGCTGTGGGAGCATCCGTGTGTCGACTACACCTGGGAGTTCGTCGGCTGGGACGTCGATCCGCGCGACGGGACCGGGGCGAATCTCGACAGTCTGTTCCGTTTCACTTGCGATCTGCCGCCGGGCGCGTGGTTTGATCAGGGCCCGGTGAACAGCATCTTCTGGCTGAGCATCGCGGCGATGTACCCGACCCTGCCGGGGCCGTCGCCGACGTGGGGCTGGAAGACAACGCCGCGACTCGACGCGCAATCGCCCGACGACGCGGTGGTGGTGTTTGACCCGCTGACGCCCCTGATCGGCATGACCTACGGAGCCGGTGCGCCGCTCTGGTGGCCGACGCCGGAGTCGTCGTGGGACGTGGCGTTCGAGCTGACGACGCGTGACGTCACCCCGCCCGAGGCCTGTTGTCTGCCGCTCGGGGCATGCACTGATGTGACGCCGGACGTGTGCAACCAGCAGCTCGGCGTTTCGCAGGGACCGGGAACAGCCTGCTCCGGCGTAACCATCGCCTGCTGCCTGCCGGACGGTTCCTGTGCAGACGTCGATCCGCTGTGTTGCGACGAACTGGGCGGCCAGCCCTCGCCGTATGGTGCGCCACAGTGCCTGGGCGATCTCAACGGCACCGGCATTGACGATGCCTGCGAGCCGCCGACGCAGGCCTGCTGCCTGCCCGACCGTTCGTGCCAGGACCTCGACTACATGGCGTGCGTGAATCTGGGCGGCGATCCGCAGGGTCCGCTCACGTCCTGCATCGCCGGCATCGTCTGCAACCCGATCAAGTGGGCGCAGCCGCCGGTCTACGACGAGATGCCGCCTCGCCCAGAGTGCTTCAACGGCTGGGACGAGATCTCGCACTTCGCCTGCCCCGGTTGCCAGATGGTCGCCGACGACTGGCTGTGCAGTGACGCCGATCCGATCAGCGACATTCACTGGTGGGGTTCGTACGTCGGCTGGGACGAGGCGTCCGGTGCGCCTCCGGATGCGCCGGACCTCTTCCACGTCGGCATCTGGTCAGATGTGAAGGCCACGGCCGCCACGCCGTTCAGCCATCCGGGCGAGCTGCTATGGCAGTGGATCGTACCCCGTGACATGCTGAACGAGCGTCCGGTGGGTTGCGACATGCACGCGACCCATCCACGCGACACATGCTTCCGCTATGACCTCCGTCTGCCGGACGGCGAGTTCGAGTGGTTCTACCAGTTGCCGCGCCCGCGCGTGTACTGGATCAGCATATCGGCGGTGTACCTCGCCGGCTCGCCGCCGGCCTTCCCGTGGGGCTGGAAGACTCGGCCGCACTTCTGGAACGACGACGCGGTGGTCATCACCGCGCCGAACGCTCCGGTGCCGGGCGATCCGTGGCTGGAGGGTTTCCCGATCGAGGAACCGCCCGGCGTCTCCTGGGACATGGCGTTCGTGCTGACGACCACCCGTTCGCTGGAGGCCAAGTGGTCGCAGCCGATGTTGCAGCCGTCAGAGAACTTCGACGCCGCCTCCAACCTCTGGCTGCGCGAGGAGACTGCGCCGCCGGTGCCCGTGGCCAAGTGGGATCAGCCACCCGATCCGGCCTGGTCCGGTCTGCATGCGCACGATGAGATGGCGCTCGGCCTTCATCGGTGGACGACGATCGCCGACGACTGGATTTGCCAGGGCGGCGAAGTTCGCGACGTGCACTGGTGGGGCAACTACGAACTTGACGACCTCGGTTTCGAGAAGCGCGGGCAGGGCATCGATCACTTCCACGTCAGCATCCACCTTGCCGTGCCGGGCCTTCCCGTCTCGAAGCCCACGACGGTGGAGGTTTTCGGCGTTGACATTCCGTTCGCCGCGGCGAACGAGACGTGGACCGGTCTGTTCAACATCGAAGGCGGACGCATCTACCTCTACACCTTCGACCTGCCGACTCCGTTTGATCAGGCGGCGGGAGAGCAATACTGGATCGACATCACGGCTTTCGCCGTGAATCCGATGCAGCCCGCAGTCTGGCGTTGGCAGGAGGCGCGACGCGACATCGCGCCCATCCTCGGCGTGTCGCCGGCTGTGAGCCGGGCAGAGAGCGATACGCAACCCCCGTCGCCGTGGCAGTTTATCTCGTGGCCGCCGGTGCCGCCGGGCACGCAGACGCGGTACAGCGACATGGCGTTCCAGGTGACGGCGGGGCGGATCGGCGACGTGAATAAGGTCGTGGCCGACGACTTCCGCTCCGACGGACGTCCGGTGCGTGCCCTGCAATGGTGGGGCAGCTACTTCGATCCGCGGTATGAGGAAGCCACGGGTATCGATCCGCAGCGCCAGGTCGACGGCTGGCTCCTGACTTTCCACTGGGCGGACAACGAGATTCCGTACCCGGTGGATCCGACCTGCCCGCCGGACCTGGTCAACGGCCCGGATCCGCCTCCGACGGCGCTGGGCTGCTACTTCATCCCGCGCGATGGTGTGCTTCGCGTGGGGACCGGCGCGGTCGACTGCCTCGGCCATCCCGTCTACGCCTACTATGCGGATCTCTCGCAGGCCTGCTTGCTGTGCAGCGAGCGTGATCCGCGGACGAGCTGGTACCCGGCCCAGCCGGGGTCGTTCAACGAGGAGCGCGGCGAGCGCTACTGGCTGTCGATCCAGGCGGTGGTGGGCGCGGAATGGCGCCTGCCCGAGTGCGACCTGGTGTACACCGGTCGTCTGCCGAGCGACTTGTCGGGCAATTCAGGTGACTTCTGGGGCTGGATGACGACCTCGAACCCCGCCGGCGACGCCTGGCTGAACTCGGCCTGCGTCGGCGAGATCGTGTCGTGGACGCCGTGGCCGCCGGATTGCTGGGAGTACGGCCGGTGGGACAAGCAGCCGCACCTTTGCCCGCTGCTGCCGCCTCCGCCGGTGGATATGGCTTTCGAGCTGCTCACACCTCATCCCGCCGCCGGCGCCTGCTGCTGGCCGGATGGAAGTTGTACCGACGGATCGCTGGCGCAGTGCGCCGGGTTTGTCTGCAACGTGAATAACTTCCTCGCCTGCTCGCCGAACTGCGTGCTGGGTGATGTGGACGGCAACGGTGTCGTCAACGCCGGCGACCGCGGCGTGATTTCGGCCAACTTCGGCCAGACCGCGCCGCAGCTCGTGTGCATCTGCGATCTGGACGGCAACGGCGTGATCAACCCGGCCGATCGCGGTGTGGTGTCGGCCAACATCGGGCTTCAGACTCCGCTGCCCGACTTCCAGAACGGCAGCGGCCTGAACAACGGCATGCCTGACGGCCGGTTCCCGCCGGGCGGCGTGTTCTATGGACCGGGGACGCAGTGCGCGAGCGTGATGTGTCCGTGACCGGCCTGGTGCGCGGCGCGCCGCCCGGGGGCGGAGGGCGGGCGCGCCGCCTTCGATCGACAGGATCGACCGCCCCCCCAGCGAAGGAGAATCAAATGAGGAGCATCGCGCGATGGTCCGTCGCGGTCCTGTTCGCCGGATGCATGGTGCACTGGACGACTCCGGCCGTGGCCCAGCCGACCGTCACTGGAACCCTGAGCAACTTCGACGTCGTCAACACGACCGGGCAGGAAGCCAACGACTTCGACGTCGTGCTCGGGGGCGTCGCGCCCGGCGACATCGACAGCCTGTACACGGGGGACTATCCCAACGTGAGTGTGATGCCTGCATCCGGCGGGACCCGAATCCGCTGGAGCGGCTCGTCCACGCCGCCCGGCGGGTTCGCCCACTTCGGGCTGACCCTGGCGGGCGACGTCGATCCTGTCGCCGTGCAGATGAACTGGACGTTCAACGGCAGCAATACGGGTAACCTGCCTGATGTGTGGCAGATCTGGAACTCGCTGCTCAGCGGCGTTGTCCAGGATGACATCACCAATCGCTCGACCGTTGACCTGCTGATTCAGCGCAGGGTGAACGAGCGGGTCGAACCGGTGTCGCTGACGGACCTGCTTCGCGGAGGACAGTTGTGGAACTCGGCGATTCTGATCGACCCGGTACCGATTCCGCTGCCGTCGGGCGCGACGGCGCTCTATGACTACGACGGCTTCCCGATGCCGGGCAATGTCCTGATGTTCTACGACGTGTTTACGACGCTCGACCCCGACGTTCGGCTGATGACGTTCCTGAATGGGGCGGCTGTCATTCCCGAGCCGGCGACGCTGGCCCTGATGATCGGCGCCGTGGTCATGCTCGCAGGACGGCGGCTTCACCGTCGGCCGTAAGTCGGAAGTTCCGCCCCGGCTACGGGACGAATGATCGAGGCGCGGCCGCGTGTCCAGGCGGACAGGCGTAGCGACCGCGCCAGGAGCGTGAAGGAAGCACCGGGGCCCCGCGGCAGGAAGCCGCGGGGCCTTTGGCGTTTCCGGAGTTCCAGATCAAGCTACTCTCAAGTCAAACAAAGCAAAACGCAGTCGATTCCCTGCCCGTGAGCCACGCCGTGGCCCGCGGGATGCCAGACGGAATCCGCGGGTGGACCGCGCGCGATCCCCGACCCGGCCTGGGTGGCGGGGGCGTTGGGATCTGCTTTCAACGCGGCTCCGCCGGCGTCCGGACGGACTTCGACTCTCCGCGGCGCCGGGCGACCGCCACCCGGGAGCAGCGAATCATGCAAACCACCTTCGTCTGGATCCGGCCTCGGCCGGTCCTGTGGATCGTCGCCGCCGTGCTCGTCGGTGTCGCCGAATCGTCGGCCGAGCAGCGATGGATTGCGGTGCGCGACGACGGCAGCACCGCCGCAGTTGCCGCCGCGGCCGCGTCAGCTCCGGAAGTTCACGTCGTGAAAGCCGGCTTGGATGAGCTTGTGGTCGACGTCACGCTGACCGGCCTGCTCGTCCATGAGCGGTTCACGACGGAGGGGGCCTTCGCCGCGGTCGGCTGGCCTGACGCCGCCGTTCCCGGCGGAGTCGGCACGCCGGCCGTGCCGGCTGTCCGGCGGCTTCTGGTCGCGCCGCACGGCGCAACCCTCTCGGCGGAGGTCGAGCTCTCGGCTGCGATAGCCATCGACCGCGCCGCGGCCGGTGTCCCGCTGCGCCTGGTGCCGGTCCAGCCGCCCGTGGAGAAGATCCCGGGTGCCATGGAACGGGCCGTGTTTCAGTGGGACAAGGCAGCCTATGCGCTGGATGCCTTCCTGCCTGAATCGAGAGTCGCCGTCGAAGAACTGGGCTTGATGGCGGGACTGCGGTTGGTCGCGCTCACGGTATATCCGGTCGCGTACAACCCGGTGCAGGAGCGGCTGCATGTGTACCGCACGATGCGAACCCGTGTGCGGTTCGAAGGCGGCGCGTTGCCGGCGAGTCATCGCGCGCCAGCAGCCCGCCTGGCGGCGCTGCTGCTGAATCCTCCCCCGTCCCCGGTGCTCCGGGAAGGCGCGGGCAACTTCCACGTGATCGCTGCGCCCGAGTTTGCGGAGACGATTGCCGGGTTTGCCGCCGCGAAAACGGCGCAGGGCTTCGAGGTGACGACCTGGATCCCGTCGGCCGGTTCCACGACGGAGCAGATCAAGGCCCACATCGCGGCGCTCTGGGCGGACCCCGAAACGGCGCCTGACTACGTGCTGCTCGTAGGCGACACGAACTCGATTCCCCACTGGGTCGGCGTGGGCGCGGACAATCCGGCTACGGATCTCTACTACGTGTGCCTGGACGGGACGGGCGACTGGATGCCCGATCTGGCGATCGGGCGCTTCCCGGTCCGGTCGATCCCCCAGCTCGAGGCAATCATCGAGAAGACGCTCGCCTTCGAGGAAGGTGCGTACACGGATCCCGGCTACTTGCTGCGGGCCGTGTTCATGGCGTCGGAAGACAACTACAGCATCACGGAGGGGACGCACGAGTGGACGATTACCACGCACCTCGACCCCGCAAACTTCGTGAGCGACAGGCTCTATTCGCACACGTGGAGCGCGACGCCGCAGCAGGTCCGTGACGCCTTCAACGGCGGGCGGCTCTTCGGCATCTACAGCGGCCACGGCGGCGAGTTTTCCTGGGCCGACGGTCCGCCGTTCTCCCAGGCGGACGTTCGCGGCCTGTTCAACGACGGGTACTACCCCTTCGTCTGCAGCTTTGCCTGTCTGACGGGTAGTTACGCGGAGCCCGAGTGCTTCGCGGAAACCTGGATCGTCGAACCCGCCAGGGGTGCGGCCGCCGTGTGGGCGTCGTCCGTGACCAGCTACTGGACCGAGGACGACGTGCTGCAGAAGCGGCTGTTCGACGCGTTCTACAAGGACTACGTCCGCGAACTGGGCCCGGCGATCAATCACACCCGCGTGCAGTATGCCGCCCAGATGGGCACCGGGGCGACGACTCGGCGGTACTTCGAGATGTACAACCTTCTCGGCGATCCGTCGCTCTACATCCCCGATGCCGAAGCCGCGCTTCGCGTCACGCCTACCGGCGTCTTCCGCAGTGAAGGCCCGTCGGGCGGACCGTTCCAGCCGGCGGCCCGGGCCTACCAGGTGCGCAACCTGGCGGAGTATCGCATCGATTATGTCGTGACGATCCCGGGGGCAGTCCCGTGGCTACTGTTGGGCGGGGCGACCAGCGGTTCGCTTGATCCGGGGGCGACCGCCGACGTTTCCGTTCAAATTGACGGTGCCGCCGCCGCCGCGATGGAGAACGGCCTGCATACCGCGTCGGTCGAGTTCAGCAACACGACCGATCACGTCGGCGACAGCATCCGCGCCGTGGAGCTGGAGATCGGCCGGTACGTCTACACGTCGCTCGACGTTCCGAAGCCCATCAGCGACCTGGCTGTCGTCAGCAGCACGCTGGAGGTGAGCGACGTGTTCTGCGTGGGTGACGTCGACGTGGCCGTCGACATCACGCACACCTACATCGGTGATCTCGTTGTGGAACTCCGCTCGCCGCGGGGTGATACGGTCGTGTTGCACAATCGCGGCGGGGGCGCCGCCGACAACCTGATCGCCAGCTACGACGATGAGGGGCAGGCTCCGAGCGGACCCGGTGCGTTGTCCGATTTCGATCTGGCACCAGCGACAGGGCTCTGGACGCTGACGGTTCGAGACCAGGCCGGCGGCGACGTGGGCACGCTGAACGGGTGGTCGCTGCGCGTGCTGCCGCTGGGTGATACATGTCCGCCGGTCGCGCAGGATCTCATGGTCGAGACCTCGGTGGGCCTGCCGGTGGATATCACGCTCCAGGGCGTGTCTGCGGCCGGTCTGCCGCTGACCTTCGTCATTGACACGCTCCCCGCCGAGGGCGCCCTGATCGACCCGCTGCACGGCGTGATTGTCGCGGCGCCTCACGCCCTGGCCGAAGTGGGTGACATCGTGTTGTATGTGCCGGACTGCTCGTACAGCGGGCCAGATGTTTTCACCTATCACGTCAGCGACGGACTCGAATCGCCACCGGCCGAGGTTGGTATTGTCGTGGGAGGTCCGCTGGAGGTCGTCGGCTATACACTCGACACGGATCCTGGATGGCTCCGCGAGGGGCTCTGGGCATTCGGCCGGCCCACGGGGCAGGGCGGCTACGGCCGCGATCCCGTCGCCGGCCACACCGGGGTGAACGTGTTCGGCTACAACCTGGCGGGCGACTACGAGAACAGTCTGCCGGTCCGCTGTCTGACCACGTCACCGTTCGATCTCAGCGGCTTGTCGTCGGTCGAGCTGCGCTTCTGGCGATGGCTGGGGGTCGAGTCCGCCAGCTACGACCACGCATCGGTCGACGTGTCCGTCGACGGCGTTCACTGGACCACGGTCTGGGCGCACAGCGGGTCAGCGCTCATGGACTCAGCCTGGACTGAGATGCGCCTCGACATCGGCGAAGTGGCCGACGGCATGTCGGCCGTGCAGATCCGTTGGAGCATGGGGCCGACGGATGGCTCCGTGACCTACCCCGGATGGAATATCGATGACATCTCGCTGTGGGCCCGCTTGACCGATCCGCCGGTCGGCGACTTCAGCGGCGACGGCGTCGTGGATCTGACGGACTTCGCGCGACTGGTTGGTTGTCTCCATGGCCCTCAGGGCGAAAGCGGTATTGAGTGCGTGTGCGCCGAGCTTGATGGTGACGGTGATGTGGACATGGTCGACTTCGTGCTGCTGAGCCGGCTCGTCACAGCGCCGTAGGCGACGGATGGCTTCCGGGCCGGCGGGCGCCAGCCGTCCGCCGGTCCGCACGACGCAGCACGATGATTGCGGCGGACGGGTTGGTCACGGATCCGAGCGATCTCATGCACGGGCGTTCCGCCGAGCCGGAGTTTGCACGGGCAGCGGCTGCGTCACGGTCTGGAATTCCGGTCGGGCTGTTCGAGATTCAGGGTTGAGGTTTGCATCCCTGCTGCGGAGACCCCGAATCCGCAAGCCGCAATCTCATTCCGAATCCTCAACCGGCGTGAACAATACCTCACCCGGAAACGCGAAACCCGGCGAAAAGTACCGGGTGGTCCGGAACGATCAGGATCGGGGATTCCGTCGGCGTGGCTGGGCACGCGCCCCGCCCTCCCGGATCAATCCGCCCTCGCGCGGTCGGGTCCGCTCGCCGGGCAAGGCGTGCCGCGTTCGCGCTGCCGGGCGGCCGCGTGCGGCGAGACTTCACCGCAGGGCGGAGCCGGATCATGCCTTGACGTATCGTTCGATGTAGTCGGCCGCCGCGGCGACGGACTGGACGGCCAGGGCCTCCTCCTGCTTCATGTCGATGTCGAATTCCTCTTCAAACGCCGCGACCAGTTCGAGGCTCTGCACGGATTCGGCGCCGAGGTCGAAGACGAAGTGCGAGTCCGGCGCGATTTCCGACGGATCGAGCCCCAGCACGCGGGCGGTAACCTGGGTGACACGGTTGAGCGTGGTCGGGTGTGCCATGATGATCCTCCTTAGGGGTCCGCTGAAAAAGGGGCCTGGCTGCGGCGTCAACCCGCTTCCCCCGTTCGTGAATAGCGACCAGGCGGTGCCTGACCCTTTTTCAGCGGACAGTCAGGGCGAAGGCCAGGCTGCGCCCTGCGCGTTGTTCGGGCGGGGCCGGTCCGGCTCCGCGGTCAATGTTCGTTCAGTCGAATGCGGACGTCTGCGACGGCGGCTCCCCGTCCCGCGGGCGCCGCGATCAGGGGATTGATGTCGATCTCCGCGATCCGCGGGAAGTCTTCGACCAGCCGCGAAAGGCGAAGCAGATGATCTTCGATAGCTGCGAAGTCCACCGGCGGCTCGCCGCGGACACCCTCCAGCAGCGGCAGCGCCCGCACCGCTCGAGGCATCTCCCGGGCCGACTCGCTGTCCAGCGGGGCAATGCGGAAAACGATGTCGTGCAGCGCTTCGACGTGGACGCCGCCGAGGCCGAAGGCGACGGCGTGTCCGAACACCGGATCGTGCTTGACCCCGAGCAGCACTTCGCTTCCGGCGGGAATCATGCCGCGCACGACGACGCCCGCCATCGCGCCTTCGCCGAAGCGCTCATGCATGGTCTCTTCGATTTCCTGAAACGCTTTCAATACCGATTCGCGCGTCTGCAAATCGAGCCGCACGCCGCGCAGTTCGGTCTTGTGCACGGCGCGGGCAGACACCAGCCGGATCACCGCCGGGTAGCCCAGCCGCTCGGCGGCGTCCGCCGCTTCTGTCGCCGATCGGGCGAAGCTCCATTGCGGCACGTTCATGCCGTAGGCTGTCAGGACGTGCAGCGCATCGGGCTCGGCGAGGAATCCGGCCGGCCGGTTGTCGATCACCGCGGCCGCCGCACGGTGATCGACGACCAGCGCCGGGATGGAGCTTGCCGGCCGCTTCGCCTCGCGGGCCAGGCGGACGGCGTCCGCCAGCGCGCGGCAGGCGTGTTCGGGCAGCGTGTAGACGGGCAGCCCCGCGTCGGTCAGCAGCGCTGCACCCGGCGCCACTGCGCGTCCGCCCATGAACGAACAGGCCATCGGCTTGCCGGATGCGCTTCGATCGGCGGCATCGCGCATGGTCTCGGCGATCGGCACCACGTTGGTCATTGACTGAGGGGTGAGGATCGCCAGCACGCTGTCCACGTTCTCGTCGTCAAACACGGCGTCAAGCGCGGCTTTGAAGCGGTCCTCGCGGGCGTCACCGATGACGTCGATCGGGTTGCTGACATTCGCGGCCGCCGGCAAGGCGCTGCGCAGGCGGGCCGTTGTAGCTTGCGACAGGATGGCCAGGCGCAGTCCGCAATCCACGGCGGCATCAGCCGCCATGACGCCGGGGCCGCCCGCGTTCGTGACGATGGCCAGCCGGTTCCCGGCGGGCACCGGTTGGCTGGTGATGAGCCGGGCGGTGTTGAACATCTCTTCGATCGTGCGACACCTCAGGATGCCCGCCTGTTCGAAGGCGGCCGAGGCGAGGACGTCGGAACTGGCCAGTGCCCCGGTGTGCGAACCCGCGGCGGCGGCCCCGGCCTCCGTGCGGCCGCTCTTGATCGCCAGAATCGGCCGCGCGTGAGGCCCGCGCGTGATCGCCGAGGCCGCGCGGATGAAGGCGCCGCCGTCGACCAGGCTCTCGAGGTACAACAGGATGACGCGCGTCTGTGGATCGCGTTGCAGGAAACGCAGCAGGTCGACCTCGTCGATATCCGCCTTGTTGCCGACGCTGATGAACTTCGAGAATCCGATGCCGCGATCGGCTGCGTAGTCGAGCACGGCGGTGCACAGCGCCCCGCTCTGGGAGACGAAAGCAATGCCGCCGGCGGCGGGCATCGACGTGGCGAAGCTCGCGTTGAGCGAGACGTCGGGCTCGGTGTTGATGACGCCCAGACAGTTGGGGCCGATCATGCGGATGCCGCCTTCGCGGGCCAGCGCGGCCAGACGGCGCTCGCGTTCGAGTCCGGCGGCGCCGGTTTCGCGGAAGCCCGCCGAAATGACGATGGCCGAGCGCACGCCTTTGTCGATGCACTGCTTCAGGGCCATTTCGCAGACTGACCCCGGGAAGACGAGAATCGCCATGTCCACCGGATCAGGGATATCGAGGATGTAGTCGTACGCCCGGACGCCGCCGATGTGGCGCTTCTTCGGCGCGACGGGATAGACCGGCCCCTTGAAGCGGCCCTCGAGCAGGTTGTGAAAGATGTCGTACGGGACGGTGCCGGGTGTCGGTGTCACGCCGAGCACGGCGATCGATCTCGGTCGCAGCACGGCGTCGATGCCGTCGGAATCCGACACGGCGATCCCGGGACTCTCAGTCGCATCGTACAAGGAAAGGCTCATGGGCGTGCGCCCCTTTCAGGCGCGGGCCGCTGCGACACGCCGCGCGCGGCGGACCGTGGTGTTCCGCTCGGTTTCCGTCATCTCGAATACGCGGGAAAGCAGCGTTTCATCCGCGGCGGTCATTTCGACCTTGCGGCGGCTCATCGCGATGCCGGCCGTCTTCAGAGTCGGCGCGAGGCCGCACCCCTTTCCGATGGCGCCGCCGACATACCAGCTGAACGGGGGAATGTACTTGGGCAGCGGCGCGCCATCCGCGACGAGGACCGCCGCCGTGCCGACGATCGTGCCGGTATTGAGCAGCGTGGCCACGCTGGTCTTCACATGATCGCCGATGAACGCTCCGACCTTTCGCGATCCGGTGTCGATGGTCTTGCCGGCCTGAATCACGCTGACCGAGCCGTAGTCGTTCTTGAGGTCGCTGTTGGTGGTCAGCGCGCCCAGGTTGACCCACTCGCCGACATAGGCGTGGCCGAGGAAGCCGTCGTGGTACTTGTTGGAGAAGCCGTGGATGATCGCTTCTTCGACCTCGCCGCCGACGCGGCACATCGGGCCGATGCTGCAGCCTTCGCGAAGCTTGGCCCCGAGCAGGATCGTGCCGGCGCCGACGTGACATGGGCCTTCGATGCGGGTGAAGGGTTGGATCTCGCAGCCGTCCTCGATGGTGACGGGACCGCCGCGCGTGTCGATGCAGACGAACGGGTGAATCCGCGCACCATGCCCGACGAACAGGTGGTGAGGCGGTCCGTAAACGACGGCGGAGTCGTGCACCTGCCCCTCGACGCCGTCACGCCCGGCGGCTTCGAAATCGATGACGATTTCTTCCGGAGCGGTAAGCATCACGTCCCAGATGTAGTCGTACCACCCGTCACCATAGGGCTCGCGCTCGCCGCGTCGCGCAGACTCCCAGAGCGTGGCATAGTCGCGGATACTCGACACATCATCGGTCGTTCGCCAGGCGACCAGGCGCTCGCCGTACCATAGCGCAAGTTGCCGTGCCGGCGGCGAGAACTTTGAGCCGCGCACGCACGCGTTCACAAACAGCGTTTCTTCTCCCCGGCAGATCGACAGGTCGTTTACCGCGGCGCCGTCCGCGCGTCCGTGGACGACCTCCGCGACGAGCTCGCGCGTGAGCACCGCATCGGCCTTGCGGCCGACCGCGCGCTCGATCTTCTGTCGCAGCGTCGTGGCTCCGGCGCGGAGTTCGAAGACGCCTCGAGTGTGCACCAGCGGAAGGAATCGGTCGGCTTGATCATCCTCGAATATCACCAGTCTCATGGACGTGTCTCCTCGACGGCGCGGTTCGCGCGCAGCAGATCAGGCGGACTCCGTCATCCGCGGGCGTTGGAGCGGCGGCAGCCTCCCCGCGATGCACCCGGAAGGCGGGCGCTCCCGGTTTCTGCGTGGCAAGCCGCGCGCCAGTTTCTGTTTCCGCGAGTCGGATTCCGATCGGACAGCGGCGTCAGCGTGAAAGGACCCAATCCGGCGGAACGGCCGCGAACCCCGGCGGTCGCTGCGCAGCGGTCCGCGACGCGGGTCGCAGAAGTGCGCAGGGCGGCGAGACCTCACGAGATGCGATCGGGTGGCTGCTGCCGGGATTCGGCGGGGTCTTTGGCCCTCATCTTGCCAGCATCCTCCACGTGGCCCCGCGCTGCGCGGATTCGCGCAGCGGGAACGTCCGTCGGGGCCTGGACAGTTCAGCATCCCCCATCGCCGCAGCCGCCGCGGGCGAGGCGAGCCCCGCCGCGGGTCGTGAAGCCGTCACGCTCGCCGAGGGAGACCGCGCCGTGGAAATCATCATCAGTCCCAGCTACGAAGAGATGAGCCAGCTCGCCGCAGACCTCATCGAGCGTCAGCTGCTGCGCAAGCCCAACAGCGTGCTCGGCCTGGCTACCGGCTCGACGCCGGTGGGGCTCTACCGGGCCCTGGTTCGCAAACACAAGGAAGAAGGTCTCGACTTCTCGAAGGTCGTGACGTTCAACCTCGACGAGTATCTCGACCTGGCCCCGTCTCACTCGCAGAGCTACCGACGGTTCATGGATGAGAACCTGTTTCAGCACCTCAACATCCCCCCGGGCAATATCCACGTCCCTTATGGACAGGCTGCCAACGTGGAGGAGTTCTGTGCCTGGTACGAGCAGGAGATCCGGCGCTTCGGGGGCATCGACCTGCAGGTGCTGGGCATCGGCGGCGACGGGCATATCGCGTTCAATGAGCCGGGTTCGTCGCTCGGCTCGCGGACGCGGCTCAAGACGCTGACCCGGCAGACCATCGACGACAACGCCCGCTTCTTCCGCAACCCCGACGAAGTGCCACGGTTCGCCATCACCATGGGGGTCGGCACGATCATGGAGGCCCGGGAGATCCTGCTGCTGGCCAACGGGGCCAAGAAGGCCGACATCGTGGCCGCCGCCCTGGAGGGGCCGATCACCTCCCAGGTGTCGGCCAGCGCCCTCCAGATGCACCGGCATGTGACCGTCCTGCTGGATGAGCCCGCCGGCTCGTGCCTCGCTCGGGCGGACTACTACAAGTGGGTTCACGACCAGAAGAAGCGCCTTATTCCTCGGCTGGTGGGCAAAGTCACATAGCCCGTCGGCACGGCGCGAGGCGTCCGGACGGCTCCCTCCTGTCGCCGCAGGTCCGCCCCGCGCACCATCTCAGGCTTGACCTCAGCTCATCGCCGCCGGAACCGGCGACCACCCGAGCTGCAGCCGCGTTCGCCGGGGCCGGGTCGGTTGATCGGGTTCGGGGGGGGCTGTAGAATCCGCTGCTGCCTGACGCCGCCTGCAGGCTGCCCACCTGTTCGGCTCTCCGCGGGCTCGTGACGCGCTTCCGGGGTGCCGAGGGGTCAATCCCCGGCAAGAACGGTTTCCGCATGGCCAAGAAACGCAAGAAGATAGGGGAGATCCTGGTCGGCTGGGGGATCATCGACGCCGGTGCGCTGGCGGATGGCCTGAAGTACGCCCAGGAGCACGGCAAGCGGATCGGCGAGGCTCTCGTCGAGCTCGAACTCTGCACCGAAGAAGACGTCATCAAGGCCCTGGCAACCCAGTTCGGCGTTGAGTACATCGATCTCGACCGCCACACCGTCGATCACGACGCACTCGAACTCGTCCCGTCCAATCTTATCCAGAATCTGATGGTTATTCCGTTGGGGCTGGAAGGCGAGCGGCTACGGGTGATCATCACCGACCCTCTCGACCTCGAGACGCAGGACCTGCTCCGCTTCCGGCTCAACCGCGAGATCATCCCCGCTCTGGCCCCGGCCACGAAGGTAAAGGGGTTCATCGATCGGTTCGTAAACCCCGAGGGGGACGAGCTTTCCAAGACGATGGAGAGCATCGACCAGGCGGGGCCCGAGTCCGAGGGAGAGGGCGGCGAGGGCGACGCGCGCGAGGGCGATGCCCCGATCATCCGGCTGGTGAACCTGATTATCACCGAGGCGGTTCACGGTCGGGCGAGCGATATCCACGTCGAGCCCATGCCCAACCGAGTCCGGGTCCGCTACCGCGTGGACGGCGTGTGCGCGATCCGCGATGACGTGCCCAAGAACATGCAGGCCGCCGTCACCACCCGTCTGAAGATCATGGCGGGCATGGACGTGGCCGAGAAGCGGGTGCCCCAGGACGGGCGCATCAAGATGAAGATCGGCGGCCAGGCGATCGACTTCCGCGTCAGCGCCCTGCCCAGCTACCACGGCGAGAGCGTGGTGCTTCGTATCCTGCGGCCCGATGCCGTGCAGGTTGGTATCGGTGCGCTGGGTTTCACCGACGACAACAACGCCAAGTTTCAGCGGATCATCCGGCGGCCCAACGGGGTGTTTCTCGTCACCGGGCCCACCGGCTCGGGCAAGACGACGACCCTCTACGCGGCACTTCAGGAACTCAACCGGCCTGACAAGAAGATCATCACCGCCGAGGACCCCGTGGAGTACAACTTCACGGGCATGAATCAGTGCCAGGTACGCGATGACATCGGGCTGACCTTCGCCAAGATCCTGCGGTCGATGCTCCGCCAGGCGCCGAACATCATTCTCGTCGGTGAGATTCGCGACAAGGAAGTGGGCGACGTGGCCATTCAGGCGGCGCTGACCGGTCACCTGGTGTTCAGCAATCTGCACACCAACGACGCCCCCTCGGCGATCACGCGGCTGATCGACATGGGCATCAAGCCGTTCCTCGTGGCCAGCGCCGTGCAGGCGATCATGGCGCAGCGGCTCGTCCGCGTGATCTGTCAGGAGTGCCGGGTCGAGGATCCGCAGCCCGACATGATGATCCTGAAGGTGCTCGGCTTCACCGAGGACGAGCTTGTCGGCAAGAAGGTCTTCCGCGGCGCCGGCTGTAAGCGGTGCAACAACTCTGGCTATCGCGGCCGCAAGGGCATCTTCGAAATGCTCGAAATGAATTCGGAGCTTCGCGATCTGGCGTTCAACCGGTCCACAGCGTCGAAGCTGCGCACGGCGGCCAGGGCCTCGGGCATGAAGACGCTGCTCGACGACGGCAAGCTGAAGATCCTGCTCGGCGTCACGACGCCGGAAGAGCTGGTCCGTATCACGCAGGCGGAAGGTATCGTGATGTCGTAGCGACGGCGGCTGGGCGCGGCGGTCGGCCGGATTCGGCGGACCCCGGTGCAATCGCCGCGGTCGGCCCGAGGGGCCGACGTGTTGGGAGAACTGCATGGCTTCGCTTCACATTGACCGTCTGCTCGAGACGGTGATCAAGCAGGGGGCCTCGGACCTGCACCTGACGGTCGGCGACCCGCCGGTCATCCGCATGCACGGTCACCTGCGCCGTCTCGAGACCAAGACGCTCGGCCCCGACGACACCACCGCGCTGATGAAGGCCATCACGCCGGATCGCAATCAGCAGGAGCTTCAGGAAGAGGGCGGTACGGACTTCGGTTTCGCCTTCGGCGACGCCGGCCGCTTCCGCGTGGCCATCTTCCGCCAGAAGGGCAACATCGCGATGGTGTTGCGTCTGATTCCCTTCAAGCTGCTGACCTTCGAACAGATCGGCTTGCCGCGTATCTGCAAGGCGCTGTGCCGGCGTCCTCGCGGACTCTTTCTCGTGACCGGTCCGACCGGTTCGGGCAAGACCACGACGCTGGCGACGATGCTCGACTACATCAACACGAACTTCGACCGCCACATCGTCAGCGTCGAAGACCCGATCGAGTACTACCACAACCACAAGAAGTCGCTGTTCAATCAGCGCGAAGTGGGCATCGACGTGCCGAGCTTTTCGGAGGCCCTGCGCCGCGTGCTGCGACAGGATCCGGACGTGATCCTCGTCGGCGAGCTTCGCGATCTGGAGACGATGGAGGCGGCCATCCGCGCCGCCGAGACGGGTCACCTGGTGTTCAGCACGGTCCACACGACCGGGGCGCAGGGTACCGTCAACCGTATCGTCGACGCCTTCCCGCACGAGCAGCAGGAGCAGATCCGCGTCCAGCTCTCCACCAACCTGATCTCGGTGCTGTCGCAGGCGCTGCTGCCGCGGCAGCCCAAGGGCATGGTGGCGGCGTATGAGTTCATGGTGACCACGCCGGCCATCAGCAACCTGATTCGCGAGAACAAGACGTACCGTATCGACTCGGCCATCCAGACCGGGAAGAAATACGGCATGCAGCTTCTCGACGAGCACCTCTGGAACCTCTACGTATCAGGCACGGTCACGGCCGTCGACGCCATCGACCGATCGCGCAATCCCGGCCAGATGCAGGACAAGATCGACATGCATCGCCGCGGCCTGGAGATTCGTGATCTGGGCGAGAAGAAGGAAGGCGAAGACGAGGACGATATCCAGCTTCGCACATGATCTCCAGAATCGAACAGTATCGCGGTCGGCAGCTCGGGCGCATCCTCATCAAGATGGGCAAGCTCAAGCGCGCCCAGGTGGTCGAAGCGCTCGACATCCAGAAGGAGCGGCGCGGCCCCATCGGCCAGATTCTGGTCGAGCTCGGCTACATCTCGCAGGAAGATCTGATCATGGCCCTCGCCGCCCAGAGCGGCATGGAGCCCGTGGACATCGGCAAAATCGACGTGCCGGCGGACATCATCACCCAGATCCCCGGGCAGATGGCCAACACGTTTCAGGTCGTGCCGTTCGAGTTCAACCCCGAGCGCAACGAACTGTTCATCGCCATGGCCGACCCGGAGAACTTCGTCGCCACCGACAACCTCCGCACGCTGCTGGGGCTCAACATCCGGCCATTCATCGCCAAGATGGAGGACCTCCAGAAGGCGCTGAACCGCTACTACCCCGAGGGCGAACAGGAATCGATCACCTCGCTGATCGAGGAACTGACCGACGACCAGGATCTGGCCGCGTTCAAGAACCGTGGCGACTCGATCGACCTGGCCGAGCTCAAGGAGATGGCCGAGCTCAACCCGGTCAAGAAGCTGCTCAACCTCGTGTTGCTTCAGGCGATCAAGGACAAGGCCAGCGACATTCACTTCGAGCCGTTCGAGGACGAGTTCAAGATGCGCTACCGCATCGACGGCGTCCTCTACGAGATGGTGCCGCCGCCGAAGTATGTCGCGGTGGCGGTGGCGTCGCGCATCAAGGTCATGGCGAACCTCGACATCTCCGAGCGTCGCCTGCCGCAGGACGGCCGTATCGAGTTGCAGCTGCGCGGCGCACCCATCGACCTGCGCGTCGCCGTGCTGCCGACGATGTTCGGCGAGAGCGTCGTGCTTCGCGTGCTCGACCGCGGCAACGTTCAGCTCAACCTCGACAAGGTGGGCATGCGCGATGACGAGCTGGTCATTTTCCGACAGCTCATCGCCAAGCCCAACGGGATTCTCATCAACACCGGCCCGACCGGCTCGGGCAAGACGACCACCCTGTACGCGGCCCTCAACGAGCTGAACGACCCCGGCGTGAAAATCCTCACCGCCGAGGACCCGGTGGAGTATGACATTGACGGGCTGGTCCAGGTCCAGGTCCGGCCGGAGGTCGGCCTGACCTTCGCTCGGGCCCTGCGCAGCTTCCTTCGTCAGGACCCCGACATCATCCTCGTGGGTGAGACCCGCGACCTGGAGACAGCCCAGATCTCCGTGCAGGCGTCCTTGACCGGACACCTGGTGTTCACGACGCTGCATACGAACGATGCGCCCTCGGCGGTGGCCCGCCTCCTGGATCTGGGGATGGAGGCGTTCCTGCTTACAGCGACACTGGAAGCTGTTATCGCCCAGCGTCTCGTTCGTCGGATCTGTTCGCATTGCAAGGCCGAGTACAAGCCTTCCGAAGAGCAACTGATGGAGCTCGAGTTGACGCCCGACGACGTGGGGGATCGGGTGTTCTACTACGGGAAGGGTTGCGACTACTGCAACAACACCGGCTATCGTGGTCGTCTCGGAATCTTCGAGATCATGGTGATGGACGACCACATCCGCGAACTGATCATGCGTCACGCGTCGTCGTCGGTGCTTCGCCGTGAATCGGTGAAGCGCGGCATGCGTACGCTGCGTGAAAGCGGCCTGCTGGCGATCTACGATGGCATCACGACCATCGACGAGGTCGTCCGCGAGACGCTGATCGAGGTCTAGCGGCCGGGGGCGGTCGCTGCGGGCGTGGGGGTATCGCCCGGGCGTCCGGCTCGTCGGTGCGGGCCTTGAGGGGCTTGCGGCCCGGCTGATCCGGGTCGATGTGGTAGACGGGTTCGATTCGCGGGCCGGGCTGTTTCAGCGCCGGCCTTGTCGCCTGCGCGTGGATGATCGGTTCCTGTCCGAGGGTCATCGGTATGGCAACATTTGTATACGAGGCCATGAACCAGCATGGCGAAGAGGTCAAGGACCAGGTCGAAGCCGCTTCGACCGAGGATGCCTTGGCAAAAATTCGCACGCTGGGCTACTTCCCGACCCGCATCGCCGAAAAGGGCGGGAAGAAGAAGGAGCAGGCCACCAAGAAGAAGGGCAAGCCCGTCTCCTTCGGCGGCGTTTCGACCAAGCGCATGACGCAGTTCACGCGTCAGCTCTCCACGCTGATCGACGCGGGCCTGCCGATTCTGCGCAGCCTGAACATCCTTCAGGAGCAGCAGAAACCCGGCAACCTCAAGAACGTGCTTCGCGCGGTCGCGGACGACATTGAGGCCGGGGCGACGCTCTCGGAGGCGATGGGCAAGCACCCCAAGACCTTCAACCGGCTTTACGTGAACATGGTGGCGGCGGGCGAGACGGGCGGCGTGCTCGACACGATCCTCCAGCGCCTGGCCGAGTTCATGGAGAAGGCCGCCAAGCTGAAGCGCAAGATCATCGGCGCGATGGTGTACCCCGTCGTCGTCATTCTCTTCGCGGTCGGTATCGTGTCGGGCATCATGATCGTCGTTATCCCGAAGTTCAAAGAGATCTTCATCGACTTCGGCGTTCCGCTGCCCGCGCCCACGGTGCTGCTGATGGGGATTTCCGACTGGTTCGTGGACGGGTCTCCACCGGGCTGGGCGGTGATTCTCTTCTCGCCGATTGTGCTGGCGGTCCTGTTCAAACTGGTGCGCTCGTCGCAGGGCGGGCGCTACGCGGTGGACGTGGTCGCGCTCAAGATACCCATTCTCGGCAAACTGCTGATGAAGACAGCCGTCGCGCGGTTCACGCGGACACTGGGCACGCTCATCACGGCGGGTGTGCCGATTCTCGAAGCCATCATGATCACCAAGGAGACCTCGGGCAACGAGGTCTACGCCCGGGCGCTGCAGGTGGTGCACGACTCGATCCGCGAGGGCGAGAGCTTCGCCAACCCGCTGCGCGCGTCGAAGGTGGTCGACTCGATCGTCGTCAACATGGTCGACGTCGGTGAGGAGACGGGCGAGCTCGACAAGATGCTCATGAAGGTGGCGGACAACTACGACGAAGAGGTGGACGTCATCGTGGCGAGCCTCGTGTCGCTGCTTGAGCCGATCATGGTGGTCGTGCTCGGTGTGATCGTCGGCTTCATCGTCGTCGCGCTGTTCATGCCGCTGATCTCGCTGATCGAATCGGTGTCGTAGTGGCGGGGTGTCGGCGCAGGTCGCCGGCGACGCCCAGGAAGGACGCAGTCACATGCATCGCAACACAGGCTCAGCCGGGCGTCGCGCGTTTACGCTCATCGAGCTGCTCGTGGTCATCTCGATCATCGGGCTGCTGATCGGCATCCTCATTCCGTCGATGAACGCGATCCGCACGCGGGCCAAGGTCGTCGACACGCAGGCGCGGTTCGCCTCGATCGAGGCCGGCCTCGAAGCCTACCGCGGCGAGCGCGGCCTCGACGGCACTTATCCGCCCTCGCGCAGCGACTTTGTCGAGAACGGCGTCCCCAAGATCGCCAACCCCTTCTCGACCACCGCCGGTGGCAACCCGACGACCGAGGTCGCCGGGGCACACCTGTTGGCGATGGCGCTGATGGGGGCCGACCTGCTCGGGCCGCCCGGCTTCAAGGACTTTGACCGCGACGGCCGCTGGGCTGACGACACCCACCGCGGACCCGGCGGCGCCTACGAGCGCGTCGAGACCGGCACGCCCGACGTGCTGGGGACCCCGGTAAAGCCCCGCTATCCCGGCGGGACCGAGAGCGGCTTCGTCGATTCGGGCATGCAGAAGAAGGCGGGCACGCTGACTCAACTTCGCAGCGAAACGGTCATCGTGACCGAGGCGGGCGGCACCTTCAACGACGACACCGGCTTGTTGCCGCTCTTCCTCGACGGTTTCGGCCGGCCGATTCTTTACTATCGCGCGAACCCCGCGGCCCGCGTCATGATCGACGCGATGGCCGGCACGCCGGGCATCTACACCCAGCAGGACAACGCCGTCATCACCGGCAGCGTCGGCGGCCCGGGCGCCCGCACGGGCCTGAGCTTCGGCCAGCGGGCCAACGATCGCGGCAACCTCCACGAACTGGTCCGCGTCGCGCCGGTTCCCCCGGTCGTTCCGCCGACCGGGCCGACCAACCCGATCGTCACCGACGACACCTACGCCGATTCGTTCGCCCGGTTCATCTTTGATCCGGATGTGAAGGCGAACAATGTGCCGGTGCGCAAGGACAGCTTCCTGCTGATCGCCGCCGGCAAGGACGGGGTTTACGGCACGATCGACGACGTTACGAACTGGACCAGGAAGTAGAGGCTGCCCGTGTCGGTCAACCGCCGGACATTCCGTTGCGACCGCCGTGCGGCGTTTACGCTCGTCGAGTTGCTCGTGGTGATCACGATCATCGCCGTGCTCGCGGGCGCGCTGATTACGGTCAGCGCCGGCGTGTGGAAGAACAGCCAGGCCAAGCAGACCCACGCGGTCATCATGCTGGTGCAGCAGGCGGTGGACGAGTTCCACAAGTCGCCGCCGGCGTTCGTGAGCACGCGGCAGGGCGACGCCTCGTACAAGGCGCGCTACGGCAGTTTCCCGGCTGACGAGCTCGAGGTTTTCACGCGCTTCGGTGTGCCCGGCGCGCCGTCGGGCGGCGGGGCGAACTGGTCGCTTGCGCCCGGCAAGGTCGAGGTCGTGCCCTCGCCGTCGGGCGGCCCGACCTATCCGGCGATGACCTTCGGCCGCAGCCCCGCGAGTCCCTCGATCGAGCACCGCGACCTGGCGGCCATGCTGCTGACCATCGAGCTGTACAGCGAACAGGGGCGGATGATCCTCGAGCGGATCGATTCGCACTACTGGTCGCAGGGCGCGGTTGATCCGGCCACATCGGAGCCGCTGCAGTTCCTCGACCGTGACGACAACGGCCGGTTCAACGAAGGCGACACGCCGATCCGCTGGCTGGTCGATCACTGGGGCACGCCGCTGGCGTATTACACCCAGCGCGACTGGAAGGGCACGCCCAGCGACCGCGTTTCGACCAACCACGCCGCGTGGAACCGGGCTTCGACGGCGATGGTCCGCCTCAACGGCGGCCGGCCGGTGATCATGTCCTACGGCCCCAATGGCGAGAGCCAGCTGGCCGGCGCGACGCCGACAGTCGGCGTGCTGCTGCACGAAGACCTGATCGACGACAACCGCGTCAACAACCCGCTCAACGCCGACAACATCTACGCGGATCCGGCCCTGGCCGAGAAGCTGTCGAAGGGGATCGAGCCGTGATTACCACCCTTTCGAGCCGACATGCGGCTTGTTCGTCTGCCGCGGCTCCGCGTCGCCGGCGCGGCTTCACCATGATCGAGCTGGGCGTGGTCATTACGATCATCGCCTTGCTGATCACGATTGTGCTGCCCTCGGTGACGCGCATGTGGTCGGCGCGCAAAGTCGCGACCGCGGAAAACTACATGCGCGCGGCGCTGACGATCGCGCTGCGTCGGGCCGCCTCGCCCGATCGGGGCGAGTCGGGCCTGCTCTTCGTGCTCGACGAGACCGGCGCCCAGCGTATCTACCAGATCGAGCGCCAGGCCGTGCGCGACCCGGCCAACTTCAACGCCACGCGCGGCGCGCTGATTTCGCAGAATCGTTTCGTGATTCTGGAGGATGCCGAATACGTCGTGCCCGAGCCGATGCGCTTCGTGCCCCTGTGGGCCGTGCGCACGCAGGACAGCGACAACGCCCCCTTCGCCTACTCGCCCGAGGAGCTGGCCAACAACAATTTCGAGACGCCGGGCCTCTCGGTCGGCTCGTGGCAGGAGGGGCAGCGTCACCGCAACTACTTCAGTCTTGTGTTTTCGCCCGACGGACGCCTGCTCACCGGGCGCGACGTGCTGATCGTTGACGCCGACGAGAACGACGACGGCCTGGGCGATCGCACCGGCCTGCGCGTCGGCGAAGCCGAGGAGTACTACGCGGTCTACAGCACCGACGAAGGCGACCAGCTCGACATTGATCCGGCCGGCGATCTGCGACTGGAGGATCTCGTATCGGCGTTCCAGGCTGGTTCCGGCGTGGCCACGGCGATCAACTTCCCCGCGGTCAACGGCGTGCTGCTCTATGACGAGTCGGTCTTCGCCGCGCAGCCGACGCCGGTGGCGAAGCGCGAGGCGCTGTTGAGTTTCGCTCGTCCGTTCTACATCGCGGGTCCTGGCGGGGCGCTGGTGCGCGGCCCCATCGGTGAAACGAAGGAGGTCACGCCATGACCGGCGCCGCACGCCTCGCCCGACGCCGGGCGGCCTTCTCGCTGATCGAGCTGATGATCGCCGTGGTGATCCTCGGCTTCGGCATGGTCCTCGTCGCCACGATGTTCCCCGTGGGCTGGGTGAAGGCGAAGCAGTTGACCGACACCGCCGCCCGCCTGGCCATGGTGGAGAACGGCGAGTCGCAGCTTTCGCTGACCGCCATGGTCGACGGCGCGCAGTACGACGCCCACACCTTCGCGGGCGATTTGTACATCGAAGGCAATCCGGCCTTCGGCACGGCGCTGCTGATCACCTATGCCGACACTCGCGTGCACGCCGTCCATGCCGAGAACCGACTGATGTCCGGCGGCGCGCCGATCAGCGAGTCTCCCTGTGACGAGATGCGGCTCGACCGGATGGTGTTCTACGGCGTGGCCGATCCGTGCGACGCGGGCCCGCTGAGCGCCTACCGCACGCCGCGGATTCCGTTTCACACGCGGTTCTATCCCCCGCTCGAACGCTACGTCACGCCCGGCGGTTCGCCGCCGACGCCCGACGCCCGCTGGGAAGCCGCCCTCGACGATCGTCACCACGCGTGGGCGGCGCTGAGCCGGCTCCGCAAGCAGGTCGGTCCGTTCCCCGGCGGCCCCATGGCGGAGGCCGTGGCCGCGCTGGGCCAGACGCGGGCCTTCGATGTGTACTTCGTCTCGCTGCGCCGCTCGCGCTCGACGATGCGCTACCCGCAGCAGGATCCCGCGCCCGTGCGCACGCCTTCGTGGCAGGATCGCGAACTGGTCGTTGCGCCGCGTGCGCTGGGGGCCGATCGGGACACCATGCTCCCTGTGCCCTGGCGGCTGCAGGTCGGGTTTGATCCGGCCGCGATGAACAGCCGCGCCGCCGCCACCGGCGTGCCGACGGAGATCCAGGTGCCCCCGCCCGGCGCCGATACCGACTTCCCCGGCTGGGTGGTCGACTTCTTCACCGAGGGCACCTCCTTCGTGGACGAGTTCACCGGCCAGATCTACCAGGTCCAGAAGCGCCGCATCGTGACCGAGGGGGGGCGCGAGCGGGCGTTTCTCACGCTCGATCGCGAGGTCTTCCTTGAGGATCTGGACGACGGCGAAAACCGCGGCCTGGTCCCGCCGACCCTCCAGCCCGAGGAGTCGCTCCGCTGCGTCTGGGTCTACCCCCCGCCGGTCAAGTTCGACCGCCCGGGCGACGGCGACGTGCTCGTGGATGGCCCGTCCCCGGTCATCGGGATCGACGTCCGTACCCTTCACGTCTCCCCCAAGCCTGAGTAGGGCGCTTGAAGTGCTGATTTATAGGACGCCTCCCCGGTGCGTGCGCGATTCTGCGCAGTTTGGTGGCGTCTGACGGGCCTTGCCGCTTGGTTCGATGGCGATAATTCACACCCGTGATTCCTCGCCGAAAAGAAGCCCCCGACCCTAGACCGACACCTACCTGACGCGATAATGGCCCGGGCGGAGACGGACGGAATACCCCGGACGCCCCCCCAGTGGTCGCGTGAGACATGGCTAAGTACGCTTACAGCAATAATTTGCGGACATCCCGCGCCTTCACCGGCAAGTCCGCCTTTACGCTCGCCGAGCTGATCGTGGCGGTCGGTGTCTTGGCGCTGATGCTCGCGTTGGCTGGCCAGGTGTTCAGCGTGACCAGCCGCTCTTCCGGCCAGGCGACGGCGTTGACCACGGTGACGCACGCCCTGCGTTCGCTGGAGAAGACGCTTCGCGAGGATCTCCGCCACGTCAATAAGGCCGACTCGGTGATGGTGATCCAGTCCAACCCGATGTCGGCGTACTGGACGCTGAGCGGGCGGGACGCCGATTCGGTCGGTCCCGAGGGTCGCATTAACCCGAACGACGGCTACCCGCACGCCGCCGATGCTGAGCGCGAGATCGCCGCTCCGGGCACCACCGGCGTGCGGATCATGACGCCGCCGCGGGCTGACCTGCTGATGTTCTTCTCGACGCGGAAGGCGTCGAGTCGTCTATGGAACGGCACGATCGGCCAGGCGCAGCAGGTGGTCTACGGCCACTCGATCCCGACCGAACTTCGGGCGCTGCCCGGTGGCACCTATCAGTCCGACTTCGACGCCGGCGCGTTCCCGACGGACGGCTCGCTCGTGCTGACTCCTGCGCAGGATTGGCACCTGGCCCGTCGCTCGGTGATTCTGTCGGAGGCGTCTTCGCCTGTCGTCGAGGATCCGCGGGGGACCGGTCCGGTTTCGGCCTGGTCGGACCAGCCGACGACGCTCGACATCCTGCTCGGCAACCAGGACGTGCTGGGCGACTTCGATTACGAGCGTCAGGTGCTCCAGCTTCATCCGTGGCCGGACGGCCGCTATCCGCCCTTTCTGCCGCGCGTGCTTCCGCTGAACGGACCGGTGCCGGTGCGCAGCCTGGTGGATCTGGATCCTCCGGCGGGCGCTTCGGCGCTGCTGGGTCATTACTTCCTGCCGAACTGTGCCTCGTTCAAGGTGGAGTGGGCCCTCGACCCGAACAGCGAGTATGTCCGTGGCCGTATGGGTTCGGCGCTCGAGGCGACGGTCGGCGGCCGGCTCGACGGCGAGCCCGAGGTCTACTGGATCGACATGGGTCGGTTCCCGACGTCGGCTTCTTATCAGGACGGCGCGTTCCAGGCGCTGTTTGACGCGGCGGACCGGGCCGAGGCCGCGGGCGACGATGCCCGCGCCTGGCGTCTGCGTCAGCTCCTCACCGAGGAGAAGGGCGTCGAGGGCGGCAACTACTACAGTCTCGTCAGCCGTTTTCAGGACACGGAAAACTGGAACCCGTTCGGCGGTCCCCGTCCGAACACGGCGATCTTCAAGCCGCTCACCCGTCGGGAGACCGACGAGGCTGCGCCGCTGGTCGAAGATCCGATTTTCCCGGGCGCGCTGCGTATTACGGTGGATGTGTTCGACGATGCGCGACGGCTCGAGCGTCCGATCCGTCACGTGATGATCATTCCGATCGGCTCGTAGGGCCGGCGGTGTGGCCGGTCGGCGCGGGGGCCTGCGACATTCGGATCGCGGCCGGCGTCGACGCTTGATGAGTGCTGTGTGAGTCCTATGGAAACCAGTCGCACCCACAATCAGTGGACGGACCGGGTGGCCGGACGGGCGCGTCGCCGACGAGGCACCGTGCTGGTTCTGGTCATTGCCCTGCTGGGCATCCTGTTCGTCATGGGGGTCACGTTCATCACGTCGATGAACTCGGCCGAGAAGGTCGGCGCTCTTGAGGAGCGTCGCATGCAGGCTGAGTCCGGCGGCGACGCGATGTTTGCCGAAGCGGGCAACATCGTTCGCGACGCGATCATCGCCAAGGCCGGCGTTCCCTTCGGCAGCGAGCCTACCGGCGCCTCGAGCGTCGCCTGGGCCGAGGCGATGGACATCCACAACACCTTCGGGCCGGCCGTGCCGGTCTGGTATCCGAGCTTCGCTGATCCCAATCGTCGCCTGGTCTATCGCACCTACGCCGACATCGGCGCCATCCGCAGCGGCGTGTTCGACGGTTCGACCCAGCGGGCGTTCCGTCGCGGTTTCGTGGCCGACGGTCCCTGCGGCGAGGGCAACGTCCTCAACTGGCGCGACTTCGCCGGCATCGACACCTCGTGGACGCCCGGCCTGCCGCTCTGCTTCGATCTCGACGCCGACGGCCAGGCGGATTTCAACATCATTCCGCTCGACGCGGATGGTGACGGCATCGTCGATACGCTGTCGTCCAACGGTACGGCCATCGGCCTGTCCGACGTGCAGCGCAGCGAACTGTCGGCGCTGGTGAACCCTGCCGGGCTGGCCGATCCGCCGGTCTACATGGGGCTGCGCATCGTGTCGCACGGCGCGATGGTTGATTTGAACGAGGCTCATCCCAAGCTGGTGCAGAACATTCTCTCCGGCCGCGAAGGGGTCACGATCGATCACCGGCCGAGCCGTCCGCTCGATGACGGGCAGGGCTTCTACTCGCCCGCGGTCAACGAGTATCTGCTGCGTCGTCGCGGCGGGATCATGCCGCGCGTGCTGCCGCCGTCGAAGCTGCTCGGCAACTCTTCGCCGCTGGTCGACCGCGGCCAGTATCCCTACGGCCAGGGCGACCTCGCCGAGGTGCTGTTCGGCCCCAGCGGCGGCGGGGCGCTGGACTTCCAGACGCCGTTCACCAACGGCCACCAGTACTGGCCCTATGACCCGGCCAACATCCATCCGGCTTCGCCGCCGGATCAGGAAGTGTCGGTGTGGGGCATGCGGCGTGAGGCCGACGCGGCCGCGTACTACGACCTGTCCGGCAGCGGTTTCGAGTTCGACCGCGTGCCGCTGGTGACGACCACCAGCCACAGCGACAACCTGGCCCGCGCCGTGGGCATCCCGCCGCGTTCCATCGGTCTGGGCGGCGTGCCCACCGGTGTGCCGATCGGTGCGCCGGAGAACATGCTCCTGCTGATGCGCGACGCGAACTCGTGGGCGTGGCATCCGGAGTCGTGCGAGCCGCCGTTCGAGTACGCTGATTATCCGCAGGACCTGCCGAACGAGGGCGACTGTGCGTGTCCGACCGACGTGACCTGCGTCTTCAATCAGCGCAAGGGGCGGATGAAGCTGTCGATTCCGTGGCTTCAGACCGCGCTCGACAATCCGCCGCCGGGTTTCGACGCCACCAAGGCGCAGCGCCTGGTGCATGACGTGTTCATCATGATGCTGATGAACGCCCGCGACCTGTCGAACAACTGGGCGACGTTCGTGGACACCGGTCTGCCGCCGGGCGTGCAGCCCTACTGGCGTCCGAACTACGACGAGATCTCGCGCACGGCCGCGTCGTTGACGGCGAACTTCTTCGACTTCGCCGATGCCGACGACGTGCCCACGCGGGTGGCTCTTCGCGAGGTCAACTTCGGCGACTTTTCGCAGGATTATCTGAGCGCGGTCGGCCGCGAGACCGATCCGACCGATCCGAAGTACGTCTACGGTCTGGAGCGCCAGCCGTTCCTGACTGAGGCGGCGATTGAGTACGATCGTGCGGATGTGCCGGTGACCGAAGACACCACGCCCCTCGCCTGGGCGGTGGAGCTCTTCAACCCGTACGACACGGACATCGAGAACGCGCCGGGCAACGTGAACTACCTGCTCGTGCCCTTCGATCCTGCCGCGAATCCCGGCCAGGCGACGCACATCGACAACGCCCCGCGCCTGCCGATCAGCGTGCGCATCCCGGCGCGCGGGTTTGCGGTCGTGATCGCCGGTACCGCGAGCAGCAGTGGCTCGCTTGTGGTGCCGTCCGGCGTTCAGGCGAACGTGCTGCCGAACAGCTATCTCGATGATGTGCGGCCCGGCTTCAGCTTCGCCTTGGTCCGCAGCGTTCAGTACCCCGGCGACGTCAATCGCACGGAGATCGTGGTCGATCAGTTCGCGTTTGCGGTGAACATCGCCGAGGAACTTCCGCCGGAGCTGCCTGCTGATGCGGCGGTCGTCTACTCGCGCGAGCGCGTCGCCTCGGCGGGCAACCGCTGGCGCGCGCCGGTGCCGCGTACGGCTACGCAGGACTTCGCTCACACCATCGGCGCGCCGAACAACCACACCGAGCCGGAGATCCGTCCGGTCGAGGTGCAGTTCGCCGCCACCGGCAACCTGGCGACGGCCTATCCGACGACCGGCTCGATGCTGCTGCTAATGCGCCACGCCAACCGGGCGATCACGCCGCCGACGGTGCAATACCCGCACCACGTGACGAGCGACCTGGGCCGCCTGGCGTTCACCACGCGTCTCGCCGGCAACGACAGCTCGACGCACGTCGTCAGCGGTGCGCCGCAGCAGGTCACCACCGAGATCAGCACCGAGATCGACAACGGCCGCATGCCGGTGTTCGACAAGGCCCGCCTGCACCACGTGGATCCGAGCCTCACGCTTCCCGGTCTGCCGGGCGACGTGGACAGCCTGCCGTGGGGGCAGCTCGTGTTTGACTATTTCACGGCCGTGCCGCTCACGAATCCCGGTCCCTACCGGGCGGCGGAGGATGACATTTACAACCCCGAGTGGCAGCCGGGCACCGACCCCGCCGCCAAGCCGCGCGTCGATCTCGACGGCCTTCGCGTTCACGGCCAGATCAACCTGAACGCCGCCCCGTGGCGCGTGCTGCAGGGGCTGCCGCTGGTGCCGATGGAGCAGATCCCCGCCGCGTTCCGCGCCAAGATCCGCAACGCCGTGGGTCTCGTCTCGGCGACGGCGGCTGATCCGCTGAATCCGGGTCCGTCCGACCTGAACGCCCTCGACAACGAGGCCGCCACGCTGGGCCAGGAACTGGCCCGTGCGATCGTCGCCTACCGCGATCAGACTGGACAGGTAGACCTCGCCGACCTCACCCAGTGGGCTACCGGCAACTACGGCAGTGGCGATCCGGCCAACCCGGCGCTCGACCCGGCCGTCAGTTCCCGCCGCTGGGATGCGGATGAGGCCCAGTTCCGTCGCGGTTCGGGCTTCCTCACGATCGGCGAGCTCGCCAACGTGCGCCACCGGGATGCGAAGGTGGATCCGATGTTCCAGCCGATCCGAGGTTTCACCGGCTACTCGACCTATCGCGTCGACGGCGGCGTGACCACGGCGGCCGACGTCGTGCACCAGGATTACGTCTCGGCGATCGCGCTTCTTGTGTCGCTTAACGACTGGATGACGGTCCGCTCCCAGGTGTTCACGGTGTACGGGACGATCCGGGGCGACCTCGACTGGAACAACCCCGACTTCACCGCACTGCCGGCGAACGTGCAGACCCGGGCCGTCCTGGAGGACGCCGACGCCCGTGCGATCCGCTTCCAGGAGACGATCGACCGCCTGCCGACCTGGCTGGGCGAGCGGCTGCCGCGTCGGATCGGCGAGCGTGTGCTCGGTCGCTACACCGACACTTATGCCGATTAAAGTGATTGTAACGATCGGCTGACGGCGGCCCGCCGGACGGGTGGCTGACGCCGTCGGGTCGGTCGGGCGAACGATCGGACGTTGAGTCATCGGGGCGGGGCGCACGCGTGCGCCTCGCCCCTTTTTGATGCGTCTCACGGGCTCGCCGGCGGGCTTGCGCGAGGGCTATCGGACGGAGGTTGCGAGGTTCTCGGACAGAGGCGGGGCGTTTTGACTCTGTCGTTGGTCAGGGTGTGATTCGCGGCTATAATTGGCCGTACCCCAGGAGGGGAGTGGGGTTCCTGCTGCACGATGATGCGCGCGACGGCCAGCCCGTCGGGCTCCGCGGCAGTCCTGCCGATTCTCCCTCGCCAGTGATGATTCGGAGCGGAAGAAGCAATGCGAACTAAGCATATTCTGTTGGCGGTGTTCGCGGTGGGCGCCTGTGTGCCGGCCGTTGTGATGGGTCAGGCGCCGACACAGGCGGAAGCGTGGCATCCGGAAGCGGACAGCGCTGCCCCCGTGATCCTGGATCGCCTGTCCGCGATGCCGAGCGACGTCGTGATCGGGGGCGATCCGCTGCGCGGCAGCAGCGACTGCGAGAACATCGGCGGCTATCAGCAGGTGTTCGCAAACCCCAATCGCTATCGCGGCGCCGCGTATCGCATCGAGACGACGGCCCAGCTCAGCGAGTTCTCCATCGAGCTTAATTACACGGGCTCGGTCAATCTGTATTTCACCATCCACCGTCGCGCGGCGAACACCACCGATCCGTTCGTGAAGGTGTGGCCGGGCGCGGGCGATCCGCAGTTCATCGCCGTCGTCGGCACGGGTCGGGCGTTCTACTCGAGCGGTCCGATCGAGGACGCCGATCCGGACGTGGCCGGCTTCCAGCTTGAGGCGGGCTACGAGTACACCATCGGCGCGGCGTGGGGCGCGGCCAACGTCGCCTACGCGTACGACGGGCCGAGCTATCCGCGTCCGTTTTCCAAAGGCCAGGTGCTCGGCGGGACCGCGCTGTCGAGCGTAACGCCGCCCATCGCTGATTCGATCATCCTCAACTCGCCGCCCGGCTCGGGCATTTTCACCGGCGGGGCGTATTCGTCGCGCCTGTGTTTCGCGGCGGATCCCGGTGCGTGCTGCCTCGAGGGCGGCGCATCGTGCGAGTTTCTCACCGAGGACGAGTGCAACCTGATGGACGGCGAGTGGACCGCCGCCCAGGTCAGCTGCGCCGAGACCGGCGAGTGCGCCGCCCTGCCCGACGGGGCCTGCTGCACAGCCGGCGGCCAGTGCACGGCGTTCAACGTCTTTTTCTGTGAAGCCAACGGCGGCACGTTCTTCGCCGGCGAAGCGTGCGTGCCCGACTTCTGCACGCCGCGCGGCGCCTGCTGCGTGGACGGGGCGTGCATGGACGACCTGACCCAGGCGGCGTGCACGGGCCAGGGCGGTGTGTACCGCGGCGATGACACGACCTGCGACGCCGTGTCGCCCTGCAACGCGGGCGCGTGCTGCTACGGCGGCGAGTGCTTCGTGCAGGCCGAGTCGCAGTGCAACGCGTTCGGCGGGGCCTACGAGGGTCACCTGACCACGTGCAGCCCGAACCCGTGCGAAGTGACCGGGGCCTGCTGCCTCGGTACGACCTGTCAGGATCTGACGGCCGCCGCGTGCAGCACGCAGGGCGGCCTGTTCCGCGGCAACGGAACGGAGTGCAGCACCGTGCAGCCCGCCTGCGGCCGCGGCGCGTGCTGCACCTCCACCGGGTGCATCGACGCGGTGACGCAGACGCTGTGCAACGTCGGCCTGGCCGGCACGTGGCGCGGCGACGGCACGGCCTGCGACTCGATCTCGCCGCACTGCCCGGGCACCTGCTGCTGGAACGGCGGAAACAGCTGCAACGGCGCGGGCGGCCTGCGGCTGAGCCCGGAGGACTGTGCCCAGCTTCCGCAGGGCGTGTTCATGGGCTACAGCGATTCGTGCACCAACCCGCCGTCGATGCTGTGCGGCAACACGGCGCCCAACGGCGCCTGCTGCCTGCCGGGCGGCGAGTGTGCGCTGGTCGATGACGCGGACGTGTGCGCCGCCATCAGCGGCGTGTACCAGGGTGACGGCTCGAACTGTGCGGGCGGCTGTCCGTCGTGCGTGACCAGCGCCGATTGTGCCGACGGCAACCCGTGCACAGTGGACACCTGCGACAACGGCACCTGCACCAACCCACCCCGGGATTGTGAGGACGGCCTCGCCTGCACCACGGGCAGCTGCGTCAGCGGCTTCTGCGTGCAGACGCTCAATTGCAACGACGGCATCGCCTGCACGTCTGACAGCTGCGGGCCGGGCGGCGCGTGCCTGTACACGCCGAACAACAGCGTCTGCAACGACGGCAACCCCTGCACCGACGGCGTGTGCAACCCGATGACGGGCTGCGTACAGACCAACAACACGGCCGGCTGCAGCGACGACAACGAGTGCACGGTCGGCGACGTCTGTGCCGACGGCCAGTGCGTGCCGGGCGGAGCGGCCGATTGCGACGACGGCGTGCCGTGCACGGAAGACCTGTGCAGCCCGACGATCGGCTGCGTCAACAACACCCGCGACAGCGAGTGCGACGATCAGAACGCCTGCACCGACGACGTCTGCGACGCGGTGCTGGGCTGCATGAACATCGACAACGACGACGCCTGCGACGACGGCGACCCCTGCACGCTCAACGACGCGTGCGGCGAGGGCGTCTGCGCTGGCGTGCCCAACACCTGCGACGACGGCATCGACTGCACGCTCGACTCGTGCGACCCGGAGACCGGCGACTGCCTCAACGTGGTCGATCCGGCCGCCTGCGATGACGGCAACGAGTGCACCGCCGACAGCTGCGAGATGGGCGGTTGCGTGAACACGCCGATCAACGAGGGCGAGGGCTGCGACGACGGCGATGCCTGTACCACGGGCGAGACCTGCGTGATGGGTGCCTGCACGCCCGCCGGCCAGGTCACCTGCGACGACAGCGTCGACTGCACGGTGGACACCTGCGACTCCGAGCTGGGCTGCGTGTTCACGCCGGACGACGTGGTCTGCCAGGGCGCCAACGAGTGCCGCGACTACTTCTGCGACCCGGTGCAGGGCTGCATGAGCACGGAAAACTCGGATCCCTGCGACGACGGCGATCCGTGCACCCTGGATGACGCCTGCTCTGGCGGGGAGTGCCTCGGCACGCCGCTCGACTGCGACGACGAAGACGATTGCACGCAGGATGAGTGCGTCGAAGGCGTTTGCGTCAACACGCCGATTCCGTGCGGTGGGGCCTGCTGCCTCGGCGCGGTGTGCAGCGACGTGGCCAACGAGGCGGAGTGCCTCGACCAGAACTACATCTGCGACGTCGCGGCGCTGCTGCCCGAGACGTTTCTCGGCTGCTACGGCGACGCCGACGGCAACGGCTCGGTCAACGCCGGCGACCGCGGGTTCATCGCCGCGGCCATCGGCCAGGGCGCGTTCGACCTTATCTGCCGCTTCGATATGGACGGCAACGGCTTCATCAACGCGGCGGATCGCGGGTTCGTGTCGGCCAGTATCGGGCTGTGCGGCCCCCTGCCGAACTACATGAACGGCAGCGGGCTCAACGGCGCCGGCGACGGCCCCGACCCGCGCTTCCCGCGCGGCACGTACGCCGGCAACGGCACCTCGTGCGCGACGACGACGTGCGAATAGGGCCGTAGGAAGAGGAACCACAGAGGGCACTGAGCAGCGCGAAGAGGGCGCGGAGGCGTCCTGCCGGAGTTCCGGGCTTCGAACATCCAAGGCCCGCGTCGCTTCATCGGCGGCGCGGGCCTTCTCGTCCGCTGTGTGCGAATTCGAAGCACGCCGACCGCGCGTGCGCGGCTCCGTGCTCTCTTCGCCGGGTCGCTGTGAGCTCTGTGGTTCCTCTGCCGGCTCCGCTGCCCTAGCGCGTGCGGCCCGCGACCGGCAGCGGGATCGACCCGTCGGCGCGGGGGAGCGGATCGGGCGGCGTGATGGACACGTCGCGCTGCGAGAGCGTGACCTCGCCGCGTTCGACACGACCGGCGAAGGCGAGGGTTTCCTCGTAGAGCGCGTCGAGCATCTGGGCCTCGGTGACGGTGCGGGTCTGCTCGCCCTGGACGTAGATGATGCCCCGCCCCTTGCCGGCGAAGACGGCCACGTCCGCCCCCTCGGCCTCGCCGGGGCCGTTCACCACGCAGCCCATCACCGCCACCTTCACCGGCGTGCGAATGTCGGCCAGGCGGCGGCGCACATCGGCGACGAGCCGGATCAGGTCGATTTCGATCCGTCCGCACGTGGGGCAGGCGATCAACTCGGGCTCGGTGCGGTTACGCATGTCGAGCGAGCAGAGCAGCTCCTTGCCGTCTTCGACCTCGTAGATCGGATCGGCGGCGTAGGAGATGCGGATGGTGTCACCGATGCCCATCGCCAGCAGCGAGCCGAGGGCGGCGATGCTGCGGATGCGGCCGGTTTCGGGCGGCCCGGCGTGGGTGACGCCCAGGTGCAGGGGCAGATCGAAGCGTTCGCTGATCGCGCGGTAGGCGTCGATGCAGATGCCCGCGTTGATCGACTTGGCGCTGATGACCACGTCGTGGAAGTCGTTGGCGTCGAAGATACGCATGTAGTCTTCGAGCACCTCGACCATGAGGCGGATCAGGCTGGTCCGGCGGTCGTCGGCAATGGCGGACATCTGCGACGCGCGGAGCTCCTTGTCCTTGCGCTCGACAACGCTGCCTTCGTTGACGCCGACGCGGATGGGAATGCCGCGCTCGCGGCAGGCACGAATCACGCGGTCGACCTCGGCGCGGTCCCGGATGTTTCCGGGGTTGAGGCGGATCTTGTGCACACCCGCCTCGATCGCCTCCATCGCCCGCTCGAAGTGAAAGTGCACGTCGGCGACGATGGGTACGGGCGACTGGGCGAGGATCGACGGCAGGGCTTCGGTGTCGCGCCGATCGGGTACGGCCACGCGCACGATGTCGCAGCCGGCCTTGGCCAGCTGGTGAATCTGCGCAACAGTCGCATCAATATCGTACGTGTACGTCGAGGTCATCGACTGGATCGCCACCGGGGCATCGCCGCCGATGGGTACCGCGCCGACGCGTACCTGACGGGTTTTTCTGCGGGGAATCATGCGGGTTCTGGGTGTCCTGCGGGCCTTCGCGATCGAGTGGATTGTAGTTGCCGTGCGCCGCGCGTGTCAAAGGCGCAGCGTCCGGCGGCCGGGCGCTGCCTCACTCAACCGGTGGCTTCCCCTGCAACCCGCGCAGGAGCATGATCTGCCCGAGGTGATAATGGTCGTGGGCGATGACCCCCTTGAAGGGCTCAAAGTCGGCGGCGGGGTCGGCCACGGCGGCACGCACCGCCGCGTGGCTGTCGGTCAGCGATGCGACGCAGGCCTGCCAGGCGGCCTCGTCGGCGACGGCGGGCTCGGCGAAGTTGTGACGCTGAATCTCGGGTTCGGGCGGGCGGGGGCGGCCGTAGGCGCGATCCACCGCGAAGAGCCGCCAGTAGCGTACGTGGCTGACGTTCTGCCAGATTGAATGGCGACCCGGCGCCGGCTTCCACATCGCCTCGGCGGGGGTCAGTGCGCCGAGCGCCTCCGGCCACGAGGCGCACCACAGCCCGCTGGACTGCGCGCCGTCCCACAGTTCAATGAAATCGTTTCGGCTCTGCATGGGGGCAGTTTGCGGCGGCCCGGCGTGATCCGCAAGCGAAGCGGGCATCGCGTGCAGTGAGACTTGTTATGGGTCCCTGTTGGCCGCGGCCGGTTTCGAAGCCTATGATCGGTGTCGGCCTCTGCGCATCGGTGAAGCGGGCCGACGGGACCGGGGGAGCACACGGCCCATGGGTTTGTCGGTGGTCTTTGTCAGCGGGCCGCGCCGGGCGGGCAAGAGTTCGGTCATCCGCGCGATGATCGACCGCGGCCTGTGGCGCGTGGAGCCCCACTATGTCCGGCTGGTCGAGCACGGCAGCGACAAGGTGCCGCCGCGCATGCCCGCACGGACACCCGCCGGCTGCGGCGTGGCCACCGCCCGCACCATCGAGTACGACCAGGAGCGGGTCTTCGAGATCCTGCCGGAGACGCTCCAGGCGATTCACCGGCAGGACCGCTACGGCGCCGTGGTGATCGAGGCGGACGCCGATCCCGTGCTGCGGTGTGCTTATCCCTACGACCACCGGCTCTTCGTGATGCCTGCCCCGGAGCGGGTCGACACGGTCTTCCGCTCGCCGGAACACGCCGCGCTGGAGCTCCGCCGCGTGCTCGACGACACCAGCGACTTCGCATCGAGCATCTTCGGGCTGCTGCGCGATCACGACATCGATGACGTCGGCCCGCGGTTGCTGCGTTCGCAGATGACGCCGGCCCAGCTTTCGAACCTGATTCACTCGCCGCTGGGCGAGGAACTGGCCACACGCATGGCCCTTCAGCCCGCGTATCACGGCATGCTCGAAAGCGACGTGGTGCTGGTCAATCGCGTCGCGGGTAACGGGCACCCCGACGCCGACTGCATTCGGCGCATCGAAAAGCTGATGGCCCGGCTGGGCCGCTGTTCCCGCCGCGAAAGCTCGCTGCATCTCTGCGATCCATTCAATCCGGGCGACCGGTCCGCCGACCAGCTTTTTCAGGCGCTGCGGCCGATGTGCGTCGGCGGTAAGTAGTCCGTCCTCGCCGATCGGCTTCACAGACCTCCTTCTCAGGCTCCGATCGCGATCGTCCCGGCAGACTCTCCGCGCACTTGTCACAGGCCGCAGTGCGTGGACAATGACCCCTTCCGGGCGCCGCAGGGCGCCCCGCGCCCGGCCCGAAGGCGGAGTTCCCACGCATGAGATACGGAGCGATTCGGTTGACGCGAGGCACGATCGTCCTGCTGCTGCTGGCGCTGGGCGGCGCATCGGGCTGTCAGATGTTCGCCCTGGTTCGCGACACGCGGCAGAAAGTACCGGCCGAGTTCGACAAGCTCTCTGCCGGCCGCGTGGTCGTGGTGGTGTGGACGCCGCCGGAGACTCTGTTTCACTATCCGCACGCCCGCTTCGAGATCGCCTCGCACGTCGGCGACAAGCTCCGGGTGGAGATGTCCTCCCGGCAGATGAAGCTCGACGTCGTCGATCCGCGCGAGGTGGAGGACTTTCTGCAGCGCGTGCCCGATGCGCAGGTCGACCCGCAACGCGTCGGCCGCAACTTCAACGCCGACTACGCCGTCTACATCGAGTTGACCGAGTTTCAGATGCGCGACGCCTCGCGGCCGCAGTTTGTGCAGGGTCGGCTCGGCGCGTCCGTCGTGCTGCACGACCTGGCCAGCGATCCCGACCAGCTTCGTCGCTACGAGCTGCGCCCTGAGACGGCGGTTTATCCCGACGACCGCCCTCTCCCGCAGACGGCGTCGAACTCGATGCTCGTCCGCGACCAGACCTACCGTCGATTCGCCGAGCAGGTGGCAAGGAAGTTCTATGAACACACCATCGACACCGAGGATTGATCGTTTCGCCGTGGCGCGTTCAGCGCGGGCGCGGCGGGCGGCCGTGGGACTTGCAGCCTGCTTCGCCGCCCTCTGCTGCACGGCCTGCGGCCAGACCAGTGGCCAGCTCTTTGCGCTGTTCGGCGTGGGGCAGACCAAGAAGGTCAAGGCGCAGTACAAGCTGTCCCCCGGGCCGATTCTCGTGCTGGTCGATGATCCGCAGGAGCGGCTCGATTGGCCCGTCGCCGAGCGGATGCTCTTCGACGCGGTGACGCAGGAATTGCTGCGTCAGAAGGCCACCGAGCGGACCATTCCGTGGGAGACGCTTCAGGGCATGCGCCAGGCCGATCCGGAATTCGCGAATCTCTCCGCGCGCCAGGTGGGCGAGAAGGCCGGCGCCGACCAGATGCTCTGGCTCGAGGTGCAATACTTCCAGGCGCGCGAAGAGCTGCAGGAACTCAGCGACGTGGCCGGGTTCGCCATCACCCTCAAGGTGCTCGACCCCAAGCAGAAGGAGAGCCGTTCGGACGTGCGGCTCTGGCCTACCGGGCTGGACGGCTATCTCGTCACATCCCGCCTCTCCGCCAACGACGTCGACAAGTTCCGCACGCGCGACCTGATTGTGCAGGCGCTGTCACAGGAGCTTGCCGAGAAGATCGCGCGGCTGTTTCATGACCACGAGATCGACACCGCCGAGGAAGGCCGCCCGGACTGATGGGCCGCATCTGCCACGTCTTCGATGCCTCCGCCGGCTGGGCCGAGCGCATGGCCCTGCGCGTGCTGGCCGCAGGGGCGCCGGATGGCGAACTCGTCGTCGCCGCTCCTGCCGCCGTCATCCGGCGGTTGCGTGAGGCGGTCGAGCGTCGTTTCGATTCAATCGACCTGACCGCCCGCAGCGCGCTGCTCGCCGGCGCCGCCCTGTCCCGGGCCGTCCGCGGCCGCGGTGTCGGGTTGATTCACGCGTGGGGTGTGCGGGCCGGGGCGATCGCCAAGCCGTGCGATGACGTGCCGCTCCTGATCGACGTGCGCGATCCGAACCTGGCCGCGCGCGACATCCGTCTGCTCCGCGTACTTACCGGGCAATCGGGCGCGGCGGTGGCCTGCGGAGGCGGGGTGATCCGGCGGCGGCTGATCGAGGGTGGTGTGGACGCCTCGCGCTGCGTCATTCTGCGGCCGGGGGTGGACTTCGCCCTCATCAACGCCACCAAGCGCAGCCACCTGCGCGAGCGGCTGGGCATTCTGCGATCGGAGATCGCCATTCTGCTGCCCCCGGCGGAGGCTCCGCGGCAGGGGCTGGTCGAGGCGGCGCTGGCGGGGTTGATCCACGCGCTGCGGCACCCGGGAACCCGCGTCATTCTGCCCGGCGCCTCCCGCGAGGCGGAGCGTGTTCGGCGATTCGCCGATCACCTGCCGGGCGATGTGGGCGGTCTGCTGCTGTCCACGGGGAACGGGGTGCCCTTCGAACAGCTGGTGTGCATTGCGGATGTGCTGCTGCTCTCGACGCGCGGCGATATTCCCACGACGGCGATCGCCTGGGCTATGGCGGCCCGGGCCGCGGTCATTGCCCCGGCCGTCCCCGCGGTCGCCGAAATGATCGCCCACAAGGTTAACGGACTCCTCTTCAATCCGGCCCGGGCGCGGAGCCTGGTGGTGCCGATGGCGCGGCTGCTCGCCGATCGGCCGGCATGGCAGCGCGCCAAGGAGGAGGCTCACGGCCAGGCGTTCGAGGTATTCCGCGCCCAGCGCTGCGTGGAGCAGTACGCGGTGCTCTATGACAACCTGCGACGCGGCGCGCCCCCCGGCGAGGGAATCGAGGATGCCGCCTTCGCCGCCTGACACGCCCTCGTGAGAGTTCGCCGTCGATGACCGCCCGCCCACGATGCGCGTTGCTCCTGCTCGGGTCCATGATTGCCGCCGGTGGATGCCGGGCCTTCGACACGGCCGGGCCGCTTCACGTCGTCGCGTTCGGCGACTCGATGACCGCCGGTCCCACCGCGCGGTGCTACCCCGATTTTCTCGCCGAAGCGCTCGATGGTTCGGGGGCCTCGGTGATTTCCGCCGGCGTCAGCGGCGAGACCTCCGCGGATGGCCTGCGCCGGCTGCCGAAGGTGCTGCGATCAGTCCGCTGCGCCGGGCGCGGCGTGCTGCTCTACTGGGAGGGGGGCAACGACATCAACCGCTTCATCCGCCGCCACGACCGATGGCTGCGGCACGATCCCCGCGCGGCGGACTACCCCCTGACGGACTCGCTGGAACAGGTCCTGAACGACGTGCAGCGCAACCTGACGCGCGCCGTGAGACAGGCGCAGCGTCGGCGCATGGGCATTTTTCTCGTGACCTATCCGCCCGTGCGGGCGAGCCTGCTGTCGTGCGACGCGATGCCAGGCGGGTTCCTGCTGCCGGCGCAGGCGGAGCGGGCCAACGGCTATGTGGGGTTGCTGAACGACAGGATCCGCCGGGCGGCGGCGCTGACCGGGGCGGGCGTGGTGGACCCGGCCGCGCACGCCGAGGCGTTCGCGGCCGATCCGGCTCACTACCACGACTGCATTCATCCCAGCGAAGCGGGTCAGCGGTTCATCGCCGCGCTTGTCACCGAGGCGCTTCGCGCCGCCGGCCTGTTGGGGCGCTACTCCGGACCGTCCAGGATCGACTCGCGCGACTCGGCGAAGGTCGGACTCTCGGTGTCGGGCGCGGGCTCGAGCTGGTCGAGCCAGTAGGCGTTGTCGTCGCGCATGTACACCATGAATCGTCCGCGCAGCGCGGCGTCCTTCGCCCGGTGATAGCGAAGGTAGATGTGCCGGTCGTCGACGCCGAGAATCTCGACCTTGCCCGTCTCATGCGACATGCAGTATCGCGCCCGGCGGGCCAGCCCCGATCCGTTGCGCAGCGCTTCGCGGAAGATGTTCCACCCGCGGACGATGGGCACCTCGTACGGCTCGTTGCCCGCCGTGGGGCGGCCCTGGAAGAGGTAATACGGCGGGCATCCGATCCACGACAGCTTGCGGTACATGTCGGCGAGCACTTCCGGATCGTCGTTGATGCCCTTGATCAGCGGGCATTGGTTGACGCAGATGACACCGCACTTGATAAAGCAGTCGATGCCCTCGACCGCGGGCTCGGTCAGTTCGCGCGGGTGGTCGAAATGGGCCATCAGGTAGATGCGCTTCCACGGCGTCGAGTTCTTGCGGAAGACCTCCTGCAGGTCCTTGTCGCCCAG
>CAYRSS010000007.1:0-31547 GCA_964426945.1 uncultured Phycisphaeraceae bacterium
CTGCACGCCTGCCGTGCGGCCGTCGAAGAGGGCGTCCTGCCCGGCGGCGGCGTGGCCCCGATCCGCGTGGTCAAGCCGCTCGAGGCGCTGGCCAAGAAGCTTAGCGGCGAGCAGAAGACGGGCGTCGAAATCGTCCGCCGGGCGCTGATGGCCCCGCTCCGCCAGATCGCGGTGAACGCCGGCCTCGACGGCTCGATCGTCCTGCAGAAGGTGCTGGACGAGGAGAAGAACGTCAACTTCGGTTTCAACGCCCTGACCGGCGACTACGGCGACATGATCAAGATGGGCGTGCTCGTGCCGACGAAGGTCGAACGCGTCGCCCTGCAGAACGCCGCCAGCGTCGCGAGCCTGCTGCTGACCACCGAGTGCGTCATCAGCGAGATCAAGGACGACAAGAAGGGCGCCAAGGCCGGCGGCGGCATGCCCCCGGGCATGGGCGGCATGGGTGGCATGGGCGGCATGATGTAAGCTTGGCCGCGGGGTTCGAAAGCTGAAAGCCGAAAAGTCGAAAGCCGAAAGGGTTCGGCCGACAGCTGACAGCCGATAGCTGACAGCCATGTTGCACCCCGCCGGGCGGAGAGATCCGTTCGGCGGGGTTTTCATTTGCGCATGGCGGCACCAGGCGAGGATACGCCACGCATGCCCGTACCTGGCATTGCGGCCTGCGAACTCGGCGTGAGCATCCGCCTCGCCGAGCTGCGTTGCGATGGGCTTCCACCGACTCGAGTGCGGCGTGCATCACCGAAACTTCATGGGATCGCCACGAACGTGAGCGTGATGTTGGCGACACAATAGCGAGCGCTGGAGACAGGGATGGACCCGTTCGTGGACAACGTTCTGAGCGTTGCTGCAGCACGACAACAGGAGAAAACAGCGTAACATATTGTAGATAAATAGCTTATGTGAATATCGGCGATCCATCCGTCATCCTAACATTCCGATCCGGATTTGTTGGCGCCGAACGCGTTGCACCATACGCCCAAGGGACACTCAGCATTCGCCAAATAATTCTTGCACGAACCGGGCCGGAGGGATAGAATCCCACCGGCAGCATCGCGGAGAATCCGGTGACGGCAGAACACTTTCGGCAGTCCATCGCCGCTCTTCAGAGAAAGCTACACCTCCAAGAGGGGCAAGTTGCGGACACGAAGCGCCTGATCAACCTGCTACGCCAAGAGGCTGGGGAGCCCCCCCTGTATGCCGAGCACATCTCCTCTGGCGAGGGGGTATCCGCCATTCGACCGGACCAATACTACGGCCGGCCGTTGGCCACGGTCATCCGTGAGTATCTGCAGATGCGCCGGACCTCTCAGCTTGGGACGGCGTCGGTGAACGAAATCTACGAAGCCCTCAAGAAGGGCGGATACAGTTTTCAAGCGAAAAACGACGAGAACTGTAAGCGCGGGTTGCAGATCTCGCTGAGCAAGAACCAGATTTTCCACCGCATTCCGAACGGCACCTGGGGCCTCTCTGAGTGGTTCCCGACCGCCCGGGTCGACCGAGCTCCCGGGAGAGGAGGGGGCACTCCTGAAGTTGAGGCTGAGACGGAGCTTGAGGGGGGTGATCCCAATGCGTAGGAGGGTCTTAGGGGCAGCTTGCTGAGTGGCCCCGAAAAGAAGCGGCCCCGGCACATCAAGTCTCGCAAGGACAGCCGGGGCCGCGCTCAGCTTCGCGGGTGTGGTGATCAGGTGGAGAGAGTGGGCGTCCTAATTGCTGCCCATTGACCGCCTGAAGGGCCACTTACGGGTTCGAGCCCCGTCACCCGCGTGCCCTAGTGATTCTACCTCGACTGGCGAAGCAGTTCAATAGGATCAACGTGCAAGGGCGCTTCTACGGCCGCACCTGATTCGGCCAACAAACACGGCAAGGGGTCATGCAGGCTGGTGCGAGATTCCTATCTCGCACCTTCCCCCGCGGGAATCCCTTCCCGCAAGACGCTCGGGGGCGAGGCGGGTTCGGTTCCCTCCCACCACGCGGCCACAGCTTCCGCGTCTTCTATGTTCCGCACCGTTCGGCGGAAGGGATTCCGCCTGCGGAGCGTGCGAGATGGGATTCTCGCACGAGCGACCCTCCCCCTGCCCCCTCCCTGGGAGGGAGGGGGAAAAAGCCGCCGCATCGCCCCGTCCACCGATCCTCACGGCCGCACACGCCCGGCGCGTCTCCGCGGCCGCTCCGTGTTCTCTGCGTCCCATCTTCCCTCGCGACCGTAGAAGCCGACTCGCAGGGGAACAGGCTGGCGCGAGATTCCTATCTCGCACCCTCCCCCGCGGGAATCCCTTCCCGCAAGACGCTCGGGGGCGAGGCGGGTTCGGTTCCCATCCAGCACGCGGCCGCAGCTTCCGCGTCTTCTGTGTTCCGCACCGTTCGGCGGAAGAGATTCCGCCTGCAGAGCGTGCGAGATGGGATTCTCGCACCAGCGGGCCCACCCCATGCCGGGTGCGGCAAGCGGTGGCGCCCCAGCCTCCACCTAGCAGCACTCCCACGTCAGCCAGCAGCCATCGAAGCGCGATTGGGCGAGGTCCTGCCTGCGAATCGAATAGTGCAACACCCCGGCGTCGCCCCACATCCAGCCGGGGCCCTCGTCCTCGTCCGTGTCGAGCTGGAGCAGGAGGATCCAGTCGGCGATACCTTCCTCCATCGCCCTGGCCCGATCCTCGTCCAAGCTGTCAGCCGAGCCACAGCGCAGCCCATTGGATGCGTACTGGCAAATCGGCTCCACGGCGCGGTGGAGAACCATCGGGTAGCCCAGCAGCCGGTGGATCGCGTCGCCGTCGAGATCACACATCAGGTCGGTGTATCGCAGGCTGTCGATGCGCTCCATCAGATCAGCCGGCAGTTGATCCCAAACCGGAAGGCTCAGTCCGGGCGCGAAGGAAAGCCGACAGGCGGCGAGCGAGTCGTTGGGCTTCCGCTTTGCCCAAGTGAGCGCGGGGGGGCTGCGGCGCTCCAGCGGCGCAACATCGTCTGCCGTGTAGGTGACACGGAAACCGCTGCGATCCTCGGGCAAGATGCCGTCTGGCTGTTCTTCCATGTCGAACCAGAAGGTCAGGCGTCCGCGACGGGGCAACAGGCCGGAGGCGTCGCAGGCGGCGGCGTCTGCCAGGCGAATGCTGGCGAGCGGTTCCATCGCCCACCGGCCGGACATCGGCCACTCCTCACCCGGCGCCATGAACGCGAAGCCGCCGCCGAGGAAGGAATCGGCGGGGGTCAGGGCCCCGGCCCTGGTGCGTCGGCGACTGAGGTGAACACACGGGCGGACGAGCTTCAACAGCTCCTCCGCATACTCGTCGAGTTGGCGAGCGTGGATCGCGGACACGAGATTATCAGTTGGAGAGGGCGGCATCGCCGAACTGTACGCGGCCGGCTCGGGGCCACACAAGTCCGCCAGCTGGTGCTAGATCCCCATCTCGCACGAGCGACCCTCCCCCTGCCCCCTCCCTGGGAGGGAGGGGGAATGCCGCCGCCGGGATGGAGCCCGAGTCACGCCGCAGGCCGATGGCATTCGGGCCGGGTTTTCACGCGGGAGGCCGACCCCGATCAGCCGCGCGGCGGGCTGAAGCGAGAATTCGCCGCATCGCTCGGGCAACCGATCATCGCGACCCCTGCCCTCGCCGAGTACGGCGAGGACTGGTCCACCCAGCCGACCAGGAACTCGGCCAGATGATCAACTACCTCAAGATCACGGGCCTGCCAGTCGGCCTCATCTAAACTTCAAACGCCCCCGGCTCAACGGGAAACGAATCGCGAACAGAGTGCGACCGCGGATGGACACGGATGAACACGGATAGGAAGAAATAACCGCACACCAAGGCCCATCCGCGTTCATCCGCGTCCATCCGTGGTTCCAACGGCTGGTGCGAGATTCCTATCTCGCACCCTCCCCCGCGGGAATCCCTTCCCGCAAGACGCCCGGGGGCGAGGCGGGTTAGGTTCCCATCCAGCACGCGGCCACAGCTTCCGCATCTTTGGTGTTCCGCACCGTTCGGCGGAAGGGATTCCGCCTGCGGAGCGTGCGAGAAGGGATTCTCGCCCGAGCAGCGCATTCGGCGTGCGGATTCTGAACCCGTTCTGCCGCAGGCCGCGCCCCTCCCCCGGCCCGCGCACCTCTCCCCCTGTCCCCGCCCCGCTGCCTGTCCCCGCCTCGCCCCCTGCCCCCTCCGTGGTTCCTCTTTCCTCCCCGCCAACCCCCCCCCAAAAAAAAGTCTGCCGCCTCTGTAAGAACCCCCCGCGGCCCCCGTTCTCCTGCAGACGGTGGCCGCCGCACGATCGGCCTGACCGGGGGCGTCCCCGGGGGAAGAGCGAGTTGCCGCCCGAGCGATAGGGGTTTCTGAGATGAACAAGCGAATGAGCAAGATGACGGCGGTGGCCCTCGGGACGGCGGGATCGCTGACCGGGGTCGCCGGTCCGGCGCTGGGCCAGTCTGTCCCGGCCAGCGCGAACAAGGAAGCCGTGGTCCGCGTGGTCACCCGCTGGGATGCCGGCGGCTGCAACCAGAACACGGTCGACGCCTGGGACAACATGGTGAAGAAGTGGTACGACGAAATCACCGACACGGGCAACACGCCGTGGGGCCACGCGGGCAAGGCCTGGGTGCGCGACGGCTTCTACCACAACGGCAATATCGTCGACAGCGACTTTACCGACGACGACCTCGTTGACTGGGGCAACGACGACGGCGCGGACCGGCTCGATGAGCCCGACGCGATCATGATCGCCCTGCACGGCATCGACCCGAACAACGACAGCTGGTATGGCGCGGTCCGGGTGGACGAGCCCGGCACAGGCAACTGCAACGCGACCATGGAGAACATGAAGCTCGGCAACGGCGACCTCGAGTTCCTGCACTTCTCGTCCTGCGAGAGCATGAACCAGGAGTCGTGGCTGCAGTGGGCCGACGTGTACTACGGCCTGCACCAGATCGACGGGTGGCACGGCCTGATGTGGATCAGCACGAGCTACAACGGCCGCTATCGCCGCTTCGCCGACGATGCCTTCAACATCAGCATCGCCGAATCCTGGATCGACAACCACTACGACAACGCGTGGGAGGCCTGGCAGGAGCACGATCACTGCCCCGTCGCCCACGGCGTCGGCACCAGCCAGTCCAGCGCCTCAGCCCGCCTGGGCAACGAGGAGTACGACTGGGTCTACAGCGACCTGTCGCACGGATCGATCGGCTACGTGATGGTGTTCGCGATTGTCGGCTGCGACCCGGATTCCGAGGGGCCGATCACGAACTAGATCGGACAACAGCCTTACTTGTGCAGCAAACTGAAACCAGACCAAACCCTGAACCACGAAAGCAAGAGGAACCTACGATGAATACGCTCGCAAACAAGAAGATTCTCACGGCGGGCTGTGCGGCGGTCGCAGCCTTCGCTGCGGCCGCCAGCGCCCAGGTCGGCCCGGAAGTGTACACGGCCCAGATCGACGCCGGCCTTCCGACGTACACGACGGCGGTCCTCGCGGCCCCGGCGGGCCCCGACTGGATGTCCGCCGTCAGTGTGGGCCGCGTGGCCCTCGCGGTGCAGGACGCAGCTCCGGCCATCGAGATCAGTGACGGCGTCCGCACGGTGGCGCAGGATCCGGCCGACAACAGCTTCGTCAAGCTGGACTATCGCGAGGGCTTCGTGCGCTACGCCAGCAAGCTTCGCCGATTCGATTTCGACACCGATTCGCATGTCGCCGTGCCCGAGACGTTCGCCCAGGGGCTGGTCATGCAGGTGTTCGCCGACCTGGGGATTCCGACGTCGGAACTCGGCCCGGTCGACGTGGACACGATGATCGGCCAGGCGATCGACGTCGCCACCGGCGTGTCCAGGCCGTCGTTCGAACGCGAACGGCTGGTCACCGTCGGCCGCGTGATCAACGGCCTGCCCGTGCTCGAGTCGCAGACCCGTGCGTCGGTCTCCAACAACGGAGAGATCGCCCGGCTGCAGGTGATCTGGCCGCGGTTCGAACTGGCCGCGGGTCTGGTCCTGCGTCCGCGGACCGAAGTCGTCGAGGAGATCGCCGACCGCATCTTCCGCAGCCGCGCCGGCAGCCCGGTGGTGGTGCACCTGGGGCTGGCCTACGCCCAGTTCGGCGATGAGTTCCTGCCGGTCGCGGTGGCGGCCTTCAATGATCCGGCCGGCTCTGCCCTGGAGGCCAATGCAGGGGTTGTGGAGGTCATTCCGCTGGTCGCCTTCCAGCCGGATAACGATCAGGACGGCGTGTCCACGGCGGTCGACAACTGCCCCGAGGACCACAACCCCGATCAGGGTGACGTGGACGAGGACGGCATCGGCGACGCGTGCGACAATTGCCCGCGGACCCGCAACGCCGGCCAGGAAGACGCGGACGGCGACGGCATCGGCGACGCGTGCAGCGGCGCCTGCTGCATCGGATCGACCTGCACCGACGGCTCGGCCGGTGAGTGCGTGTTCGCGTGCGACGTCAAGCAACTGCTGCCCGCGACGTTCCTGGGCTGCTTCGGCGATGCGGACGGCAACGGCGTGGTGAACGCGGCGGATCGCGGGTTCATCACGGCGAATGCCGGGCAGACGGCGCCCGACCTGGTTTGCCTGTACGACATGGACGGCAACGGCGTCATCAACGCCGGCGACCGCGGCGTCGTTTCGGCGAATGCCGGCCTGTGCACCGCGCTTCCTGACTACCAGGACGGCACCGGCACCAACGGCGGCCTGCCCGACACGCGGTTTGACGCGGCCGTGCAGTACCAGGGTGACGGGACGAACTGCGCATCGGCGTCCTGCGGGGGGTGAGCCCGCGAGCCACGAAACGCAGAAAGACCAAGGGCGGGCCGGCATGACCGGCCCGCCTTCTTTTTTGCGTCGCGATCAAGCGCTACCCCGCGTCCTCTCACACGGGCTCGGCGCTGACCGGCAGCGCGGACGCGGGGTGCGGGCTCCGGGTGGGAGATGCCGTCTCTCGTTCCCGGGATCCGCTCACCCTCCCCCTGCCCCCTCCCTGTCAGGGAGGGGGGAAGGCGGCGCCCGCAGCCGTTGGACGCTGAGCTTGGCTTCCTGCCTCGTAGCGAAGCGGATTGAAATGCGCCTCGGTCGGTGAGGTTCGCTGAGGACTCCCCCTCCCTGTCAGGGAGGGGGCAGGGGGAGGGTGTTCCCGGGGCGTTGGGAATGTGGACTCTGACGCCGTACCGACGCGGTCCGCGCGGCGCTGTTTACGCCCGCCACTCCTGCTCCAGCATCGCGTACACCTCGCTGCTGCACCATTCGCCCTTGAGGTAGTAATTCTCGCGGAGCCGGCCTTCGTGGGTCATACCCAGCTTTTGCGCGACGCGGCAGGAAGCCGTGTTGCGCGGGTCGCAGTCGGCCCAGATGCGGTGCAGGCCGAGTGTGTCGAAGCCGAAGGCGAGCAGGGCTTTCGCCGCTTCGACGGCGTAGCCGCGGCCCCAGCGGGGCGGATCGAAGACATACCACAGCATCGCCTCGCGGTGTTCGGGGCGTTGCACGCCGAAGCCGCAGCGGCCGATGATCGCGCCGTCGGCCTTGAGCAGCACGGCGAGGTCGTAGGTGACGCGCGGCCGGGCGGCCTGCTCGGCCTGGCGCTCGACGAGGTTGCGGCGCACGTCTTCGAGCGATTGCGGGTCATACGAAGTGTAGCGCGTCACCGCCGGGTTGCCGTCGATGCGATGCAGGGCTTCGGCATCGGCCGGGATCATGTCGCGCAGGATCAGCCGATCGGTGGTCAGCGAGAGCGGGGCGGCGGGGTCCATGATGCGAGGATACCGGCGGCGCCGGTCGCGGGGAATCGCTGCGCAGGTTCGCTGGTGCGAGAATCCCATCTCGCACCCTCGGCCGCGTGTGCGTGCATGCCCCGCGCCACAGGGCTATGATCGTTGCCGGTGAGCCGCCGCCCGCACGGGCGGACGGCCGGTCGTTCAGGAGCTGATTCATGACGCGATGGGTTGCCGCGGCGCTGGGGTGCATGCTGGTGCTGTCGGCGGGCTGCAAGCGAGACGCGTCCCCGCCCGCCGCCCTCGGCGATTTCGCCACCGCCACCAACCGCGGCAAGGCCTATCTCGAGAACCGCGAGGCGGAAAACTGCGTCACGGCGTTCACGGCGGCGCTGGCCCTTGAACCCAAGTCGCCACTCGCGATGCGCAACCTCGCCCGCGGCCACCTGATCAACACCGATCCCGAATCGACCCGCGCAGCGATCGCGCTGCTGCAGCAGGCTCTGCAGGTCGAGCCGGACTCGGCGGCGACGAACTACCTGCTCGGCTTCGCGCACGCCCGGCTCGGTGAGTATGAGCAGGCCGTGCCGGTGCTGGAGCGGGCGCTGCACGGCGATGCCGAGACCGCGGCGATTCGCTATCAGCTCGCGTTTGTGTACGAAGTCACCGGGGCCAACGACAGGGCCGCCGAACAACTCGCCGAAACCGTCCGGCTCGATCCGCTGCACGTTTCGGCTCACCTGCGGCTGGCGAACCAGGCCCGCCGCGGTGGCGACGACGCGACCTGGAAGAAACACTTCGACGAGTGGCAGCGACTGCGACAGTTGCTCGGTCAGCCGGATGAGGAGCTGCTGTGGCGCTGTCGCTACACCGAGGCGGAGAACGCGCCGCCGCGCGGTGGCGGCGCGACGACGCCGGCCGTGGATGTGAAGCTCGTGGCGTGGGAAGGGGCGTTCGCCTCTCCGGCCGACGCCGCGGGGACGGCGGCGTGCGTGCTTGATGTCGACGAGAACGGCCGGCCGACGATCCTCGCGGTTGGTCCGGGCGAGGCGGGGCTGCTGGCGATGTCAGGGGGCGGTGTCTTCGTGCGCACCCCGGTGGAGTTCAATGGGTCCGTCGGCGACGCTCCGTCGGAGTGCCTCGCCGGCAACTTCCGCGACGAGCCGCCTGCCGAGGGCAAGTACGATCCGAAGGTCCACGCGATGAACGACGTGCTGCTGTTCGGTCATCGGCTGGGGCTGTGGCAGCGAACCGGGGCGACGTCATTCCGGGATGTGACCGTCGCCGCCGGGCTGGGAGACGTGAAGGCGATCCGTGCCGTATGGATCGACTACGAACACGACGGTGACCTCGACATCGCCGCAGGGCACGAGGGCGGGTTCGCCCTGTGGCAGAACAACGGTGACGGCACGTTCGCGGACGTCACCGCGAACGTGGGTCTTCCCACCGCCGGCGCGGTCACGGACATCGTCGCGGTAGACATGGATCACGACATCGCGGTGGATTTGTGGATCGTGCGGGAGGGGCGGCCGGAATACTACCGCAACCTGCGCGGCGGGCGATTCGGATTGTCGGTACCGCCGCGACCGGCGCCGCCGGCGGCGAACGCGCTGGCTGTGGCTGACTTCGATCGTGACAACCGGCCGGATGTGTTCCTCGTCGGGCCTGAAGCGGTGGTGTACGCCGGCAGCGCGTCGGAGGGGCAGCGCCTGACGCGCGAACCCTATCTCGACGCGCGACAGGTGAGGCTCTTCGATCCGGACAACGAAGGACGGCCCGAGGCGATGATGTCGATCGTGAGCCCCAGGCGGTCGCGGCGTGTGGGGATCGAGTTTCTCGACTTGTTTCCAACTGCGGCGAGCGAGTCGACCGGGGCGCGATTCGCGCCGATCGGCTTCGAGCTGCGCGGCGCGCCGGTGGCGATCCCCGCCGATCTCGATGGCGACGGCGATACGGATCTGCTGGTCAGCGGCGTGTTTGCCTCGGACGAAGCGGAATCACGATCCCTGCGGGCGTACCGCAACGACGGCGGCAACAGAAATCGACAGCTCAAGATCCGCCTGCTCGGCACGAAAACCAACACCACCGGCATCGGCACGCACATCGAGGTGCGCGCGGGCGATTTCTTCGTGGCGCATGATGTGACCAGCCTGCCGATCGAAATCGGCGCAGGGCCGCACACGAAGATCGACTCGATCCAGACGGTGTGGTCCAACGGCGTCGTCGACAACCAGGTGGACGTGGACATCTCCGACGGCCGGCCGGTCCGCATCGAGGAGAAGAACGTCGCCACCGGTTCCTGTCCGTTCCTCTACGTTTGGGATGGCGAGGGCTTCCGCTTCGTGACCGACCTCCTGGGCAACGCGCCGGTCGGGCTGCCGCTCTCGCGCGACGTGCTGCTCGATGCCGATCCGACCGAGTACGTCGAGATCGGCTCGGCGGACTCGTTTCCGACGAAGGACGGCGCGTTCGTGGCCCAGGTGACGAGCGAGTTCTACGAGGTGCTCTACTTCGACGAGGCGAAGCTGGTCGCCGTGGATCATGCCCCCGGCGTGGAGGTGCATTCGACGGACAAGCTCCGTCCGGCGCCGTTCCCGCCGTCCGACATCGTGCCGATGGCGAACCGGCGGGCGCTGATCTCGGCGATGGGCGATGACGGCGTGGACCGCACAGGCGACTATGCGGAGATCGACGGGCGCTTCGGGCCGTGCGGCGCGCCCCAGGTCGTCCCCTACCGCGGGCAGACGCTGCCGCTGGCGCTGACGCTGGACTTCGGCCCGCTCGACACGGCTGCGCCGCTGGTGCTGGCGCTGACGGGGTGGCTGCAGTACGGCCAGGCGAGCACGAACATCGCGCTGTCGCAAAACCCGGCGCTGAAGGTGATCCCGCCGCAGCTCGAAGTCGAAACCGCGGATGGCGGCTGGGAGCTGGTTGACGTCCTTGTGGGCATGCCGGCGGGGAAGACCAAGACGATTCTCGTCGACCTGACCGGCAAGCTGCCGGAGGGGGCGCGGCGGCTGCGGCTGACGACGACGTTCGAAATCCGCTGGGATCGCGTCGCGTTGTTCGATCGGCTGGCGGACGCACAGCGGACGGTGCATCACCTCTCGCCCGCCTCCGCCGAACTGCGCTTCCGCGGCTTCTCCGAGATATCCTTCCGCCAGCCCGGCCACCCGACCACGCCCGACCCGAAGGTCGTCTTCCCACGCCCGCCGTGGCGGTGGACGCTGGAGGGATGGTGTACGCGCTACGGCGACGTGCTGGAACTGCTTGAAGAGCGCGACGGCCGGATGGTGATCGTCAACGGCGGCGACTGTGTGGACCTCAGGTTCGACCCCGCGGGGCTGCCACCGGTCCCCGACGGGCAGACGCGGACAGTGTTCTTCTACAGCGTCGGCTGGGACAAGGACGGCGACCATAACGTCGTCGATGGGTCGACCGTCGAGCCGCTACCCGGCGATCACCCGCCGTTGACCGACGGGGAGACGCTGGATCCGGAGGACTGGCGAATCCGCTACAACACGCGCTGGGTGCCGCGCGACTTCTTCCAGCGGGCTGCGCGGCCGGCCGCCGACCCCTCGCCGGGCTTCTGAACTCCGGTTTTCCGCCCGTCAGGGCAGAATATCGAAAAAAAATCCTCCCCGGTGGCAGCCCCTGCCAACCGGTTACGCCCTTACTGGTGAGCGGCCCGACACGGTGCGGCCGCAGGGGCTTTCGAGCCCGGCAATCCGACTCAACCAGCTAAGGAGCACGATATGAGCACGCAGTCGATCATCCTCCCGCCAACCAGTGAATCCGTGGCGTCGACAAGTTCGGAGCGGTCTCGCGTCCGCGTCCGGACCGTCAGCCCCGCCGCGGAGCCGCGCACCGAGAGGCCCCTGGGGTTCGTGGCGCGGGCCGGCATTTTCGCTTATGGCACCATCGCCTACGTCGGCTTCCTTGTCACGATTACCTACGCGATGGGCTTCATGGCTAACGCGGTCGTACCCAAGTCGATCGACTCCGGAGCCGTCGGCCCGGTGGGGCTGTCGCTCGTGGTCAACGGCCTGCTGCTGTCACTCTTCGCGGTGCAGCACACGATCATGGCCCGCCCGCGGTTCAAAGCGTGGCTCACGAAGTACATCCCCGCGTCGATGGAGCGCAGCACGTTCGTACTGACGACGGTCGCGATCTTCGGCCTCATCTTCTGGCAGTGGCGTCCGCTGCCCACGGTGTTGTGGGATGTCACTGCTCCGGCGGCGCGCTGGGCGCTCATCGCTGTGTCGATGCTGGGCTGGGTGACGGTGCTGGTGTCGTCGTTCCTGGTGAATCACTTCGACCTGTTCGGGATGCGCCAGGTCGCCCTCCAGTTCCGCAACCGGGCCTATCGCCCGCTGGAGTTCTGCGTCGTCGGGCTTTACCGGCTCGTGCGTCACCCGCTGATGCTGGGGTTCCTGATGGCGTTCTGGTCGACCCCGACGATGACGGTCGGCCGGCTGTTCTTCGCGGTGATGGTGACGGGCTACATTATGGTAGGAACCCGCATCGAGGAGCGGGATCTCGTGGCCCAGTTCGGCGAGAAGTACCTTCAGTATCGCCGTGAAGTGCCGTCGATCCTGCCCGCGCCGATCGGCCGGCGGGCGAAGGGCTGATGGGGCGGGTTTCCATGGTGTCCGTTGGCAGGCGACGCATCGGAGGCGGTGAGCAGGCGATGGCGACGTTGACGCGGCGACACTTTTCGGAAGATCTCGGCCTGCGGATCGCGCCCGGGGATGATACACTGACCTGGGCGCGATCCGGCGGCTGCGCCGGGCGCGATCTACCTGTCGGGCGTCCGTGCCGCCAGGAGCCGCCGATGAGTGAGCCGTCTCTTCAGATCACGCGTCTGCTTCACGAAGCTCCCGCCCGCCCGGACGCCCTGCAGGAACTGCTGGGCGTGGTGTATGACGAGCTGCACGCGATCGCCGCCCGCCAGTTCCGCGGAGAGAAGAAAGACCACACGCTGCAGGCGACCGCCCTCGTGCACGAGGTGTATCTCAAGCTGCTCGGCGGGGCGTCGATCGAGTGGCAGTCGCGGGCGCACTTCTTCCGGGCGGCGGCGGAGGCGATGCGACGGATCCTGATCGACTATGCGCGCAAGCGCGGCAGCGCGAAGCGCGGCGGCGGACGTCGGGCGATTCCGCTCAGCGCCATCGACCTGGCTGACGAGCACAGCCTCGACGACGTGATCGAGCTTGACGAGGCGCTGGGCCGACTCGCGATGGAAGACCCGCAGGCGGCGGACATCGTGCGCCTGCGGTTCTTTGCGGGGCTCAGCGCGGCCGAGGCCGCGGAAGTCCTGAACATCTCCGAGCGGACGCTGATGCGCGACTGGGCGTTCGCCCGGGCGCGGCTGTTTGAACTGCTCGGCGGGGCGTAGCATCGCCGCGGTTCCGACTCCCCATTCGACACGGCATCCCATGAACAGCAGCCGAATTCAGCACGATCGTGTCAAGGACATCCTCTTCGAGGCGGGCCGGCTCGCCGCGACGCAGCGCGAATCGTACCTCGCCGAGGCTTGCGGGGGCGACGACGCGTTGCATCATCGCGTGCTGGCGCTCCTCCGCGCACACGACAGTGCGACGGCGTTTCTCTGCGAGGCGGCGCCTGGACGCCCCACGCGGTTTGACGATTCCGCCGCGGCGCTCGCGCCGGGCATGGTGCTCGGGCCGTACACGATCGAGGCGCCGCTGGGCGAGGGCGGCTTCGGCAGCGTCTTTCTCGCGAGGCAGGAAGCACCGCTGCGGCGGCAGGTGGCGATCAAGATCATCCGGCCGGGGATGGACTCGGGCCATGTCATCCGGCGATTCGAGGCCGAGCGGCAGGCGCTGGCCGTCATGGACCACGCCGGCATCGCCCGCGTCTTTGACGCCGGTGCGACGCCGGCGGGCCGCCCCTATTTCGTCATGGAGTACGTCGAGGGCCGGCCGATCACCGCGTTCTGCGATGAACACCGCCTGACGATCGCCGAGCGCCTGGAACTGGTTCAGGAGGTCTGCCGCGCGGTTCAGCATGCCCACCAGAAAGGCATCATCCACCGCGACATCAAGCCGTCGAACGTGATGGTCACGCTGGTCGACGGGCGGCCGCTGCCCAAGGTAATCGACTTCGGCATCGCCAAGGCGATGCAGGAGGACGGCGCGGGCGCGGCGCCGTTGACGCTGGAGGCGCAGCTGCTCGGCACGCCGCAGTACATGGCCCCCGAGCAGGCCGGGCCGGTCGGCGCGGTGATCGACACGCGGACTGACGTGTACAGCCTCGGCGTGCTGCTCTACCAGCTTCTGACCGGTGTGACTCCGTTCGAATCCGATCTGCATCAGCGCGTCGCGCTGAGCGAATTCGTGCGCACGCTGCGCGAGGTCGATCCTCCGCCGCCCTCGGCGCGCGTCGCGGCGATGGGGGCTGACGGTGACGGCGCGGTCGCGGCGCGGCGGCTCGACGGGCCGCGGCTCGAGAGGGCACTCCGCGGCGATCTCGACTGGATCGTGATGCGGGCGATGGAGAAGGATCCCGCGCGGCGCTATCCGACGGCCGACGCCCTGGCCGCCGACATCCGCCGACACCTGCAGGACGAACCCATCGAAGCGGGGCCGCCAAGCCTGACCTACCGGCTTTCGAAGTTCGTCCGTCGCCGGCGCGTGGAGGTCGCGCTGTCGGGTGTCGTGGTGATGGCACTCGTGGCGCTGGTGATCGGCAGCTTATGGTTCGGTCTGCGGGAGCGGTCTTCGGCCGCGCGGATCCAAGCGGAGCTCGATCGGGCGAGCGCCCTGTCGGCGTTTGCGCGCAGTGTGTTCACCGGGGTGGACCCCGCGAAGGCCCGCGGGGCGGACACGACGCTGCTCAAGGACATCCTCGCCCGCGCGCGCGATCGCGTGGATGCGGAGCTGCACGATCAGCCGGCCTCGGCGATCACCATGCTCAACACCATCGGCTACGCGTACCTGCAGATCGGCGCGTTTCCCGAGGCAGAGAGCGCCTTCGGGCGGATTGTCGACCTGACCCGCGCGCCCGACCTCGTCGACTCGGAGGACGCGATCAGCGCCCGCACGAACCTGGCCGTGGCGCTCACCGAGATGGGCCGCCTCGATGAGTCAGAGCCGATCCTTCAACACCTGCGGCCGACGTGTGAGCGAGTGCTGGGCGATGATCACGAGCTGACGCTCAAGGCGCGCGGCAACCTGGCCCAGGTGCTGGAGCGCAAGGGTCGGCTGTCCGAGTCGCTTGAGCTGCAGGAAGGTGTGCTGGCCGCCCGCGTGCGGCTGCTGGGCCCGGACCACGAAGATACGCTCACGGTCCGTAACAACCTGGCCATGCTGCACGCGCGGCTGGGACAGTTTGCCGAAGCGGCCGATCATGTGCAGGCCGTGCTGGAGACGCAGAAGGCGACGCTGGGCGACGAGCACCCGCGCACGCTGATGACCATGAACAACCTCGCCAGCGTGTACCGCGACATGGGCGACAAGGAGCGATCCGCCGAGATCAGCGAGCACGTGCTGGCCGTCAAGCGTCGCGTGCTTGAGCCCAATCACCCGAGCCTGCTCGTCTCGCTGAACAACCTCGCGTCGCTCTACCTCGACATGGATCGCACTGACGCGGCCGAAGCGATGTACCGCGAGGCGCTGACCGGCGCCGAGCAGACCCTGGGCGCCAAAGATCAGCGGACGCTGGCTATCCGCAACGGCCTGACGCGCGTGCTTCGCCGACAGGGACGGAGCCAGGAGGCGGAGGCGGAGCTGCGCGAGATCGTCGCCGGTTTCATCGAACTGGCGGGAGAGGACAGCCCGGACACGCTCACGCTGCGCAGCAATCTCGCGACGGTCCTTCGCGACCGCGGCGCCTTCGAGGAGGCAGAGTCGATCGCCAGCGACATCCGCGACCGCGCCGAGCGCGTGCTCGGTCCGCTCGCGCCGCAGACGCTCGTGTTCGAGCAGCTTCTTTCGTCTGTGCTGGCGGGAGAGGGCCGAACCGATGAGGCCATCTCCCGGCTCGAGTCGGTGTACGCCGCCTGCGCGGAGGGGTTGGGGGTCGACGATTCACGCTGTGCAAACGTGGCCGGTGAACTGGCGAAGACCTTCGAGCGGGCGGGTCGCGAGGACGATGCGCGGGCGTGGCGTCAGCGCGCCGGCCTGACCGTCGAGCCCGCCGCCACCGGGGATTAGGCGGCGCTACTGGTACTTGTTGTGGCAGTCGCTGCAGGTGCGGTCGATGCGCTTGATCAGGTCCTTGATCTTCGATTCGTCGGCCTTGTCGCGCTTCCGGGCCTCGGCAGCGACCTGGAGAGATAAGTCGCGCAGTGCGACCGTCCACTCGCGGTAGTCGGACGCGTCGTGGTGGTGAACGTTCACGTTGCCGAACTCGGCGAGGATCTCGGCGGCCTCGTGCATCCGCTGAGCCCGCCCCTTGGCCGTGGGGTCGTTTGTGAGCGCCACCAAGGTCTCAAACTGCTGCTTCTGGCCGGTCATCAGCGACGCGAGCGGCGCGACCGGCTGGAATCCTTCCGAGCGGGGGGCCGGCGGTCGGTCGTCGGCCCCGGCGGCCAGCGCGATGCAGACCGCGCAGGCACCCACCATCGCTCCCGAGAGGATCGCACTGTTCCGCCGCGCTGGTCGCGGCGCGCCCAAGGTCATCGACATGGTAAACCCTCACCGTAAGACAACTCGCCCACGCGGAGTATCGGCATCGGGTCAGGGGGCAGTCAACGTGGGTCCGCCCGGCTCGAAGGGCGCCACCGCAGAGGTTATAATTGGATTATCGGACGCCGACGGGGTTCGGTGATCCGTCCGGCCGCGGTTGGCCGACTAACCTGTCGGCGCGGTGGTTGTCTGGCCTGACAGGGGCCGCCCCCGACGCGGCGGACACCCAGAGGAGGTCCATCATGCATCGTCTTGCCCTGCTCCCCGCCGTCGGCCTGATCGCCCTCGCGGCGGCCGGTTGCGAAGTACGCGAGGTCTCGTTCAACGTGCACCACCAGGAGCCGCGGCCGGTCTACCGCGAGCGGGTGGTTCACATCGACAGTTGCCACCATCACCACGGATGCGGCCACCGCTACGTGGACGGCCGCTGGGTGGTCATCCACGATCACAGTCCCGACGTCGTCGTGGTCGAGAAGCGCCCCGCGCGTCGGACGGTCGTCGTCGAAGAGCCCCCGCGCCGCGTGGTGCGGGTCGAGCATGTGCACGACGCCCACTGCGGCTGCGCCTGGGACGGGCGCGTCTGGATCACGGTTGGCAGCCGCCACGTGCACGGTCCGGGCTGCGGCCATGTGTACGTCCGCGGTCGCTGGACGATCCGGTAGCCTCCACGGCCTCGCGAACCCCATCTGATCTTCCGGCGGCCGGCCTGTGCCGGCCGCCGTGTCATGCGCGGATCGCGCGCTGCGCTTGGTGGGTGTGGTGGACCGCGGGTATCCTCGTTGCGGGGCTGCTTGCGGGGGAGGCGGCCGGGGCGGGGACGCGATGGCATCGGACGTGATCATCATCGGCGGCGGCGTGGTCGGCCTCACGGTCGCGCGGCGACTGGCGCTGGGCGGGCGGCGGGTGCGGCTGCTGGAGCGCAGCGCGTGCGGCCGGGAGGCGTCCTGGGCCGGAGCGGGCATCCTCGCCCCCTGCAATCCCCATCGAACCGATCCACTTCATCAGCTCACCGAACGCAGCCTGGCGATGTTCGAGGGCTTCTGCGCAGCATTGCAGGACCAGACCGGGATCGATCCGGAGTACGACCGGCTCGGCGAGCTGACGCTCCTGCTGACCCCGGAGGCCGTGCCGGTCGCGGAGTCAGACGCCCGCGCCGGAGCGGCGATGCGCATGCCCGACGGGTCTGCGGCGTACGAGATGATTTCACCCGCGGCACTGCGCGAGATGGAGCCCGCCGCCGCGCCTGATGCGCTCGGCGCGCTGCTCTGCCGCTCGACGGCGACGGTGCGCAACCCGCGGCTGCTGGCGGCGCTGGTGGCGGGATGTCGGGCAGCGGGCGTGGAAGTCTGCGAAGGTGTTGCCGTAGACGACCTGGTGGTGGAGGGCGATCGCGTCGTTGGCGTGATGGCGCAGGGCGAGCGCCATCGGGGCGACTGCGCAGTGGTCTGCGCCGGCGCCTGGTCCGGGGCGATCGGCGCCCGCCTGGCGGAGTGGCTGCCGGTCCGGCCGGTTCGCGGTCAGATGGTGTTGATGCACGCTGAGCCGGGGCGGCTGCGGCACGTGCTGGCGCGTGGGAAGCGCTACCTCGTTCCGCGTCGCGACGGTCACATCCTCGCGGGCAGCACCGAGGAGCCCGAAGCCGGTTTCGCGAAGCGCAACACCCCGGAGGGCATCGCCGCCGTGAGTGAGGCTGCGCTGCGACTCGCGCCCGGGCTGGCGGACGCCCCGCTGCTGGCGACGTGGGCGGGGCTTCGTCCGGGCACGCCCGACGGCCGGCCCTACGTCGGCCCGGTGCCGGCGCTGGCGGGGCTGTGGGCGGCCACGGGGCACTTTCGCTCGGGGCTTACCCTCGCGCCGGTGACGGCGGAGGCGCTTTTCGAACTGCTGGAAGGGCGGACCTACGACATCGACCTGTCGCCCCTCCGCCCCGGCCGCTGAGGGTGGCCGAGCGGTCGGTCGGCCTTGCCATCCCCCCGGCATGGCCCGACAATCCCTTTTTCGCCCATCCGGATCGGGCCGACCGAGAGAAGGGAGCATCGCCGCCATGGCTATTCTGTCCGGGAAGAAGGGTCTCGTTTTCGGGATCGCCAACGACCGCAGCATCGCCTGCCACATCGCCCAGAGCTTTACGGAGCAGGGGGCGAAGTGCGCGTTTCCCTATCTCCCCGGCGAGAAGAATGAGCGCCGGGTGCTCAAGGCCCTGGAAGAGGTGGGCATTCGCGAGCCGTGGACCCTGCCGTGCGACGCGTCGAAAGACGAGGACCTCGACGCCGCGTTCGACGCGGCCCGCTCGCGGTTCGACACGATCGACTTCGTGGTCCACTCAATTGCCTACGCGGACCGGACGTACCTCAAGCCCGGCAAGTTCGCCGAGACGCCGCGCGACGTATTCACGCAGGCGCTGGACATCTCGGCCTATTCACTGGTGGCAATGGCCCGGCGGGCCCGGCCGATGATGACGGCCGGCGGCTCGATCCTCGCGATGACCTACTACGGCAGCGACAAGGCCGTGCCGGGCTACAACGTGATGGGCGTGGCCAAGGCGGCGCTGGAGGCGTGCACGCGCTACCTCGCGCTGGAGATGGGCGAGTTCGGCATTCGCGTGAACACGATCAGCGCCGGCCCGCTGCGCACGCTGTCGTCCATGGCCGTGGGCGGTATCGACGAGATTTTCGACTGGGTTTCCAAGAAGGCCCCCCTGCGCCGCAATATCGAGGCGGGCGAGGTGGGCAAGACCGCCGCGTTCCTCGCGAGCGACCTGTCGACGGGCATCACCGGCGAGAACCTGTTCGTGGATGCGGGGTACAACATCGTCGGGCTCTAGCCGCGGCGTGCCCGCTCGCGATCAGTGACTACCGCGGATCAGTTGTCGCCGCCCCGCAGCGCTTTGCGGAGCCGCTGTCTCTCGCGCATCAACATGATCAGTGTCACGGCGTGGACGCCCAGCAGCGCCGCCGTCAGGGCGATCCGCCCAAGCTCGCCGGTGAACCTGCTGAGCGCCAGCGCCGGCCACAGCAAGCAAATCCCCACAGTCAGCCACCCCAGCCGACCCGCCCACCGCAGGCTGCGGTCGCGCTCCTGCGACCGGTGGCCCGTGGCCCACGCGCGGAACAGGAGTGCGAGCGCCGCGAGGCGAAGCCCCGCCAGCAGGCTGAAGGAGGCCGTTCCCGGGAGGCTGGAGAAACTCGGCGGGATTCCGTCGAGCATCGGCACGGTGCCGATGATGGCCACCGCCGTGCCGATCCCGAACCCGGTGGTCGCTCGGCGGAGGTTGCGCACGCCGACGGCGGCGCGGCCGCTTCCCGCCTCGAGCAAGAGCGTTGCCGTAGTCATCAGGGCGAGCAGGTCGATCACCACCACAGTGCCCAGCCAGGTCTCCGGCCGCAGGGCATTCCGCCACGGCAGCGTGGCCGCGGCGATCAGCAGCCAGACCACGATCTGAAAGAACAGCAGCAGAGCGACGCCGCGGCGCCGGGAGAGGAGCCGCGCCCGGGCTCGCGACCCGCGGCGGATCTTCAGTGTGTCGGCGACCAGCAGACCGCACTCGGGACAGCGACCCTCCTCAGACAGCGTGCGGAGGTTGTACTCGCATCGGATGCAGAGCAGGTCTTCCGCGATGGTCTCGGCCGGCTGCATGGGTTGTGGGACTCAGGCCTGATCGGGGCTGTCCGTCGGTTCGGAGGCGGTGGGCGGCGGGGTGGAATCGGTGTCGTCGGGCGAGGCCAGCGGCGACTCGTAGAGCCGCAGCACCCGGCCGGTCTCCAACATCAGCACCGCCGTGAGCCCGCCGAGCGAGACGAGAATGATCAGCCCGATCACCAGCAGGATGGTCCCTCCACCCGGGGCGAACCACACGGTATTCGTCGTCGCCAGGTAGATTGCGGCCAGGCTCGCCATCAGGCCGAGCGCACTGACCGTCAGCGCCCGGCAGGCGAAATCGGCGAAGCTCCGCAGGCGGACCCGGTGAAGGGTGGTCGCGATCAGGCGCGCATAGCCCGCCTGGATCCGCCAGACGAGCAGCAGCAGTGAGAACGGAACCAGGAAGATGGCCGGGGGCCCCAGCGCCAGCACCAGCATCGCCGAGACGGCCGAACAGGCGATGCGCGCCGGACGCTCGCCGCGGATGGCGGAGTCGTCCCCGCTGAGGAGGGCGGTCTGTCGCACCGGCTTGAGCACGCTGGCGAGGATGATCGTCGAGGCCACCAGACAAAACCACGTCACCACGGCGGCCCCGACCGTCAGGCCGATCAACAGGTCGCTCATTGGCAGCATCGGTGCGACGAGGGCGGCGAAGAGCACCAGAAACCCCAGGAACGCCAGCGTGAACACTTGGGTGTGTCCGGCGACGTCGGCCACCTTGCGGCGCAGGGCGGCGCTGCACACCAGCGCGTCGGCCATGGTCTGCACGACCGGCCAGCCGCACTCGGTGCACTGGTGGGCGATGGTCAGCGTGCGCAGGTTGTATCCGCAGCGTGCGCAGGCAAGGTCGAAGTGGATGACGATGTTCGACCGCGCATCGCGTCCGGGGGGCCACATCGCGCTCTCGATCGGGAGCATGCTGCGCATCCTCATTGATCAGCGGCTCTGAGGCGACCGGTCGGGCCCGCTCTTCAGCCCCGACGGGGCGCTGAAATGGCGCGGCCGAAGGGCGGGGACCCAACCCCTTCAGGGCCGCGAGCGCGAATAAGCGGCGATGCCGCAAGGTTGGCCGCGATTCAGCCAGCCCTGGGCTGTGGGGACGGAACGCCGTCGGCGTTCATGATTGCGGCCGGTTCTTCTCCAACCGTCGACCGATTGGTGCCAATCGCATGCTCACGCCGGTTACAGCGAGAGCATGTCACCCTTGGTCTCCAGCCATCCGGATCCTCTCCGTGCCCTCCGTGCGCACTCCGCGCTCTCTGTGGTTCCTCTTCCGTCCGTGGCCCGGCGGCTTGCCGGCGTGCATCGGACAATGCCGTGGCCCCGCACGTCAATAGAACACGGTCAGGATCAGGTTCGGATCGGCGTGCTTGCCCTCGAACACGCCAATGGTCGACGTGGACGCCTTCACGGTGATCTCGGGGTTGTCGTCGAGCCAGTGGTTGATCTGCTCGGTCATGAAGGCGATGGCGCCGTCGTTGAGTTTCGAGTGGAAGATCCGGCAGCGTGTGCCGCCCGGGGCGTTGGGAGCCAGCGGTCGCTTGAACTGCGACTCGTCCCAGCGTCCGCCGCCGATGGCCTGGTTGGTCGTGGCGAAGGCGCTGATCATCGTGCTCGAGGCCTTCTCGTTGGCGTCGCCGGGTTCATGGTCGATCGGCTCGGCCAGATCGCCGCCGCCGCCCGAATCGCTTCCGCCCTGCAGGCAGAACGCGCAGAGCAGCCGGCCGGACAGACGCTTGGCGATGCCGCTCTGGATGTGTTCGGTATACACCGCCGCGCCGCACTGATCGCATGTGAAGGTTACGTCCGACATGACTGGTACTCCCTTCATCGCAGGACAGACGAGTTGCAGGTCCAGTGTAGCCCGTGACGGCGGGGCCGTGCAAGCAGGCGGACGGGCCGGCGGAGTGATCGTCCGTTGACAGCGGCAGGGCCCGTTCCTACCGTAGCCACACGCCGACCGGGAGCCCCGCAATGACCAGCGACAGCCTGAAAACCCCGCTGCACGAAGCCCACCTCGCGTGGGGCGCCCGCATGGTCGACTTCGCGGGCTGGGACATGCCCATCCAGTACGCGGGCATTACCGAGGAACACCTGCACACGCGCGGCGCGTGCAGCGCGTTCGACGTGTCGCACATGGGCCGCCTGCGCCTCACCGGCGGAGACTGTCAGCGCCTGCTCGACCGCCTCTGCACCCGCAACCTGGCGAAAGCCGAGGTCGGCCGATGCTACTACTCGCACGTCTGCCGCGAGGACGGCGGCATTCTCGACGACGTCATCGTTTCGCGTTTCGAGGACGCCTGGGGGGTGGTGTGCAACGCGTCGAACCGGGCGAAGATCGTCGCGTGGATCGGCAAGCACGCGGCCGGGCTCGACGTGAAGCTGCGCGACGAAACCACCTCCACCGCCATGGTCGCCGTCCAGGGGCCGCGCACGGCGGAGGTCGCCGCCGGGCTGGTCGACGTCGACCTGGGCGACATCAAGCGCTACCGGTTCAAGGTCTTCGCGCTGCTGATGGCCAACATCATCGTCTACCGCAGCGGCTACACCGGCGAGGATGGCTACGAGCTGGTCCTGCCTGCGGGGCTCGTCAAGCTGCTGCTTCCCCGGCTGGTGGGCACGAAGGACAAGCCCCACCCCGTCGTCCGCTGGGCCGGGCTGGGGGCGCGAGACACGTTGCGGATGGAAGCGGCCATGCCGCTCTATGGCCACGAGTTGACCGAGGAGTGGGACTCGCTGACCGCCGGGCAGGAATGGTGCGTCGACCTGACCAAGGACTTTATCGGGGCCGAGGCCATGCGGCGGATGAAGGAGGCGGGGCTGGCCCGGCGGCTCGTCGGGCTGGAGCTTGAAGGCCGACGCATCGCGCGGCAGTATTACCCTGTCTATGCGGGCGAGCGAAAGGTCGGCGAGATCACCAGCGGCACGCTCAGCCCGACGCTGGGCAAGAGCATCGCCATGGCCCTCGTCGCGGCCGAGAGCAGCGCCGAAGGCACGAGCCTTGAGGTTGATCTCGGCAAGACCCGCAACGCCGCCCGCGTGGTGAAGCTGCCGTTCTACAAGAGGCAGTAGACGGGCCGCAAGGCAGCGGGCGGGGTTCCGGGCCGCCGTGGTACCTTCAACAGGAACGGGATGAGACGTTTATGAGTCTTCCGAACAACCTCCGCTACTCCGAGACGCACGAGTGGTTCCGGGTCGAGGGCGACGTCGTCACCATCGGCATCACCCAGCACGCGGCCGATGAGCTGACCGACATCACCTACGTCGAATTGCCCAAGGTCGGCAAGGTGCTCAAGGAGGGCGACCCCTTCGGCGAGGTCGAGTCGGTCAAGGCGACCAGCGAACTGTTCTCGGCCGTCGGCGGCGAGGTGGTCGAGGTCAACCGGGACCTCGGCGAACACCCCGATTTCCTCAACAGCGATCCGTTCGGCAAGGGCTGGATCGTCAAGATCCGCACCAGCAAGACCGAACCGCTCAACGCCCTGATGGACGCGGGCGGGTATGGGGAGATGGTCGGGGCGTAACACCCCGGCAGCCGGGACCCCGTTTCTCAAGTGGCCGCACCATGGGTGCCAGGCCCAGTTCCAAACTGCGTCGCGTGTCGTTTCCTGATCGACAAGCATTGCGGTTCCCCGCTGGCGGATTACTGTAAGCAGGGGCCGCAGAGTCTTTTGCGACTGGCGCGCCGGCTCCCGCGCGCAATACGATCAGGCACGACAACATGGCACTTCTGGTTTTCGATATCGAAACGTCGAATCTCTTCGACGCGAAGCCGGGCGAGGACATCGAGAAGTACGGTCCTTTCGACGTGGCCGTGGCGGTCACGAGGCTTGACGGTGAAAACCCCATCATCTGGTTGTCGCGAGGGCCCTCGAACGACCCTCTGTTGAGCATGCGGGAGGAGGATGCGCGCAGGTTGCTTGCCTACCTCGATGCGATGCAGCAACGGGGACATACCCTGTGCGCATGGAACGGGCTCAAGTTCGACTTGCGGTGGATCGGTCACGCGGCGGGAGACATCCCGGCGGCATCCCGTGTGGCACTGGGAATCTATGATCCCCTGTTTCAGTTGTTCAAGGCCAAGGGCTTTCCCGTCTCACTTGAGGCCGCAGCAGAGGGCATGTCTGTATCGGCGCAGAAAACCATGGATGCCGCCGACGTGCCCCGGTATTGGCGAGCCGGACACTTCAACGCCGTATGCGAATATGCCATCAACGACGTGCAGATGACGATGGAGGTCGCGTCAAGAATCATCGAGCGCAGGGAGATCGCGTGGATCACGCGGCGCGGTGAGCGCTCGGTTGTCCCCGTTCCGGGATTGCGATCGGTCGCAGACTGCCTCGACGATCCGATGCCGGATCAGTCCTGGATGGACAAGCCTGTCACGCAGCGGTCGTTTACGCGATGGATGAGTCCGTCGGTTGCTCGTGCGCGCGGTCCGAGGCGGGCTCGAGGAGCCCGGACTCCAGCGAAGCTCAGGAACAACAACCCGGCCGCGAACACCTCTCTCGCTCTCGGCATCCTCGCGTTGCTCTTCGTGTTGGTATTCGGTTTCAATGCTCTCGCCTTCTGGGTGGGCCTACTGGGGGTCCTGCTCGGAGGCACTTCCGCCGCACTCTCGATCGGTTCCCATGATCGCGGCTTCCTTCGCACGGCGTGCGGCATGGCGTGTTCGATCGTCGCGATTCTCGTGGTCATTTATGCAGCGATCACGACTGCGCTGGCGGGAGGGCAGGCCGTGTCGGAGCCGAGTGAATCAAGATCAGTCGTTCGACTAGGCACCGCGGACGCTGGTCGTGGCGCCGTCGCTCACGATGACCGCCCTCGCCAGGAAACGAGCGATTCGCCGCCGGAAGAGGTCCTCGATCGGGAGATTCCGGCCGTAATTCCGCCTATGAAACCGAGGGTAGACGCGCCGAGTCCGAGGCGGGAGGTCCCCAGTGCCCCAACTCCGCAGTGGTACTCGCTGGGGCAAACCGCGATCGAGGTTAAGCACGCCGAAATCGGTCCGGTTCGGATGACCGGGAGCGAGCAGGAGGATGAGCGGGCTTTCGCAATCGGCCTTGTCATCACCAACAAGGACCGCAGCAACAAAGTCAAGTACATTTCGTGGCGCGGGCCGAGCTTCACCCGTCGCCCGGCGGTGTTGCGAGATGATCGTGCCAACCTGATCCGGCGGCTGCCGCCGACCGTGAGCCGGCATCCGGTTGGCGCTGTCGAGGTCGCCGAATCGCTTGCACCGGGAGATTCCATCAGCGATGTGCTGCTCTTCGAGGTGCCCAGTGGCGACCCCGATTACTACCTTCTTGAGCTACCCGGTGAACACGTCGGCGCACGAGGTGAGTCCACCACCATCCGCATCCCGGCTGAGCTGATAAGAAGGAACTGACGCCGCGGTGAAATGGTGGCCGGGCCAACCATGCGGGCCAGCCGATACCGTTCCGGCGCCGATTCCGCAGAGGGTTGCCACCCCGCGCCCTGTCCGCATAATGGGCCTTGCAGGGCCGCGAACCGGCGGCCCCGGCCGCCGGGCCGGGTCGCCTCGGCCGATCGCCGACAGGTTGGAGTGTCTGGACATGCCCCAGGAAATCGTCGCCCCCCCCGGCCTGGAAGGGGTCATCGCCGGTGAAACGGCCATCTGCTGCGTGGAGCAGGGCAAGCTGCTCTACCGTGGCTACCCCATATCCGAGCTGGCCGAAAAGTCCTGCTTCGAGGAAGTCGCCCACCTGCTGATCTTCGGGGAGTTGCCGACCCGCGCCGAGTTGGACGCGTTTCGGGCGAAGCTGTCGGGCTACTTCAGCCTTCCCACCGAGGTGATCGACACGATTCGCCGGATTCCCAAGGACGCGCCGATGATGGACGTGCTGCGGACCGGCGTGTCGATGGCCGGGCATTTCGACCCGACCGTCCGCGCGCCGGCCGCCGGGATCGGGGCCGCACCGGCCAGTGGCGAGGCCCTGGCTGCCGAGGAAAAGGCCGCCCTGCAGGAGCGGGCGACGTGGCTGCTCGCCACGGCCGCGCAGGTGCTCGGGGCCCGCTTCCGCCTCATCAACGGCAAGGAGCCGGTCGCTCCGAAGAAGGGCCTGTCGCACGCCGCCCAGATCCTGCACCTCTGCCACGGTGCCGAGCCGGACGAGCTATCCGCCAAGCTGCTCGACCTGACGCTGGTGCTCTACGCCGAGCACGACTTCAACGCCAGCACGTTCACGATGCGCGTGATCGCCTCGACCATGTCGGACATGGTCTCGTCGATGGTCGGGGCGATCGGCTCGCTGAAGGGTCCGCTGCACGGCGGGGCGAACGAGGCGGCGATGGAGTTGATCGCGCGGTTCAAGTCGGCCGACGGGCTTCGGCCACCGCGTGTACAAGAACGGCGACCACCGCGCCCATATCCTCGAACGCGAGATGCGCAAGCTGGCCGACATGAAGGGCCGCCAGGACCTCGTGGCGGTCTACGACGCGATCAAGACGCCGATCGTCTCGAAGGACAAGCCGATCTACCCCAACGTCGACTTCCCGTGCGGGCTGACGTATTACCTCCTCGGCCTGCCGCTGGACCTGTACACGCCGCTGTTCGTCTGCAGCCGCATCACCGGCTGGACGGCGCACTTCATCGAACAGGCCGGCGCGAACCGGCTGTATCGGCCGCTGAGCAAGTACACGGGGCCAAAGGAGCGGTCGATGGGGGCGGGGAAGTGAGCAGGTGAGCAAGGGAGCAGGTGAGCACGGCGGTGGCATGCCCTCGCTGTACTCAGCGTGGGCATGCTCCGGGCGGCGTTGAGTCGGTAGTCCGGGGTACACGCATGAGCGCACCTGAATCATCGCCGGATCGCTACGCCCCGTGCTTTCCGCTCAGTCGCGAGGAGTTCGAAGACGCCCTGCGCAAGGGGCTCGGGCGGGCCCCTCTTCACGTCCGTCGGTTCGGCGCAGCCGGGATTGAGGACTTTCTGGTTTATGCCTGCCTACACAACAGGGCTTTCGACTCCCAGTGCGAGGGTTCGCGGGAGCGCTGGCTGATTGAACTCCTGGATGCCGCCGACCTGACCGACCAGTTTGAACGTCCCATCCTGAAGGCGCAGCTTCACCGCGGCACCCGCTCGCTTCATTCGGCGGACTCTCCCGAAGGACGGGCGGACCGCCAGGACGAGGAATGGGATCGATGGCAAATGCACCGGCTCGCCGTCCAGTATGCGCGGCGCGGCAGTGCGTCCGCGCGAAGGGTCTTGCGCGTCTGCTTCCGCCGATCGTTGCGGGATTGGGCCACTACGGATGACTACGAGTTGGCTTGCGCGGAAGAAGCTGCCTCCTGCTCCGGCCCGGAACAACTGCTCTACGTCGCGCAACACATCGGCAGGCGGATCGTCCGGGGAATTCCGGACAAGGGCATCACGGACGTGCGCTATGCCTACGATGAACATCACGGGGAAGGGGCGGCGATGTCGGCGCTGGAGGCCGCGGGGAAGGCGGATCGATTCATCGCCGTCTACTTGAACGAGCTCTTGGAGCAGGACCGAGGCAGGGAGATTCGCAGCCCGCGGCAGGCGTACGAGGAGAGAAAGGAGCAGCTACGAGCGATCTCCGGGCTCGCGGTATTGCATCGCTTCGACACAGACCCAACAGCAATCAAGAGCTTCCCGATCACTTCATGGGTCGGCGTGGCGCCCCTGTCCGAACAGCGGCCTGTCGCAGAGCGGATCTTCACGACGAGCGACGCAAAGCTCCAGCAGCGGTTGCTTTACGGGTTCATTCGCAAGGGGCTGCCGCAATTCGATATGAGGCTCGTCGCGCTGCTCGACGACGACGACGAGGATACGCAGTGGTTCGCGGCTCAAACGCTCTCGCATCATCGACATCCGCTCGTGCGCGCGGCGGCGCTGGAACGGCTGAGGCGGCGGCCATTCTGGAAAGGGGCGATCAAGCTGCTTTGCTCGAACTACGAGGCGGGCGACCACGACTTGATCGAGGCGCTGCTCACTCCGGGGGAAGACGACGAGGACGCGCATGATCTGGTCACCGAGATACTCGATCTGTTCACGCGCCACGAAACGCCTGTTGCTGCGGCGTCGCTTCTCTTCGTGTACCGTCATTCGCCCTGCGAGAATTGCCGGCGCGACGCGGTGGAGATGCTCAAGAAGCTGGACGCGGCTCCGCCGTGGCTGCAGGAAGAGTGTGCGTTCGATTCTGACGACCAGGTGCGCGCTTGCTTTCGCGCCGCGCCTTCTTGATAAGCCCCGGCCTGCGAATTCGCCCGGTAACGCCCCTACGCCTGCCCCACCGCTTCAATAATCCCATCCGCCCGGTAGATTCGATTCCGCTGAAACCCCGTGATCTCGCGAAGAATTCCGACTGATTCCAGCCGTTCGACCAGGCTCTTCGCTCCGGCGAACGAAACGCCCAGCCTCGCTGCCGCGCCCGCGATGGTGACGGCCGGCGATTCGAACAGCAGATCGATAAGCTGCACCATGCGCGCCGAGCCGCGCGGCGTCGTCGCACGCCGACTGTACTCGTCGCGCAGGGCGATGAGCTTCGCCGCCCGGGACACCGCGTCTTCCGCCTGCTGCGTGACACCGGTCAGGAAGTACCTGACCCACGCGTCCCACTCACCGCGAAGGGTCACGCCGAGCAGGCCGTTGTAATACTGCGTGCGGTTCTGCTCGAAATACGCGCTGAGGTACAGCAGCGGATGCGGGAGGAGCCTCTGCTCGCACAGCCAGAGCGTGTTGAGCAGGCGGCCGACGCGGCCGTTGCCGTCGAGAAACGGATGGATCGCCTCGAACTGGTAGTGAATCAGCGCCAGGCACACGAGCGGCGGATAGGGCGCCGGATGATGAAGGAAGTGCTCCAGGGCCGAGAGCGCGGGCGCCACCTCCTGCGGAGGAGGCGGGACATACGTGGCCGTCTGCATCGTGCTGCCTGGCGGCCCGATCCAGTTCTGGATCGTGCGGAACTCGCCCGGCGATTTGTGTCCGCCGCGAACCCCAGTCATCAACCGCTCGTGCAGTTCCCGAATCAGCCGCGTTCCGAGTGGAAGCGAGTCGAGCCGCGCAATGCCGAAGAGCATGGCGTCGACGTAGTTCGCAACCTCTCGGACGTCCGGCACGTCCTGCTCGACATCCGGCGATGCGCCGAGCATCGCCAGATCGCCGACGTCGGCGGTTGTGCCCTCGATGCGACTCGAGAGCACGGCCTCGCGCTGGACGAACGGCGCGATCAGGAGCTTTGCGTTCGGCATGACGCCGCCATACCCCGCCAGAGCGCCGAGCGCTCGATCCGCCCGGGACAGGATGACCGTCGATTCGGGGCTGAGTTCGAACGCCGGCGGCAGCGAATCGGGCACGAACGCCAGCGCCCCGCCCACCGTGCTCACCAGCCGGCCGGGGCTCTTCGGACCCATTTGGGTTGGACCCATCGCGACGCTCTCCCGCCGGCCTTATTGAAGCTTACTACCATAGCCGCGTCTCTTATTTCGGCTAAGAGGCGATCGCTATAATAAGAAACCCGCCCGCGGAAAGCCAGGGCGCGGAAGATGAAGCTTAAATGGAAATAACTGGCGCCGCCTCAACCCGGGAACATGGCCGGGGAGACGCCGAGTTCGACGATGCTGCAGGCGAGGATCGGTTTGATGCCCAGCCGCTCGGCCTCGGCCACGAGTTCGGGGCTTTCGGCCCCGGGGTTGAAGTAGACTTCGCGGGCTCCGGCGGCCGCGATCTCGGGGAGGGCCTTCAGGCCGATCGGCGGCGGGAGGTAGACCGTGATCCGATCGAGCTTCACGGTGATCTCGCCCAGCGACGCGTACGCGGGCAGCCCCTCGATCTCGCCGCCCTTGGGGTTCACCGGGTAGACGTCCCAGCCCATCGCCGCGTGCGCGCGGACGGACTTGTTGCTGAACTTGCTTCGGTCGGCGGAGGCGCCGAGCACGGCGACGGTCCTGGTGTCGGGCATGTCTGGCTCCGGGGGCGTCGTCGGGAGAGCAGGCCGGAGAGCGGGAGAACAGGCAAGAACGTGCAACGATTTCGCCGCCCGCGCCAAAGCCCGTTCACCCGCTCGCCTTGTCGCCGCGTTTACTTCGCGTCGAACACGAACAGCGGCGTCACGTCCTTCATCGTGTCCAGCTTCCAGGCCTGCTCAAGCATCCGGTCGGCCGTGGCCTTGGGGATAACGCCCTCGGCCATGCGGTGGAACTTCGCCACCACCTCGTCGTCGGTCATCGGGTTGCCCGCGTGGCCGCGGGGGAAGTCGACGCGCTGGCGGGCGGTCGTGCCGTCGGCGCACGTGATGGTGATGTCGTTGGGGATGCCCTTCGGATAGCCGCGGTTCATCTCCTCGTCCTCGACGATTCTGATCTTGTCCACCAGGGCGAGGGTCTTCGCATCGGTCAGGCGATGATCGTCGAAGGTGGCGAGCGTGACGTCGCCGTCGATCAGGGCGGCGGCGCAGCAGAAGAACATTGAGTGGTCCGCCGTCTCGCGCGAAGTGGGGCGGAGCTTTTCCGGCTCGCTGCCGATGATCGACACCGCCGCCTCGAAGCTCTTGATGAGCACGTCCTTGATTTCCTTGCCGGCGATCTTCGGGCGCATCTGGAGACAGGCGTCGATGGCCGACTGCGAGTGGTACTCGGCCGGCCAGAACTTGATGTACGTCTTGTCGATCATGAAGTCGCCGTCCTTGCCGAGGATGACCTCGCGGACGCCGGGGATCGACAGCTGCTTCATCAGCCCCTTGGGCCCTTCGAAGATCTCGTGCGGCCCGGTGAGGCCGCGGCGGGCGAGGTCCGCCGCGAAGACGCCGTTGCGCCCCGCGTTGGCGAAGGCGCAGGCCTTCCAGTCGGAGATCTGCCCGGTGCGGGTCTGGCGGGTGGTGATGTTGCACACACCGGCGAGGCCGAGGGCGTGCTCCATCTGTTCCTCGGAGAGGCCCCAGAGCTTCGCCGAGAGCAGGGCGGTGGAAAGGGCGCCATACGTGACGTGGTCCCAGCCGCTCTTGCGCAGGCTGTCCGCGTCGCACAGGCGGCACTGGATCTCGTACCCGATGACGGTGGCGAGAATCAGGTCTCGGCCGCTCTTGCCCGCCGACTGGGTGACGGCCACCGCGGCGGGGATGTTGTCGGACGGGTGGGCCGGCTCGCGCGAGAGGTACGTGTCGTTGTAGTCCAGGTAGCGGACCATCGTGCCGTTGGCGAAAGCGGCAAGCTCTGGATTGCAATGGTGGCCGGGGCCCCAGACCGTCGCCGAGGGGGGCGGGTCGTTGACGGCCATCGCCTTGGCCCGGGCGATGCGTGCCGGGGCGGAGCTCCACGCTCCCAGGGTGGTGGCCAGCGAGTCGATCACGCGGCGTTTGACCTCGTGAACGGTCTTGGCGGGCAGGTCTTCGTACTTCAGGCCGGTGGCCCAGTGGGCGAGTTTGCGTGCGATGGTCATGATCGGTTCCGGTCTCCGGTTGGGTGGGCAGCGCCCACCACGCGGCTCCTGTCCTCCACGAGCGGGGTACTTTTTACCCGATGGGGCGGGGGGACGCTATGGCTGCGGGGTGGCGGGTGGCGGGGCGGCACAGGCGGCGAGGAG
>CAYRSS010000007.1:31557-121963 GCA_964426945.1 uncultured Phycisphaeraceae bacterium
CCCCCGCCGCGCCGCCGCCCCCCCCCCCCCCCCCGCCGACCCCCCGCCCTCCCCTTGTTCGGGCTTCGCAGGTGGCGAGGACGGTTTCGAGCCAGGGGTGTTGACCGGTCGCGAAGGCCTCTTGGACGATCTTGCACGCTGCTTCGGGAGGGAGGCGATCGCCCTTTTCAGTCGTGAAGCCGTCGCGGTCAGGGCGGCCGCAGTTGACTTGGATACCTTCGACGATGTCGTCTCTCTGTCGCTGCGTAGCCTCGGCGTAGAAGCGGATCGCCGCTTCCAAGTCAGAGTCGCACGGATCGAAAGCTGCCCTCGCGAACTGTTCGTCGAGGGGGGCACACGCAGCGGAAGGATCCAGCGATCCGTCGCGCCGGCGCGAATCACCCGCCAGTCGCGCGGCCCGCCGGGTGTGTACGCCTTCCTGACGCGGATCGTGACGAAGTCAGGCGGACTCATGGGCCAATACTACATCCACAGCCCGCCGTCCTCTGTTTCCCAGATGACGCCCTTGCCGTAGTCGTTCATCAACTGCAACCAGAATCCGACCCAGCCCGGGAGGCAGAAGAGGAGGGCGCCGGCGAGCCACAGTACGATTCTGGTTTGGCGTTGCATGCGAAGGCTCTGCGGGGCCAAGACCGGGCGCGACTGAACATCCACGTCCCAGCGGGAAACCACTTCGCATCCCAAGGTACGACGGTCGTTGGCGAGCTGGCCGATGCGCCGGTCTGTCGAGCGGCGACATGGGAAACCGCTACGACTGCGGCGACGTTCACTCGGCCCCTCCGGGGCCGGTTCGTGAGGTGGGCCGGGATCCACGGGTTCCGCAGCGGCCTGTCGGCCTGCGCTCCACCCGTGGCCACAGGCCTTGGCCCCGTCGGGGCCGCGCAGAATCGAGCGCCGACCGAACAGTGATGAGGATCGGTCTTGCTCCGCTACGCCTCGGAGCCCTCATTAGTCTCCCCCAAGGGCCGGTACACGCGGATCGAATCCGGCTGGACGATTACGATCGCACCGGGGTTCTGCTCGAAGTTGAACCCGCGCAATGCAAGCTCAGCAAGCCGGGCGTAACCGGCTCGACTCTCGCGCGGGAGCCGAAACAGGACGAGGCCCATATGCGTGCCGGGCGCGTGGGAGCGAATATCGGCGAAACCCTTGTCCGCGGTTAGCAGCCACCGACCCTCTCGCTGGACGATATCCCAGAGCGAGGCGTCAGCAGTGCCCTGGAGTTTCTGCTCCAAAACTGTCCAAGCGTCAAAGCCGGCAGTCCGAAAGGCGACGGCCACGTCCAGCGGGAGATCCTCATCAACCTTGAATCGGCAGGGCATGGCGGGCACTATCCGAAGGATACCAGATCAAACCGGCTCACGGCTTCCGCGGCGTAGCGCAGCGCCGCCTGGATGTCCTCGCGTTTCAGTTGCGGCCAGCTTGCGATGATCTGCTCGAACGAGTCGCCGTCCGCCAGACTGCCCACGATCACGCTCACGGGGATGCGCGTGCCGGCGATGCAGGGATCGCCGTGGTGAATCGTTGGGTCCGTGCTGATGCGTTGTTGCCAGCCGTTACTTGTGCTCATCGCGGCCTCCTTGGGTTCGCCCTCAGATTCTAGCACACCGCCCGGCCGGTTGCAGGCAGATCCATGCGGCCGGAGCGTCTTCCGTGGCCCCACGGCTGAAGGTGGGCGGTGCCCACCCTACGCCGTTTCCGCGTTTCCCATCACCGCCTGGTGCAGCAGCTCGGCCACGTCGAGCTGTTGCACGTCTTCGCGTTCCTTGCCCGCCAGGCCGTCGGCGACCATGCGCATGCAGAACGGGCAGTTGCTGGCTACGGCGGTCGGGCTGGTGGCCAGGAGCTGGTCGGTGCGTTCCTCGTTGACGCGCTTGGTGCCGTGTTCCTCTTCCTTGAACATCTGCGCCCCGCCCGCGCCGCAGCACATGCCGCGGTCGCGCGTCTGGACGGGTTCGAGGATGGTCAGGCCGGGGATCGATGACAGCACGTTGCGCGGGGCGTCGTACTCGCCGTTGTGCCGGCCCATGTAGCACGAGTCGTGATAGGCGACCTTCTGCATGACGGGCTGTGTGGGCTTCAGCTTGCCGCGGCGGACCAGGTCGTCGAGAAGCTGCGTGTGGTGGACGACTTCGTACTTGCCGCCGAAGTCGGGGTATTCGTTCTTGATCGTGTTGAAGCAGTGGGGGCAGCTCGTGACGAGCTTCTTCTTGTCCGCGCCGTGGGCGTTGAGCACCTCGACGTTGGTCTTGGCCAGCATCTGGTAGAGGTACTCGTATCCTGCGCGGCGGGCGGGGTCGCCGGTGCACTGCTCCTCGGCCCCGAGGATCGCAAAGCTCACGCCGGCCTTCTGCATCAGCTCGACCGTGGCCCGCGTGACCTTCTTCGCCCGCTCGTCGTAGCTGGGCATGCAGCCCGACCAGAAGATGTACTCGGCGTCCGGCTTGTCGGCGATGGTGGGGATGTCGAGCCCCTCGGTCCACTTGGTGCGGTCCTCGGCGGGGAAGCCCCACGGGTTCGCGGTGGACTCGAGCATCTGGAACGCCTGCTGCAGCTCGCCGGGAAACTCCGACCGTTCCATGACGAGGTAGCGGCGCATATCGACGATCTTGTCGACGTAGCTGATGAAGACAGGGCACTCCTGCTCGCAGGCCCGGCAGGTGGTGCAGGCCCAGAGCACCTCGGGATCGATCACCCCTTCGATCAGGTCGCGCAGGTGCGGGCCGTGGCTGATGGTGCTGTCGTCGCTCGATGCGGCGGGCGTTTCGGCGGCGTCCCCGGCGGGCGGGCTCGGCGCGGGCTGAGCCGATGCGACCAGGGCGTTTTCATGCTCGTAGAGGAAGTTCCGCAAGTCGATCGTGAAGTGCTTGGGCGACAGCTTCTTGCCGGTGCGCGTCGCGGGGCAGTGGTCGCTGCAGCGGCCGCACTCGGTGCAGGTGTAGAAGTCGAGGATGCTCTTCCACGAGAACTGATCGATCCGCTTGATCCCGAGCGTCTCGCCGCGTTCGAGCTTGCCGTCGATGTCCTCGATGGGCGCGAGGCGGCCGGGCGGGTGGAGGTTCTGCGTGTACACGTTGGGCACGGCCGTGATGATGTGGAAGTGCTTCGAGTAGGGCAGGATGTTCAGGAAGATGAGCACCAGGGCCGAATGGGCCCAGAAGCCGAAGTGCTGAACGGCTACGACCGCCCCGCCCGGCAGGCCGGCAACGAGGTATTGCGCGATGCTGCCCGCGGGCTCGAAGCCGTGGAAGGCGTAGGCCGGTGCGGCGCCCTCGGCCGCCGCGGCGCGAGCGGTGCGGACCATGGTGGCGCCGTCGTAGAAGATGTCCGACACCATCATCACCAGGATGATGCCGAGGATGACGAGCCCCTCGGTCGAAAGCGTCATGCGGGGCAGCTTGCGGACCACGCGGTAGTACACGAACACCAGTACGCCGGCGATGACCAGCACCGCGAAGATGTCCTTGAGCAGGGCGTAGAGCTTGCCCAGCGGCTGGTCGGCGGCGAAGAGCCAGAAGGAGAAGTCGGGGTCGAACCCCCGGCCCCAGAGGATCAGCGTGCGCAGCAGCAGGACGCCGAAGCCGAGGAAGATGAGCATGTGCGCCGCGCCGGCGATGGGGTAGCGACGCATCCGCATCTGGGCGAAGGCGTAGCGGATCATCGCGCGGATGCGGTCAGCAGGGCGGTCGGCCCGGTTTTCCGCAGTGCCGACCATCAGCAGCCGCCAGCGACGCCGGGCCGAGTACGCAAAGGCCCCCCAGCCCGCGAGCAGCAACAACGCCATGAAGATTGGACCCATATCCGCCCGGTCCTTTCGATTACTACGTACACTCAGGGCAGATGAACCGCAGAGGTCGCTGAGCGTGAGCACAGAGGTCGCGGAGACGCTCAGGCGAACTTGAAATTGAGCCCAGCACGCCGCGGAGGTGAGGTCGGTTCACGAATGAAAAGGTCCCGCGCCCTCGCACCGACTGATTCGATGAAACGGCTCCTCGTGCTCTGTGCCTTCGCTTCGCGCCCTCTGCGGTAAAATCACCCCTTCAGCGCCTGAAACTCTTTCGTCAGCAGCGGCACCATCGTGAACAGGTCCGCCACGCAGCCGTAGGTCGCGACCTTGAAGATCGGCGCTTCCTTCTTGGTGTTGATCGCGACGATTACCTTGCTGCCGCGCATGCCGGCCAGGTGCTGAATAGCCCCGTCGATCCCGCACGCCACGTAGAGCTTGGGCGTCACGACCTTACCGGTCAGGCCGACCTGTCGGGCGTGGGGCTGATAGCCCGCGTCGCACGCGGCGCGCGAGGCGCCGACGGCGCCGTCGAGCACGGCAGCCAGGTCGTACAGGATCTTGAAGTTCTCGGCGCTCTTGAGCGACCGCCCGCCGGACACCACCACGTCCGCCTCGGTGACATCCTTCACGCCGCTGCTCGTGGAGGTTACTTCCTTCACGCGCAGCCGCTGGTCGGCGGGCGTCAGCGACACGCTCAGCGCCTGCGTTTCCGCCGATGCGCCGGCCTGGGCCGGCTTCTCGCCGTAGGCGTTGGTCCGGACGGTCACCACCTGCAGGCGGTCGGCGCTGAGGGTGAACTTCGCCGAGACCTTGCCGGCGAACATGGTCTTGTTGATCGTCAGTTCGCCGCCTGTCACGTCGACCTCGGTGCAGTCGATGCACATCGCGGCCCGCTTGCGGGCGGCGACGCGCGCCGCGACGTCGCGGCCGAGGGCCGTGGTCGGGATCAGCACGATCCGCGGGCTGCCGGCGTCGATCGCGGCACACAGCGCGGCGGCGTAGGGCTGGGCGCGGTAATGCTCGAACGCGGCGTCATCCGCGACGTACAGCTTCTTCGCCCCGCGCGCGGCGGCCTCGGCCGCCAGCGAGCCGATGCCCTTGCCGATCACGCAGGCCTCGACGCGCCCCCCGGTCTTGCCGGCGAGGTCGCCGGCCAGCGCCAGCAGTTGAAAGGACGCCGGGTTGATCTTCCCGGCCCGCTGTTCAATGAAGACGAGTATGTTGCTCATGGTCGGTTACAATCACGGTCGCAGACACAGTCACAGTCACGTTCGCAGTCTCAGTCACGGTGAACGGTCACGGGGGCGGAGGCGCGTGGCGGAGACCACGCGCTGAACCCCTCTCTTTGCTTGGGTGTTGGCGTTTTGACTTTTGACGTTTCGGCGTTTACACCACTTTCGCTTCTTCGCGGAGCAGGCGCACCAGTTCCTTGGCCATCTGCTCAGGCTCGCCGTCGATGAACTTGCAGTCGGGGCGGGCCTGCGGCGGGGCGAAGGACTCGAAGTGCGTGCCGGCCGACTTGGCGTCTTCGCCGGGGATGTCCTTGCTGGTCAGCACGCTGACGGGCTTCTTCTTCGCCTTCATCAGGTTGGGCAGCGACGGGTACCGCGGCTCGACGAGCCCCTTCTCGATGGTGAGCAGCACGGGCAGCTCGCCCTCGATCACTTCCTCGGCCCCCTCGATGCGCCGCCGTGCGACGAAGCCCTTGCCGTGGGCGGCCAGTTCAAAGCCCTGCACAGCCCCGATGTGGGGCAGTTCGAGGAACTCGGCCAGGGCCGGGCCGAAGGCGCCGCTGTCGAGGTCGATGTTGTGCTTGCCGCACAGGACCAGGTCGAAGCCCTTGGCGTCCTTCTTGACCGCGAGGGCCGTGACGTAGGCCGCGAAGACCTCGTTGCGCGACTCGAACACCGGGTCGCAGACGTGCACACCCACGTCTGCCCCCATCGCGAGGGCGGAGCGGAGGGCCTCGGCGGCCTTCTCGTTGCCCAGGGTCAGGGCCACGATTTCGGCCACGTCGCCGCGTTTTTCGCGGAGCTGCACGGCCAGCTCGACGCCGAATTCGTCAAATGGGTCGGGGACGAGCTTCAGCCCGGACTGGTCGATGCCCTTCCCGCCGTCGGTCACCTTGATGGCCGCGTTCGAGTCGGGCACCTGCTTGACGATGGTTAAGATTCGCACGCGCAACTCCTCCTGTTTCGGGCCGTCTGCCGGGGGGCGACGCCGGTCGGGCGATGGTAACGCAAACCCCCATTGATGGGCAGGGGGCCCCATCGGGCAAGGATCGTCCGCGCACCCGCCGCGGCGATCGGCCTGCATGGCCGAGGTCGGGCCGTCGGCGTAGAATGCCCCCGAAGGTCCGGTTCCGCCTCGCCCGGGGCGAGGGGGCGACGCGCGGGCCTGCTTCGGGATTTATGACCAGCGACCTTTCCCGTCAATCTCTCTCCGACCGTCGTCTCCTGGCCTGGATGTTCGGCTTCCTGCGACCCGTGAAGGGGCTCGTGGCGCTGGCCTGCGTGCTGCTGGTCGCTTGGATCGGGCTGGAGCTGCTCATCGTTCGCCAGACGGCGGACGCCGTGAACCGCATCGAGCTCGTCGGCGTCGGCTCGCAGGCCGAGCCGTCGGGCGGATTCTGGGCCTGGATCCGCGGCGACAGCGACGATGCGACCGGCCTGGGCCGCGCGGTGCTGCTGCTGGCGGGCTTCACGCTCGGCATGGGGGTGATCTCGTACGCCCGCGAGGTGACCAACACCAAGCTCTCGATGCACAAGGTGTTCCACATCCGCGAGGCGGTCTATGACAAGCTGCAGCGCGTGGGGCTGGCCTTTCACGACGCGGTTTCCACGGGCGAGGTCATCAACCGCGCGCTGAGCGATCTGCAGAACGTGCGCGCGTTCGTCCAGACGGCCGTGCTGATGACGCTGGAAATCCTGCTCATCGTCACCGGCTATCTGGTGCTGCTGATGACACGCTCGCCGTGGGTGGCGCTGCTTTCGGTGCTGCCGACCCCCTTCTGGATCTGGTACACGATTCGCTTCAGCCGCCGCATGCGCCCCGCACAGGAAGCGGTGATGGAGGCGGGCGACCGCAACGTCTCGCTCATCACCGAAAACATCGCGGGCGTCCACGTGGTCAAGGCGTTCGCCACCGAAGGCTCGGAGATCGCCCGCTACGGCGAGAACTGTGACCGGTTCATGCACCGCGTGCTCTCGCGCATCCGGCTCTTTGCGAACTACACGCCGGTCATTCGGTGCATGTCGATGGCGTCACACCTGACCCTGTTTCTCGTCGCGGGCATCCTCATGATCCGCCGCCAATTGCAGCCGGGCGACATCCTGATGCTCGGCTCGGCGATGGGGGCGATTCTGGGTCGGCTGCAGCAGGTTACGACGATCAACGACCAATACCAGAACGCGATCGTCTCGGCCCGGCGGCTGCTGGAGGTGCTCTCGGCCGAGCCGACGGTGCCGGTCGATCCCGACGCGCCACCATTGCCACCCGGCGGTGGGGCGGTTTCGTTCGAGGGGGTCACCTTTGGCTACACCGCGGACCGGCACGTGCTGCACGACGTGAGCTTCATGGTGAAGGCTGGCCAGACCGTCGCCATCGTCGGGCCCACCGGCGCGGGCAAGACGACGCTGGCGCTCCTCTTGGCGAGGCTCTACGACCCCCAGGGGGGGCGGATCCTGATCGACGGGGCCGACATCCGCGCGGTCTCGCTCGACAGCCTGCGATCGCAGGTGTCTTTCGTGTTCCAGGAGTCGTTCCTGTTCTCGGACACCATCGCGGGCAACATCGGCTATGGCCGGCCCGGCGAGGCGGTGACCGAGATTGAGTCCGCCGCCCGCATCGCCCAGGCGCACGAGTTTGTCGACGCGCTGCCGCTGCGCTACCAGACGGTGCTCGGTGAGCGCGGCCTGACGCTCTCGGGCGGTCAGCGCCAGCGCGTGGCTATCGCCCGGGCGATCTTCGCCCGCCCGCGGATTCTCGTGCTCGACGACGCCACCGCGGCGGTAGACCCCGAAACCGAAGAGTTGATCCACGCCGCGGTGAGCCGCGAGCTAAGCGACTGCACCGTGTTCGTGATTGCCCACCGGGTCAACACGGTGAAACAGGCAGACCTCGTGATCGTGCTCGAAGAGGGCCGCGTTTCGCAGGTGGGGACGCATGAGGAACTGATGGCCCGCGACGGGCACTACCGCGACATCGCCCGGGTTCAGCTTCACGGCGACGACGAAGCCCTCACAGACGCCGAGCCGCCGTCGCACATGAAGCGTGTGCGCGATCAGCGCGCGGTGGACGCGGCGAAGGCCGGGGCGCTGGTCATTGAACCGGCGAACAAGGAAGAGGAGTAGCAGCGACGGCATGACCAGCGGCGATTCAACCATCCCTGGCGGCAAGCGGCGGTCGAAGCGGCAGCCGCGACGCCCTCGGCCGACTGATCCGGCCGCGTCGCCGTCGCCTCCCGACGACGACGAGGAGGATCGCTATCGCCCGATCGACCTCAAGCTCGTGCGGCGCATGCTGACCTGGCTGCGGCCCTACCGGTCGCGCTACGCGCTGGGCATCGGGCTGGGGCTGGTGATGGTCCTGCTCGAGATGCAGTCGCCGCTGTTCATGCGCGAGCTGATCAACTACGCCACGGGCTTTGCCGCCGGGGCGCTGTCGCCGATGCCCACCGAGGGTCAGGCGATCGGCCGCGTCCTCCAGGTGGTGGGGCTCTGGGCGGTTGTGCTTCTCTCGGCGGTGGTGCTCCAGCGGGCGACGATTCTGGTCATGACCGCGGCCGGCGAGCGGGTGCAGTTCGACCTGCGGCGGGCCATGTTCGCGCAGCTTCAGCGCCTCAGCATGAGCTACTACGACCGGACCAAGCTTGGCCGGATCATCAGCCGCTGCACCAGCGACCTCAACAGCATTCGCGACATCAACGTCTGGGGCATCGACACGGTCGTCAAGAACGCGTGCATCATGCTCGTGGCGGCGGGGATGCTGCTGCGTACCGAGCCTCGGCTGTTTCTCGCCGTGGTTTGGCTGGGGCCGGTGCTTTACCTCGTCAATGTGCTGTTCCGCCGCCGGATCGGTGTCGCCTGGCAGGTCGCACGCGAGGGTTACACCCGCGTCTCCACCAACCTCGCGGAGAACATCACCGGCGTGCGGGTTGTGACCGCCTTCAATCGCCAGGTGTGGAACCTGCGGGCGTTCAATCTGCTGCAGGAGGCCAACACCGCCAACAACGTTCGTGCGGCCCGCATCAACGGGGTCTACCAGCCGACGCTCCAGCTCGTCGGCTTCGTCGGGCGGGCGATCATCCTGCTTTACGGCGGCTATCTTGCCGCAACCGGGGCGGTCCGCGGCGTCGGCTCGGTGGTCGCGGCGTTTCTCTACTGGGATCTGTTCATGGGGCCGATCGTCACGTTCGGCAACTTCCACAATCAACTCATGATGGCCCTGGCCGGTGCGGAGCGGATCTACACGCTTCTGGACACCGAGCCCGAAGTGTTCGACCTGCCGGACGCGCAGCCCATGCCGCCGATCCGCGGCCACGTGCGATTCGAGCGGGTGACCTTCGGCTACAAGGCGGACACCCCCGTCCTGCACAACATCGACTTTGAAGCGCAGCCGGGGCAGACCGTCGCGCTGGTCGGCGCGACGGGCAGCGGCAAGAGTTCGATCATTTCGCTCATCGCCCGCTTCTACCAGCCGCAGCAGGGCCGCGTGCTGGTCGATGGTCAGGATATCCGCCACGTTACCGGCGAATCGCTGCACCGCCAGATGGGGTTGGTGCTGCAAACGAACTTCCTGTTCACGGGCACGGTTACCGACAACATCCGCTACGTCCGACCCGACGCGAGTGACGACGAGGTGGTCGCCGCGGCCCGGGCGATCGGCTCCCACGACGCGATCATGGCGCTCAAGAACGGCTTCGCCACCGAGGTCGGCGAGCGCGGCGGCAACATGTCGCTGGGGCAGCGGCAGCTGATCTGCCTGACGCGGGCGTTCCTGGCGAACCCGCGGATCTTCCTGCTCGACGAGGCAACCAGCTCGGTTGATTCCGTCACCGAGCGGCTGATCCAGCGGTCGATCGAGCGGCTGCTGGAGGGGCGTACGACCTTCGTGGTGGCCCACCGCCTGAGCACGATCACGCGGGCGAACTGCATCCTCGTCATCGACCAGGGACGGATCATCGAGCGGGGGACCCATGCCCAGCTCGTCGCCGCGGGTGGCAAGTACGCCCGGCTGTATCGCCAGTTCGTCTTTGAGGCGGAGGCGCCGGCGTGAGGTGAAGACTGCGCCCGCCCGCTTGCCTACGCAGCCGCGGTTCCCGCAGTTTCGTGGTCCCGACCCCGCCACCAGAACCACGCCGTGCCGGCGGCTCCGAAGACGAACGCCGTCAGGAAGTTCGCGCGCGGCGATATCTCCCACAGCAGCCAGCCGCCCAACGCGAACAGCGACACGACCGAGTCGCGAATGAGGTAGTACAGGCCGAACATCGACGCGCGGATCTCGGGCGGCGAGAGGTCGAGTATCAGCGCCTTGCGTGTCGGCTCGCCGAACTCCTTGAGCCCCTTCAGCACGAACGCCGCCACAAGCAGCGGGAAGCTGTCGCAGAAGCCGAGCGCAAGCGGGAACAGTGAGAAGAACACGAACGTCGCGACCACGAACGGCTTCTTGGCGGACTGATCGGCGAGGCGGGCGACCGGGATGTAGATCAACACGGCGGTGATCATCTCGATCGTGACCAGCCAGCCGAACTGCGCCGCGCCTTCTGCAGTGCCGAGCTTCTCCAGGCACCACAGGACCACGAACGCTTCGGGAATCTGCTCGCAGCCCCGCATCAGGATGTCGGCGGTCAGCAGGTTTCGCAGGGGCGGACTCATGCGCCTTAGCAGGATGATCGGATGACGCGGGAGGGCGGCCGGCCGCGCCTCGCCGGCCGGTTCGTGCATGAGCACGCGCTGGACGCCCAGTGCAACCACCGCCATCGCCGCCGCCGCGAAGAACCCCACGGAACACCCCCGCTCGGATCCCATCGCCACGATAAGGTAGCCGCCCGCCAAGGGCCCGAGCGCCATCGGGATCCGCCGGATCAGCGAGTGCAACGTGACGCCCATGGTGCGGCGGTTCTCGGGGAGAACCTTGGCGATGGTGCCGAGCATCGCGGGCGCCGAGACCGCGCTCCACGCGATGAAGAGCGGGGCCGCGGCCAGCACCAACCCCCAGTCGGACGCCAGCCCGGCGACGGCGAATCCCGCCGCGGCCATGACGCTGAACAGGGCGAGGGATCGGCCCGCGCCGAGGTGGTCCGCCAGCAACCCGGCCGGGAGGGAATACAGGGCCCCCAGCAGGTTCCGAAGCGCCCCGTACAGCCCCACGGCCATGGCCCCGCCCCCGAGGGTTGTGAGGTAGAGCGGCATGAACTTGTCGGCCATGCGCTCCCCGGAGCCGACCAGGATCACCACCAGCAGCAGCGCGACAGTGGGGCGGCGCAGGCCGAGAAAATCTGCGAGTCCTTCGCGGGTGGCCTTCATGGGGGGACGCTCTCCCGCCGGGGTGCGGGGACTTCCTCCGGCGGCCCCGGGGACCGCGCGGGCGAGGCCCGGCCGGGGTAATATACGCCCGGTTGCTGCGTTAGGCCCGGAGGCGGCCACGGCGAGGTCGTCGGGCGTCAGGTCGTAAAGCTTTTCGCCGACAATGCTTGTGGTAGACTTCAGCAGGCTCTTGGGCCGACGGGCGGTGGCCGGTCGCCGAGAGTTCCGCTCTGAGAAATCCAAGAAGGAAAAGGGGTTCTCCCATGCTTCGTCATTGGCTTGTTGCTTTGTCGATCGGTTTTCTGACGGTGGCCGCCTACGCGCAGGACGGCTCCCGCGAGGATGACGAGCAGCGCGAACAGCGTCGCGCCGCCCGCCGGGCACAGCGTGAGGCCCAGCAGGACGGCGGCGATGACGCTGCACCCGAGGCGGGCCGTCGCGGCGAGGGTCGCCGCGGCCGTCGCGACGGTGGCGGGTTCGGCGGGCCGGGCTTCGGTGGACCCGGCTTCGGGGGTCCGGGTTTCGGCGGTCCCGGATTCGGTGGTCCGGGTGGCGGGCGCATGTTTGAGCGCCTCGCCGAGGAACTGGAGCTCACCGAGGAGCAGCGGCCCGAGTATGACGCCGTCGTCGCCGCCCACCGTGAGCGGATGGAAGGCATGCGCGACCTGTGGCGCGAGATGCGCGAGGCCCGTGAGGCGGGTGACGACGAGCGCGTGGCCGAGCTTCGCGAGCAGCTTGGCGGGCGCGAGGCGATGGAAGAGTCGATGAATGACACGCTCGACGAGCTCGCCCCGATCCTGGACGAACAGCAGCAGGGCCGGCTGACCGAGATGCGCGAGGAAATGCGCGGACGCCGCGAGAACTTCGAGCAGATGCGCCGCTTTGCGACGGAGCTGCCCGACGAGGTCGGCATGGACGACGCGCAGCGGGAGCAGTTCGAGGCGCTGATACAGCGCCGCCGTGACGAGTTCCGCCAGCGGTTCGAGGAAATGCGGCCTGTGTTCCAGGAACTCCGCGAGGCGGAGGAGAGCGGAAATCGTGAGCGCGTCGACGAGCTGCGCGAACAGCTCCGCAACAACCAGCCGAACTTCGAGCAGCTTCGTGACGAGGGCCTTGAAGAGGTGCGCGAGATTCTCAACCCCACCCAGCGGCCCAAGCTCGACGCGTTCTATGCCGAGGTGACCGGCACGTCGACCACGGGCGAGAAGGCCGACGCCGCCAAGGGCGAGATGTCCGTCCGCCACGTCCTGATGTCGGCCTCGCGCGTGCGGCTCGACCGCGAGCAGCGCGGCGAGTGGAACACCATCCGCCGGGAAGCCATGAAGGAACTGCGCAAGATCGCGCCGCGCGACACCGCCGCGCAGGCTGCGCTCGCCACGACGGTGAAGGGCAAGATCACCGCGATTCTGACCGAGGCGCAGGTGGCCGAGTACGAGACCAAGCTGTCGGAGGCCGCGCCGAGCGCCCGCCGCGGTTTGGGGGGGGTTTCCGCGGGGCGGGGTGGCCCGCACCTGTATAAACCTTAAGGGGCGGCCGCCGGGGCACCGGCGCCGCCCGCCGATTGTCATTCCCGGAACGCGGCACAGCCGCCGCCCGTGACAACGTGCCAGTCGGCGGATACAACGGCGCGCGCCGGCTCGCGGTCGGCGCCGCTGCCCGAACGCCCGCCCGGTCCAGGAGGTCAGTCCGATGTTCACCCGATCCGCCGTCTGCCTGTCACTGCTCTGTGCATGCCTGTGGTGCGCGTCGTTGTCGGGCGAACCCGCCCGGACCAGCGGCGAGATTCCGCCGCAGCGGCTCGCCGCCGCGGCCGAGTCGCGCGTCCGCCTGGTGACAGCGATCGAGACTGTGCTGCGCGATATGGACGCGGCCCGGTTTCTCTCGGCGCACATCAGCGAGCGCGAGGGGGGCTTCGTGTACGACGTCCGCGTGCTGGCGGGCGAGTCGGTGCGTAGTGCGCTGGTCAGCGCCAACAGCGGGGCGATCGTGGAGGTTGTCGACGTCGTGCCCGACGCGGAAGAGACGGCGGACCTGGAGTCGCTTCGCCCGGCGATCGAGAGCGCGCACATTTCGGCGCTGCAGGCGCTGGAGGCCGCGCTCAGCCGCTTGCCCGACGCCCGCGGCGTCAGCGTCGAATTTGCCGTGGACGCGGCGACGCCGGTGTACCGGATCAAGCTCGTGGCCCGTGGCCGCGTGGCGTCGGTGACGCTCGACGCCTTGACGGCGCAGCCCGTGGTTGCGTCACCCGACGGGCCGCCGCGCCCGGAGGCGGCCAAGACGGAACCCGCCAAGGCGACAGTGTGGAACTTCGACAAGGCCGAGCCCGGCAAGCTCCCCGAGGGTTGGAAGGCCGGGGAGACCGGGTCCAGTACGCCCGCGGGCCGGTGGGAGGTCGCCAGGGACGACGGCGCGACCAGCAAGCCGAACGTCTTTTCGCTGGTGGCCGGCGCCGGGGCGGACAGCGCCTACAGCGTGGCGATGCTGGGCGGTACGAGCGCGAAGGATCTCGAACTGTCGGTGCGCGTCCGGGCGAACGGCGGCAAAGTCGACCAGGGCGGCGGCCTGATCTGGCGCTGCCGCGACGAGAACAACTACTACATCTGCCGGTTCAACCCGCTGGAGAGCAACTTCCGCGTCTACCACGTCGTCGATGCGCGGCGCACACAACTGGCCAGCGCCAAGGTCGAAACGGTCGCCGGTCGGTGGTACACGGTGCGCGTGGTGATGAAGGGCGCGGAGATCGTCTGCTGGCTGGATGATCAGAAACTGCTGGAGGCGAAGGACGAGACGTTCGCGGAGGCGGGGCTGATCGGGTTGTGGACGAAGGCCGACGCGCTGACGTCGTTCGACGATCTGACGCTCGGGACGCCGTAGCGCGTCTTCAAAGCCCGATCTTCTGCCGCGTCAGCGGGCCGTTCGCTCACGAAGCACCTCTTCTACAATCCGCCGTACCTTCGTGTGGCACGCCGGATGGGCCTCGAGGTATTTCAGATCCTCCGCCTTCACCACGTAGCCGCCGGGCTCGTCCGTCTGCACGGCGCGGCTCGACGCTTCGTTCCACGTCATGCGGCGCTGGTCGCGCCAGGTGCGCAAGGTGTCGCGGAGGGCCTCGTCGTCGCCGGTGACACAGAGCCAGTACAGCAGGCCGCGGCTGTTGCCCCGCCAGCCGAGAAGCACCTGCTTCGCGTAGAAGCCCGTGTCGGCCTTCATCTCGGGGGTGAGCTTGGTCCAGTCGCCGTCAGGCGGCGTGGGCAGAACGCTCTCGTCCCACCGGCCGCGGCCGATCCAGCCGCGCGTGTAGCCCTCGAGCCAGAAGTAGCGCTGGATGCCGTAGGGGCTTCGCCGGCCGTAGTCGGTGTACGCCTCCTGGATGTAGTCGGCGATCATCTTCACCTGGATCTCGGGATGATCGCGGCAGAAGGCGTAAACCTCAGCCTCCGACCAGTCGGGGCTCACGCCGTAGGGCAGGCCGTATCGCGTGCGCACGTTGGTCACCGTGATCTGCCACGGGCCGATGGTCGTCTGGCCGATCATGTCCTTCGTCTCGGCGGCGCTGGTCATCCCCCATCGCCGATCGGGCTTGTTGAAGAGGCTCGCGCCCTCCTGAATCGCCTCCACCCACAGGTCTTCGAGCCCGACTAGCGGCCAGCGTCCCTCGGCCCGGCCCTCGCGCAGGACCCGCCACGCGGTGTCGAGCACGATGCCTCCGCCCTCACCGTAGGCGTCTGACGCTGCCGCGATGGCCTGATGGCGGCGATCCAGATCGCCGACGGCCTGCCGGGCACGCACCGCGGAGCCGCAGCCACCGGCCAGAAGCAAGCCGATGATTGTCGCGGCGTGGAGAGGGAATCGACCGGACATGGTGGAGTGGCACTCCCGATGCAGCCCGACCGCGCGGCTGGTGACGGTCGCCGCGGCCCGACGCGCCGGTCATCCTAGCCTCGCGACCCCCGCGATGCTACGCCGGCGCAGCCGCAGGGCGGGGCGGTCACACCGGCCGCCGGGCATCGGCGACCGGGCGTGACGACCCCGCCCTGGCTGGGCCCCGCGTTGTCGCAGGTTGGCTCAGTCGTCGCCTTCGCACTCGCCCGGGTAGTCGACCGATACTCCGGCCAAGTCGGCGAAGCAGTCATACGCGTAGGTCACGCCGTCGCAGCCGCAGACCGGGTCCCACACATCGAGCGGACAACCGCCGGGGATGGGCTTGCAGTAGCCGGTGAAGTCGCAGCAGCACTTCCCGTCGGGCAGCTCGCAGAAGTACCCGTCAGGACATTCGATGCCCGCGAATCCGCCGCACACCTGCACCGTGGTGCAATCGAACTCTTCCTCCTCGGGGCAGTCGAAGAAGTCGCCGAGGTAAGTGCCGCCCTGGCATTCGCAGTAGTGGCGCGAGATGGGCGACGTACACGCGCCGTCGAGGCAGCATCCCCCGGGCAGCAGCAGCCCGCAGGCGACTTCGTCGCAGGTGAACAGGCCGGACCAGAGACCGCAGAGCTCCTGGCATTCGGCTTCCGAGACATCGTCAAGGCACGCCCCTTCAACGCAGCAGCGGCCGTCCCACGGACAATCAACCTCGTCGCAGCTCGTACCGTTGCCGCGCCACACGCCTCCGTCGCGCTCACAGAAGCAGCGATACGTTTCGGTGCACGCGCCGGCGTCGTCGGTGCAGCAGGCACCGCGCGCCTGCGGGGGGCAGCGCACGAGGCGAATGGGGGCCGGGCTGATGCCGTCGAAGGTCCCACCGGCCTGCGGACCGGCGGACACTCCCAGCGAGAACACTTGCACGGGCGAGATGATCCCACCGCAGCGCGAGTTGGCGCCGTGGAAAATGCCGCAATCTGCTTCGCACAGGTCCTGCGGGACGTTGGCGCACCCGCCATCTGGATAGCAGCAGGCCCCGATCGGCGTACACGGGCCGCGATGGTCGATGGATACGCCGGCGCGATCCGCCTCGCATTCGTTGATATACGTGCGGCCGTCGCAGCCGCAGACGTAGTCCACGATGCGCGGGCAAGCCGTGGGCCGTGTCGTGCACACGCCGAAGAAGTCGCAGCAGCACTCACCTTCGGCGGTCTTGCAGAACTCGCCCTTGTCGCAGGGAAGCCCCTGGATGCCGCCGCATATCTGCGGGCACTCGCCCTCGTGCAGGATCGAGACGCCCGCCGCCGCGGCGTCGCAGTCGTTGCTGTAGGTCTGGCCGTCGCAGCCACACACGGGGTCCCACACATCGGGGCAGCCCGTGGGCATCGTCGTGCACACGCCCGCGGCGCTGCACTGCCCGGTCGGCCGCCGGCAGTAGTGACCGAACTGCGGATAGCCGCAGTCCGCATTGTCGTGGCAGACCACGGCTTCGCAGCCATCGCCGTCGAAGTAGTAGACTGTCGGCGGGCTCGGCCACGACGACCAACGGAGGTAGATGTAGGCGACGCCGATGGCGTCCAACTCGGCGAGGATTTCCGGCGACATGCCCGGTTCGAGCCGCGGCTCGAAGATGAAGTGCTCGCCGAAATTGTGGTGGTCAGGCTTGTACGTCTGCGAGTACCAGCCGTGCAGCACGATCGGGTCGGTCGTCAGCCCCTTGATCTCCGTCTCGACCCAGTGCGACAGCGGCGCGGTGTAGCCCGCGGGGGCCGTGCCGAAGGGCCAGTAGAACGTCGTGTCGATCCGGATCTCCTCGTCATACAGGCGGTTCTGCAGCAGATCATCTTCCGCGGGCTGGAGGCAGGGGCCGATGACGATCGTGTCCTCGCTGCGAGTGGTTACGCCGAGCTGCCAGTCCCAGTAGGGGACCGGCTCGTCATAACCGGCCTGCACGATGAACGCGTTGTCGAGGTGGAAAAAGCCGGCGAGGTTGCCGAGGTCGGTCATGGTGATGACCGGGCTCTCGGCCTTCGACACCAGTTCGCCGAGCTGTTCGGTGATGAGGGTGTATCGTCGCGGATTGGGCAGGTCGGCGAGGATGAAGCCGTCTTCGGAGAGGGCGTTGTCCTCGTCATAGTAGTGAGACGCGTTCGGGAAGCCCGCGAGCGGGCCCTCCAGCGTCCGCGTGAAGCACCCGTCGGTGTATTCGAGCGAGACGTGATCGTAAATCGTCTCTTCCAGGTTCTCGGGCGAGAGCCAGATGCTGCGCGTCGAAAGTCCCCACTTCGACTTGAGACGGTGATTGGCGAACACGTCGCTCGACTCGAAGTACTGTTCGCCCTGGTAGGTGCAGTACTCGGCGGGGTCGTTCATCAGGAAGGGGGTGATCGACGGCGTCGTGTCGGGTTCGGGGATCTTGCGTACCTGCTTGACATCGAGGCGGCCGTCGGGCGCGACGCGCTTGTACTCGTAGTCGAGCAGGAAGCTGTTCTGCCCGATGGTCAGGGCGTAGTCGTCGGCCACGATGCGCATGAGCGACGCCAGCAGTTCGTAGTCGTCCTGCCAGTTCATGACCGTGTGGCCCAACTGCATGAGGGTCGAGTAGCGCAGGATGTCCGCCCCGAACCAGGTCGGCGAGACGTAGTACTGCACCTCCTCCGGCAGGGCGCCGCCCTCCGGATTGGCCACGGAGACCGCGCCAAGCTGCGTGACCATCAGCCCGTCGTGGCCGAAAGTGTTGCGCCGGTGGGTCGCAACGCCGTTGGCCATCTCGATTTCATCGGGGTAGGAGTGGTGCACGAGCACGGCCATGCCAACGTCGCTTTCGTCCACTCCCCAGCGCAGACGTTCGATGAACGCATTCTGGTTGTAGAAGCTGCCGTAGACGCGCTTGATGGCGCGGAAAACCCCGCGCTCGTCCGCCTCGCTCGGGTCGCAATGGCTCGGCCCGACGGTGTCGCCGTCGAGATCGTCGGCGAGGCAGCCGCTGAAGCTCTCGTAGAGCCCTGCGCCGGTGAACTGGTCGCTGTCTTCGACGTTCGTCGAGCTTCGGAAGCGGATCTTCTGAAGCGGGTCGAACTCATACTGCGGGTCCATGAGCACGGCGATGATGGCGCTCTGCTGGGCCGGGGTGAACTGGCTGTAGGACGCGTTGCGGAACCAGGTGCGGACGTCGTCGAGGTCGTCGGCCAGCGCCTGGAAGTCCGGCGGCCAACTGTACCCGCCCAGCTTGTTCTGAATGTCCTGGCGAAGCGTGTTGCCCGTCGCAGGGATGACCTGATCGAGGTAGGCATTCCAAAGGTCGAACGACAGCCCCGCGCCCTTCAGGCAGTTGGCCGGGATGTTGCGCCGCAGGAAGCCGTAGTTCGAAGCCTTGCCGCCGAAGTAGCGGATGTCCTGCAGCGTGAGACCCTCCGTGTTCGCGCTGATGGCGCCGTAGGTCTCCATCGGCTGGAGGTTCAGCGGGGGCAGGGCCTTGAGGGCGAGCAACTCCGCAATCGTCTCCTCGCTCAGGATGCCTTCGACGTCATGGATCCGCACCGTGCTTTCGCCGAAGTTCACGTCGTACGCGGTGACAATCACCCGGTGGCCGACGAGGGACTGCGCCTGGGCGGCGTCCTCCGCGAGGGCGAGGTGGACAAACGGGATGTTGAAGCTGTTGGCGAGGATGGCCACGTGGGAGTTAGGCGTTGACGGGCTGAGCGTCAGGATGCCCTGCAGGTAGGGCATCTCAGCGGGCACGCCGTCGGTCAGCACGATGTCGTCGGGGCCGAGCTGACCGCTGAGGTAGGCGTCCTCGATGTCCTCGCCTTCGACAAACTTGAGCGTGCCCAGCGCCCAGCCGGGTGAGTAGATCGAGTTGCCCAGGGCCCACCGCGCCGTCGAGCTGACCAAGACGCCGTTGGCGGCGAGATACGCTTCGTGTTCCAGGGCCGAGGCCAGCTGCTCGTACGTCGGGAAGTAGTACGCCTGCACCCCCGGATCGGCGTTCACCGAGTTCTTCACGAGGTGGAAGTACTCGATAACCTCGTCGGGCGTGTAGGGATCCTGCCGGACGAGTTGAATGCCGAATTCCTGGATCGGCGGCGGCGGCGGGAACATCCCGCTGGCAGGCATTAGGACCGCGCCCAGCACGGCCTGCTGCCCGGCCGCGTGCAGCGTGACCGCGTTGAACTGCTCGAGCGTCAGCCCCAGCAGCGGGTCCAGCCGCTCCGTGCCGAATTGGTAGTGGAACGGATAGGTGTTGCTGTTCTGGTAGTAGACCGTCTCGTCGTCACACAGCAGGATCGTGAACTTCACCCAGTCCGGGTTGCCCGAGGTGGTGCCGTACACGCGGAACGGCTCTTCCGGAAAGTCGATTGCGTTCTTCCACGACTCGTGGGGCGTAACCGTGCAGGGTTGCGCCGGCGCCGGCGAGGCGCACAGGGCGAAGCTCAGCAGAGAAAGCGAACTTGCGCAGCCCGATAGCCCGATTGGGCGCCATGACGATAGGATCATGTCACTCTCCCCGAAACGAATGCACCCCGACCTCACACGATGCGGCCGGACATGTACCCCCCAAGGCCGCAGCAGGATTATCATCCTAGCGAGCGGCGCCGACGGCCAGAAGGGGGCGGCGGCATGTTTCGTCACCCACCATGGTTATGTAACGCTCTCGCGGCGCGGATCGCCCTTGGTGCAACTGCACGTTGCCGGGGTGGAGAGGGGCGGCTAGAGTCCGGCTGAACTGTCGTGCGGCGGCGCGGATGGTCAGCGCGCCGCGCGTTTCATCTCCGGGGGCCCGCCGGGTTCCCTTCCGCCACGAGGCGAGTACAGCCATGGCCGACTCGAAGCACTCCGGACGTGACGGCCTGACCCGTCGTGAGTTTGTCGCCGGCTCGGTGGCAGCGGGGGCGAGCCTCGCCGCGACCGGCTTGGCAGCTCCCGCACGCGGCGCGAGCGATCCACCGGCGGCCGCGGCAGGCGGCAGCGAGCTCTCCATGAACCAACTGATGGTCAACGGCAAGTCGTACGCGCTGCCCGCTGATCCGCGGGTGACTCTCCTCGACGCGCTCCGCGAGTACCTGGGGCTGCCGGGGACGAAGAAGGGCTGCGACCATGGCCAGTGCGGCGCGTGCACAGTGCTGGTCGACGGCCGTCGGGTGAACTCGTGTCTCATGCTGGCCTGTGCGGCGGCGGGCTCGCGGATCACCACCATCGAAGGACTCGCCGAGGGTGACGTGCTGCACCCGATGCAGGCCGCGTTCATCAAGTTCGACGCGTTTCAGTGCGGCTACTGCACGCCGGGACAGATCTGCTCGGCCGTCGGGCTCGCGGCGGAGGGACGCGCCCGTACCGACGCCGACATCCGCGAGCAGATGAGTGGAAATCTCTGCCGCTGCGGTGCGTACGTGAACATTGTTGAGGCCGTGCGCGAAGGGTTGAAGGCGTGATCGGCGGCCCGAGCATCGCCGCGAGGTAACAGTCATGCACGAATTCAGCTACACGCGAGCCGGGACGGTGGCGGAGGCTTCGGCCGCTGTCTCGTCCTCGCCGCGAGCCGCGTTTCTGGCGGGCGGCACCACGCTGGTGGACCTCATGAAGCTCGGCGTTGAGGCGCCGTCGGCGCTGGTCGACGTCAACCGGCTGCCGCTGGCCACGATCGAGGCCGATGACCGCGGCGCCCGCATCGGGGCGATGGTGCGCAACAGCGATCTCGCCTGGCACGAGACGATCCGCGCCCACTACCCGATGCTCTCCGAGTCGCTCCTGTCGGGGGCCAGCCCGCAGCTTCGCAACATGGCTACCGTCGGCGGCAACCTGATGCAGCGCACGCGCTGCTACTACTTCCGCGACGGGATGTCGGCGTGCAACAAGCGCGTCCCCGGCAGTGGCTGCGCGGCGATAGAGGGGTTCAACCGGATCCACGCGGTTCTGGGCGTCAGCGATCGCTGCGTCGCGACGCATCCGTCGGATATGTGTGTGGCGCTGGCCGCGCTGGGGGCGACGATCCACATCGAGGGCCCGGGCGGCGCGCGCAGCGTTCCGATCGACGAGTTCTACATCGCGTCAGGGGATGACCCCGCCCGCGAGACCACGCTCGCGCATGGCGAGCTGATCACCGCGGTCGAGCTGCGGCGCGAGCCGTACTTTGCCCGGTCGCACTACCTGAAGGTCCGCGATCGCGAGAGCTACGAGTTCGCCCTGGCCTCGGCGGCGGTTGCGCTGGACCTGGACGGGGGGAAGATCCGCGCTGCTCGCGTGGGTCTGGGCGGCGTCGCGGGCAAGCCGTGGCGCAGCCGCGAGGCCGAGGCCGCGCTGACCGGCGCATCCATCGGCGAGGCGGCGTTTCGCACCGCGGCCGAGGCGGCGTTGCGCGACGCACGGCCGCTGGCCCACAACGCGTTCAAGATCGAGCTGGCTCGCAGGACGCTGGTTCGCGCGCTGGAGACGGTTGCCGCGCGCTAGAGAGTGACCGCACTCGCGGCCGGCATGCCCGGCCGCGGAAAGAGAGGGCCAACCATGGCCGCACCCGCAGTCGGCAAACCGATGGATCGCGTCGACGGACGGCTCAAGGTGACCGGGGCGGCGCGTTTCGCCGCCGACGTCCCCGTGAGCGAGGCGGCACACGCGGTGCTCGTGCTGAGCACCGTGGCCGCCGGCCGCATCGCCGGGATCGACCCCGCCGCGGCCGAGAAGGCGCCGGGCGTGCTGACCGTGATGACGCGCGCCAACAGGCCAGAAATCCAGATGCCCCGGCCCGACTTCGCCACCGGCGGCATCTTCGGGGAGACGCGGCTGCCGCTTGCTGATGACGTGATCCATCATGCGGGGCAGGTGGTCGCCGTCGTCGTGGCCGACCGACTGGAGCGCGCCCGCCACGCCGCGGCGCTGGTCCGCGTGCGCTACGCCGACACCAGGCCGCTCGGGGTCATGGACGAAACCGCCCCTGCGTGGAGCGAGCCGAGCGAGCACTTTGGCGAGCCGCTTCAGTACCAGCGCGGCGACGTCGAAACGGCGTTGAAGGAAGCGGAGCAGAACGGCGTGGTCGTCCGCGAGACCTACACCACCCCGGCAGAAACGCACAACCCGATGGAGCCGTGCGCGATCACGGCCGTGTGGCAGGGCGACCGGCTCACGGTTTACGACACCACGCAATGGATCGTCGGCGTTCAGGCCGTAATGGCCGAGGCCTTCGGGATCGCCCGCGAGAACGTCCATGTCATCAGCCCGTTCGTCGGTGGGGCGTTCGGGTGCAAGGCGTTCATCTGGCCGCACCAGCTGCTGGCCGTCGCCGCGGCGCGGGCCGTCGGGCGGCCGGTGAAGCTCGTGCTCACGCGGGCCCAGATGTTCACCGCGTGCGGGCATCGCCCGCCGAGTGTGCAGAAGCTGGCCCTCGGCGCGACGAAAGACGGCCGGCTTACGGCGATTCGTCACGAATCGCTCGGCCACACCTCGACGGTTTGGGACTATGTGGAGCCCGCGGGGCTGACGACGTCGCGGCTGCTCTACGCCTGTCCCAACGTCGCCACGCCGCACCGCGTGCAGAAAATGAACGTCCCCACGCCGACCTTCATGCGGGCTCCGGGAGAGACACCCGGGCTCTTCGCGCTCGAATCCGCCATGGATGAGTTGGCCGTGCGGCTGAACCTTGATCCGCTCGAACTGCGTCTGCGCAACCACGCGGAGACTTCGCCGTATCAGGCGCGGCCGTGGTCGAGCAATCACCTGAGGGAGTGTTACCGCATCGGCGCCGAGGCGATCGAGTGGAAGTCGCGGCCCGCGGCGCCGCGGTCGATGCGCTCCGGGCGCATGCTGCGCGGGCTGGGCATGGCCACGGCGACCTTCCCAGCGTTCCGCTGGTTTGCCGCTGTGAAGATCCGCATGGCCGCCGACGGGCGCACGGTGGTGTCGAGCGCGACGCACGACATCGGCACCGGGGCGTACACCGTCTTTACCCAGATCGCCGCCGACGCCCTTGGTGTGCCCGTCGAGCGGGTGACGTTCCTGCTGGGCGACTCGACGCTTCCGCCGTCGCCGGTGGCCGGCGGGTCGAACTCGACCTCGACCGTCAGCGGCGCGATCGCGGCCGCGGCCGCGCAGTTCAAGCAGCGCCTCGTCGAAGCGGCAGTGGGTGATCCGTCTTCACCGCTCTCGGGGCTCGCGGCGGCGGGCGTGCGGGCCGCGGAGGGCCGCGTCTTCGCGGCGGACGACCCGACCCGCGGCGAGAAGTACACCGACATCATCGCCCGCAGCGGCAAGCCCGACCTGGAGGTCGTGGCCAACTCCGCCCCGGGTGAGGAGACTAGCCGGTACGCGTTCCAGTCGTTCGGCGCCCACTTCTGCGAGGTGCAGGTCGACGAAGAACTGGCCCGCGTGCGCGTCTCGCGGTTTGTGACAGTGATGGATGTCGGTCGCGTGATCAATCCCAAGACGGCGCGCAGCCAGGTCGTCGGCGCGATCACGATGGGCATCGGCCAGTCGCTGATGGAGGAGACGGTATTCGACGCACGCAACGGCCGCGTCGTGACCGACAACTTCGCCGACTACGCCGTGCCCGTCTGCGCTGACATGCCGGCGATGGACGTGCGCTTTATCGATCAGCCCGATCCATACATCAACCCGCTCGGCTGCCGCGGTGTCGGGGAGATCGGCATCGCCGGCGTTGCGGGGGCCATTGCCAACGCGGTCTATCACGCCACCGGCCGCCGCGTGCGCAGCCTGCCGATCACCGCGGAAAAGCTGCTGGGCGGACACACGGGTGCAGGAGCCTGATCGGCTGATGAGCCGCGAAATCGAGCAGATTGTTGACCTGGCCCGATCCGCCGTCGCGGCGGGCGTCGGCTCGCTTCTGGCGACGGTCGTGCGCGTGCGCGGATCCACCTATCGGCGGCCCGGGGCACGAATGCTGGTCACCGACGACGGGCGCAGCGCAGGTGTCGTCAGCGGCGGATGCCTGGAGCGGCACGTGGTCGAGCACGGGCGACGGCTGGTCGCCGCCGGCGGGCCCGTGATCGTGTCGTTCGATACCACGTCGGATGACGAGATCGTCTGGGAGTTCGGCCTTGGCTGTCGCGGGGTGGTGCACCTCCTGCTGGAGCGCATTGCGCCTGGTGCTCCCGCTCCGCTCCTGGACGCGCTGAGCGATGGCTTCCGCGGGGTCGGCCGGGTGGTGGTGGCCACGGTCGTCAGTGCGCCGCCGTCGTGCGGTTCGCCCGTCGCGCGACGGGTGATCCTTCGCGACGGTGCCGCGATCGACGTCGGTGATCCGCCGATCGACGCGCGGCTGAGCGAACGCGTGGTCGACTTCGCGGCGGGGCTGTCGCACACGACGCACGCCTGCTTCGAGTGTGCCGACGGCGTGATCGAGGTGTTCTTCGAGTTGGTTGAGTCGCCGCCGTCGCTGGTGGTGTTCGGAGCCGGGCGTGATGCGGAGCCTCTTGTAGCGCTGGGCGCCGCAATCGGCTGGCGGGTGACGCTGGTCGATAGTCGAGCGGCCTATGCCAAGCCGGACCGGTTCCCCGATGCACAAGAGATCGTCGTCTGCGGCGCCGACGAGATCGCGGAGCGCATGGCGATTGACGGGCGGACCTTCGCCGTGGTGATGACCCACCGCTACCACGAGGATCTGGCGATTCTGCGGGCATTGCTCCCGTCGTCCGCCGCCTACATCGGCCTGCTCGGACCACGCAGCCGCGCGGACGAGCTGCTGGCCGAGTTGCGGCTCGCCGGGCCGAGCCCGACGCCGGCCCAACTGGCCCGCCTGCACGCGCCGGTCGGGCTGGACATCGCCGCGGACAACCCTGACCAGATCGCGTTGGCCATCCTCGCGGAGCTGACCGCCGTTCGCGGTCGTCGCGCGGGCGGGTTCCTGCGCGACCGCAGCGGCCCCATCCACGAACCGCAGTCGGACAACATCCTCCGCGCCGGGCATCCGTCGGCGCTGCCTTCCGGTCGGCCTTCGGCTGCGTCGCCGTGAGCCGCGTGACGGTCGTCATTCTGGCGGCGGGCTCGTCGTCACGCCTGGGCCGGCCGAAGCAACTCGTCGACATCGCAGGGCGGACGCTGCTGCGCCGCGCGGTCGAGGCCGCGCGGGACGCGGCGTGCGGGCCGGTGCTGGTCGTGCTCGGCGCGCACGGTGAGCAGCTCGTCGCCGAACTGGCCGCACACGACGTCCGGATCGTGATCAACGAAGACTGGGCGACCGGCATGGCTTCGTCGATTCGCGCTGCGCTGACGACGATCGAGGCGGATCCGGCGGCGGAGGGCGACGCGGTGCTGCTGATGCCCTGCGACCTGCCCGGCGTGGACGGGGCCTGCCTGCGGCGACTGCTGGCCGCGTTTCGCGCGGGAGGGCGGCGCATGGCGGCGGCGTTCTACGGCGGTATGCTCGGGGCGCCCGCGATCTTCGAGCGATCCTGCTTCCCCGATTTGGCGGCCCTCGCGGGCGACGAGGGGGCGCGCGGCCTGCTGCGGAGAGAGGCGGCCAAGGTGGTGCCCGTCCCCATGCCCGAGGCGGCGCAGGACGTCGATACCGCCGGCGACGAGGCCGACGCCAGGCGTCGCGCCGGCCCGGCGAAGGAGTGACCGCGATGCTCGAAGCCGTCGAACTCGGAAGCACCATGACGAAGGAGGAGTTCGACCACATCGAAGGCCGCCTCCGCGTCGAGCTCATCACGCTGCAGCAGCGGCTGCGCGCCGCCGACTTCGCGATGGTCGTGATTCTGGTGGGCGACGATCGCGTCGGCGTGAACGAAGTCGCCAACCTGCTCCACGCCTGGATGGACCCGCGGGGGATCGAGACCGCCGCGTTTGGCGAACCCAGCGACGAGGAGCGCGAGCGTCCGCCGCTGTGGCGGTTCTGGCGGGCGCTGCCGGCGAAGGGGCGCACCGCGCTGTTCCTGCGCAGCGGCATGTCGGGGGCGCTGGCCGGTCGACTCGCGGGGCGGATCGACGCCTGCCGGTTCGACGTGCTGATCGACCGCTATGACGCGTTTGAGCGCATGCTCGTGGATGATGGTCTGCTCCTGGTGAAGTTCTGGCTCCACCTGCCCCATGCTGAGTTTCAGCGGCGGTTCGCGGCGGCGCGGAAGGCGCGAGGCTCGCTGCTGCTGGACGAGGACGATGCCCGGCTGCACCGTCACTACCGCCGCGGGCTCGCGACCATCGAGTACATGCTCGGTCGCACCGCGCAGTCGGCACCCTGGAACCTGGTGGAGAGCACCGACCGGCGTCATCGCGACGCGACGGTTGCGCAGCGGATCGCCGAGGCGCTGCGCGACCGCTTCGATGGGCGCAGCCCGGAAGTCAACGTCTCACCGATGTCGCCGCCAACCGCTCCGGACGAACGCACCATTCTCGACACGGTCGACCTCGGCGCCACCCTCGACAAGCCCGAGTATGAAAAGCAGCTTCGCCGCCGACAGGTGAAGGTCCACCGACTGACCGACCAAGCCCGCGCGAAGGGGGTGTCATCGGTGCTGGTTTTCGAGGGCTGGGACGCGGCCGGCAAGGGCGGCTGCATCCGCCGGCTGACCGCGGCGATGGAAGCGGAGAACTACCGCGTGGTGCCCATCGGTGCGCCCACCGACGAAGAGAAGGCGCACCACTACCTGTGGCGTTTCTGGCGTAATCTGCCGCGCGCCGGACGGGTCACGATCTTCGATCGGAGCTGGTACGGCCGCGTGCTGGTCGAGCGCGTCGAGTCGTTCGCCACGGCGGCGGAATGGCGCCGGGCGTTCGATGAGATCAACGAGTTCGAGGCGCAGCTCTGCGATCACGGCGTCGTCGTGATGAAGTACTGGCTGCACCTCGACCGCGACGAGCAGCTCCGCCGGTTTGAGGAGCGGCAGCGGACGCCCTTCAAGCGATACAAGATCACCGACGAGGATTGGCGCAACCGCGAGCGGTGGGGCGCCTACGAACAGGCCGTCGCCGAGATGATCGCCCGCACCAGCACGCCCCATGCGCCCTGGCAACTGGTTGCCGCCAACGATCAGCGATTTGCCCGCGTCGAGGTGCTCCGGCTCTTCGCAAAGCGGCTGAACAAGGCGCTGTGATCGTTAAAAAAAGCCGGACGCCGCAGGGGCGGCGTCCGGCGACAGTCAGCGAATTGTGACGACGGTCGACGCTAGCCAACCAGTTCCTTGCCGCGGCGGGTGAGCGCAGCGGCCATGATCGTCTGGCCGTCGGCGTTGGTGAGCGCGCCGCTCCAGATGAACCCTTCGGTCCGCAGCCGCTCGAGCCAGCCGGCCATAAGCTCTACCGCTTGCTCTTCGGAGTATCCGGAATGGGCCGCGACTTCGCGGGCGAGTTCGAACTCGGTCAGCGGATGCTTGCGCAGGCGGCGCAAGATCACGACCTGATGCAGCGGTAATGACTCAGTGGCGTGCAGCATGGGAGTTACTCCTTCCTCATGCGGACCCGAACTCGCGGCGCCGGCTCCCCCAATTGCCCTGGCCGCCGCGGGTTTCGCAGGATTCTACGCATGATGCCGCCGGATGTTCAACTCCGGACCCGGTACGTGGGCAGCGAGGCCATTCAGCGGGGCGGTGGTCTCGCGGCGCGTAACCCTCACGAATTACGAAGGATCCGGCCGAAAAATCACGAGCACCCAGAACAGCAGGCCGGCCATGAACGCCACAAGAGTTGTCGTGGAGAACAGCTCCATCCTCGGCCTCCTTGCAACAATAGACAAAGCGACAGCGGCGGAATGCGGCAAGTTCCCTATCCGATGAAAGCGCTCGCGATGGGCCCCGGCTCAGTCCAGTCTGGCGCGGGCCTGGTCCAGGGCGTCGCAGATTTCAAACCACCCGTCGAGCTTCGTCACGGCAAAGACGCTCCGCACGAAGGGTGTCGGGGCGACGAGCACCACCTGGCCCGCCGCCAGCCGGGCGCGGCTGACGACGTTCATCAGGATGCTCAGCCCGGTCGAGTCCAGCACGGTCACCTTCGACAGGTCGATCGCCAGCTTGGCCCCGGCCTGGCCGACCTGTTCGTGCAGGTCGCCCGCGGCGGCCTCGCTTGAACTCGCCGTGAATTCGCCGTCGAGGTGGGCGATCCTGAACCCCGGCGTCTCCTCAATCCTGATCGACAGCATGGGACGATGCTCCTTCGATTTCGCCGCCGAACCTCGTTCGCGATCGGGGACTAGGGCCTCAGGTTGCCGAGGCTCGTGCGCCGGCTCGCCACGCGGACCAGCAGGTAGTTCTCTTCCTTGAAGACAGTGACCTCGCCCGACACGACGTACACCACCTCCGCCGCGGCGTGTTCCGTCTCGCGCACCATCTGCTCGAGGTGCAGGCAGGGCAACAGCTTCATGCGCGGCTCGGGCCGGTCGGGCATGTCCGACTCGGGCACGAAGATCCACCAGTTGCCGTCCTTGACGATGCGGCCCGACTTGCGGCTGATCCGCGAGCCCTCGGGCATGAGCAGTCCGCCGCCCTCGGCCTGGCTGTCCATGCTCTGGGGCAGGATCGGCTCGTTCGAGGGCTTCTGACGGCGCATCTTCTCCATGATCTCGTCGGCCGTCGACGGCGGTTCCTGCGACTCGGGCTCGGGCTCGCTCTGCGGCTCCGCGGCGGCCGGAGGCTGCTCAGACTTGCCGCCGCCCGTCTGGGCGGGCTGGTCCTGACTGGATCGAGCGCCCGGGGCCGGCAGGGTGGCCGCGGCCAGCGGGATGATCAGGGCAAGGCTCAGGATGATGGGGCGGGTCATATCGACACCTCCTCTTCCTACAGGGTCGGCCGTCGGCGGCCGCCGATCAGGCGGCGGCGCATGCTACCGCTGACCGCCGCGGCTGCCAACGCAGGCTGCGGCAGCGGCCGCTGGTCGGGTTCTGACGATTTCGTTACAGTTCGCGCACGAGCAACCCCCCGGGAGACCTCTCATGAGCGGGCTCGACGGCGTCTGCCTGGTGGCGTACTTCATTCTCACCGCTTCGATCGGCTGGTTCGCGGGTCGGCGAAGCCGCGGCGATGCGCGGGCCTACTTTCTCGGCGGCGGGTCGATCGGCTGGCTGGCCATCGGCGCCAGCCTCTTCGCCAGCAACATCTCTTCCGAGCACTTCATCGGCCTGGCCAGCACCGGCGGCCGCAGCGGCCTGGCCGTGGGTCAGTTCGAGTGGCTCGCCTGCCTGATCCTGCTTCTGCTCGGGTGGCTGTTCGTGCCGTTCTACCTGCGGACCGGCGTCTTCACGATGCCGGAGTTTCTGGAGACGCGCTACAACCGCGGGTGCCGGACGTACCTGTCGATCGTGTCGCTGATCGCCTACATCTTCACGAAGGTGAGCGTATCGCTCTATGCCGGGGCGCTGGTGCTGAAGGCGGTCATCGGCGTGGACGAGTGGACCGGGGCCACGATCATCATCCTCGTCACCGGGGCGTACACGATCTTCGGCGGGCTGCGGGCGGTGATCTACACGGATTACATGCAGGCGGGGGTGCTCATCGGCGGGGCGACCATCCTGACGGTCATCGCGGTTTCGAAGGTGGGGGGGCTGTCGGCGCTGTCGCAGGGGGTCGATCCGGAGTTCTTCAACTTGTGGAAGCCCTCGGACCATCCCGACTTTCCTTGGACCGGCATTCTCTTCGGCGCCCCGATTCTGGGCATCTGGTACTGGTGCACCGACCAGATGATTGTGCAGCGGACGCTGGCGGCACGGGGCGTCGATGACGCCCGCCGGGCGACCTTGATGGCGGGGTACCTGAAGATTCTACCCGTGTTCATTCTCGTGCTCCCGGGCGTGGCTGGGGCGATTCTGTTCCCCGACGTGGCCCGCGACGCACCGAACCAGATGTACGCGACGATGGTGCGCGAGCTGCTGCCGGCGGGGGTGCGCGGCATCGTGATGGCCTCGCTGCTGGCGGCGGTGATGAGCTCGCTGTCGAGTGTGTTCAACAGCACCTCGACGATCGTCACGATGGACTTCTATCGACGCCATTATCCCGACGCCACGCAGCAGCAGCTCGTTCGCGTCGGGCAGATCGCCACGCTTGTCATCGTCGTGATCGGGATGCTGTGGATCCCCTTCATCCAGTACTTCTCCGACCAGCTCTACATCTACCTGCAATCGGTGCAGGCGTACGTCTCGCCGCCGATCGCGGCGGTGTTCCTCGTGGGCATCCTCTGGCGGCGGGCCAGCGGGGCAGCGGCGCTGGCGGCGCTGCTGACGGGATTCGTGCTGGGCGCGGTGCGGTTCGTCACCGAGCTGGGCGTCAAGAGCGGGCGGATCACCGGCGAACTCGCCGCGGCCATCGCGGGGATCAACTTCCTGCACTTTGCGATTCTGCTCTTCGCCGTGTCGCTGGTCGTGCTGATCGTCGTGAGCGTGATCACCACGTCGCCCTCGCCGTCGAACCTGCGCATCTTTGATCGCGGCGAAGCTGGAGCGGCGCCGGCGGGCGGTCGGTCGCCACTGGTGGTATGGGGCAGCGTGCTGCTCGTGGTGCTTGTGCTGGCGATGTGGGCGTACTTCAGCCCGTGGGTCTGGTAGGGCGGTCAGCGCAGGTCGAAGAGCGAGTTGTCGTCCGCCGTGCCGAACCAGCCGATGCCGAGCCGCTCCGGGTCTGCGGTGTAGAAGCCGCTCTGCCAGGTGAGGGCCATCCGCCGGGTGTCTACGTGGCCATCGCTCCACGCCACGCTGGCTGTGCGGCGATGCCGGAAGTGGATAGACGGATCCATCCGGTACATCGGCGCCTGCGGGTGGAAACGAGGCTCCGCGAAGCTGTAGGCGATCAGGTCCGCGCCGGCGAAGGCCGCGTCGGCAAACATCACGGTCTCACCCGGGCTGGTGACGCGGGCCGCGCGGGCGCCGGCCTTGTCGGTGGTCACGATGTACGAGCCGTCGCCCGCGTCGCGAAGCTGCATGCCCAGAAACGCGTTGTTGTAGCCATAACCCCCGCAGCCGCGCTCGAACGCGGCCGGGCCCGGCGGAGACTCGGGCAGCTCAAATGCGGGGCAAGCCTGCACCCTTCCGTCTCCGCCGAGGTACGGGGCGAACGGCCCGCCCTGAGGCTCGAACGGCAGCGCCGCCGAAGCCCGCGCGCCGTGCCAGCGATTGAGGTTGCGCAGGAAGTCCGAGGCTCCGGGACAGTACACGCCGCCGTGGTCGGTTTCGTAGTACTGGTTGGCGAGGACAAGCTGGCGGATGTTGTTGCCGCAGGCAGCCGCGCGGGCGGCCGATCGAGCCTGCGAAAGCGAAGGCAGGAGGATCGAAATCAGCAGCACGATGATCGACACGCAGACGAGCAGCTCGATCAGCGTGAAACCGCCGACGGGCTGCGGCGCACGCCCGCGGAGTAGCCGATGCGGTGAGCGGATGTGTTTCGCGGTTCGGGACATGCGCTACCTCGGCCCCGTCAATCGTCCGATCAGCCGGCCCGCTTCCTCAAGCGTGAGATCACCATCGACCTCCCACTCCAGCGGGGCGCAGCCTCCCTCCTGCCCGGCGGCCGCCCCGAAGCATCGCTGCATCGCGGCGACATCGAGCAGGTCAATATCGCCGTCGCCCTCGTGATCGCCGTGCGGGTCGGGCGCGACGTCGGCCACGGCGTCGATCTCGGCGCTGAGTTCGCCGAGCACGCCGACGACGTGATGCACCCCGGTCGAGATCCGGATGAAGTCGAATCCCGGCAGACCAGCCGCCTCGCCGGTGGCGGCATCGATCGCCCAGGCGATGTCGAACGCATCGCCGCCGCCGCTGCCTGGAGAAACGCCGAGCAGGAACGGGTCGTCCGGCAAGGTGTAGAAAGCGGCCGGGTCGATCAGCGGGTCGTCGACCAGGTTGTCGGCGTCGAGATCGCCGAGCAGCAGGGTCGGCGTGGTGTCGGCATAGCCGTACACGGCTTCCTCGCCCGCCCCGGCGAGCGGGTTGGTCATCGGCGTGCTATGGAACGGAACGGGTGGAAGGCTGAAGCCCCAGCCTTCCCAAACGCCCGAGCGGCCGGGTGGAATCCACGACGCGAAGGCCGGCGGATAGGTCGGGTCCGCGGTGAAACTATCCCACATCTGCCAGGTCACCGGCGTCGGCGCCGGCAGGTGCGAACCGGGAATCAGGTACCACGGGTCGTTGGCGAGGCCGTCGCCGTTGATGTCGAGGCTGATCTCGATGATGCCCGCCTCACCCCAGCGGCGATCGGGGCCATTCACCCAAAAGGCGTTGCCAAAGACGATGGCGTCCAGCCCGAGCGGATTGAGCGGGTGATCCTCCACCGTCTGATCAAACGCGAGCACGATGGAGCCGCCGAACCCGCCCAGCGACACGACCGAGGTGTTGCCGGCGGTCGCCGTGCCCGCGCCCGACGGCGCCCCCAGCGCGGCGGCCGGATCGCTGAACGCCGGGTGGTTCACGAACTGTCCGGGCGCCGGGTCGAAGGCGATGACCGCCGTCGCGAACGGGCTGCCTGCCAAGGCGTCGCCGGTGGCGAGGGATGCTGCCAGGAGCAGCGTCGACAGGCGTGCGTGCGTCTGGCGTCTCATGGGCGGTCAGCGCTCCGTCGCATGGCGACGCGGCGGCGCGAGAGGGCCAGCAGGCCGCCGATGGCGATCACGGCCAGCGAGGCGGGTTCAGGGACCAGGTAGGTGTACACGGTGCCGCCCTCGCGGACGTACAGCTCGCCTCGTGCTGCGTTGTAGTTCGTGTCATAGAAGTTGAACGGATTGGCGACGTCGGGGTCGAGCGCGAGCGTGTCAGACGCACCAACCGGCCCGGAGCCGGCGACCGCCTGGGCGACCGCCGAACCACGCAGCAGACCGGCGTAGCCGAAGTCTCCGCTGCCGAAGTCGCCGCCCCCGACGTGGAGATTGCCCGCGGCGTCGAAGCCGAGCGAGCTGCCCGAGAGCGCCTCACCGACGAGCGTACCACCGGCCTCGAAGGACTCGGCGGTCCCGCCGGACAGCGCCGCCAGCCAGGCCGATGACTCAAACGCGCGGATGACGCCCGTTCCGCTGGGGCCCGCGCCGGCGAAGCCGTTGGCGGTGTAGAGCCGGCCCGCCGCGTCGAAGGTGATGCCGCCCGAAGCGCCGCCGATGCCGCTGATGACGGTCGTCACGTCGGGGGCCGCGAAGGGGCTGGCGGCATCGAGAACATCGACGCGGGCCGGATCGCCGAAGTCGCCCGCGGTGAGCGCGAGTCGGCCGTCGTTCGCCCACTCGGCGTCGTAGTGACCCAGGCTGTACCACCCGCCGAGGCCCGCCAGCGAGAACACGCCGACCTTGTAATTGCCGAAGGATGCGCCGCCGCCGTTGCCGATCGCCACGCGCGAGCCATCCGGCGACACGCGCACGAACGCCGGGCCGAAGGAGTTGAAGTCGGCGCCGGCCAGCGCGCCGACGCCCGCGAAGCTGCGCGAGCCGGGCGCGGTCTCCAGCAGGAGCTCCGCCCCCGCGGTTGTGATCAGCCGCCCGTCGGGAAGCACATCAAACGCGCCCGCGCCGGCGGGGAGAGCGAACGTCTCCTGGAGCTGGTAATTGTCGAAGCCTGCCCGGGCGTGCGCTGCGCAGAGCGCCGTGCCCCACAGTACTGTCAGAAGCGAAACCGTTCGTCGGGTCAGGACCAATCCGCGCGCGCTGCCGTGATGCTGGAACATGCCAACCCTCCATCCCCCCGCCGGGCTGAGCCGCGCAGCCGCCGGTCGGGAAAAAAAGAAATCCCGGCGTCCGCGGGGAAGCGGAAGCCGGGATTCACATCACGAGTGATGGCATGGGCGGACAGGCGGCCGCGCCGCCGGGTCCGCGCGCTGCGTGCGCGAGGCTCGTGCGTGATCGCAGCTCCAGGACACCGTGGGCGCCACAATCAGTCATTGCGACGGACAGGCAGGTCTTCTGGCTTACGGATCGTCCTACTGGCCGCGCCTTCTCCGACCGGCGGCGCCTGGCTCGTGTCGAGCCGGGCATCCGCTGGCGCGAATGGCATGCTGCGGCGGTCGTCCCCGAATACAGCGGCGGGTCCGCGGTGGAATCGCACCACCTTCCCTCTTAGCCCACTTGGCAAAGCGGGACCTGTCGTCGCCCAATCATCAGGTTGTCAAAGAGGCGCCCCGTGAGGGGCGGCCGGTCGGCAGGGTAGCGGCCCGCGCCGTCCGGCGTCAAGAAGAAACCGGCCGAAGCCGAGTTCGATCACGCGCCCCGGTCGCAGGACAGCGCCAGTCCTCGGCGTCGCATGGTGCGCATCGACGCGAGCCCCGCGATGGACAGCGCCATCGTCGCGGGGGTGGTGACGCCGCACATGATCGGCGAGGCGCACTCCTGCACGACGACGGTGGCGGCGTTGCTCTCGATGAAGGAATCGTCGGTGTCGAAGACGCGGACGCGATAGCTGGCGGTGTCGTCGAGCGTGGTGCGTGTCAGGCGGAGGGTCGAGCTGGTCGCCCCGGCGATCACCTCGCCGTTTTTCAGCCACTGGTAGCCGTCGAGGCGGCTGCCCACCGCCTGTACCGTCAGGATGAAATCGCGCCCCAGGCAGGCGGTTCCGCCGCGCGGATGGGTGGTGATGGTGGTCTCGATCTCGCAGACCGGCTCGCTGAAATCCCAGAACTCGCACGGGTCGCAGGCGACGTCGGCGAAGCCGCGCGGGCGCATGTTGGTGGACTCGGGCTCAAGCGTGAAGGTGTTGATCTGCACGACGTTGATGCCCGAGTTGTCGAGCCACCACAGCGTGCGCAGGCCGTCGGCGTCGGTGGCGTAGGCGATGAGGCCCACCAGGTCTTCGCCGAAGAAGACGTCGCCGTTGTCATCCACGAACGAGCCGGTGATGGTGACGTCCACGCCGCTGACCAGCCGCAGTTCGCCGGTGGCCCGGACGACAACCAGCTCGGCGTTGGCGGCGTTGACGACGCCGCAGTTGGAGCCCGAACTCGCGTCGATGTACACGTCCCACGGGGGCAGCAGAGACTGACCGCGGGCCGCCGCAGCGGTCAGGGCCGCCGCGATGATCGCGCATCCGATGCAGAAACGATGACGAAGCATGACCAAGGCACTCCTGTAGTTTCCGATTGAGCGCCGCCGCATGGTGGCCGCGCGGGCGCATCTTCGCGTGGGGCGGATGGCCCGTCAGCCCCTCCGGCCGCACGCCTGACAAGTTCCTGCGCCCCGCAGCCTCAGCGGCGGCGCCTGGCGCCGCGGATCGTGACCAGCCCCGCGGCGGTCAGGGCCATGGCCATCGAACCGCCCGCTCCGCACACGATCACCGTGCCTCCGCCGGTCGGACAGCTCCGCACGTTCAGCGTCGCCGAGCCGCCGGCGATGCGCACGTTGTTGACCGTGATGATATCCACCGAGTACACGCCCTCGTCCAGCTCGCTGGTGTTGCGGATCCGCAGAAGAGCGCCGTTCGAGGCGGGAATCGAGACGCCGTCGAAGAACCACTCGTAGGCCGCGATGTCTCCTTCGGCCTGGATCGAGAACTCGGCCGTGTCTCCGTCGCACACGCTGTCGTTGTCCGGCCCGCGGACGATGAGCACGTCTTCGCAGATCTGAACCTCCACATCGGCGGCCTCCAGCTCGACCTCCGTGCCGTCAAGCAGGACGACGTAGGGGCGATAGAGCCCGTCGTCGGCGAGGCCGGCGTTCTCGACGACGAGGATTTCGCCGTCCGAGCCGGGGATTTCGACGTTTTCGAAGACCCAGTAGAAGCCGGCCACATCCGCGCCGCGGACATCGATGTCCAGCACGATGTCGTCGCCCTCGCAGACTTCCGTGTCATCCGCCTGCTTGACGATCTCGAAATCGAGGCAGCTCTCCACCGCAAGCGAGGCCAGATCGCTGATCAGCCGCGATCCGTCATCCAGAATCACGTCGACCTCGTAGAGGCCGTCATCCTCAAGGCCGACGGACAGGATGATCAGCGTGTCCGCGTTCGACCGGTTGATCGCCCGGCCGTTGTGATACCACTGGTAGCCCGCGACGCGGCCGCCGACCACGTCGACCCCGAACACGACATCGTCGCCCACGCAGGCCTCCTGGTCGTCGGGCTGGCCGAGGATCACCGTCGGGTCGCAATCGGCCACGGTGACCAGCGCCGCTTCCGAGGTGTACATGAACGCGCCGATGTACGCGTCCAGTTCATACGAACCTTCGTCCGCAAAGCCCGCGTTCTCGATGACGAGCACCTTGTCGGTTGCGCCGGGAATCGGCACGCCGTCGAGGAACCACTGAAACTCCGGGATCACGTTGCCGTAGGTGATGACGTTGAGCACGACGTCGTCGCCGGCACAGACGGTGCGGTCCTGGGGCGAAAAGAGGATCTCGAACTCCTCGTCGCCGCACTCGGCCAGGGGCTCATCCCAGAACGGGCAGCCGCCGCAGGGAACATCCACGAAATCGATCGGCCGCAGGTCGCCGAAGTCCGGCGTCAGCGTGACAGGGTCGAGGTAGGTGACGAAGGCGCCGGTCGGGTCGAACCACCACATGGTGCGGAAGCCTTCGCCGTCGTTGTCGAAAGCGATGAATCCCGTGAACACGCCGTCGACGAAGACGTCGCCGTCGGTCTCGACCAGCGAGCCGGGCACGATGCGGTCCGTGCCGTTGACCACGACCAGCTCGCCGGTATCGGCCAGGACGACGAGGTCGAAGTTTTCCGTGTTGACCACGTCACACCGCGAGGGGGAGCCGGGGTCGTCGTAGGTGTCCCACGGCAGGAACTGGCCGCGGGCGGTCGGCGTGGCGAAGGTCAGGATCACGGCGATCAGCAGGGGGCTCGCGGCGCGCGCGCGTCCTGCGCCGGCCAGGGCTGGGCGTGGCATGCTCTCGTCTCCTTGGGGCGGCGGTCCGCGCGATCGCGGCGGCCGTCTTTGGGCGATTATCGCCGGATTCACGAGTCCGGCCAGCCCGCGGGTGCCCTTGCGCGCGCCATGCGGGGGCCTGGTTCCGCGGCCATCGGCCTGTTTTGACGCTCCCGCGGGGGCCACCTAGGATCACGCGGCGGGCTGACGCCGAGGTCGGCGGCCGGCTCCGCCGCGTTTGCGGGAGGGCGGCCGCCCCGAGGGCCGCGACATGCAGGCCGCCGCCGGACCGGGCCGTATCGCGGTGCGGGAACGTCACCGCGCGGCCGCAGCGGAGGGCACGACATGGACCTGAAGCGCATCGAGGCCGCCGTCCGCGAGATTCTCGTCGCCGTCGGCGAGGATCCCGACCGCGAGGGGCTGCGGCGCACGCCGCACCGCGTGGCGAAGATGTACGCCGAGCTCTTCGCCGGCCTGGTCAAGAATCCCGCCGCGCATCTCGAGACCGCCTTCACCGAGAGCTACGACGAACTGGTGGTGCTGCGCGACATTCCCTTCAACTCGATGTGCGAGCATCACCTGATGCCCTTTGAGGGCAAGGCGCACGTGGCCTACCTGCCCGACGGCCAGGTGGTGGGCATTTCCAAGCTCGCCCGCGTCGTGGACGACTTTGCCCATCGGCCGCAGGTGCAGGAGCGGCTGACGTCGCAGATTGCCAACCTGCTGATGGACCGGCTGGAGGCGAAGGGGGTGGCGGTGGTGATCGAGGCGACGCATGCCTGCATGACCTGCCGCGGCATCAAGAAGGCCGGGAGCCTGATGGTCACGTCGGCCGTGCGTGGCCTGTGCCGCAGCGACGCCCGCACCCGCAGCGAGGTGATGACGTTGCTGCACCGGTGAAACGTCCAGAAGTCCAAAAGTCCAAACTAGTGGGCGGCGGGGACTGTGTTTTCGCGTTTCCACGTTTCCACGTTTCTCCTTCCCCGTTCGAACCTCGCCGGTTACCGTACGTATTGATTGGCATCCCAGGGCGTCGCCCGTCGCACTCGTCCCGTCGGGAGCAAGGACACCACTATGAAGCAATGGCTGCGGGAACTGGATGATCTCCTGCGCGGGAGTCGAACGGACCCGCGAAGGCTCGCGGAAGGGCGGATCGATCTGCCGCTGGGCAGGTTCGTGGTGCTCGCGATCGTGCTCGGCGCGACGTACGGCTTCTTCATGGGCTGGTACGCGATCCTCGGCCGGAAGGATCCGCAGGTTGTGCAGTTGATCTCCTCAATGGTGAAGCTGCCGCTGCTCTTCTTCGTGACGCTCGTCGTCACGTTTCCCTCGCTGTATGTGTTCAACGCGCTCGTCGGTTGCCGCCTGTCCGCCCTCTCGACGCTCAAGCTGCTGGTCGGGGCGATCGCCGTGAATGTGACGGTGGCCGCCTCGCTCGGGCCGATTCTCGCGTTCTTCACGCTCAACACCGACAGCTATCCGTTCATGGTCGTGCTCAACGTCATGCTCCTGGGGATCTCCGGGATCGTTGGGCTCAGCTTTCTGCTGCAGACGCTCCGTCGTCTCTCGGCCGCCACCGCGCCGCCGCTGGCGCTGCCTGTGCCCGCCGCGGAGGGTGAGACGCCGCCGCCCGCGCGAGAGCCCGGCGCCCTCGACCCGAGGGCGGTGCAGGCCCCGCCGGACGCGGTCGGCAGTGCCAAGCTGATCTTTCGAATCTGGGTGCTGATCTACGCGCTCGTCGGCGCGCAGACGGGTTGGCTGCTGCGGCCGTTCATCGGTTCGCCGACGATGGAGTTTGCCTTCCTCCGCGTCCGCGACGGCAACGTGTTCGCCTCGATCGCCGCCACGGTGAAGGGGCTCATCGGAGGCTAGCCCACGTGATCGCCGCCCTGCGTCATTGCGATGCGCTGCTCCACGGCACGTTGCAGTTCGATCCCCGGTCGCGCCTTCCGCGCCCGTGGTGGTGGATGCCGCTGATCACCCTGGCGCTGGCACCGGTGTACGGCGGGGTGATGGGCACCTACGGCCTGCAAAGCCCCGAGCGTCTGTGGCAGGTCGCCTTCGCCGCGATGAAGATGCCCGTCCTTCTGATGGCCACGACGCTGCTGTGCCTGCCCGGTTTTTTCGTGTTCAACACCCTCCTCGGCCTGCGCGACGACTTTCACGACGCCGTGCAGGCGGTGTTCGCCGGCCAGGCCGGCATGAGCGTCGCGCTCGCGGCCCTCGCGCCGCTGACGCGTTTCTGGTACTTCTCTGACGACAGCTACCGCGCCGCCGTGATCTTCAACGTGGCGATGATGGCGCTGGCCACCGCGGCCGGGCAGATCGTGATGCTCCGCTACTACCGCATCCTGATCGCCCGCCATCGCCTCCACCGCCTCGCTCTTGTCGCCTGGGTCGCGCTGTACGCGTTCGTCGGGACGCAGATGGGATGGATGCTGCGGCCGTTCATCGGCTCGCCGGACATGCACGTGCGGTTCTTCCGCGAGGAAGCGTTCACGAATGCGTACGTGAACGTGTTTCACCTGTTTTTCGGGGGGTAGCGGTTCGTTCAGCGTGTGCTGGGGGAAACGTCTAAACGTCCAAACGTCAAGAAGTCCAAACGCCCAAATAATGCGGGAGGGTCGGCGTAGGTCACGTTCGCACGTTCTCACGTTCTCACATTATCACGTTTCCACGTTTCCCCACCAGCGAATACACCACCGGCAGGACCAGCAGCGTCAGCATGGTCGACGTCACCACGCCGCCGATGACGACGGTGGCCAGCGGGCGCTGGACTTCGGCGCCGACGCCCGTGCTCAGGGCCATGGGCACGAAGCCCAAGCTGGCCACCAGGCCGGTCATCAGCACGGGGCGCAAGCGCGTCAGGGCGGTCTGCCGGATGGCCTCGCGCAGCGGCAGCCCCTCGGCCAGCAATGCCCGCAGGTGAGAGACGAACACCATGTCGCCCAGCACCGACACGCCCGACATCGCCACGAATCCCACGCCGGCGGAGATCGAGAAGGGCATGTCGCGCAGCCACAGCGCCATCACGCCACCCACCGCGCCCAGCGGCAGCGTCAGGAAGATGCGGATGGCGTCGGTCACACGGTGGTAGGTCATGTAGAGGAGGATGAAGATCAGCCCCAGGGCCAGCGGCACGACGAGCGTCAGCCGCTTTGAGGCCCGCTGAAGGTGCTCAAACTGTCCGCCGTAGCGCACAAAGTACCCCGGCGGGATGCGGTCCGCCATTTCGGCGGCGATCCGCCGCTGGGCCTCGGCCACGAACCCGGCGAGGTCGCGGCCGCGGACGTTGCACTGCACGGTGATGCGGCGCTGGCCCCACTCACGCAGGATGGCCGCCGGGCCGGATTCGATGGTGACCTCGGCCAGTTGAGAGAGCGGCAGGCGCTGCCCCGACGCCGTGGGGATGACCAGGTCGGCCAGGCGCTGCGGGTCGGTCCGGTAGATGTCCGGGAGGCGGACGGTCAACGGCACGCGGGTCTGGCCGTCGCGGACTTCGCCGACGTGGAGGTTGCCCACGGCGGCCACGAACTCGAGGACCTCCTGCGCGGGGATGCCGTAGCGGGCCAGCTGCTCCTGCCGGAGGCGGATGTTCAGCACCGGCTGGCCGGTGAGCTGCTCGGTGACGGCGTCTTCACAGCCGGGGATGTCGCGGAGGAGTTTCTCGACGTCGGTGGCGAGGGTCCGCAGCGTCTCGAAGTCGTCGCCGAAGATCTTGACGCCGAGGTCGCTGCGCACCCCCGCGACCATTTCGTTGACGCGAAGCTCGATCGGCTGGGCAAACATCGTCCGCATCGCCGGCATGAAGGCAAGCTCGCCCTGCATGGCCTCGACCAGCTCCTCCTGCGTACGCGCCCTGGTCCACTGGTCGCGCGGCTTGAGCGTCATGAACACGTCGGTCAGCTCGACGCCCATCGGGTCGGTCGCCACCTCGGCGGTGCCGGTGCGCGACCAGATGTGCTCGATTTCGTCGGGGAAGCGCCCCAGCAGCAGCTGCTCGATGCGCGTGCCGTAGCGGATCGACTCATCGATCGACACGCCCGAGAGCCGGACGGTGTTGATGACGATCGCCTCCTCGGAGAGGCGCGGAATGAACACCGCGCCCAGTCCCATTGCCACGAACACCCCCGCCACCAGCGCGAGCCCGGCCATCGTCAGCACGAGGCCGCGCGCCCGCATCACAAGCCCGAGCACCGGTTCATAGAGGCGCTTGATCAGGCGGACCGCCAGCGGCTCGGCGTGACTCGGGCGGTCGGGCAGCAGCAGGCTGGCGAGCACGGGCATGAGCGTGAGCGAGAGGATTGCCGAACCGGCGAGGGCGAACACCACGGTCAGCGCCATCGGGGCGAAGAGGCGACCCTCCATCCCTTCGAGCGTCAGGATGGGCAGGTAGACGATCATGATGATCAGTTCGCCGAAGAGTGTCGGCTTGCGCACCTCGATCGCGGCGTCGCGGACGATGTCGATGCGTGATCGCGACCCGGCCGACTCGCCCAGCCGTCGGACGCTGTTCTCGACCATGATGACCGAGCTGTCGACGAGCAGTCCGAAGTCGATGGCCCCGAGGCTCATGAGGCTGCCGGCGATGCCGGCCTGCAGCATGGCGCTGCCCGCGAAGAGCATCGACAGCGGAATCGCCAGCGCGACAATCAACCCCGCCCGCAGGTTCCCGAGGAATGCGAAGAGCACCACGATGACGAGGATCGCACCTTCGAAGAGATTCCTCCGCACGGTCTCCAGCACGTGGTTCACGAGCGTGGTGCGGTTGTAGACCGTTGTCGCGTTCACGCCCTCGGGCAGCGTGCGGACGATCTGCTCCATGCGCTGCGCCAGGCGGATGGAGGCCTCCCGCGTGTTCTCGCCCATGATGGTGAAACAGAGGCCGAGCACGGCCTCGCCGCGGCCCTGGTATGTCACCGCGCCGCGGCGGATCTCGTGGCCGTCGATGACGCTGCCGACGTCGCCGACGCGGACGTAGGACCCCCCTTCGGCGCGAAGGACGATCTGGTCGATCTGCTCGACCGACGTGACCAGCGCTGAGCCCTGCACGATGAGCGATTCGCCCGCGCGGGTGATGATGCCCCCGCCAACGACGGCGTTGTTGCGCTGCAGGGCCTCGACGATATCCAGCAGCGTCATGTCGTACTTCAGCAGCCGGACCGGATCGACCACCACCTGAAACTGCCGCTCGAGGCCGCCCCAGCTGTTGACCTCGGCGACGCCGGGCACGCTGCGAAGCTGGGGGCGGATGATCCAGTCCTGGATCGTGCGCAGCTCCGAGAGCGAATGGCCTTCGCCCGTCACCACGTAGTGGAACACCTCACCCAGCCCGGTTGAGACTGGTCCCATCTCCGGGCGCTCGATGCCGCCTGGCAGTTCGACGGCCGCCAGCCGCTCGCTCACGAGCTGGCGGGCGAGGTAGATGTCCGTGCCGTCGCGGAACATCAGCGTGACCTGCGACAGGCCGAAGCGCGAGAGCGATCGGACCTCGGTCAGCCCGGTCAGGCCGCTGATCGCCAGCTCGACGGGCAGGGTGAGTTGCTGCTCGACCTCCGCCGGCGAGAGGGCAGGGGCGACGGTGTTGATCTGCACCTGCACCGGCGTGGTGTCGGGGAAGGCGTCGAGCGGCAGGTGGGCGAAGGAGTACAAGCCCAGCCCAGCCATGACGATCGTCGCAGCGATCACCAGCCAGCGGTAGTTCAGCGAGAAGTTGATGATCGCGTTGAGCATGCGCGCCTCGTCGGAATCGTGGTCGACAATGTTACCGGCCGGGATCGACCTCGCAGCAGCCGGCCCCGATGTTGGTCTTGAGGATCTCGGTCTTGAGCAGGAAGCTGCCGCGCGAGGCCACGCGTTCGCCGAGGGTCAGGCCGTGGAGGATTTCGACGTAGTCGCCGACGGTGACACCCGTGGCCACCTTGCGCGGGACGAACTGCGTGTCGCTCAGCCGCACGAACACCAGCTGGCAGCAGCCGTCGCTCTGAATCGCCTCGCGCGAGACGCTGAGCACTTCGCTGTTCTCGCGCAGCAGAATCCGCCCCAGCCCGAACATGCCCGCCCGCAGCCGTCCGCCGCTGTTGGCGACACCGGCCCGCACCTCCACCGTGCGCAGGTGCGGGTCAAGCTGGGGGCTGATCCACTCGACGCGACCTTCCACGGCGGCGCCGCGCAGACCGTCGATGGTGAACAGCACCGGCAGGTTCATGCGCAGCACCTCCACATCGGGCTCGCCACACTGCAACGTGACCCACAGCGAGGACAGGTCTGCCACGGTGACGAGCGTTTCGCCCGGCTCGACCGCCTCGCCGCGTACGGCGTGGAGGTTCACGACGACGCCCTGCTGCGGGCTGCGCAGCTCGTAGCGGGTGATCTGCTCGTCGTCGACGTCGCCGAGGGCGTCGATCTGCTCGTGGGACATGCCGAGGATGTGCAGGCGCCGCTCAGCCGCCTGCATCGCCGCCCGCGCGGTCCGCAGGGCGGTGTCGGCCTGGAGCAGGTCGCGTTCGTCGGCCAGGGCGATTTCCTCGCGCATGACGGTGAACTCGGCCTCCGCCTCGACCAGTGCGCTGCGGGCGCTTTCGAAGTCCTGCAGGGTTGCGATGCCCTGTTCGTTCAGGCCGCGGTCGCGCTCGTAGCGCGACCGGACCACTTCGAGGCGGGCAAGGGCGGCGAGCAGGCGGCTCCGGGCCTCTCCCGCGCGGACCCCGGTCAGTTCTTCGGCCACCTCGCGCGAGGGGCGATCCGCGGTGCAGGCGGCCAGCAGCCGCTCGATGCCCGCCGATATCGTGCGGCGGCGCTCGTGATCGGCGAGGGCCAGCTGGTGGCTCTCGCGCTGGGCGATGTAGGCGCTGCGGGCCTCGCCCAGCTCCGCGCTCTCGATGACCAGCAGCGGCGCGCCGGCCTCCACCCGGTCGCCTTCCCGCACAAGTACCTCGCGCACGACACCGCCGATGCGCGGTGTCAGGTGCGCAAGACGCGTTTCGTCAAAGCCGAGCTGCCCGGGGCACTCGGTCGCGCTGGACAGGCGGCGGGGGCGGACGGGCTCGGTTTCGATCCCGGCCTTCGCGGCGATCTGGGGATCGGCGAAGGTCACTACCACGGTATCGATGGGGCAGAGCGGGTCGTTGGTCGGCGTGAGCGAGGAGGTGCGCTGCTCGACGCGGACGTTTTCGCCCAGGCTCGCCGCCTCCTCTTCCGCGCGGACGATGGCCGCCGGCTTCAGCGCCGCCCAGCGCGCCGCGAAGCCGGGGTTGCAGAGGATGCACTGCGACTCGGGCCGGTCATGGCCCCCGCACCAGTCGCCACGCTCCTTGAAGAGCGGAATCAAGTCACGGTTGCAGCGCGTGCACAACGATTCCGGCACGCCATGCTCCCGGCACCAGTCGTCGGGGGCGGCCAGCGCGGTCGGTATGAACCGCTCGAAGCCGTCGCCGTGTCCCGGTTCGGGCAGGGCGGCGGGTTTGCCGTGCTGGTGGCCGTCGTGGGCGCCGTGGTCGGCCCCGGCGGTCGGCGTGGGGCGGTCGCTGCCGGCCCGGTCGCAGCCGTTCATCGCCGCGGCGGTCAGCGCGAGCAGCAGCGTCGCGGCGCGCCGCGCGGTTCTGATGGGTGATTGGGTCTTCATGGTTGATCCTCCTCGGCGGGCGTCGGCGCGCCGCCGTGGGTGCGGGGTGGATCCGGCTCCTCGGATGCGCCCGCGCCGTGACGCGGTCGGGCGACGGCGCGATCGAGGGCGGGCATGGTCGCGGCGGCCTCCATCCAGGCCTCTACGTAGCGCCGCCGCGTGGTCAGCAGGAACCGCTGGGCCTCCAGCACGCCGAGCAGCGACGTCCGCCCGGCGCGATACGCCTCGCGGGACAGCGTGACGTTCGACTCGGCCAGCGGCAGCGACTGATCGCGGTAGAGCCGCACGAGGCGCCAGGCGGTCTCGCTGCGGTCCAGCGCGCCGCGGATCTCGTGCACGACGGGACGCTCGATCGCTTCCAGCGCCTTGATCGTGCGGCTCAGGGTGTACGCGGCGCGGGCGACGTTGGCCTGGTTCTGGTCGAAAAGCGGAATCTCGAACTCGAAGGATGGTCCGATGATGAAGTCCGTGTGCTTGTTGTCGTCGTCGCGCCGGAGTGCGGGCAGGGTGAGCGCGCCCGCCTGGCCGGTGGCGCTGCCGGATTCGGCCAGCAGGTTGCGTCGCTCGCCGCTGCGGCGCTCGGCGCGTTCCATCGAGAGGCCGATGGTCACGTCGCCGAAGAGTCCGCCGCGCTCCTTCGCCAGTTCAGCCGCAGCCGCCGCCACGCGCTGCCGCGCCGCCCGAAGATCGAGCCGCGCGTTCCGGGCGGTCGTCAGGAGTTCATCGACATCCAGTCCGCCGGTCGGCGGCTCGGGCAGGGCGGCGGTCAGGACGAGCTCGTCGGCAACGAGCGTCAGCCCCAGCCGCACCGCCAGCGATCGGCGGGCCTCCGCCGCGGCCAGGCGCGCGGACTCTGCTTCCAGCTCCGACTCAAACACCACGCTACGCGACAGGTTGACGTCGATCTCCGTCGCCGCGCCGTGGTCGCGCTGTACCGTGGCCATCTGGAGCAGTTCGCGCGCCGTGGCGAGGTTCTGCTCGGCGATGGCCTGCACCTGCGCGCGGCCGGCCGCTTCGTAATAAGACGCCTCGATGTCGGCGCTGAGTTCGGCCGCCTGCCGGGCCAGGTCGAGTATCGCCGCATCGAGCCCGCGGCGGGCTGCATTGACCCGCGGCCTGATTTGCCAGAGCTCGGCAACGTTCTGGGCGAGGTCCGCCTCGAAGTTCGCCAGCCCCCCGCCGGAGGGGAATCGCACCGCGATCCCCAGCGACGGGTTCGAGAGCATCCCCGCCTGCACGACGTCAGCGCGGGCGACGCCGACTTCCATGAACGCCGCCTGCAGCGACGGGTTGTTCAGCAGGCCGATCTCGACCGCCTCGGCGGGCGTGACCCCGCCCGCGAGCAGCGCATCGACGCGCGCCGCCACGGCGTCCTCGTCGTCAGGCCGAAAGCCCAGCGGGTGGCCCGTCGCTTCGGCGACCATCGCCGTTGCCTGCTGGAAGTCGGGCCGCGGGTCGACGGTTTGACAACCCGCCGGCAGGGTGGCGAGCACCGCGGTCCCTATCCGGCGAAGGACTCGCGTCGTGCGAAGACGGCCGAACGCTGCAGTCTGGAACTCTGGCGCCATAGGGTGCGCTCCGGGAGTCACGGCTCAAACGCCACGCCGGCGGATTGCCGGTGGGCGGAATCTCATCACGGCTACAGTGGAAAGAACGGGGTGTCCGCGCGGACGCGCAGCGGTTGCGCGGCGCAGACTCCTGCGCGGCAGGTCTGGATCAGATCAGCAGGGGCAGATCGCTGTCGGGGAAGGGGCGACTGGCCAGCGGCGGTCGAGGCGGAGCGGGACAGGGCTCGTGGGACTCGCCGGTTCGAACGCCGTCGGCGGTAACGAAGTTGGCGAGGGGAACAACCGCCGGATCGACGGCCGTCCAGTCCGGCCGTCCGCCGGGGTGCTGCTCGGCCGTGGCGAAGGCGGGGCTCTCGCCGGCGCACTCACATTCACGCCCGCAGCTTTCCTGCGAGCCGCACTCGCAATCGTCCGGCAGCAGGCCGCCGACGCACACCGCCGCCCCGACGGGCAGCAGCGACACGGCGATCAGGATGCAGAGAATCCGGCGGAACATCGTCAGCAGACCTTAGGCATCTCGGCGAGGGCTGTCAAAGCAGTGGCGCAACGCCCGGGTATCAGTACGAAGCTAGGGAATCGACATCAGGAACGCCTTCAAAGCGTCCTTGTCTTCTTCGGACAGGGCCGTGCCAAACCTGTGCCCGCCGCGCCCATTTCCGGGCAGCGTCGTGTCATAGACCGCTCGCTGGGCTGGCAGCCCTACCTGAAAACGGGCCGGCCGCTCGGCGGGATCGGCCAGCAGGGCTTCAAGCGACGGCACCGAGCCGTTGTGGAGGTAGGGGGCCGAGCGTCCCACGCCCACCAGCGGCGCGACGCGGACCCAGCCATACCCGGCTCGCGAGAATACAGTCTTGCGCGGCACGCGCTTCGCGTCCCGGGCGACCAGGTACATCTTATCGGGCCTGGCCTGCGGCGGTCGGAGCTGTACGGTGAACAGCGAGTCCACATTGAGGTAGGCGTCGGTGCCGATGCCGCCCGCACCGGCGTCCTCGGCCTCATCGCCGAAGGTGGCGCCGTCGCCGTCGGCATCGAACGGCAGCAGCCACGAGTTGGTATACGCCTGCGGACCGAAGTCGGGGTGTTTCGGGTGACAGGCCAGGCACTCGTTCACCGTTCGCAGATTCTCGCGGACCATGTAGTCCGCAAGCGGGTAATACGTCTCCCAGTCGGCGCGGTCGCGGTGATCGAGGTGGCACAGGTCGCAGCGCTGCAGCGGCGCGAGGGGGGTGCTCACGGGGACAAGCGTGGCCAGCGGCGAGTGATTGTGACACGTCGCGCACCGCACCGGGACCTTCGCGTCGATCGGCCGCGAGCGATCCAGCGGGGCGAGCACGGCGATGCCGCGGTAGTTCTCCGGCGACCGCGCTTCGCGGCCGTGCAGCACGCGCTGGTTGATCACCTCGCCGACTATGGCTTCGGTGAAGACCCGTCGGCCGCGCTCGATCAACGCGACGCGAGCCGGATCGGGCGGCGCCGCGGCCCGCTCGCGCGTCAGGATCTGACGCAGCTCAACGGCGCCGTACTCGCGCGGCAGCCGGGTCATGACCGATTCGCTCGCCGCGGTCATCACTTCGTGGGCCCAGCCGTTGCCCGGCGGATAGTCGGTCTCCCGTCCTGCCGTGCCGACGTTGCGGAAGTCGAGCGTCAGCAGGCGGCTCAGCACTTCGTAGTCCACATGCTCGCCGGCGAAGGGGATGTCGAGCAGCCGGGCGAGGGCGTCGGGGGTGGTGTTCATGTGCTGCGCGGCGAGGGCCACGGCGTCGTGGCGCATGGACGATTCCTTGCCGGTCCAGGAATAGTGCGCAGCGCCGAGCCCGGTCAGGTTCTGCGGAATGCTCACCGGGTTGAAGACGGCCCGCTTGAGCTTTCGGGCGCTGCGCAGGTATTCGTCGCGCCCCTGGCTTTCAAGCATGTAGTGCTGGAGGTTGGCCAACGGGATCGTGCCATCCATGCGGTAGTCGACGCTCTGGTCCATCCGCCCGGGTCCCGCCAGCATCAGCAGGGCGCGGGTTTCCTCGGCGGTGGGCAGACGCAGCGTGGTGCGCCACTCGCGGGTCGTCACCCGGCCGTCGCCGTCAAGGTCGAAGCGGAACGAATCGTCCAGCGCCTCTCTCCGGACCAATTCGCGCGGCGTGACGGGTTGACCGGTGAGCGGATCGGCGATGACGTAGTCCGGGTCAAGCGCCCGCGAGGACGCCATGATCAGCCCGAGGTGTATGTTCGCGTTGGGCAGGCCGAGCACGATATCGCCGCCGGGGCCCGTGCCCGCGTGACAGTACCAGCAGTTGAACCCGTACCGTCCGGTGCCTTGGCCGGTGACCGGGTCTTTTTCCTCGCGAACGCCGAGGTAGCCCGTGCTGACGCTCCAGCGGCCGACGGTGCCGCGCGGGTCGTCGGGCGTGGGAATCAGGCCGGTGAGTTCCGGGTTGGCCAGCAATCCTCCTGTGAGGCGCCAGCGGCCCTCGAAGGTCGTGTCCACCGTGCGGTCGAGGTTAAGGTCGAGCGGGGTGGGGGGAATGACCAGCTCGGCGTCGCGTGTGAAGGGCACGCCGACGGTGGTGTCCCAGTAGTGGGCGGAGGCGTTCACGATTCGGCCGTCCGGCAGCGCTACGTAAGGACCGAGGAAGTCGTTGGCGGTCCGGATGAGGGCGGCTTCCGAAGGTGGGGCAGCGGCAATCAGGGCGAGGAAGAGCCAGGGCATGGGGGATTCCGTTCGGTGCGCGCTTCGCCGCGGGCGCATCCTGGCGCCCGCCGCCTCATCATACCGCCACCGCGCGGAGAGGCCGCAACTTCACTCCCGTCCGTCCCAGAAGTTGGGGTATCCCAGGGTGTGCCGGATCCCGTGGACGATGAACTCCACGACCACGAAGAAGGGCATGCCCCACCACCACGGCAGGGCCGCCGGCAGCGTGTTGCCCAGGCTGGTCCACGTCCACCACAGCCCCGCTCCCAGCGGCAGGCCGCCGAGGAACCAGACGATGATCCGCCCGCTGCGCCGGTGGCGATGCCACCAGGGCCACCGGATGCGAAGGAAGTTCAGGTAGACCAGCTCAACGAAGTGGCCGCCCAAGGGGAACCAGAGAATCGCCGGAAAGGTCGTCAGCCATAGGCGGATCGGCGAGCCAGTTGCCAGCCCGGCGGCGTAGAGCACGCCCGATAGCACGGTCGTCAGCACGACGGCGATGGCGAAGGTCCGGAGGATGGTGGCCGCCGCCGACTCGCGGTAGGGCTGGGGAAACGGCGTCGATGCGGGGGTGTCGGGTGCGGCTTTCACCTTCCGGCTCGCCTCCGCGGAACCTTCTGCCGGCTCGTGCGACTAAACGGTCATCGGGTGGCGATCGGCCGCCCGAACGCCGGTACGATGCGGAAGTGTAGCGAACCGATCACGCAGTGGGCAAACCGGCCCGGAGAGATCGACATGCAGCGAATCAGGATCCCAGTCGTCGCCCTGGCGGGCGCCGCCGTGCTCGCCACGGGTTCAATCGCCCTCGGCGGCATCAAGCTCATCACCCTCCCGCCGCGCGAGCGCGTCGAGATTCAACTCGACAACCCGGCGGTCACGCTTGTCGAAGAGGAGCGGATCGTGCCGCTGACGGCGGGGGTCAACGAGGTGGTCTTCGCCTGGGCCAACGCCAGCGTCGACAAGGACAGCATCCAGTTCCGGTGCCTGACCGATCCGGAGAACATCAAGGTGCTCTCCGTGTCCTACCCGCCGAACGAAAACGCCCTGACCTGGCAGGTCGCCTCGCCCGCCGCCGGATCGGCGCGGGTGCGCATCAGCTACGTCATCGGGCGGCTGGACAAATCCTTCCAGTATCGCGCCGTGGCCTCCAACGACGAGAAGCAACTGACGCTGTGGCAGTATGTGCAGCTTCATAACAACGCCGGCGAGGAGTTCGGCGAGGCGGGGATGTGGGCCGGCTTCGGCGAGCGCTTCGAGCGTCCCATCGGCATCAACGAGACCAAGCAGCTCCTCTCCGCCAAGTTCACCAACGTGCCGGTCCGCAAGACCTACACGGCCGAGCTCGCCCAGTACGGCATGCTTGACCCGTCCAAGAACCAGCTGCGCGTGCCGATGCACTACGTCCTGAAGAACGACAAGGCGGGCGGGCTGGGGCAGTTCGCCCTCATGCCGGGCAAGGTCCGCATCTTCCAGGATGACGGGCGCGGGACGACCGCGTTCCTCGGCGAAGACTTCGGCCGCTTTACCCCGCGCGACGACGAGATGAACCTCTTCCTCGGCGAGGCGAAGGACGTGGTGGTCATCCGCACGATCGACAAGCGCGAGCAGGTCCGCGTGCTGGGCAACCTGTACAACTACGACGTCGTGGTGAAGTACGAGATCGAGAACTTCAAAGACCAGCCGGTCACGCTCGACCTCACCGAGGATCTCCGCGCCCTGCGCAACGAGATCCTGCGCGACACCGGCCGCGATGTGGAGTGGGAACTGATGCCCGACAGCACCGTCGCCGAGATGCGCGACGCCGAAAAGTCCACCGCCGAGCGCGTGCTGTTCAAGGTGCCGCTGCCGGCCCGAGGCGCCGACCAGAAGGCGATCAAGCAGACGCACAAGCTGCACATCGTGATCAAGAACGAGTGGTGACGCAGAAGAGCGGCCCGACGATCACGACCTGCGAACCCAAGCGAGAGAGCAAAGAGCCATGAGATACGCGAGCACGATCATCCTGACCGGCCTGCTGGCCGCCCCGGCCGCCGCCCAGAACATCGACCTGTCCACCATTCCCCCGCGCGAGGGGGTGCAGCTGACGATCTACAACAGTGAAGACCTGACCCTCGTGCGCGACACGCGGACGCTGCCATTCAAGAAGGGCGTCAACCCGCTCCAGTTCTCCTGGGCGAACACGCTGATCGACCCGACCAGCGTCGACATCCGCTTCGTGACGCACGGCGATCAACTCGACCTGCTCGACACGACCTTCCCGCACGACAAGCCGCAGATGCTTTACTGGAACGTCCGCAGCGACTTCGACGGCGACGCTCAGGTGGAAATCACCTACTTCACCAGCGGCATTTCGTGGTCGGCCGACTACGTGTGCATCACCGACGCCGCGGAAGAGACCATGTCGTTCGAGGGGTTCGTGCGCATCACGAACAACTCCGGAGAGGATTATCCCGATGCCAGCGTCCGCATGGTCGTCGGCACGATCAACCTCGTCGAAAAAATCGCCGACCTCGCCCGTCGCGGCATCCTCTCGCAGGAGGACGCGGACGCCGCGGTGGAGAGCCGGGCCGTGCGCCGCATGGCCCCCGCGGCGCGAAAGGCCGTCGGTGAGGAGCTCAAGCGCGAGATGGCCGCCGGGTTCGCCGGCGCGCCCAAGGAGATCGTCAAGGAGGGACTCTCCGAGTACTTCATCTTCACCGTTCCGGGGCAGGAGACGGTCCGAAGCGCCTGGTCCAAGCGCATGCGGCTGTTCGAAGGGCTGCAGGTGCCGCTGCGCATCCAGTATCGCTACCGCCCGCAGGAGTACGGCCACCAGCTGGTGCGCTTGTTCCTGATGCGCAACGACAAGGCCAGCAAGCTCGGCGAATCGCCCCTGCCCGACGGCATCGTGCGCCTCTTCCGCCACAACGGGCAGGACGGGCTGTCGATGCTCGCGACGCAGGCGATCAAGTACATCCCCATCGGCCAGGAGATCGTGCTGAACCTCGGCAACGATCCCGAAGTCATTCACGAGCTCATCCGTCTGGGCACCGGGCGCGAGAACGTCTGGTACCACCGGTCGGGCGCGACGGTCTACTACAGTCCGCAACAGGGTCACCGCATCGAGATTAACGACACCGTCGCCGGCTGGGACGAACGCTCCGTGTACGTCGAGCGCATCCGCAATTACCGCGACAAGCCCATCGACGTCGAGATCCGGCGGACCTGGCACGGCCATGTGGACTTCCGGAGTGCCCTCAGCCCCGTGCTCCACGACTTCCGCACCGTTCAGTACGCCTCCAGCGTCAAAGCGGGCGAGAAGAAGGAGCTGCGCTTCGAGCTGATCACGCACAACGGCCACAACCAGAAGCAGGACAACGTCACGCTGCTCACGCCGTAGGGCATGTTTACGAGGCGACGGGCGGTCTGGGTGATGTCAACCGATCGAGGACGCACGATGAAGTGGCTTACGGCGATGCTGATGCTCGCAATGCCGGTGTACACGCTCGCCGGTTCAGGGAACATCGACCTCTCGACGATCCCCCCGCGCGACAGCGTGCAGCTCACCATCTACAACAGCGAGGATCTGACGCTCGTCCGCGAGACGCGGACGCTTGCCTTCAAACAGGGACTCAATCCGATGCAGTTCTCGTGGGCGGGTACACTGATCGACCCGACCAGCGTCGACCTGCGCTTCCTGACGCATGGTGATGAGCTGGAACTGGTCGACACGACCTTCCCGCATGATCGCCCCCAGACGCTCTACTGGACCGTGCGCTCGGCCCGCGACGGCGACGTCACCATCGAGGTGACCTACTTCACCAGCGGCATCTCGTGGTCGGCCGACTACATTTGCATCGCCGACCCCGAGGAGACGGCGCTGAGCTTTGACGGCTATGTGCGGATCATCAACAACTCCGGCGAGGACTACCCCGGCGCGAGCGTTCGCATGGTGGTGGGCACGATCAACCTTGTGGAAGAAATTCGCGACCTGGCGCGGCGCGGTCTGCTCAGAGACGACGGACTGCGGACCCTGGTCGACCAGCCCGGATCGGTTCTCGACAAGCTCGCGGAAAACGCCCGTCCGCATGCCCGCGACGCGCTGCGGGAGCGCATGAGCGGCCTGGGCTACCTCTCCGGCGGCGGCGGCGATTTCGAGGAGAAGGAGATCGAAAAAGCCGGCCTCTCCGAATACTTCATCTACACCGTGCCCGGCACCGAGACGATCGCCAACGGCTGGTCGAAGCGGATGCGGCTGTTCACCGGCCGCGAGGTGCCGCTGCGGATTCAGTATCGCTACCGCCCGCAGGAATACGGCGATGAACTCGTCTGCATGTTCCTGCTGCGCAACGACACGGCCAGCAAGCTCGGCGAGACGCCGCTGCCCGACGGCACGCTCCGCCTCTACCGCGACAACGGCCGCGACGGGCTCTCGATGCTGGTCGAGCAGTGGAACAAGTACGTTCCCATCGGTCAGGAGATCGAGCTGAACCTCGGCCCCGACCCCGAGGTGATTCATGAGCTGATCCCGATCGCGACCTCGCGGGACAACTTCTGGTTCCAGCGCGCCGGGGCGAGCGTCTACTTCAACCCTCAGCAGGGCCACCGCATCGAGATCAACGACGTGCTGGTCGGCGGGGACGAGCATGTGCGGTATGTGGAGCGCCTGCGCAATTACCGCGACAAGCCCATCGACGTCGAGATCCGCCGCAGTTTCTTCGGCCACGTCTTCTTTCGCAGCGCGCTGAGCCCGAAGCTGCACGACTTCATGACGGTTCAGTTTTCCGCGTCGGTTCCGGCGGGTGAGAAACGCGAACTCGCCTATGAACTCGTCACCCGCTGGGGCCACAAGGCCGACCAGGAAAGCGTGACGCTGCAGGACGCCCCTTGATCGCGCGTGGCCACTACGGAACCACGCGAACTTCCACAGCCTGGTTCCGCTCGAAGTCATGCCGCACGACGGGCCGCCGATCCTTGAAGATCACCAGGCTCCGGTCGTAAAAGGGAATGCTGATCGCGCTCGGCACCGCGGCGGGGCTGTTGGCGTAGACCACCGTGATGCCCCCCTCCGCCACGTCGGGGTGATGGACGGTCACGAGGATGCTGTCTCCGGGCGCGTCGTACGTCTCCCCGTTGAAGGCGAAGCCCTCCGGCGTGAAGGTCACCGGGAACTCGACCGCCGCCAGGAAGTTGTTGACGAAGGTGTCGTGTACCGCGGGCCCCAGCACGAGCACACACCGCCCGGACAGTGCGCCTGCCTCGATCGAGCCCGCGGTCAGGGCCACGCGCTCGCTCTCCTCGAAGCTCTCCGCGAACGAGTCGCGGATGGCCGCGTAGGGTGCGGCGGCGTCCCCGGCGGCGACGATCGATGCGAAGGCGTCGCCACTGCGGGTGCGGGCGGTCGTCGGAATCGTGCAGGGCGTGGCCACCTTGCGAAACACGTGGTAATCCGGGTCGAGCACCACCGCCGACGGGGCGGAGTCCGCCGCGAGGCGCACCTCCGCCGGGCCCGAGCCCGCGGGCAGCGATGCCACCGCTTCCAGCTCCGCGTCGCTGAGCATCAGCCGGATGGGCACTTCGATGGCGAAGTCGTTGTCGCCGCGCTCAAAAGTCAGGGTCAGCTCCCGCGCCGCGGTCGAGTACTGCGCCACGGTGATCGACAGCGCCGGCGCACCGCCGCGCCGCACCCACTGCGTGAAGAACACTTCCAGCGATCGGCCGCACGCCGCCTCGCAGACGCGGCGGATATCCTCCCACGAGACATGGCGGGCGGTGTGCTCCGCGGTCAGAGTTCGCATCGCGGCCCAGAAGTTCGCCTCGCCCATCGTCCGGGCCAGCATGTGGAACACCATCGCACCCTTCTGGTAGGCGATGCCGCGGCCGCAGCCGTCCTTGCGGCCGTAGGTGCCGAGCGGCTTGTCCTGTTCCGGCTTGATGGTGCTGAGGAAGTGGCAGTAATTCCGCCGCGTGCGACGGGCGCCTTCCGGGTCGTCGTCGAGCACGTACCCGTAGTAGTTGGTCATGTACGACGTCAGCGATTCGCACCAATTGCCGTCGCGCGGATCGACAAAGACGCCGTTGCCCCACCACGAGTGCAGCATCTCGTGGTCGAGGTAGCCGTGCGTGTTGAGCGTCCGCGCGCCCATCGCGATGACGTCGCGGCTCAGCAGTGTAAAGGTTGGAAACGCGAAGCCGCTCGAAAAGAAGTTCTCGACCACCGCGTAGTGTGCGGCGGGGTAGTCCCCGATCAGCGGTTCGTATCGATCAAGGTATCGCTTCACGGCCTCGAGCACGCCTTGTCCGTGCATGCCGTTCGAAGGCGACAGACACACGCTGATGTCCACGTCTCGGTACCGTTCCCGCATCACCAGCAACGGGCCGCCCACGATGGCGAAGCCGTCCAGCGGATAGGGGCTCTGCCAGCGGTAGCTGGCATCGCCTTCTTCGTGTACGGGGTCGCCGGCGGCGACGAGTTCGAATCCCTCGATCCGGTTCACGCTCACCGCGTATTCCGCCGGCGCGGCCGGATCGGCGTCTTCGTCGTCTCCCGCAAACTGCGGATACCAGGCCCCGCCCGCGAGGTAAACGCCCTCCGGGCCGAGGTGCGCCTGCATCAGCGTGTTGTGAATCTCGCCCGGCTTCTCTCCCGCCGAAACATCCTGGTGCAACGCGCCCTCGTATTCGACGAAGAGCGTCATCGCCGCGGTAGGCCGGGCAAGCTGGACCCGGTGCCGGACGGGGCGCAGGCGGCGGTGTGTTTCGTCGTCGGGCGCTTCGTCTGTCGATCGCACGGGCTCAGCGATCGTCACGACGTCGACCACCTCCGCCCCAGCGGCACGGATCGAGGTCACCCGCAGGGCGGGGTGAAGCCACATGTCGAAGGACGCGGGCTCGTCGTCGGCCGCCGTGGCGGAACGGACCAGATCCACGCTCGCCCGCGCCTTGAGCCCGTGCTCCCGCGGGTCGATGTCCATGTCAAGGCTGTACCGCCGGGCGTCGTAGCTCACGAGCCGCGGCGAGAGGCATCCCGACAGGCACGGCAGCAGCAGCCCCGCCAGCAGGATCCGCCTCAACCGCACGGGAACTCCGTGAAACGCAGCGCTGCACATCGCTCGCCTCGGTCTCGCCGGAGCCGGTCCGGCGGATCCGGTCCGATCCCGGCGGACGGCCTGCGTCGGCAGTGCGCGGTCGGACATTCATCGGGCTAGCGTCACGCTTCCGGCGCAGAACGCAAGCGTCCGTCGCCGCCGCACCGGGGCGGATCACCACCGCTCCAACTAGCCGTTCATTGCGTTATAGCTTTAATTTTCCTGGCAATCGGCCAGGCCGGCGAGCGGCCGGGCTTGTGGAAGTAGTTCAAAACACTATACTTTGCGGATCGATTGCCAGGCAGGGGCGAGGCTGCGCCCCCGGTCGGTCGCGCCGCCGAATCATGTCCGGCGGGGGTTGATCAGGCCGGCGCGCCGGCAGCCGCGGACAGGCCGCGCGAGACGGGAGACGAATCGACTGCATGACGAGTAAGACTGAAGCCATCGTGATGGAGGGAATCGTCGTCGCGGCGCTGCCGAACGCGATGTTCCGCGTGTCCGTCGACATCGGTGCCGAAAAGCACCTGCTTTTGTGCACCATTTCCGGCAAGATGCGCAAGCACTACATCCGCATTCTGCCCGGCGATACCGTCCAGATCGAAGTCTCCCCGTACGACCTCACCCGCGGCCGCATCACCTACCGCGGGCGCATGCGGCCTCAGTAGCCGCCCCTTTCCTGCCGTTTCTCCACGCCAAGCCGTGGCTGGTTGACACCGGACGGGGCTGATCTAGACTCGGATAGAGTCCTGTCCTCGTGGCACAATTGGATAGCGCGTCGGCCTCCGAAGCCGAAGGTTGCAGGTTCGAACCCTGCCGAGGACGTCACCGCCGCCGTGCCGGCACCCGCGGTTGCCCGGGGTGCGCCGTCCGGAGGGGCGATTCCTATCGGAACTTTGGCGCCACCCCGCCATAATCCTGCCTGCGCCGCGTTGAACCGAAGGGATGCACTTCGATACTATACAGGTAATGCGCCGCCGGGGTGGTTGTGCTGCGCGCCGCGCCTGGGCGGCAGGGGGAGGCTGCGCGACGTACGCTCGGTCGTTGACACCCATCCGCTCCCCGTTTCACAGATCATGGCGATCATTGTGCAATTCGGTTGCCCGCCGGTGAGCCGGCGTCCTGCGTGCACGGCCACCGTCTTGCTCCTTATGGCTGCGCTGCTCGCCCACCCGTCGGCGACGGGAGCCGCGGGGGATGCCGGGTTCGAAACGGCGGCCGCCCCCGTGGCGGCAGCGGTCGCCGTGGCCGACCTGTCCGCGGCCCTGCGCGGCGGGCCCACCGCCGTATGCGGCGAGGCGCTCAACCCTGCCAACTGCCAGGCGTGGGATAAATCATCGTTCCTCGGGTTGGCCAGCACGGGCCACGCGTCGTCGCAGTTCGCCGTCGCCGACAACTTCACGCCGTCGGTCAGTGGCAGCATCGCAAGCGTGTGCTGGTGGGCGTTCTACGGCACCGGCTCGGAAGCCGCGCCGGAGCCCGGCGTCTTCAAGGTCCGCCTCTTCGCGGACGCGGGCGGCGTACCTGCGGCTGCACCTTTGGACACCTTCACCACCGGCATCGACGCGACGGTGTCGCGCGGACCGCATATTTTCCCGACGTTCTTCGTCTATCGCGCGGTGCTGTCGCGACCGGTCGCCGTGCAGGCCGGTTCCTGTTACTGGCTCGAGGTTACTTCTTCGAGCGTCGGCGCTTCGGGTGGTGCATTCCGCTGGCTCACGACAGCGAGCGGCGGCGATGACATTGTCTTCCAGTCGCGCGGCACCGACACCTACGCTCTCTCCGACATCCGTTTCGGGCGCATGGCCTGGTGCGTGAACCTCCTGCAGGGCCCGGTGGACTGCCAGACGGTGTTTCCGCCTGCCAATGATTCCTGCGCCGCCGCGGTTGATCTCGAGGCCGGGCAGGTCATCGCCGGTGCCAATTTCCTGGGCGACGTCGACGCTGTACCGCCCTGTGGGCTGAAGATCGTCGATGGACCGGGCGTGTGGTACCGCGTCGATACCATCGCGGGCGTGCGATACACGGCGTCGACCTGCGGGCTGACCGACTTCGACACCGCGCTGCATGTCCTGTGCGGCAACTGCGGTTCGCTTGAGCCGGTTGCGTGCGACGCCGCCGCCTGCGGCGACGGCTCGGCGGAGGTTTCCTGGATATCGCCCGCGTCGGGATCTTACTACCTGCTCGTTTACGGCGAGAACGGCGGGCAAGGCAGTTTCGAAGTGGTGCTCACCTCGGAGCCGTCGATTGACGACCCCGTCACCTGCGAGCCGTGCGCTGTGTCAGGCGCCAGCGCGGCAATCGTCGAGAGCGAGTATGCCTCCTGCGGCAGCAGCGTGAACGGATCGTGCGCCAACGCAGTAGCGGCTACCGTCGGGTCCACGCACGGCGGCTCGATCTATGCGCTGGGCGGCGTGCACGACGTGGACGTGTGGCGGTTCACGTTGCCGACAGCGGCGACGATCAACATCCGCATCGAGGCCCAGTTCCCGCCGCGGTATCGCCTGACCAGTGGCCCGTGCGGCAGCATGACCGAACTGGTGGTGGACACCGGCGAGACCTGTTCGAGCGACGTGATGTTGTCGCTGCCGCTGGCAGCGGGGCAGCACCAGTTGTGGATCACCGTCGTCGAGTTCGACCACCTTCCCTGCGGCGCGAACAACGATTACGTCCTGCGGATCACCGACGCCGCGGCGGAGATTCCCGCGAACGACGTCTGCTTCGCAGCAGACGAGCTGGAGCCCGGCGGCCGCGTCATGGGCACCAACCGATTCGCCAACCCTGACCCCAAGCCACCGTGCGCTGCGAACGTCATCGAAGGTGCCAGCGTGTGGTACCACATCGCCGGCCAGCCCGGCATGCGCTATACGGCCTCCACCTGCGGCGCGGGCACGTTTGACACCATTCTCAACGTGTACTGCGGCGACGATTGCGAATCGCTGGTGGCCCTGGCCTGCAACGACGACGGCGCCAACTGCCCGAACCAGCGATCCGAGGCTACATGGGTCAGCGGCGCGGTGCAGGACTTCTGGATCCTCGTGCACGGCAGCGACGGGCAGCAGGGCGATTTCGAGCTGACGCTGGACGCGCAGCCTACCGCCGATCCGCCGACCGCCTGCGTGCTCTGCAACGTCGACCCCCTGGCCTCACCCGTGCAGGAAGCCGACCTCTTCGTCTGCGGACCGGACTCGAATCGAACGTGTGCCGAGGCAGAGCTTCTCACGATCGGGCTACCGCACGGCGGAACCATCGATGCCTCAATGGGCGCGCGCGATGAGGATGTCTGGTGGTTCACGCTCGCTGCGGAGTCGACCGTCGTTATCGATCTGCAGGCAGAGTTCCCGCCGTGGTACGAACTCTCCGCCGGCCCCTGCGATGGGCCGCCCGTCCTGGTGAGCAGCGGCGCGGGCGTGGTGTGCGATCCGGCGCCGATCGCCGAGCAGTTGCTTCCCGCGGGGGATTACTCGCTGCGGGTGACGACGCCGGCCTTCGAGGGCCTGGCCTGCGGGACGTTCAACAGCTATCTGCTCGAGGTCTCGGCGACCGCGACTCCGGTCGGCGCCTGCTGTCGCGGGTCCGGTCGGTGCGCGTTGGAGACGGAGGACGCCTGCGTGCCCTTCGTGTGCAATGTTGCCGACTGGCTGCCTCCGTCATTCGAAGGCTGCTACGGAGATGCCGACGGCAACGGCGTGGTCAACTCCGGCGATCGCGGCTTCATCTCGGCCAATCAGGGGCAGACAGGTCCCGGTCTGATCTGTCAGTTCGACATGGATGGCAATGGCGTCATCAATGCCGGCGATCGCGGCTTCGTATCCGCCGCGGCGGGGCTATGCCCCGCGCTGCCGGATTGGATGAACGGGAGCGGGCTCAATCACGGCGTGCCGGATCCGAGATTCCCGGCGTCATACGCCGGCGATGGAACGCTCTGTCAGGATGTGACTTGCCCGTAGAACGCATCCACGGCAGCCGCCCGGCTGCGCCTGAATGCGAGATCCCCACGGCAACAAAGGGTGTGAAATGCGCAGGCGCGGGCCGATCGGCCCGCCAGGCGCTAGGACGCCGCCGCTTCGCCTTCCGGCTTGGCCTGGTGACGCGTCCGCTTCTTCTCGCGGACTTCCCTCAACTGCGTCGAGGCCTGCTTCCAGAGCTTGTAGGCTTCCTCGCGGTCACCGCGCTTGTACGCGATGGCGGCGTTGATCTTCTGACGGCGAAAGGCCTTCGTCGGTCGGGGCATCAGTCTGCTTCCCAAACAGGATCCGCAATCCCCGGCAGGCCGCGCCGGCCGGTGGCGAACAGGCCATTCTAAACGACGATCGGCCGCCTGCCAAGGGTGCCGCCGTGACGGTTCCCCCTGTTTCGACCCCGCCCCCGGGCGCGGGGCGACTGCCCGCCCGGACGGGCAGGGCCGCACGCGCCGAACCTGCGCGAAGAAGTCCGAGAATAGCTTGCGGACCTCAGGGTTTCTACGGTATGCTGACCGACGATCGAGAAACACGCGGGATCATTTTCTGCCCGCGGGGTTCCGGAGGTAGGGCGGAAGTGGAGCCTGCGGTCTCCCTGGCAGGCTCCTGCAGCAGCCGCGCACCGGCCATGCGCTGCCCCCCGAGGGCAGCTCTCACCGCCTCATCCCCAGCGTGATCGCCGCAAGGTCGGCCTCGCCGTCCCGCAGCAGATCGCGCTGAGGCGTCAATCCAGGCACACAGGGAGCGTCAGGAATCGCGCGGCGATGCCCAGCAAGGTTCGTGAATATTCTGCTCCGTTCGGCGACGACGCGGCAGTAGCCGGCTTCGCAGTCGCCGGGAATCCCAGCCCCGTTCGAAAACTCGCCCTCGGCTTGGTTTTCGCTGCTTTTTCCCTCGCGATTCTGCACCCTGCCCTGGGCTCGGACGGTGACTTCGGCGAGGGTGACTCGGGCGGCCCGCCCGATGTCGTTGCCGATCCGCCGCCCCCCATGCCGCGCCTGCGGATCGATGCCCGTGACGTGCTTCTCGTCGTCAATCAGAACAGCCCGGTGAGCGTGGCCATCGCGGCCATGTATCGCCAGTTTTACCCGCAGATTCTCGACGAACAGGTGGTCTACCTGACCGGCTTGCCGGATGCGGCCTCCACCAGCGGCGGCCCGACGCAGGAGATCATCTTTCGCAACGACTACAACACGCTGATCGCCCAGCCGATCCGCAACCACCTCATTGCCCACGACTTGGTTGATCGCATCTACGTGATCATCACCACGGCGGGCATGCCTTACCGGATCGAGGACACCCACACGAGCAGCCCGAATCTGACCAGCGTGATCTGCCCGCCCGGCACCACCGGCTGCACCACGGGGACGAACGCCTCGCTGGTTGTCGCGAACGTGAGCAAAGTCGACGCTGCGAGCGTGGAATCCGAGCTTTCCGTGCTGTTTCTCGCGGATCCGGCGCTCACCCTGGGCACCAACCAGCCTCGAATTCCCGCCGATGGCCGCGTCGTCAACCCGTACCAGGGTTACGCCAGCCCCGTACGCTCCTGGGATAGCGGCCGGGACATTCTCGCCCGGCGGATGACCTTCAAGTGGAGTAACCTCCACGGGGCGAACCCGCCGGTCCGGATGGAGGGCGACCAGGTCAGCGCGTTCGACCAGGCGGGGTGGTACTCGGCGTACAACCGGCGGTTCAATCCGGGCGACCTCTACCTGACCGCCCGGCTCGACGGCCCGCGAATCCAGGGGCAGACGCCGCTGGCGGCGGTGCAGGCGATGCTGGAGCGGTCCGCCGCGGTCAGCAACCCGACCTATCCGGGATTCGTGGGTTACAACCCGGACGCCTCGGCCGTGGCGCTGGATCACTCTCCGTCTCCGCCCGCGCCTTCCCAGTTCGCGGTTACCCGGGTCTACAACCTCTACCCTGGGCTCGACCTCGCCCGGGTGGAGGATTTCTGGTTCCCGCCCGGCGCCGAATTCGGCGTGGGCCAGCCGAACACCGGCAACCACTACGTCAGGGCCTTCCAGTTCCTGACGCGGGAAGTTGCCCCGATGGGCGGCGCTGCCGTCGCTCCTGTGGCGGACGGTCTCGGCGGGTGGGCGATCTGGGACGATACCGCGACCATCGTAAACGATGGCGGCATGCCTGCCGGGGCCGGGCTGATCGGCCTGCTGACCTACGGCCGCAACGGCGGGGATGGCCGATCGCAGAACTACCTGCTCATCAACGGGCCCGGCGCCGGTCCACTCTTCACGTGTGTGCCGGGTGCCGTTTTCGCCTCGATCGAAAGCTATAACGCGGTGACGATGTTCGTCGACAGCACGATCCTTACAGGTCAGGGTCGGATTTCTCAGTTCATCGCGATGGGCGGCTCCGGGGCCATCGGCCACGTCTTCGAGCCGGAAACTTCGGGCATCGTCCAGGGCGAGTACCTGCTCTCGAATCTGCTGCGGGACGAGGACGGCAACGGCGTAGCCGACATGTGCTTCGTGGAAGCTGCATTCACCGCCATCCCCTACCTGAGTTGGGCAGAGGTGGTCATTGGCGACCCGCTGATGCGGCCACGCCTGGGGCCTAGCGGCTTCGTGATCCCCTCGACGCCGTCCTATATCTCGCTTGATCACCCCTGGGCGTCGCTCGGTGAGGGCGGCCCGGCGGGGGGCGCTGAGGACGTGGATGGCGAAGTGGGCAACGAGTCGGCGTCCACAGGTTTATAAGTGTCACTGTATTTTGTTCAGGAATCGATAAGAAGCGGATCAGGATGAGATTTCGCTTGACCCCGAGTACTCGGACGCGGTACATTCGGGGGCAGTATCGGGGAGCGAAGCATCCTCGCCTTAAACCTACTGGAGCGGGTTTGAAGGGGCGATTGCTGCAAGAACTGCGGTTTTCCTGCGGATTCTGTGCAGCTAATTCGGTAAGGGAGGGAGTGGAAGAATGTCCCTGTTTTCGAAGCGAAGCAGTTTTGTGGTCGCTTTGGCGGCGCTGATCACGTCCGCCGCGCAGGCCGCGCCTGTCGGCTTTGTCGAGGCCCTCGGCATCAACGTGAGCCCGACACCGCTTTATGCGGCGCCCGGCACGCTCGGCCCGGACGGCGAGTGGAACATGCCCAACGCCGTGGCCAGCCAGGGTTCGGTTGTTGAGGCCGACGGCGGCCGCGTTTGGTTCATCGCCCCGTTCGGCGGGACGGCCACGCTCAACTGGACGGGCAACACGCTCGCCAGCGACACGAGCGCCGGCGGTGACATGAGCGGCTCGTTCAACGGCGGCGGTACGCTGACCATCACCGGTGACCTGTGGGACGACACGTTCACGAACGTGTTTACGGGTGTGCTGCTGACCGGCACCGTGTCGGCCTTCGCGGTCAATGAGCCGGCTACGCCGAACTTCATCGACACGGCTGTGGCCCCGATCTTCACGCCGACCGGTGGCGTGCTGGTGGACGGTTCGCTCGGCATCGGTTCGCTGTTCTTCGACGGCCCGTACTACATGGCTTTCACGGTCACCGGCGCCCGCCAGAACGGCGGCGATCTGGAAGACCTCCAGAGCGACATCGTCACGGTCGACTCGTACAAGATGCAGCTCATCACGATCCCGGAGCCGGCGTCCCTGGCGCTGCTCGGGTTCGGCTCGCTGCTGCTGGCCCGGCGTCGTCGCTAGGCCCTCGGGTTTTCGTCGGTCCGGGTTGCCGCGACGCGGTCCCGGGGCGGTGAGCCTGTCTGTTTGCACTGAGGAAGTCAGCCCGAGCGGCTGTCCCTTCGGGGTATGGCCGCACAGGGAAGGGAACGAGAGGCAAGTCGGACACTATTCGTAAAGGGATTGCAATGAAGGGAAAGAGAATCATTCTTGGGCTGATCGCGGGCGGCCTGGTGGCTGCGATGAGCAGCACGTCGTTCGCGGCCTACGTGTCGATCTCGCACAACCTGGTGAATGGTGTGGGTGACACGACGTACAACCCTGGCACCCAGGAGCTGATGATTTCGGCCAGCGGTGCCAACCTGATCACGCTGAATGACCCGTCCGCCCTCGCTGGCACGGTCACCAACGGCTTGGTCCAGTTGACCACCAACTTCCACACGATCAACGGCTCGGGTGCTGCCGTGTTCAACGGCGGCAGCTACCTGCTGTCGTTTGACTTCGACGCCGACGGCGCCGGCCCCAACCCGGCCCAGTCGTACGCGATCGGCGGCCCGATCTTCGCGATGGAGTTCACCCTCGTCGCGATCACCCCGACGTTCTACCAGATCGACGGCTCGGGTCTGTTCACCGCTTCGACGGTCAACCTGCCCGGCTCGGGCGTGTGGCCGGACGGCGGCGGCTTCAGCACGATCGACTCGCTGTCGCTCGGCTTCAACGGCAACATCGCCGGCTGGAACTGGAACGGCACGTTCCCGGGCAGCCGCGTTGAGACGACCTACTCGATCGTTCCGAACCCGAACGGCGTCCCCGAGCCGGCGAGCCTCGCGCTCCTCGCTGCGGGCGCGCTCGCCTTGGTTCGTCGTCGCCGCTAAGCCTGATAGACGCGGCGGGCCGGTGCCGGGCCTCCCTCATGCGTCGCATGAGTGTCCGCACCGGGCGGCTTGCCTCTCACGGCTTGACGCCGGCACGCCAGTAGATTATCGCTCTGAGGCCCATCTCCTGACGGGGATGGGCCTCTTGCTTTGGTAGAACCGTCGCCGGAGTGCTGATGCGACGACTGGCCGTACTCCTGCAGCCCGCCGCCTGGGCTGAGCTGATCGCGAGGTTGCCGCGCCCGGCGGCGCGCTGGTCGCGCCTGTTCGGACTTGGCGCTGTGGTCGGCATCGCGGGCGGGTTGGCGGCCGCGGGGCTCGAGTTCCTTCTTCACCACGGGGTCGGCCGACTGGTGGGCACCTTCGCCGACCCCGCAGGCAGCAGCTTCTTCCGCTTCAATCCAAGCCTCCTGGTGCTCCCGACCATCGGAGGGTTGATTTCCGGCGTGGTCATGAGGCTGGTCGCCGGCACCCCCTCCGCGCAGGGGACTGAGGCACTCACCCACGCCTTTCACCACGACTTCGGTCGCCTCCACCTGCGTGAGCCCGGTGCCCGGGCGCTCACCGCCGTCGGCGTAATCTCGTGTGGCGGGTCGACCGGGCCGGAGGGGCCGGTGGCGGCGCTGGGCGCGTCGATCGGCTCGTCCATCGCGTCCCTGTTCCGGCTCACGCCGCACGAGCGACGCATCATGCTGCTGGCGGGATGCGCGGCCGGGGTCGGCGCCATCTTTCAATGCCCGCTCGGCGGGGCCCTGTTCGCAACGGGCGTGCTCTACAGCGAGCCGGAGTTCGAGTCGGATGCGATGGTGCCGTGCTTTGTCGCGTCGGTCATCGGCTTCACCACCTTCATGCTGTTTTTCGGCCACAGCGGCCCGCACCTGCTCCGTGGCGCGTCGGCGCTGAGCTTCTCCTCCGCATGGGAGCTGATTCCCTACGCGGTGCTCGGCCCGCTGTGCGGGCTGGTCAGCATTTTCTTCAGCCTCTGCCTCGGCTGGGTTCGCGACGGGCTGATCCCGCGCGTGCCGGGGCCGCGCTGGCTCATGCCGGCGGTGGGGGGGCTGGGCACGGGCGTTCTGGCGATGGCCCTGCCGCAGGTGATGGATGCCCGCTACGCGTTCATCAACAACGCCATGGGGTTCCGTCCCGGTGTGGAGGGGCTGGAGAGTGCGACCTGGTGGACGCTCGCGGCGCTGTTCGCCGCGGTGGTGGTGGCAAGGTGCCTGGCGACCGCGCTGACCGTCGGTGCGGGGGCGTCCGGGGGCGTGCTGGGGCCCAGCGTGTTCATCGGGGGGGCGACCGGCGCACTGGTCGGGGCGCTGGGCATGGCGATCGCGCCGGGCACCTTCGATGACTCCCTCCGGCAGGCCATGATCCCGGTCGGCATGGCGGGCGTGCTCGCCGCGTCGATGCGGACGCCGCTCGCCGCGATGGTCATGGTGACGGAGATGACCGGCAGCTACGGGCTGATCGTGCCGCTGATGCTGGTCTGCGTATCAGCGTACGTAACGGGTCGGCGCTGGGGCCTCAACCACGAGCAGGTCCGCAGCGCGAGCGAGTCGCCGGCGCACGCGGGCGACGTGATGGTCCACCTGCTTGAGTCCATCCCGGTGGCCGAGGTGATGGATCAGCGCTGGGCCGATACGGCCACGCCGGACGAAACGCTCGGTTCGCTTGTCCGCCGGATGAAGCCGGGCACCCGGCCGGTGTTTGCAGTGACCGAGGGCGAGCGGCTGCTCGGGCTCGTTTCGACGGCGGACATCCATCGGATCATGAACGAGCCCGCGCTGGCGGACGTGGTCATCGCCGCTGACCTGATGCGTGAACCGAGCCAGGCGGTCAGGCCTGAGGAGGATCTCTACCAGGCGCTGAACGTGTTTTCGCGTGCGGGTGAGGATGCGTTGCCGGTCGTGTCGAGTGACGCCTCGCGCCGGTGGCTCGGGATGCTGACGCGCGAGGGGGTGTTTGAGACCGTCCGCCGCCACATCGCCGAGTTGCAGGGACTCATGCTGCGCGAACACACCGGCCTGTCGGCGATCGGCCGCGAGGGAGAGCTTCAGCACATCGTGATGGGTGTGGCTCCGGCCCGGCAGAACCTCGTCCAGCGGCTGCTGGTGCCGCTGCAGGCTGTCGGTCAGTCGCTGCGCGAAGCGGACTTCCGCCGGCAGTTCGGCGCACAGGTCATCGCGATCGAGGAGCCGGACGGCACGATTCTCTGCCCGCCGCCGCTTGATAGCCCGCTCCGCACGGGGCAGCGTCTGCTCGCCATCGTCACCCAGGAATCGCTGCCGCCGCGAGACGATGACCAGCCGGAGTAGACTGGGCATTGCCGTACGCGTGAAGGACGAGAGGCGAGCGGCCTGCCGCACAAAGAGCCGGGTCTGGACGCCGGTCCCCGGTGGACGCCCTCGGATCGTGCGGACCGGGCTTGCTGCCCGCACGGTCGCGATGTTGGAGACCAGGCGACCGGCTCGCGGCGGCCGGCTCGACCCCTCGTCCTTCGACGCGCTTCTTCCCCCTCAAGTGCGGCGGTCTCCCCCCGAAGCCGCCGGAATGATGTCGGTTTCGCGCGATCCGGGTTTGTCGCGGGCGGGCCATCGTGGCGGCCGCGACCCGGTCCGGCCGCGGCACGCCACGAGGCGCTCGCCCCCTCCCACCTCGGAAAGCACACTTCAAAGTACCTGCACCCCGGCGTCCGCGGCTCGGCCGTCCGCGGGACGGGTCACGATCAGCCCCCAGTAATCCCGGAGATCCGGGATCTGCCTCGCGACCGCGCGGAGCGATTCCGGCGCAGGTCCGACAGGGGTGCAGGTCAGATTCGTCGCGATAGTGAGCCCGAGTGCCCGACTCGAACTCGCGCATGTCGTTTGGGGAGATGACAGCGTGAAGAACTGCTCGTCTTTCTCTGCTGCGCTGCGGACGAACCGGGAGGGGGAAGTCGATTCGTCCGCAGGCATCGCGGCGGTCAGAATCCGCCGCCACCATGTTTGTAGGCGCTCCCGATGAGTCGGACAACGGGCCGCACGGATTATTTTCTGCACAAGCGCTTTCACGCCGCGCGAGTCGCCGCAGCGGTCGGCGCGGCTTGCCTCGGCCGCTCCGCAGTCACGCTGCACGCGATGCAGGGCAGGTTCCAAGGCCTCGCAGCGTGAAGTGACGAAGAGTGATTGGGTCGTTGCGGCGCAGTCAAACCGGGCGAGGGCGGCGGAAGGCGCTGCCTGTACCGGCGGTCGCTCCGCGGGGGATCACGTCCGGCGGAAGACCATGACGCTCAGCGGCGGAAGGTTGAGGACAAGCGAATGTTCGCGGCTGTGCGCCGGGCAGGGCGTCGATTCCATCACGGCCGGCGAGCCGTAGCCGCTCCCGCCGTAGATCGGGTCATCGGTATCAAGCAGGCGCAGGTAGCGGCCGGCGTGTGTCGCGCCGATGCGGTAGCCGTCGCGCGGGACGGGCGTCAGGTTCATGACGACGATGAGGCACGATCCGTCGTCGCCCCAGCGCTCGAAGGAGAACACCGACTGCTCGAAATCGCTGCAGTCGATCCACGCGAAGCCGCCGGGATCAACTTCCTGCCGCCACAGGGTGGGCGACTCGGCGTAGAGCCGGCCGAGATCCTCCAGCAGACGCGACAGCCCGACGCGCGCGGGATCGTCAGCCAGGTGCCAGTCGAGACTCTTGTCGTGGCGCCACTCGTCCCACGGCGCCAGCTCGGTGCCCATGAACAGCAGCTTCTTGCCGGGGCGCATGTACTGGTACGCCAGCAGTGCCCGCAGGTTGGCGAACTTCTGCCAGATGTCGCCGGGCATCTTCTCGAGCAGCGACCGCTTGCCGTGAACGACCTCGTCGTGTGACAGCGGGTTGAGGAAGCGCTCGCTATACTCGTAGAGCATCGCAAACGTCAGGTCGTTCTGGTGATACTTGCGGTGCACGGCGTCTTTGCTGAAGTAGGTCAGCGTGTCGTGCATCCACCCCATGTTCCACTTGTAGGTGAACCCCAGCCCGTGCCAGTCGGCCGGATGCGTCACGCCGAGCCAGCCGGTGGACTCCTCGGCGATCATGAGTGCGCCGGGGCACTCCTCGCGGACGGCGGCGTTGATCGACTGCAGCAGGCTGATGGCCTCGAGGTTTTCCTTGCCGCCGTAGCGGTTGGGAATCCACCCGTCAGCAGGGCGGCTGTAGTCGAGGTAGAGCATCGACGACACGGCGTCGACGCGAAGCCCGTCGATGTGGAACTCGTGCAGCCAGTAGAGCGCGTTGGACAGCAGGAAGCTGCGGACCTCGTTGCGGGCGTAGTTGAAGATCAGCGTACCCCAGTCGGGGTGCTCGCCCTGGCGCGGGTCTTCGTGCTCGTACAGGGCCGTGCCGTCGAATCGGCGCAGCGCCCAGTCGTCCTTGGGAAAGTGTGCCGGGACCCAGTCAACGATCACGCCCACGCCGTGGCGGTGGCAGTAGTCGACGAAAAATCGGAAGTCATCGGGGCTGCCGTATCGCGCCGTGGGGGCGAAATAGCCGGTCACCTGGTAGCCCCACGAGCCGTCGAAGGGGTGCTCGGCCACGGGCAGCAGCTCGATGTGCGTAAAGCGGTAGCGCCGCACATGCGCCACCAGCAGCGGCGCGAGCTCGCGGTAGGTGAGCGGCCGGTTGCCCTCCTCGGGGACGCGCCGCCACGAGCCCAGGTGCACCTCGTAGATCGCCATCGGCTCACGGTAGGGCTCTGCGCGGCCTCGGCGGTCCATCCACTCCGCATCGCCCCAGCGGTGCGTCGACGCCGAGACGCGCGAGGCATCGCCCGGCGGGTGCTCGGCGCAGCGGGCCATCGGGTCGGCCTTGATCCGCAGGTGGCCGTCCTGCGTCTTGATCTCGTACTTGTAGAACGCCCCGTTGGCCGCGCCGGGCACGAAGAGCTCGTACACCCCGGACGAGCCCAGGCTGCGCATCGGCATCAGCCGGCCGTCCCAGTTGCAGAAGTCACCCACGACGCTCACCCGGCGGGCGTTGGGGGCCCAGACGGCGAACGCGGTGCCCTCGACGCCGTCCATCGTCCGGCGAACTGCGCCGAGGCACTGCCACAGGCGTCGATGCGTCCCCTCGGCGAGCAGGTGCAGATCGATCTCGCCCACGGCGGGGAGGAAGCGGTAGGGGTCTTCGCGCTCCCACGCGGCGCCGTCGGCGAAGCGGAACCGCAGCCGATACGCGAAGGGCATCGTCGCGCCCTCCACGAACACTGCGAAGAACCCTCCTTCGGCCGCCGGTGACATGGCCATTGCCGCTCCCTGCGAGGGCAGCAGTTCGACCATTGTCGCATCGGGATGAAAAGCACGCACGATGACCCCATGGCGGCCTTCATGGGTCGCCGGGTGAGCGCCGAGGAGCTTGTGGGGCTCGTGGTGATCGCCGTCGCGCAGGGCATGCCAGTCGCGGCGCTGGGCGCTCGTCAGGCGCAGCGCCCCGTGGAGGCGGTCGGGAGACTGGCCGGAATGTGTCGCGGAGGCGTCCATATCGATGGTAGTATGTCGATGGCCCACAAGCGGGAGTTTAACGCGGATCGCCCCGGGCTGAAACGGACAGCCCCCTCTCGCCGCCGAGACGGCGTCCGGGACGGCCTGTGGCACGACGGAGGGTCGTTCAACGATGCGATACACGCGGTTAGGCGAACGCGGCCCGACCGTCTCGGCCATCGGATTCGGGGCCTGGGCGATCGGGGGGACGAACTGGGGGCCGAGCGATGATGAGGTCTCCCGGGCCGCCCTTCGCGCAGCCCTCGCCGCCGGCGTCACCTTCTTCGACACGGCCGATGTCTACGGCTTCGGGCATTCCGAGCGACTGATCGCCGAACTCCGGGCGGAGCACAAACGCGGCGACATGGTCATCGCCACCAAGGCCGGCAACGACTTCTCCGGTGCGGGGCCGGCCGACGACAAGGGCTACGGTCCGATCCGTCAGACCTACACGCGCGAGTACCTCGTCTCCGCCGCCGAGAAGAGCCTGCAGCGGTTGGGGGTCGACTGCCTCGACATTCTGCAGCTTCACAGCCCCGACCTCGACAAGCTGGAGCGCGACGAGCCCTGGGCGGCGCTGGAGCAGCTCAAACGCGAGGGCAAGATCCGTCACGCCGGGTGGAGCGTGCAGTCGTTCCGCGAGACGGAGCAGGCGTTCCTGCTCGATCGACACGCCGGCCTGCTCGACGTCATCCAGGTGCGCTACAACCTGCTGGAACGCGACGCCGAGGCGGTTCTGCTTCCGAAGGCCCGCCAGCGGGGCATCGGCGTGATCGTGCGCATCCCCATCCTGTTCGGGCTGCTCACGGGCAAGTTCAACCGCGCCAGCACCTTTGGTGCCGACGACCATCGGCAGATGAACCTCTCGCCCGAGAAGCTGGCGGGCTACCTCGAACGCGTGGAGCGGCTGCGGCCTGTGTTCGAGGCCGAGGCGGGGCGATCGATGACGCAGGTCGCGCTCCGGTTCTGCCTGAGCCATCCGGCTTGCCACACGGCCATCCCCGGCGGCCGGACACCGGCCCAGGCGGCCGCCAACGCCGCCGCCGCCGACCTCGGGCCGCTGCCGCCGGAGACGATTTCGCTGATCCAGCAGCTCGACGGCTGAAGCCCCGACTTCCGCCCGCTGGACCGCGACGACAGGCGCTGTACGATCCGCGCCGCCGAGCCAACCACCCAGGGAGTGAACCATGAGCCACTTTGTTTTCTCGACTTCGTCCGCACGACTCCTCATCGCCGCCGGGGCCGTGTGGCTGGCCGGGGCGCGACCCGCCGCCGGCGACCCGCCGCCCGTCCTGACCGGCATCGATGTGCTTGTCGCCGACCAGTTCGCCCCGCTGAAGGGCAAGCGCGTCGGGCTGGTGACCAACCCAACCGGCGTGACGTGGGATCTGCGCTCCACGGTCGATGTCCTTCACGCCGCCCCGGAGGTCACGCTCGTCGCCCTGTTCGGGCCCGAGCACGGCGTGCGCGGCGAGGTCTCCGCGGGGGATCACGTCGAGGATGCCCGCGACGCCGCGACGGGCGTGCCGGCGTACTCGCTCTACGGCAAGAACCGCAAGCCCTCGCCCGAAGTGCTCGAGGGGATTGATGTCCTTGTCTACGACATTCAGGACAACGGCGCGAGGTCGTACACCTACATCAGCACGATGGGCGTGGTGATGGAAGCGGCCGCTGCGGCCAGGAAGCCATTCATGGTGCTCGACCGGCCGAACCCGCTCACCGGTCACCGCGTCGAGGGTCGGCCGCTGGACATGAAGTACAAGTCCTTCGTCGGCCACTACCCGATCCCCTACGTCTACGGGCTGACCTGCGGCGAGCTGGCGAAGATGATCAACGAGGAAGGCTGGCTCGAGGGCGGGGTCAAGTGTGACCTCACGGTGATTCCGATGCGCGGGTGGAAGCGGTCGATGTGGTTTGAGCAGACGGGCCAGCCGTGGGTGATCTCGTCGCCCCATGTGCCCGACGCCGACTCGGCGCTCTACTACGCCTCGACCGGCATCTTCGGCGAGCTGCATGTGCTCAGCGAGGGGGTCGGATACACGATGCCGTTCGAATTGGCCGGCGCGCCCTTCGTCAAAGCGGAGGAGTTCGCGCGGGACCTGTCCTCGCGCAACATCCCCGGCGTACGGTTTCGCCCGCTGTGGTTCAAGCCGTATTACGGCCGGCTGAAGGAGCAGCTCTGCGGCGGCGTGCAGATCTACTTCACGGATCGCGACAAGGCGCCGCTGACCCACCTGAACTTCCACGCGATGGACGCCGTGCGTCGACTGTACCCCAGCGAGAAGCTGTTCGGCAACAAGCGCGACAACATGTTCGACAAGGTCTGCGGCACCGACCGCATCCGCACGATGTTCGAGGAGGGCCGGCCGATCGCCGAGATTCTCGAGCATTGGAACGGCGGGCTGGAAGACTACATGAGGATGCGGGCGAAGTACCTCATGTACGAGTAGCCGCGGCCGGATCGAAGCCGCGCAAGAACGAGGAGCCCGGGCGCGCGTCGCGCCCGGGCTCCGTGTTTTGAGGCAGGATGTCCGTCAGGCGGGCGGCATCGCGCCGCCGCGGCAGCCTAACGCGGGAACAGCATCGTCGGGTCCATCATCGCGACGCCCTCGGTGCTGACGATGTCGATGACCTGCAGCGCCCGCATCAACGACTGGACGCGCAGCGGATCGACGCGGTTGAGCATGGGCAGTACGGCCTGGATGGCCGGTTCGTCGGCGATGGACGTGCGGGCCGAGCGAGCGCTGACGTACTCTTCATCTTCCTTGCCCTCCGGGTGGAAGAGCATGTCGAAGATGGTCGGCGGCTCGGGAATAACGCGGATTTCGTAGTCGCTGATGCCGGCCTCGCGGGCGGCATGGCGGATGGAGTCCTGCAGCCCGCCGAGCTGATCCACGAGGCCCAGGTCCAGCGCCTGGCGGCCGGTGTAAACGCGGCCGCCGGCCATCTCGTCGATCGCCTTGGTCAGCTTCGTCCCGCGGCCGGCGACGACGTGACCCTTGAACACGTCGTAGATCTCGTTCATCCACGCGACGATGCGGGCCCGCTCGGTCTCACTGAAGGGGGCGGCGGAGCTCATGATGCCCGCCATTTCGCCGCGCTTGTTCTCCGACCAGTTGATCCCGAGCTTGTTCCAGCCGCCGGTGGTCACCAGCTTGCCGCCGACGACTCCGATCGAACCGGTGATCGTCGTGGGCTCGGCGAAGATGGTCTTTGCCTTGCAGGAGACGTAGTAGCCGCCGCTGGCGGCGACGTTGCCCATCGACACGATGATGGGCTTCTTCTCGCCGACGCGGCGGGCGGCGTCCTGGATGATCTCCGAAGCCGTGGCCGATCCGCCCGGCGAATCGACGCGCAGGACCACCGCCTTGACGTTGTCATCGTCCGCGGCCCGGTCGAGGGCCCGGCGAATGGTCGTGCTGTAGGCGCCGGAGGCGGCGCCACCGAACGGATCGGACTTGGCGGCGCCGGTCATGATCGCGCCTTCGACATAGACGATGGCGACGGTCGGCCCGGTCGAGGGCTTCTCGCCGGGGTTCATGATCTTGCCCCAGATGTACACCCACGCGCCGAAGGGATCTTCGGGAATGTCCGCGAAGGGATCCTTCTTGCCGTAGTCCATGACGATGTCGATGTCGTCGCCGTAGCGCGACTTGACCATGGAGACGAAGTCCTGGCGGTGCTGCACGGCGTCGATCAGGCCGGCCTTCTTCGCCCCGTCGGCGGAGTAGGGGCCGCCGTCAATGGCCGTGCGAACCTGCTCCGGCGTCATGCCGCGGCTCTCGGCGATCATCCCGACCACCGACTTGTACATGTCGTCGAGCAGCCAGTCGGTCATCTGCTTCTGCTGAGGCGAGGGCTCCGAACGGGTCAGCACCTCGGCGGCGGTCTTGAAATCACCACAGTGCTCGAAGTCGGCCTGCACGGCCATCTTGTCGAGCATGCCCTTGAGGTAGGGGGTCTCGCCGTACATGCCGGTCAGGAACAGGTCGCCCGTCGGCACCATGCTGATGTGCGTGCCCGCGGTGGCGAGCAGGTAGGTGCCGGTCATCATCGAGTCGACGTGGACGAAGACGTCCTTGTCCACGGCGTCGAACCGACGCAGTGCGTCGTGCAGCTCGCTGAGCTGGGCGAAGCCCAGGTTGGCCCCATCGACGTCGAGGATGATCGCTTTGACTGACTCGTCGGAGCGGGCCTTGGACAGACGGTCGAGCAGGTCCTTGAGCGACGTGGGCGCCTCGCCCCCGAACAGCGGGGGCATCTCCTGCGGCGTCTCGGAGAGCGCGCCGACCTTCACGTAGGCCACCTTCTTGCTCGGCGCCTCTTCCTTGCCCAGCAGACCGCCCAGGTCAAACTGGGCGCGGGCGACGCCGCCGTGAGCCAGCATGGCGCCGGCCACGACCGCGACGACGCGACGTAGAGTAAGCGTATGTTTCATGGGACGGATCCTCCTCAGCTTGTGAACCGGATGCCGAATGGACAGGTCTTCGACAGTGGCATCATAGCGGCACTATCGACGCGGTGAAACGGCCGCTGCGGGGCTCTGACAACTCCGTGCAGCGTTACACAAGCGGATACGCCGGGCGGGCGTCGCCCCGTTGGAGGGCCGCGGATTGCAGGGAATCAGCGGCGCTCACGGGTTGATGGAGGATACAGAAAGCCACGCGGCCCCGAGGAATGCGCCCAGCACCGCGAGCGTGCCGGCCAGCGCTGCCGCGCCGTACCAGGCATCGCCGCGCCGACGACCCTCAGGGGTGTCAGTCGGCCGACGGCGGAGGAACTCTCCCGCCACGGCACAGACCCAGCGCCAGTGGAGGATGAGGTGGACGATCACCAGCCCCGCCAGGAGCCAGGCGAGGTAGAAATGCACGTCGCCCCAGGCGTGTCTGTCGCCGCCCCAGATGGCCAACTGCCCGCCGCTGTGCCGCGGCAGCAGCCAGCGCACCACAAGCCCCGTCCCGGTCATGGTCAGCGCAACCAGGAACGTCGATAGGTCGACGGCGAAGTTGAGCCTGCTGCGTCGCACGGTCTACCACTTCCGGTCGGGCGCGCCATTCAGGCAGGGCGCGCGTTTCGCGCCGCAAGGATAATCTCCACCACCTGCAGGTGGGAGAAGTGAGCGGTGTTGAGGACCAGGTCACATCGGACCGGGTCGGCGATGTCCACGCCGAAATGCTTGCGCACAAACGCGGCGCGCTCGCTCTCGATCTGCTCGACTTCGGACCGCGCCGTATCGAACGGGACGCCCCTCGCGCGGGCGAACGTCTGCACGCGGAGATCCAGCGGCGCCACAAGCCGGACCCGCAGCCCCGTCGCCCGGGGGAGGATGAGGTCCGCCGCCCGGCCGAGGAATACCGCGCTGCCCTGGCGAGCGAGGGACAGGATTGTCTCAGTGAGCTTTCGGAAGTAGTCGTTGCGCACCATCTCGGGTTGCGCGAACGCACGCAGCGTCTCTTCCCACCAGCTCATGTCCCGCTCGTCCATCGAGCTGTAGATGCGCTCGCGGAGCTGGTCGTCGCCCGACATCGCTTTCAGCACCTCGCGGTCGAAGACCGGCCAGTTCAGTGCCCGCGCCAGCACGGTGGCGACCTCGATTCCCGGCGTACCTTCCTGGCGCGAAATGCAGATGAAGTCCTCCACCACGCGGCCGGCCCCGTCGCGGGTCGCGTCACGCTGGCAGCGGGCCAGCTCCCAGTTTCGCATCTGTCGCTCGACCACCCGGCTGATCTCGCCGTGGCCGGTATCGTGGGCCTTCGTCATGATCGAACTCCCTTTCCGCCCGACATGCCCTCCCTGATCCACAGGGAAGCACGCGGCGTGCCGGGGCGGCCGGGGATCGGAACCACAGTCGTGGGTCTCCGAGGCGGGTACCGGGGCGGTGTGGAAAATCACGCATCCGCTGCGGCCAAGCTCTCAATCGCGGAGGGGCGGGGGCCGGCATCAATCTGTGGCGGAGGCTCCCCGACGGGGCCGCCGTGGGCCGCTCGGGGCTGGCACACCAAGTGCAATCGGGCGATTCAGGCAGGTGTGGGCGGGGCGTAGGGCCGGGAACGCCCGGGGTCCGGGGTTGGCGGTGAACATCAGGCAGATGACAGATTGGATGAGGGGGCGAGAGCGACCCGAGGGTCGCTATAATGGCCGCGTGAACCCCAATCCATTCGAAGAGCTGAAGGCACACGTTAACTTCAACGCCGCGGATGAGCGCCGCATCGCCGACTTGGCCCCCCAGGCCGATCGCCTGATCCCGGTCGTGGTGGAGCGCTTTTACGATGCCCTGCTGAAACAGCCCCGGGCGCGGGCGGTTTTCGTCGGCGGGGACGATCAAATCGCCCGGCAGAAAGAGCTGCTCGCCGAATGGATGAAGCAGCTGTTCGCAGGCCCCTACGATGCCGACTATTTCGCCAAGCGCTTCCGCATCGGCGCGACGCACGTGCGGGTCGGGTTGCCGCAGTGTTTCATGATCGTCTCGATGGAGGTGATCTGGGACGCGCTGCGGACCCAGTTCCGCCGTCTGCGCATCGCCGGGGTGGAGGAGAAGCTCGCGTCGCTTCACCGCCTGCTGATGCTCGACCTGACGATCATGCTGGAGAGTTATCACGGCAGCTCCTCCGAACAGATCCGCCAGCACGAGCGCGCGGTCATGGAGGAGAAGCTCACCCGAAGCGAACACCTGGCCGAGATCGGTCAGCTCGCCGCCTCGCTGGCCCACGAGATCAAGAACCCGCTGGCGGGCATCAGCGGTGCGATCCAGATCATCGGCGACGGGCTGCGCTCGGATGATCCGCACAAGCCCATCATTGGCGAGATTCTCGGCCAGATCACGCGCCTGGATTCGACCGTGAAGGACCTGCTGCTCTATGCCCGCCCAACGCCGCCGAAAAGCCGCGAGACGCTGCTTGACGTGCTGATTCCGCGCGTATTGACCTTGCTGCGCGAGGAGCCCGTGCTGCAGCGCGTGCGCGTCAACTTCCGCCCGGCGGGCGGGCCCTGCGTGGTGTACGCTGACGAGGGACAGATAGTCCAACTGCTGATCAACCTGATTCTAAACGCGGCGCAGGCCTCGCGAGACGGCGGCGACGTGGTCGTCTCCGCGGCGGCGAATGGCCGCCACACTTCGATCGTAGTGCGCGATCACGGCAGCGGTATGCCGCCGGACGTCCTGCGCAGGGCGGTCGAACCGTTTTTCACGACCAAGACACAGGGCACCGGCCTGGGGCTTTCGATCTGCCGCCGCATCGTCGATTCGCACGGCGGCCGCATGCGGATCGAGAGCGTTCAGGGCGCGGGCACCACCGTCACGGTGGACTTGCCCCGCCTGGATGAGCCGGCCTCCGTGGAGGAGTAGTCATGGGCGTTCGCGTGCTCATCATCGAGGACGAGAAACTGATCCGCTGGTCGCTGCGCGAGAAGTTCGAGAGCTGCGGTCACCAGGTCACCGAGGTGGAGACCGGTCAGGCGGGGCTCGACGCGATCCGCGAGGGGCTCTACGACCTCGTCATGCTCGACTACAAGCTGCCCGATACCACGGGCCTCGACGTACTCGCCGCCATCCGCGAGGCCGACACCGACGTGATCGTCATCATGATGACGGCCTACTCGACCATCGAGAGCGCCGTCGAGGCGATGAAACTCGGTGCGTACGACTACGTCACCAAGCCCTTCGACATGGACCAGCTCATCCGCATCGTCGACAAGGCGCTGGAGACGACGAAGTTGCGGCGCGAGGTTCGCGAGTGGCGCCGGCACATCCAGCACGAGTACGGCCGTGACCGGATCGTCGGGCAGGATCCCTCGATGCTCCAGCTCTACGACACCATCGAGCGCGTCGCGTCGAGTGGCGCGTCGACCGTCTTCCTTCGTGGCGAGTCGGGCACCGGCAAGGACCTGGTTGCCCGCATCATCCACTACGAATCAGACCGGGCGCCCTGCCCGTTCATGAACATCACCTGCACGGCGCTCTCGGAATCGCTGCTGGAAAGCGAGCTCTTCGGCCACGAGCGGGGGGCTTTCACCGACGCCAAGTCGCAGAAGAAGGGCCTTTTCGAACTCGCCGACGGGGGGACCATTTTTCTCGACGAGGTCGGCGACATGCCGCCCGGGCTGCAGGCCAAGCTGCTGCGCTTCCTGGAGGAGCGCACCTTCCGACGCGTAGGCGGTTCGAACGAGATCAGCGTGGACGTCCGCGTCATCGGCGCGACCAACCGCGATATCGACAAGGCCATCGAGCAGGGGCAGTTTCGCAGTGACCTGCTCTATCGCCTCAACGTCGTCTCGATCAACCTGCCCCCGCTGCGCGACCGCGGCGACGACGTGAAGCTCCTCGCCCAGCACTTCGTGACCCGCTTCGCCCGCGAGTTTCGCAAGTCGATCAGCGACATCGACGAGTCGGCCTGCGAAAAGCTCTTCGCGTACTCCTGGCCCGGCAACGTTCGCGAGCTGCGCAACGTCATCGAGCGGGCGGTGCTGCTGTCGCGTGGCACAGTCATCACCTCGGAAGACATCGTGCTCGGTCGCTCGGGCAACCACTCGCCCGCCGCCCCGGGCCGGCTCGTGCTGCCGGCCGAGGGGATCGACATCCACGAGCTCGAGAACGACCTCGTCCGCCAGGCGATCGCCCGCGCCCGCAACAACCAGACCCAGGCCGCCAAGCTCCTGAACCTCAGTCGCGACGCCCTGCGCTACCGGCTCGAAAAACTCGGCATGCTCTGACCCCGCGGCGACGCAGGCTGATCGCATCTAAATTCTTTTCATATAGTAGCTTGCGCCGCGATTTGGTGCGCCCGCCCCAACCGGCGCGGGCAGGCGCACGCCATTTCTTTGCCGGATTTCTGAGCGCGCGCCCGGCGGTTGTCGTTTGTGGGGGGCAGAGATTGAACCTCGGGCGCGGGAAGCCTCCGTCCCGGCCACCTTCTCTAATGCCCAACCGGCGGCGGACTACCCTCTCGGGGCAGGACGTCGCCGGTTCCCCTTTGACCGAACCACTTCGGCGCGACCTGCCGCGGCCCACCGGCTTTACCGGCTATTCACCGCGCGTATCCTATCCGCGGCTCAACCCCGACCGCGCATCCGGCCCACAACGATCCGCAGAGGGGCGGGCCGATTTCAGCGCCGGTAGCTCAGCTGGATAGAGCATCGGATTTCTAATCCGACGGTCGGGGGTTCGAGTCCCTCCCGGCGCGCGTCACAGGGGCAGGGATCGGCGGGATGGGCGGAGTGGCGGGCGGCCGGCGGCCGGCGGAACGATCGACCCCGCGCGACGCCACTGATAGCCGGGCACGCGGGGCCGATCCGAGTCCGTTGGCCGGGATGCCGGTTACGGGCCGACGACGATGTCCGCCACGATCGGCCGGCACAGCTTCTCGTAGTCCTCGCGGGCGATGCGGATCGACTCGGTGTGCCGCCCGCACTGCATGACCACGTAGTCATCCAGTTCCAGCGACTCGTCGATCAGCGTCTTGATGCCGAAGAGTCGCCCGACCGGCGGCTCGGCGCCCAGTTCGCAGTCGGGGAAGAGCTTCATCATCTCCTGCTCTGTCGCCATGACGACTTCGAACTCCTGAAGCACCTCCGCGGTCTTCACCAGGTCGAGCCGGGCCGAGGCGGGAATGACGCACATGGCGTAGCCCCGCTCGCCGCGGACGATCACCGGCTTGGCTACGGTCCGGCCGGGAACGTGCTCCTTCTGGGCGAGCTCCTGCGAGGTGTAGGCCGGCTCGTGACGCGATTTGCTGAAGGGAATCCGCTCTTTCTTGAGCAGTGTTTCGAGTTTCATGATCGGGCTCCTGCGATGGCACCAGACTCTGCGGCGTCTCGTCACGGCCTCGCGGCGGCCGCCTCGTCCGCGCTTCACAGGGTTGCACGTGTCATGCCATGAGGGGTGGCTCCGGCTCGGCCGGTGTGGGGAGTTGTCAGGCGCGGTGGCTCGAGCTGTGAACCCGCGACGGCAGCGTTATCGGGCATGTTTTGCTGTGTTTTCCGCACCCCGCGGAACACCCCCGCCACCGGCGGGGCGCTGAATAGTACGCATCACCGCTGCGGGTTCTTGCGCCATCGGTGTCATTGCAGCACTGATTGAACGCGGGTAGTTTCCGTCGCATGTACGGCGTGACCGTCGAGTCGTCCTTCTCCGCGCTGCATCGCGTCAGCCTGCCCGACGGCACGCTCGAACCGCTGCACGGCCACGACTGGCGCGTGCGGGTCGAGTTCCGGGCGGCGGCGCTGGACGCGCGGGGCATGGTGGTCGATTTCCTCGAGGTGCGGGCCGCGCTCGACGACATCACCCGCGGCCTGCAGTATCAGGATCTCAACCGCCACCCGGCGTTCGCGGAGCGGCTTCCGACGGCGGAGCTCGTCGCGGAATACGTTTGCGGCGAGTTTGTCCGACGCGGGCTGACCCAGGTCCGGTGGGTCGAGATCACCGAAGCGCCGGGCTGCATCGCAACCTACGAGCGTCCCGTCTGACGCACCCGCACGACGCTCCGGCGGGGCCGTCCCGGGGCCCGCTTTGCGTTGACGATGTCCGCGGCGAGCCGTAAAATCGCTGGGAAGCTGGGGGCGCAAATCCGGGCTGAAATCAGGGCCGTTGCCGCGGCTCCGGTCGGTCGTTTGGCCCCCCGGCTCGAGAGGACCTGACGAGCGATGGACGGCGAGTGTCAAAAGTGCAACGCGGCCAAGGCCACCGTTCACATCCTCGAGACCTACCCCACCAAGCGTGAACGGCACCTCTGCGACGACTGCGCCACCAAGGAAGGGGTCATCTTCAAGCAGGGGCCCGAGACCGCCAACGAGGTACTCAAGCAGTTCATCAAGCACAAGGTCGGGATGACCTCCAAGGCGGACGACCTGGCCTGTTCCGGCTGCGGCACCACGTTCCGCGAGTTCCAGTCCCGCGGCCTGCTCGGCTGCCGCGAATGCTACGACGCCTTCTCGCCGGTGCTGACGCCCCTGATTCAGAAGGCCCACGCCGGCGGCACGCACCACGTGGGCAAGGTGCCGGCGGGCGTCGACCAGGACGTCCGGCGGCAGACGGGCCTGCTGCGCCTCAAGCGGGAGCTGGCCGAGGCGATTGAGGCGGAGAACTACGAACTCGCGGCCAGCGTGCGCGACAAGATCCGCCAACTGGAGTCGGTATGACGCTCGACGATCTGGTGAAGGGCACCGGCGAGTGGCTGCGCGGCGAGGGAGAGTTCGCCGACATCGTCGTGTCGTCGCGCGTGCGGCTGGCCCGCAACCTCGCCGGCCACCGCTTCCTCGCCTCCGCCTCGCCCTCGGACCGGACGCAGGTCTACGACGCGGTCTGCGATCAGGTCGGCACCGTCTCGACGGGGGGCGACGCCCTCATCGTCGATCTGCACAGCGCTGACGAGATCGACCGCAAGTTCCTGGTCGAGCGGCACCTCATCAGCCGCCACCAGGCCACCGCCGAGGGCAGCCGCGGCGTGGCCATCTGGCCCGACGAAACCGCGGCCATCATGATCAACGAGGAGGACCACCTCCGCATCCAGGGCCTGCGCAGCGGGCTGCAGCTCGACGCGCTGTGGTCGCAGGTCAACGCGCTGGATGACGAGCTCAGCCGCCGGCTCGAATTCGCGTACGACAAGCAACTGGGCTACCTCACGGCGTGCCCGACGAACGTCGGCACGGGCATCCGCGTGTCGGTGCTGGTCCACCTGCCCGCGCTGAAGCTGACGCAGGAAATCGAGCGCGTCTCGCGGGCCACCAAGGACCTGCGCCTCGCTGTGCGCGGCCTTTACGGCGAGGGCACCGAGGCCGTGGGCGACCTCTACCAGATCAGCAACCAGGTGACGCTCGGCCGCAGCGAGGACGACATCATCCGCGACCTGGGCACCACGGTGATTCCGCGCATCGTCGAGTACGAACGCACCGCCCGCGAAAGCCTCACCCGCACCCACCCGCAGGAGATCGACGACCGAATCTGGCGGGCGTACGGTCTGCTGGCCAACGCCCGGCTGATCAGCAGCGAGGAGACCATCACACTCCTGTCGCACCTGCGGCTCGGCCTGCACATGAACCGCTTCGACAAGGCCGACGCGAAGACGCTCAACGAGCTGTTCCTGCTGACCCAGCCGGCACACCTTCAGAAGCTGCAGGGCGGGCCGCTCGATGGCCTCGCCCGAGCCCGCCTGCGGGCCCAGATGCTGCGCGAGAAGCTCGGCGCGTAGCGGCAGGCGTGCGGAATCGAATACGAACCACAGAGGGCACAGGGGAAGACTGAGGGCCACAGAGCGGCGCGGCCGTTCGCGCCCGGGAATCTGCGCGCGCTTCGTAACGGCCGGCGTCTCGGCGGCCGGTGTTGCGGGCGTCTCGCCGGGCCGTCCGTCATCCGGTACGCTGGCACGGTGTCACCACAGTATTGCAATTCTACAGCCGGCCATCACCCATGATCATCGACATCCACTGCCATCTCGGCCTCACCGCCCGCCCCTGCGACGAGGCGATTCCGCGTTTCAGCTTCGAGCCCCGCGGGGCGGCCGCCCGGCCGGGGTATGACTCGTACATGTCCGGCCGGATGATGACCCATCCGCTCTGGCGGTTCATCAAGTGGAAGCTCGGCATTCCGCAGCGGCTGGTCGTCGGCCCCGAGATGGACGCGATGATCGAGACGGTGAACCTGCGCCACCTGCTCGGCTCGACCGGCATCGATCGCTTCGCCGTGTTCGCCTTTGACGAGTATCACCACGACGACGGCAGCCCCGCCGGCCCGATCCCCATCGGCCGGAGGCAGGTCGGCACCGACCTGTACACCAGCAACAGCTTCGCCCGGGCGTGGTGCGCGCGGCATCCGGACCGGTTCCTGTTCGTCGCGTCGGTGCATCCGTATCGCCGCGGAGCCATCGAGGCCCTGGAGGAGGTGGTCGCCGGCGGGGCGGTGATGATCAAGTGGCTGCCCGTGCACATGAACATCCACGCCCGCGACCCGCGGGTCGAGGCGTTCGTCCGCCGGGCGGCGGAACTTCAGATGCCGCTGCTGGTGCACTACGGCGGCGAGGGAGCGCTGCGCTCGAACCACGTGGACCAGACCGATCCGCAGCCGATGCTCGACCTGCTGGCGAAGCTGCACCGCCGCGGCCCGATCCCGCCCGTGGTCATCGCCCACCTCGCCACGCCGACGCTGCCACTGCAAAGCCCGCGCCATGTGTACGCCCTGACCGACGCCCTGCTCGGCCGCCTCCGCGACGCCCCGGTGTACGCCGACATCTCCGCCCAGACAGTCAAGCCGTGGTGGCTGAAGTGGATGCTCCGCCGCCCCGCGCTGCACGACAAGCTGGTCTTCGGCACGGACTTCCCGATTCCCCCCGGCACCTGGGGCTACCCCCTGCGCATGCTCGGCCGCCGCCGCAAAGTCCTCGCCAGCCCCTGGTGGCCGGAGCAGACGCTGAGCATTGTGAGAATGCTGGGGTTCCCGGAGGGGGTGATGACGAGGGGGTATGAAGTGTTGAAGGGGAGGATGGGGGGCTGAGGAGCGCGGATGGCTGGCGCAGGGCCGACGTCGAGGACTCGTCGGCAAAGCGCGGGGTGGGAAGCTGCTGATCGGCGCCGCGGATTGCGAATCTCAAATTTGAGATTTCAAATTGCAAATCTGATATCCGAGATCGGAAGTCCATCGGTCCGGTGTGGCTGAACGCGGCAGGGCACGAGTTGCGAGTGAGTTCCTGGTGGGCCCAATCTGCCCGCGAGTTCATGATGCTGGACAGCGGCGGGCGCTGCCGATTATTCTGAGCGCATGAGATACGATCGCTTCGAGGATTTGCCTGCGTGGAAGGCGGCGCATGAATTGGCTGGCCGGGTCTACGCTCTCACTCGCGACGATTCATTCGCGCAGCCGGGCGATCTTCGAGATCAGCTTCGCCGTGCTTCGCTCTCGGTTTCGAACAACATCGCGGAAGGATTCGAACGCGGCACGACGTCGGAGCTGCTCATGTTCTTGTATATCGCCCGTGGTTCAGCGGGCGAAGTGCGCTCCATGCTGCACCTTGTGCATCGACTGAGAGAGTTCGCCCACCTGAAACCTGATATCGCGGACTTGACGGCCCTTGCGGAGTCGTGCTCACGACAGTTGCGCGGATGGGCCGAGAGTCTGCAGAACTCCGACATCAAAGGCCAGCGGCACCTGAACGACCAGACGCGCAAGATGTTCGAGCACGACCGCCGCGCGACGGCGCTCTGGAAGACGCTCGAGGAGGAACATCGCGTGCGGGTCGAGCAGTGGTCCCGGCCGCTGGAGCAGCGGCACGGCGTGAACGATCCCCCGGCGGAGTCGGCAGGTCCGGAGCGGCCGTAGTCGCTTGGCAGGTCCGCAGCAGCCATAGTCGGTCGGCGGGTTTGGGCCGCAGACCGAGCAATCTCAGATTTGAGATGTCAAATTTGAGATCTGAAATCGCCTTCCTGCTGCCCGCGCCATTTCCTGCGCCTCGCCTTCCCTCCGCTCCACCTGCCGGCTGCCCCTGTCCCTCCCCCTCGCGCCGCGGTACGCTGTCTCTCGCCAACACCCTTACGGAATCTCGCCATGCCCAGCCCCTTCTTCATCGTCGACGCCTTCACCAGCGAGCCCTTTTCCGGCAACGCCGCAGCGGTGGTCCTCGACGCCGCGGAGTGGGGTGATGCTCGGATGGCGGCGGTCGCGGCGGAGTTCAACCTCAGCGAGACGACCTTCGTCCTGCCGGCCACGCAGCCGAACGCGGATGTGCGGTTCCGCTGGTTTACGCCGACGGTCGAGGTTGACATGTGCGGCCACGCCACGGTCGCCGGGGTTCACGCGATGCTGGAGGCGGGGCGCTTCCGCCGGGTCGTCGGGGGGACAACGTGTGTCCGGGTCGAGACCCGCAGCGGCATTCTGAACGTTGACGTGGAAGAGGCGGTCGAGATGCCGGGCGGGCCGATGATCTGGCTCGGCATGCCCACCCCGCGCGTCGAACCGATGCACCTGCTCAAGGAGGAACTCACCGAGGGGCTCGGCGTGCCGCTCGACGCATTCGACCTGGAGCAACCGTTCCTCCGGACGCAGGACAGCGACGCGATCGTCTTCGTTCGCGATACGCAGGCCCTCTTCGCCATCAGGCCGAACTTCGGCCTGCTCGGGAAGGTCTGCACGCGCATGCGCCTCCGCGGCCTGTGCGTCGCCACGCTCGGCACGCTGGCTCCTTCGATTCACGTCCAGTCGCGGTTCTTCGCCCCGGCGGCGGGGGTGGATGAGGATCCCGTCACCGGCAGCGTTCACGGTCCGCTGGCGATGTGCGTGGCCCGGCGCGGGGCGGCCCCGGCGGTGGACGGGGTGGCGGGCCTGCGCTGCATGCAGGCCAAGGCCGGCGGCCGGGCGGGGATCCTATACGCCCTGGTCGAGGGGCTGCCCGACGCCTGCACCGTCCGGATCGGCGGGCAGGCGGTGACGACGATGCGCGGCGAACTGGTCGCGTTTTGAAGTGTCACCCTTGTCCTGTAAACGGGCGCTTTGCATGCCTGCGGGGTGGGGGAATTGCCGCTGAGCTTTGCGGCTGCCATCGGCCGCGACGGGAGCGCCGATCGTGTGATTTCCGGGCGAAAACGCTTGACAGACTTCGTGATTTTCTGAACAATCCTCGCGGATTCTGCGGTGTCTCCTCACGCGGAGGCGCACGCGGTGGCGACGGGTCGGTCGCCGACAGCCGGTGGACGCTCAGCGGCCCACCGGCTAGAAGTTCGAGCAGGTAGAGTCTCCTCCAGTTTGCGGCCTGTTTGATGGCCGCTTTTTTCTCCCCGGACTTCGTGACAAATTTCACGAAGTCGTCGGAGCCGGTCGGCGACCACGCCTGATCGGAGCGATGATGGCGGCAACGACACCAACCCCTTCGGCCGGCCAGGGCGACGAGCCGCCGGGGGCACCTGTTGCCCGGGGTTCCAATCCCGTCGCGACGCCCGACCTCCCGCCGATCGAGCCCATGTCGATGCCGCTATTGGGGCGGCTTTTCGCGGTGCCGTTCATCATCGTCTCGGTGATCGTGGGCGGCGCGGTCGTTGTCGTGCTGCTTTTCGGGTCGCTGACTTCCACGAAGGACGTGAGCGTCGCCGAGCTACTGACCACCATTGAAAGCTCCCCCGGCCATGCCCAGCTCGGCACCGCGCTGCTCCCCAAGGAGAAAGGGGTCTGGCAGGCGGCGATGGAGCTCTCGTTGCGGATCCGCCGGGACGAGTTGACCGAGGAGGAGCTGGACGAGGTCTCCCGGCGCGTGGTCGAGCTGATTCGTCGCGACCTGGCCGACTATGAGGCGGCTGTCCAGTCGGGTCAGGATCGCAACAAGGACCTCGCGGCCCACTGGGATCGCCTACGGTGGCTGCTTTCGGCGCTGGCGCAGACGGGTCGCCCGGCGGCCCTGCCGGTGCTGATCGAGGTGGTGGCTTCGGGCCGCGACCCGTACCGCGGGGCGGCGATGGAGCAACTGGCCCTGTTGAAGGCGCCGGAGGGGATCGAGCCGATCATCGCCTCCTTCTCGCAGAATCCGACGCCCGAGAGCCTGATGATAGGCTGTGCGGCACTGTCGCTGATCGCCGAGCCGGGCGACCAGCGGGCCATCCAGGCGCTGGACGACGTGCGACGGCGGCACGAGGGGGATGTCGCGTGGAACGCGGCGCTCGCGCTCGCCCGGCTGGGCAGTCCGGCGGGCAAACTGACGCTTCTTGACCTGCTCGACCGGGAGTTCTGGACGAGCGGCGATCGCTACCAGGTTCGTGACAAGGACGGCAACGTCCACGCGAGCCCGATGTCCGAGCAGCGAGTGGAAGACTACCTGCTGGAGGCGATCGCCGCTGCGGCCAGGCTGGACGACGGGGACTTGTGGGAATCGATCGAGCGGCTAAAGTCAGACAGTTCGCTCAAGGTAAGGCGCGTGGCCGGCGAGGCGCTGGCGCGGCGCGCGGAAACGCAGGCGGCGCCTGGGGTTGCCGCTGTGCCGGGATCCTGAGCGGGCCGGTGCGGGCCGGGGTGTAGAGGTCGATCAACGGGTAGGTTGTCTGCTGGGTCCGCGTTTGCGGCCGCGGTGTGTGTCAGGCCGGTTGTCCTGACTGTCCGCGACCCCTGAGGGCTAATCTCGTGGCCACGAAGGAACTGGTTACCAAGGTCTGGATAGAGCCCGGCTGCATCGTCTGCGATGCGTGCGAGAACACCTGCCCGGAAGTCTTTGAGGTTACGGATGATACGTGCATCATCCGCCCCGCGGCGATGAGCCCCGACTTCACCCGCCCCCTGACTGACTCCATCAAGGACGCCGCGGCCGAATGCCCGGTCGACGTCATCAAGTACGAACTCGTTGCCGGCGAGGTGCCCGACGCGCCTGCCGCTCCGGCCGCCGCCGCAGAGGCCAAGCCTGCCGCCGCCGAGGCGAAGGCCGCCCCGGCCGCGAAGGCTCCGGAGAAGGAGGCCGCCAAGCCCGCGGCCGCCAAGTCTGCCGACCCGGCGCCCAAGACTTCCGTCGCGGGTGAGCCCGATCCGGCGATTGCCGCGCTGCTTCGTGCGGCGACCTCGCGCGGTGGCCACGCCGGCATTCTGCGCAAGGGTGATGCGGTTCCCGACAGCGTCGAGGCGATGCGCAATCGCGACGCGTCGCAGCTTCCGCCCGACGCCCGGCAGGCTCGTGTGCTCGAGGAGGCCCGCAAGCAGCGCAAGGATCCCGACGCCCAGCGTCGTGCGATGGTCGGCGGGGCGGCGCTCGCCGTCGGCTGGCTGGCGTTCGGCGGCGCGACCGGGATCGCCGTCGGCCCGGCCTTCGCCCGCTTCCTGATGCCCAACGTGCTGGAAGAGCCTGACCCGCGCGTCCGCGTGGGCAAGCTCTCGAAGTACGTGGAGATGGCGCCGGGCGACGTAAACGAGGACTACAAGCCGCAGGGCATCTGGATGGTGCGCGAGGAGGGGATCTTTGTCGCCCTCAACATCATCTGCACCCACCTGGGCTGCATCCCGAACTGGCTGCCCAACGACCGCAAGTACAAGTGCCCCTGCCACGGCAGCGGCTATTACTACAACGGCATCAACTTCGAGGGCCCGACGCCACGACCGCTGGAGCGGTTCAAGGTGTCGGTCATCGATGGCATCGTCGTCGTCGACAAGAGCAAGAAGTTTCAGTACGAGCTCGGCCAGTGGGTCAACCCGGACAGCTTCGTGGCGGTGTAGGAAGCAGGTTGCGGGTGGCGGGCCGGCTGATTCCGGCGTTTTGATTTCTTGGCGTTTTGGCGTTTCCTATGTTTGCACGATTCGGAAACTGGGTTCGGGAAGGGCAGATCTGGGGCAGCATCTTCCGCCACGGCGTGCCGCGCGACCGCCGCACCCGGGCGATGGCGATCCTCAGCAACGTCTTTCTTCACCTTCATCCGGTGGCCGTCCGCAAGAGCGGCATCCGCCTCTCCTTCACCTGGTGCATGGGCGGCATCACGTTCTTCCTGTTCCTCGTCGAGATCGTCACGGGCGTGCTGCTGATGTTCTACTACCGCCCGGTGGTCGAGTACGCCTACTTCGACATCGAGGGCCTCCGAGCCCACGTCACCCTCGGCCTGCTCCGCGAGCTGCATCGGTGGGGCGCGCACGCGATGGTGATCGCGATCTGGCTGCACATGCTGCGGGTGTTCTTGACCGGCAGCTACAAACCGCCGCGCGAGTTCAACTGGTCGGTCGGTGTGATTCTGCTGGTGCTGACGCTGCTGCTGTCGTTCACCGGCTACCTGCTGCCTTGGGATCAGCTCGCGATGTGGGCCATCACGGTCGGGTCGAACATGGCCCGGGCGACGCCGCTGCTGGGTAACGAGGGGCCGCTCGCTGACGTGATCCAGATCGGCGGGGTTCGCCTCGTGCATTCGGGTTCCGATGCCCGCTTTGGCCTGCTGGCGGGCACGTTTGTCGGGCCCAATGCCCTGCTTCGGTTCTACGTGCTGCACTGCGTGTTCATTCCGATCGTGGTGACGATCCTGCTGGCGGTGCACTTCTGGCGCGTCCGCAAGGACGGCGGCATCAGCGGGCCGCTCTAAAGAAGGCAGCCGCCGCGAGGCGTAGCCGGCGAAGCGACGGGTCGGTGAGGGCCCGGGTTGGGGCAAGAGGATACGGAAACGGTCATGCCACTTTTGCTTGCTGCATCGGGATCGATGATGGACGGCGTCAAAGAGGCGATCAACGCCATCTGCCAGCCGCACTGGTTCCTGATCCTGTCTGTGCTGGCGCTGATCGTCTTCCTGGCTGGTTATCGCGCGCTGACGCAGCCCCGCGTGGCCCTGGGCTTCGGCGTGCTGTTCACCATCTTCTTCGGCGCGAGCTGCCTGGATCCGAACTTCTTCCTGATCGTGAAGAAGGCGGACAACGTCCCGATCGTGATGATGCTGTTCATCCTGGGGTTCCTGCTGTGGCTTGCGTTCCGCCAGGCGGCGGTCAACGACGGCAACATCGAGAACGGTCGGCCGCTGATCGAAGCCGGGGCGGATGACAAGGTGCTCGTGTGGCCCGACCTGGTGTACAGCGAGTTCATCTGCCTCGTGCTGCTGACGGGCGTGCTGGTGGTGTGGGCCATTCTGCTGCCCGCCCCGCTTGAGCAGCCGGCGGATCCGAACGTCGCGCCCAACCCCGCCAAAGCTCCGTGGTACTTCCTCGGCCTGCAGGAACTGCTGGTGTACTTCGACCCGTGGCTGGCGGGCGTGCTGCTGCCGGGTCTGATCGTCGTCGGACTGATCGCCATCCCGTACATCGACCGCAACCCGCGCGGCAACGGGTACTACACCTTCAAGCAGCGGCCGTTTGCGATCTCGATGTTTATGGTGGGCTTCGTGATCCTCTGGGTTGTGCTCATCATCTTCGGCACGTTCCTCCGCGGGCCGAACTGGAACTTCTTCGGTCCCTACGAATTCTGGGACATGCACCGTCCCGCGGCGCTCTTGAACGTCGAGTTCCACGACTTGTTCTGGGTGGGCCTGATGGGCCGCCCGATCCCGACGGCGGACATCGGTCCGATCCCGCACTACCTCGTGCGCGAGGCGCCGGGGATCATCCTGCTGGGCGCGTTCTTCGTGCTCGGGCCGGTGGTGTTGCGGGCGCTGTTCTTCCGCAAGCTGTACATTCAAATGGGTTTCATCCGTTACTCGGTGATGGTGAGCCTGTTTTTGTGGATGCTGCTGATTCCGATCAAGATGGTGCTGCGCTGGTCGCTCAACCTGCACTACATCGTCGGGATCACGGAGTGGTCGTTGAACGTGTAGGGCCGCGCGCCCGCTTCAGGCGGATCGCGGCGGTCCGGGGGAGCAGCCCATGGCCGCGTCATACAAGTATCGTCGGCTGGACAAGGCGGAGGCCGCGGTCCTGCTGGTCGACCACCAGTCGGGCCTGTGCAACATCGTGGGCGACTTTTCGCCCGACGATTTCAAGAACAACGTACTCGCCCTGGGTGACCTGGCGAAGTACTTCAAGCTGCCGACGATCCTGACGACCAGCTTCGAGGATGGCCCGAACGGGCCGCTGATGCCCGAGCTGAAGGAACTGTTCCCCGCGGCGCCCTACATCGCCCGGCCCGGCAACATCAACGCCTGGGACAACGAAGACTTCGTGCGGGCCGTGAAGGCGACCGGTCGACGGCAGTTGATCATCGCCGGCGTGGTGACCGAGG